>NZ_LAVL01000338.1 GCF_001083785.1 Nonomuraea sp. SBT364
ACCACCTCCAGCACCCCCGGGACCGACACCACGCCCACCAGCGGGATGCCGAGCGGGGACGGCACGCAGGCGCCGGCGCGGGCGCGGCCGCGCACACGCCGCCCGCCACCCCCGTCATCCCCCCGGGGGACGACACCGGCAAGGCAATCTCCACCGTCCCCGACCTCTGCGAGACGCTCACCGACGAGCAGGTCGCCCAGCTCGTGCTGAACCCCCACAAACCGCAGTCGTACCTGGCCGGGTCGTGCTCCTGGAGCAGCGACATCTCGATCGACGTGCCGGATCGGCTGACCATGGACCTGCGGGTGCAGGTCAAGCTGAGCCCGGACGCCGCGGAGGCGGCCAAGACGTTCGGGTTGAGCCGGGAGATGGCGGCCAGGATGAGCACCTCCTCGTACTCGGAGATGGTCAACTGGCCGCCGAGGCCGATCACCGGGCTGGGCAACGAGGCGTACGCGACGGACACGGGGCACCGGAGCATCCTCGGCCCGTCGTTCACCGCGAACGTGACGTTCCGGCTGAGCAACGCCATCGTCGAGGTGGAGTACGGGCGCGACGTCGCGGAGGACTCCCGCATGCGCGAGCGGGCGGTGCAGGCCGCCCGCTGGATCGGGCAAGCCATCGCGCATGGCGACTGACGCGATCCTCGCGGGCCGCTACCGGCTGGCGTCCCGGCTCGGCGAGGGCGGCATGGGCATCGTGTGGCGGGCCTGGGACGGGCTGCTGGGCCGCGAGGTGGCGGTCAAGGAGGTACGCCTGCCGTCCGCCATGTCCTGGGCCGCCCGGCGTGAGCTGTGCGAGCGGACCATCCGCGAGGCCAGGGCGGCGGGCGGGCTGGCCCATCCGTCGATCATCACCGTGCACGACGTGATCCTCGAGGACGACCGCCCGTGGATCGTCATGGACCTGGTGGCCGGGCCTTCGCTGGAGCGGCTGGTCGAGGGCGGCGGACGGCTGCCGCCGGACCGGGTGGCGCGGATCGGGCTGCAGCTCCTCGACGCGCTCGGGCTCGCACACCGGCGGGGCGTCCTGCATCGGGACGTCAAGCCCGCCAACGTGCTGCTCGCCCGGGACGACCTGGCGATCCTGACCGACTTCGGCATCGCCGTGCGTTCCGGGGACACGGCGCTCACCTCGGCGGACGCGCTCGTCGGTTCGCCCGGTTACATGGCGCCGGAGCGGATTCGCAACGACGGGGGCGCGGGCCCGCCGTCGGACCTGTGGTCGCTGGCGGCGACCCTCTACGCCGCCGTGGAGGGGGCAGGCCCGTTCCACCGGCCGCACCACCTGGCGGCCCTCGGCGCCGTCCTGACGGAACCGGCGCCGCCTCCTCGGCATGCGGGACCGCTGGGTCCGGCGCTGCTCGCCGCTCTGGCGAAGGACCCGCTGCGCCGCCCCACCCCGGACGCGTTCAGGCACGCCCTGGAGGCGGCGGCGTCCCCCGACGGCGGGGGGATGGCGGCGGGCGTGAGCGGCCCGGTGTCGCGGGCTCGACACAGCCGCGGTCCCGTACGGATCCGGCGGGCGCGCATGGATGGGGCACGGCGCCCACCGGCATTCCGGGAGGCGGACTCCAGCGGGGCGGCTCGCAGGCCAGGGGGCGGGTCGTACCGGCTGTGTGCGCGGCGGCGACGGCCCTGGCCGTGGGCGGGGCGCTGCTGTGGGCGGCCACCGGCGGCCCGGGACCCGGCGCCACCGCCCCGCCCCACGCGACCAGCGCCTCGACCGGCTCCACAACCGGCTCGGCGACCGGCTCCGTCGCTGCTGACAGCCCGGGGGGTGGTGGCTCTTTGACGC
>NZ_LAVL01000339.1 GCF_001083785.1 Nonomuraea sp. SBT364
CCCCCGCGACGTCCGCTCCCGCGAGCGGCGCGTCCGAGGTAGCCACTTCCGAGGTAGCCACTTCCGAGGTGGGCGGTGCCGAGATGGCTGCTGCCGAGGTGGGCGGGTCCGAGGTGGGCGGTGCCGAGGTGGGCGGTGCCGAGGTGGCTGCGGCCGGGCCTTCAGGGGCGGCCGTTCCGGTCGGGACAGCTGAGGTGTACGGGCCGGCGAACCCGATGGGGCGGTTGCCGCTGGGCGTGCGGCAGGTCGTGGTGCAGGGGACGGAGGACGATCCGGACCTGCGTGACTTCGGGCGGCGTTACGCGAGGGCCGCGGCCATGGCCGGGGACCGGGTGACGTACGTGGAGATGGCCGGTGACCACTTCGACGTGATCGCCCCCGGGTCGGCCATCTGGCGGGCGACCGTCCGGGCCATCGACGGAGCGCTCGGATAGCTGGACATTCCGCCCAGTCCGCCGTACGAAGGAGGGGTGGAGGTCACGATCGTCGGCGCCGGCCTGGTCGGCTGCCTGCTCGCCTGCTTCCTGGCCCGCCGACGGCACCGGGTGACCCTGTACGAGCGCCGCCAGGATCCGCGGGAGCGCGGCGCGGACCGGGGCAGGTCGATCAACCTGGCGATCTCCGAGCGGGGCATCGACGCGCTGCGCCGGGTCGGGCTGGAACGCGAGGTGCTCAAGGACGCGATCCCGATGCCGGGACGGATGATGCACGCCCTCGACGGCGGCCTGACCTTCCAGCCCTACAGCCCGGGAGGGCGGCAGGCGATCAACTCCATCGGGCGGGCCGAGCTCAACCTCAAGCTCCTGGACGCCGCCACCGCGCTCCCCGGCGTCGAGGTGCGGTTCGGGCACCGGCTCACCGGGCTGGACGAGCGTACGGGAAGGCTGAGGTTCGAGACGGAAGCCGGACCCGGAGCCGGCGCGGAGGTGGAGGCCGAGGCGCGGGTGGTGATCGGCGCCGACGGCGCGTTCAGCGCGGTGCGCGGCCGCCTGCAGGCCCTGCCCGGCGTGAACTTCAGCCAGAGCTACCTCGACTACGGCTACAAGGAGCTCACCATCCCGGCGCGCGCCGGTGGGTTCGCGATGGAGCCGGGCGCGTTGCACATCTGGCCGCGCGGCGCCTCGATGATGATCGCCCTGCCGAACCCCGGCGGCTCGTTCACCTGCACCCTGTTCTGGCCGCACCACACCATCGCCGCCCTGGACAGCCCGCGACGCATCCGCGACCACTTCGCCGAGCACTACCCCGACGCGTTCGAGCTGATGCCGGACCTGGTCGAGGGCTTCCTGGCGAACCCGGTCGGCCACCTGGTCACGATGCGCTGCGACCCGTGGCACGTGACCACCGGGGCGGCCGTGGTCGGCCTGGTGGGCGACGCCGCGCACGCCATCGTGCCGTTCTACGGCCAGGGCGCGAACTGCGGGTTCGAGGACTGCGTCGAACTGGACCGCTGCCTGGACGAGACCGGCGACGACTTCGCCGGGGCGCTGGCGCTGTTCGAGCGCCGCAGGGCCGACACCGACGTGATCGCCCGTCTGGCGCTGGCGAACTTCGTGGAGATGCGGGACAAGGTCGGCTCCCGCGTGTTCCTGGCGGGCAAGCGGCTGGAGCACGCGCTGGAGCGGGCGCTGCCCGGGCGGTACGCCTCCCGTTACGAGCTGGTGTCGTTCTCCACGACCCCGTACGCCGAGGTGGAGCGCCGTGTCGCCCGTCAGCGCGGGTGGGCGGCGGGCGGGCTGATCCTGGGTGCGGCG
>NZ_LAVL01000340.1 GCF_001083785.1 Nonomuraea sp. SBT364
TTTCGGGTTGGGTCGGGCGGGCTTCGGGGGAAGCGAAGCGGGTGGCGGTGTGGAGGGCGATGAGGGCGCCGACGCTGACGGCGAAGACGCGGTCGGCGCCGGTGTGCGCGAGGAGCGCCTCCAGGCCGGGTCCGGCGCCGAGCTGGTGGAAGCCGATGGTGGTGCAGCGATATGGTCGGCCTCGCGATGGCAAACACCGAAATTTCCCCCGCGACGGTGATCCACCCCCGGCCACGGCTCGGCTGGCTCGACGCCCTGCGGGGCGTCGCCGCGCTGGTGGTCGTGTACGAGCACGCGCTGAACCCGCTCTACCCCGAGCTGCGCGGGGTCACGGGCCCGTGGTTCGCCGCCGGCTGGTACGGCGTCATCGTGTTCTTCCTGGTCAGCGGCTATGTGATCCCGGCGTCGCTGGAGCGGCGGGGCAGCGTGGCCGGGTTCTGGATCGGCCGGGGCTTCCGGCTCTACCCGCTGTGGGCGGTGGTCGTCGGCGACGCGCTGCTGCTGGCCGTCACCGGGATCGACGGCATCCACGTATGGCTGACGGACCGCCCGGTCACGGCCGTCCTCGCGCACCTGACGATGCTCCAGGATCTGCTGAACGCGCCGAACGTGGTCAACGTGCTCTGGACGCTCTCCTACGAGATGGCCTTCTACCTGCTGGCCACGGCCCTCTTCGTGGCCGGCCGGCACCGGCGGAGCGCGGAGGTCGCCGCCGGGTTCGGCGTGCTGGCCGTGGCCGCCGGCGGGGTGCTGCCGATGACCCTGCTCACCCGGACGGGGCCGACGCTCGCCACCACCCTGGCCGCCATCGCGCTGGCCGGGTGCGGGCTGGCGGGGGCGCTCAGTTCCCGTGCCGTCGCGCGACGGGCGGGCGCGGTGGCGCTGGCGGTGCTCACGCTGGGGCTGATCGCGGTCAACAGCCGCATCCCGGCCTGGCAGAGCCTGACGATCCTGGCCACGATGTTCGCCGGGACGGCGCTGTACCGGGCCGAAGCGGGGCAGATCTCCTGGCGGCGGGCGGGGCTGCTGGCCGGCGGCGTGCCGGTGGCGGCGGTGGCGGCGGCGATGCTCTGGCACACCGAGGACCCGCTGCCGTGGGTGGTGGCGATCGTGGCGGCCTGGGCGACGTTCGCGGCCGGGATGCTGCTGGCCCACCGGGACGTGCCCGCCCTGTGGGCGTGGCTGGGGACGGTGAGCTACTCGGTCTACCTGATCCACCCGATCCTGCTGGAGATCGTCGACGGCTTCCTCGACGACCCGGCCGCCGTCGCCTGGCCGTACCGGGCAGGGCTGGGCGTGCTGGTCGTGGCGGCGCTCCTCGGCTGCGCCGCGCTCACGTACAGGATCGTGGAGGCGCCCGCGCAGCGCCTGGGCCGGCGCATCGCCTCGCGGTATCAGGACGGGCGGCCGATGTCCCGGCAACGGGTGTAGGTGGTGCCTGGACTACCCCCGTCTCTCCTCCGCGCACCAGTGAGAACGGCCGCCCGCGTCACTTGAATGGCAGGCATGACGCGAACGGACGTACCCGGCCGCTGGGCCGAGGGCATCGGCATGGTTCTGGGCCCGCTGCTTCTGCTGGCCGGGGTGCTGACCCGGCTCGGCGAGCGGGACTTCTTCCCCGGGCAGCTCGCCGCCTACGCCGACCGGCCCGGACCCATGGCACTCTCCTACGGCCTGTTCGCGGCCGGGGTGGTGCTGTTGTGGCCGGCGGTGACGGGGCTGGGGCGGCGGCTGGAGCCCGGGTG
>NZ_LAVL01000341.1 GCF_001083785.1 Nonomuraea sp. SBT364
CCCCCGCCGCCCCCGGCGTGAACTGCTCCGGAGCCATGTACGGCGGCGTCCCGGTCACCTCCTCGCCCGCCTCCACGTCCCCGACCGGCCGCGCGATCCCGAAGTCGATCACCCGTGGCCCCTCCGGGCTGAGCAGCACGTTGCCCGGCTTGAAGTCGCGGTGCACGACCCCGGCCCGGTGGATGGCCGCGAGCGCCGTGGCGGTGCCCACGGCCAGCCGGTGCAGCTCGCGGCCGTGCAGCGGGCCGCGCGCCGCCACCGCCTGCTGCAGCGTCGGCCCCTCGATGAACTCGCTCACGACGTACGGCTCGGTCCCCGCCGTACCGACCTCCAGGACCTGCGCCGTACAGAAGGCCGCCATCCGCGGCAGCACCTCCGCCTCGCGGCGCAGCAGCGCGGCGGCCGCCTCGTCGGCGGCGCGCAGCACCTTGACGGCGACCGGCCGCCCGCCCGGCGCCTCGGCCAGGTAGACCACGCCCTGCCCGCCCGCGCCGAGCCGCCCGCGCACCACGTACGCGCCGATCCGGGCGGGATCGCCGGGCTGGGAGGCGGCGGGCACGGCTCAGCCCCGCGTGTAGCGCACGTCCACCAGCGGGCCGCCGGGCGTACGCAGCTCGGCCAGCACCCGCACCTCCTTGCCGGCGAAGTCGACCACGACGACCCTGGTGCGGTCCTTGCCGCCCGGGACGAGCTGGATCAGGTGTTTCTCGTCGTACCAGCCCACCATGCTCGCGCCCTCGGGCGTCGGCACGGTGGCCAGGCGGGTGGCGCCGGCCGTCGTCCACACGCAGGCGGCGAGCCGCTTGGCGCACGCGCTCGTGGCGAACCTGCCGCCGCTCGGCGAATACCAGTCGCCCACGCCCAGGACGTGCCCGACCCAGTGCATCATGCCCGTCACCCGGCCGCTCTCCGCGTCGCGCACCCGCACGCCCTGGCCCCACTCGGCCGTCAGGAACCGGCTCGCCACCGACCGCCCGTCGGGGGTCCACCGGTACTCGGCGTAGAAACGGCTCGGGTCCACCTTGCCGCCGGTCGCCAGCGCCGCCTGCCTGACCTCCTCGCCGTCGCCCGTCGGCACGAACCGGGCGGTACCCGCCGCCACGTCGACGATCACGTATCCGGCGCTGAACGGCTGGTTCTCCCCGTTCACCTTCTCGAACCGCTGCGCCGACAGCAGCAGCCGGTCACTCCGCCGGGACCAGCTCAGGCCGAGCGACTGGTACGGCGGCCGCAGCACCGGCACGCTGAACCGCTCACCGGTCAGGTGGTCGACGAACTGGACGGCCAGGTGGTCCCCCGCCGCCGCGTACAGCGTGTTGAAGCTGGCCAGCCAGCGGCCGTCGGGCGACGCCTCCGCGACGACGGTGTGCGGCCCGGCGTCGCCGAACCGGCCGGTGCGCGGGTCGCGGGTGTAGCGGCGGCTCTCGCCGACCTTGATCGACGTCAGCCGCACGGGGTCCGCGGGATGCTCGTACGCGATCCCGAGATCCCCCGGCAGCGTCAGCTCCGTCCCCTTCGACGGCGGCTCGGCCACGGGCGTCACCGCCCGCGGCGTCCACGTCCCGCCCGGCACGGGCCTGACCGCCGGTGCGGGCGCCGCGACCGGCTCGTTCACGGCCAGCGTCACGGCGGCCGCCCCACCTCCGGCCACCAGCGCGATCAC
>NZ_LAVL01000342.1 GCF_001083785.1 Nonomuraea sp. SBT364
GGTTACGGGGGCGGCGGGTGAGGCGGGCGGCCAGGATGATCAAGTAAATGATCAGGACCGTGACGACTGCGGTGAGCGCTACGAGGCCGCCGGTGGAGATCGCCAGGCTGGGCATGATTCGATCGTACGCGCTCACGCCCTGCGGGCGCATGGCCGCCGGAGGACGCGTGACGCGGTTGCCCGCGGGCAGCGGCGATGAATTGCGGCTCTTTGTGGCGTCTTCTGCGGTATGCGTCGTTGCTTGATAATGAACATTATGTCAAGTAACCACGATGCGGGCTCCCCCCGGCCGGTGGGGCGCGGCCGAGGCGGGTCAACGGGTCGTGGTGGTTTCGCGGCGGCTACATTACGTCCATGGAAGCGAGTTTCCGCTGGATGAGCATCACCGCGATCGCGCCCGTGGCCTGGGGCGCGAGCTACTTCGTCACCCAGCGGTTCCTGCCGGCCGACCACCCGCTCTACGGTGCCGCGATCCGGGCGCTGCCCGCGGGGCTGCTGCTGCTTCTCATCTGCAGGAAGCTGCCCAGAGGTTCGTGGTGGTGGAAGTCGGCGGTGCTCGGCACGCTGAACATGGGTGCTTTCTTCGCGCTGGTCTATCTGGCGGCGCAGACGCTTCCCACGAGTATCGCTTCGACGATCATGGCGACCTCGCCGATGGTGATGATGTTGTTCGCCTGGGCGGCTGTGTCGGAGCGTCCCCGGGTCGCGCAGGCGGCGGGGGCGTGTGTGGGGATCGCTGGTGTGGGGCTGATGTTGCTGGAGGATGTCGGCCCGGCTGGTTTGTCGGGTGTTCTGGCGTCTGTGGTGGCGATGGTGATGTCGTCGTTGGGGTACGTGCTGGCCAAGCGGTGGAGCGGTGAGGTGGATGTCTTCTCGCTCACTTCGTGGCAGTTGCTGGCTGGTGGTGTGGCGTTGGTGCCGGTGGCGGTGGTGGTCGAGGGGTCGCCGCCGCCGCTGGGTGGGGCTGAGTTGCTGGGTTTCGCGTATCTCACTGTTGTGGCGACGGCTTTGGCGTTCGCGGCTTGGTTCGCGGGGTTGCGTCATCTGAGTGCTGGGACGGTGGGGTTGATCGGTTTGCTCAATCCGGTGACGGGGGTCTTGCTCGGGACGGTGGTCGCGGGTGAGGCGTTGGCTGGGCGGCAGGTTGCGGGGCTTGTGCTGGTTTTTCTCGGCATTCTGCTGGGGCAGCCTGTGCTTTCCCGTCTTGTCGTGGTTGTGCGTCGGGGCTGGGGTGGCGGGGGTGTGCGGGATTCTTCCGTGCTTGCGGTGGGTTCGGGCTCGGTTGTGAGTGGTGATGGGTTGCCGGGTGCTGGGTGTGCGGAGGGGGCGCGTGGTGGTCGGGAGTGAGTGGCCGGGGTTGGCTGGCCCTGGTTGACGGGGTTTCGGCGGGGTCTGTTGTGCCTGCTGGTTCGGGGTTCTGCGGGTGGGCTGATCACGGGGTGGTGGGCTGATCGCGGGGTGTTGGTGAGCCTCTCCCCTGGTTCTGGGTTCGCGGTGCTTGGTGGGTGCGGTTGGTGGTCCCCGCTCCCCCGCGTGGGTGCGGTTGTTGTCCCGCTCCCCGGGTGGGTGTGGTTGTGGGGTTGGGGCGGATTGGGGTTATGGGTTCGCCGGATTTGCGGGTGTGAGATGCGTTACGTGATGGGGTGTGGAGTAT
>NZ_LAVL01000343.1 GCF_001083785.1 Nonomuraea sp. SBT364
GCTGCGGATCGGGGGCGGGGCGCCGGGGGAGGTGCCGGTCGTGCGACCGGACCGGAGCGCCCGCTCGACGGCACGCCCGTCCGTGGCCCCGCGCGTGACACCGCCCGTGACACCGCCCGTGACACCGCCGCGCGGGGCGCCGAGCGTCCGGGCGACGCTGACGGTTCCGGTCACGTACACCCGGACCATGACCCCGGTCACCGTCCCCGCGTCACCGGACCGGCGCGAGCAGGCCGGGCCGGACGGGCCGGAGCGGCCGGACGAGCCCGGACCGCCGGGCGGGGACCCGCCGGGGACCGGACCCGGCGAGCCGGGCGACTGCGTGCCCCAGGCGGGCGACCCGGCCGGCCGCCGCTGCCCTCGGCCGTCGGCGAGCATCAGCTCGATCCCCCAGGACGGCCCCGGCGAGCCCCCGGGCCCGTCCGGCTCCGGGACGGTCGCCCCGACCGCCTCGGCGGCCGGTCAGATCTTGGACAGGTCGATCACGTGCAGCGTGTCCTTGATCGTGTAGCTGACCAGCCTGCCGTCGGCGGCGATGGCCGGAGGGGAGACGGCGAACCCGCCCCCCGCGTTCTTCCTCGCCTTGATGCCCAGGTCGGCCGAGCGTCCGTCGGTCAGGTCGGTCAGGGTCACGGCGATGAAGCGCAAGCCGTCCGCCAGCGCGGTGATGTGGAAGCGGTCCTGCGCCAGGCTGCCCATCCTGTTGAAGTGGCCGGGCAGCGGCTGTTCCCCGGAGCCGTCGCGGAGGCGGCGGAAGTAGACGCCCTGGCGGTGGCCGGAGCACCGGGCGACCGAGCACGCGCTCATCTCCTCGCCGTCCCGGACGACGGCGCTGCGCGTCTCGCCGGTCTCCACGTTGCGGATCCGGGCGAACCTGGGCTCGTCGGCCGGGCCGAACGGGCCGGGCTCGCCGATCCACGGCCACGCCAGCAGGTGCATCGACGCGCCGCCGTCCAGCGGGGCCGCCGGGCCGCCCGACAGGGGGGCGGTGTGGACGCCGCCGGAACGGGAGGAGAAGACGACCCGGTCGCCGGCGATCTCCAAGCCGTCGAGGCCCTGACGGCCGCCCCGCAGCGTCGTGACCAGTTCGGCGTCGCCGCCCGACAGCGGGGCCGACCAGATCTGGGTGGTGCCGTTCCTGAGCTGGCTCCACCAGACGATCCGGTCGCCGCCGGCGTGGAAGTCGGCGGCGAACAGCACCGTGCCCTTGGGCGTCGGCACGTTCGTGATCGTGCGCAGCTTCCGGGTGCCGAGGTCGTAGGCGTACAGGGCGCTGGTCTTCTCGAAGCTCGACCAGGTCGAGACGAGCAGCGTGTCGTCGTCGATGAACTGTTCGGGGCGCAGCTTCTGGCCGCCGGGTGTCGTGGCCGGGACCTTGCGCAGGGCCCGCGGCCACACGGCCTCGATCGGCTCCGGGGGCTGGGCGTCGACGGTCGGCGGGGGGGTGGCCACGCGCGCCGACGAGGTCGGCGCGACGGCCGGGGCGGGCCCGGCCGGGCCCCCGAAGCCGGTCGTCACCCCGGCGGTCACCCCGGCGGCCACCACGACGACCGCCGCGGCAGCGAGCAGCGGCTGCGTGCGCGGCCGGCGCCGCCGTGGCCG
>NZ_LAVL01000344.1 GCF_001083785.1 Nonomuraea sp. SBT364
CAACCCCCCCCCGCCCCCGCCGCCCCCCCCCCCCCGCCCACCCGCCCGGCGCCCCGGTCCCCCCCGGCGGCCCCCCCCCCCCCGCGCCCCCCCGCCGCACGCTGCGCCGGCCCACCGGTTACGCCTTCAACCGCCCGGCCCTGCCCGGCGACACCACCGCCGACCCCCTCCCCCCGTCCCCGCCCCGCCACCCCCTGCCCGAGCCCCGCCCCAGCCCCGGCTCGATCGCCGGTGGGGTGCCCGAGGGCGTGCGGGAGGCGGCGCGCGCGGCCTGCGCGGACGCGTTCGTGCGGCGGCTGCCCGGCGGGTACGACACCCCGCTCGCCGACGCCCCGATGTCGGGCGGCGAGCGCCAGCGGCTCGGCCTCGCCCGCGCGTTCGCCCGCGGCGAGCGGCTGCTGGTGCTCGACGACGCCACCTCCAGCCTCGACACCGTCACCGAACGCCAGGTCGCCCGCGCCCTCACCGAGGACCCGCGCGGCAGGACCCGCCTCATCGTCGCCCACCGCCTCGCCACCGCCGCCCGCGCCGACCGGGTGATCTGGCTCGACAACGGCGCCGTCCGCGCCACCGGCAGGCACCGCGACCTCTGGCGCGACCCGGCCTACCGGGAGGTCTTCCGGGCGGACGCCTCCCCCGAGGGCCCCCGGCCCCCGCGGGAAGGGCGGCCGTCGTGAAGGATCTGCTCCGCGGCGCCCTGCTCCGGGAACCGCGCCTGCTCGCCAGGATCGCCTTGTGGTCCCTGCTGGAGGCCGCCCCCGCGTTCCTGATCGGCCTCGCCGTCGCCCGCGCCATCGAGGACGGCTTCGCCGCCGGCCACCCGGGGACCGGGCTCGCCTGGCTGGCCGCGCTCGGCGCCGCCTGGGCGGTGGCGGCGGTGGCGGCCCGGCAGGTGGTGCTCGCCGTCGCCGGGATCGCCGAACCGTTCCGCGACGACCTGCTCACCCGCGTCGTCCGGGACGCCGTGCACGCCCGCGAACCCCGCGACAGCGCCGCCGTGGCCCGCGCCGGGCTGCAGGTCGAGCTGGCCAGGGACGCCTTCGCCGCCGTCGTCACCACCGTGCGCGGGTTCGTCTTCACCGTCGGCGGCGTGGTCATCGGCCTGTCGGCCCTGGTGCCGGGCGCGCTCGTGCTGGTGCTGCCCGCGTTCGTGGCGGGGCTCGCGCTCTTCCTGGCGTCGCTGCCCGCGCTGGCCCGGCGGCAGCGCGCCTTCCTGATCGCCGACGAGGAACTGGCCGACGCCATGACCGGCCTGGCCGGCGGCCTGCGCGACATCGTGGCCTGCGGCGACGAGGACCGCGCGGACGCCCGGCTGGCCCGCCGCGTCGCCCGGCAGGCCGGCGCGGCCCGGTCCCTGGCCCGGATGACCGCCGTCCGCACCGCCGCGCTCGCCGTGGGCGGCTGGCTGCCCGTCGTGCTCGTGCTCGCCGGGACGCCCCGGCTGCTCGCCGGCGGCGCGGGCGCGGGCGTCATCGTCGGCACGCTCGCGTACGTCACCCAGTCCCTCGCCCCCGCCCTGAACGGCCTCATCCAGGGGCTCGGCGTCAGCGGCGTCCGGCTGGCGGCGACGCTGGCCGGGGCCGCCGCCGCCACCC
>NZ_LAVL01000345.1 GCF_001083785.1 Nonomuraea sp. SBT364
CTGCCGGGGGCGGCGTCGGGTGAAGGGGCTGGGGGAGCCGGGGACGCGTCGCCAGGCGGCCAGGCGGATGGCTCCCAGTTCGTCCCTTGCGGAGGTGGGTTTGTCATACATATCCCCGATCAGGCGAGTTGCTTCCTGACGTAGTTCGCCCATTGGCGTTCGAAGTCGGTTCTGGTGACGCCGAGCGTCCGGAAGAGGGCTGCTTCGGCGTCGTCGCCGCCGGCGCGGTACGCGGCTGTCACGGCGGCGGTGAGCTTGCGGTCGCCGTAGCGGGCCGCGATGTGGCGCATGGCCAGTTCGCCCATCAGGTAGTGGGCGTGCGTCAGGTCCTGGCGCCCCCAGTCGAGGTTGGACGGCAGCGTGCCGGTGAACGGCTGGGCGCGTTGGCCGGCGAGGTAGGCGCGACCTTCGTGGTATCGCTGGGTCCGGCTGACCGGGATGTCACGGTTGGTGAGATATTCGGCGAAGCCTTCGACGATCCAGTTCGCCTTGCCGAACAGGGAGAAACCGCCCGCGTCCAGGCTTGCGACGAGGGAGTGGGCCAGTTCGTGGGTGACCAGCTCCTCCAGGCCCGCCTGGGTGTCGAAGTAACCGGACGTGGTGTCGAGGACGACGCGGGTGCCGCCGATCTTCACGTCGCCGCTACCCCAGCTCGGCATGGCGATGGAGACGCCGGCCTCGCTCGCCGTCGTCTTGCGGAAGAGGTTGCCGAGCTGGGTGGGCCCTTCGGCGAGGGCGACCACGAAGCCCGTCGGCATGACCGTCCGGGGATCGCCGTTGCGCCGCCAGAAGGCCAGGTTCGCGGTGGTGGCGCGGGCGACGATCGGGGCGACGCGGCGGGCGAGGTCGGCGTGCTGCGGGCGGGCGAGCACGACACCGGCCCCGGCCCGGACGATCTCGATGTCGGGCCAGATGTCCCAGGGGCCCGGGTAGTAGACGGTCTTGGTGGTGCCGCCCAGGGACGGGGGCGGGGCGCCGGCGACCTTGGTGACCACGAGGGGCGCGCCGGCGGACGCCTTCTCCACCGTCCAGCGATACCACTCCGAGACCGGCCGCAGGTCGGCCCCGGCGAACCGGTGGACGAACGCGACGTCCTGCGTGAACTTCAGCCCGCGCCCGAAGCTGTCGGCGGACTGCCCGCTGCGCTGCAGCACCTGGTACGAGACCTCGGCGAGCGGCACCTTGCGCAGGTTGGCGAACACCCTGCGCTGGCCGTCCGCCAGCTTCCCGTCGAAGATCGACACGAACGCGTCGGCGTCGCCGCTCGCCAGCGCCCGGCCGTGGCCTTCGACCAGGGCGGTGATCTCCTCCTCGGTAACGGCGACGATGTCCGGATCGGCCGAAGCCGAAGCCGAAGCCGAAGCCGAAGCTCGGGCCGGGGCGGAGGACGGAGCCGAGCTCGGCAGGGCGGCCGGGACCGGCCCGCGCAGCACGAGACCCACGGCGGCACCGACGGCCACCACCGCGGCGAGCGAGAGGGCGCCCAGCGTCACCCAGAGCCCGGTCCTCCGAGGCGGCGGCGGTGGCGGCGGGGGTG
>NZ_LAVL01000034.1 GCF_001083785.1 Nonomuraea sp. SBT364
GGACCGGCTGCCCGAGGGGGTCACCGTGGAGGAGCACCTGACCTCGGGACGCAACGCCTTCGCCTGGAAGTGGCGCATCCCGTACTTCTACTGCCACTTCACCGAGCGGCTGCAGATGTCCGGTTACCTGCGGCTCATGGAAGAGGTGGTGGACCTCTTCCTCGCCGACCGGGGGGTGTCCGTCAAGCGGCTGCTGGACGAGCAGCGGCTCATCCCCGCCGTGCCGCACTCGCGCATCACGATGCTCGACGAAGCCCTGATGGAGGAGGAGCTCTACATCGTCCTCACCGTCGAAGAGGTGTTCAAGCGCCTGACGTACACCAGCCGGATGGACTGCTACGTCGTGCGGGACGGCGTCCTGGTGCGCACCGCGACGGGACGGATCACCCACGGGTACGCGCGGCTGACCGGCAGATCCGAATGGAACCTGGTCGACCTCGACGACCGGCTCCACGACGCCCTGACCAGCCGCCCGTCATGACCGACATCCTGGTCACCGGGGTGGGCGCGGTGACCTGCCAAGGGTACGGAGCCGCCGCGCTGCACGCCGCCATGACCGCCGGGGCGCCGCCGGTGCCCGAGCGGCTGACCGACCTGCCGGTCGTCATGCGCCATCCGCTGATCCACCGGGTTCCGGGCGTGCCGCGCGGCGCGGCGGAGCTGGCGGTCTCGGCCGTGCGGGAGGCGCTCGGCGACGCGGGCCTGGAGCAGGTGCCCGACCTGCGCGTCGGCGTGGTCCTCGGCTCCTGCCTGGGCGACGTGGGCCCTGACGGAAGCCCGTCCTTCCAGGTGGCCTCGGCCGTGGGGCGGTCGCTGGGCGCGTTCGGCACCAACATCAGCGTCAGCAACGCCTGCGCGGCGGGCGGTTTCGCGGTGTGCCTGGCCGCCGACCTGATCCGGGCGGGCGAGGTCGACGTGGCGATCACGGGTGGCGCCGACGCCTATTCGAGAGTCGGCTGGGCGTCCTTCGACCGGCTCGGGGCGGTGGATCCCGTGCGCTGCCGGCCGTTCGACCGGGCCCGCCAGGGGACCATCCTCGCCGAGGGCACCGGGATCCTGGTGCTCGAAAGCGCCGAGCACGCCCACCGGCGCGGCGCGAGCGCGTACGCGAGGCTGACGGGGAGCGGGTGGAGCTGCGACGCGCACCATCTCACGGCGCCGGAGCCGAGCGGCGAGCAGATCATCCGCGGCATGCGGGAGGCGCTGGGCGGCGGCGAGCCCGGCTGTGTCATCCCGCACGGCACCGGCACGGTGCTCAACGACCTGGTCGAGAGCCAGGCCCTGCGGACCGTGCTCGGGCCGGGAGCCGGCCGCGTTCCCCTCTACAGCGCCAAGGCCCTGCTCGGGCACACCGGCGGAGCCTCGGCCGCGCTCGGCGCGGTGATGGCCTGTCTCATCCTGCGCGCCGGCGCCGTGCCGGCCAACGTCCCCATCGACGAGCAGGACCCGCGTTGCGAGATCTTCCTGCCCGTGGACGCGCCGGTCCCGCTGCCGGTCCCGCGCGTCCTGGTCAACGCCTACGCCTTCGGCGGCGCCAACGCCTCCTTCGTCCTGGAGGCCGCATGATCGCGGTCACCGGCGTGGGCGAGGTCGGCGCGCCGCTCGACGTCACGCGCGAGCTGGGCGAGCGAGGCTACAAGTACCTCCTGCCCGCCTCGCGGCACCTGCTGGCGGCCACCCGGCGCGCGGTGGCCGGAGGCGGACGGCTGGACCGGGTGCCGGCCGACCGCAGGGGAGTGGCGGTGGGCTCCAGCACCGCCGTCCGCGAGTACTTCACCCAGGCCATGACGGCCACCCGCCAGGAGGACCTCAGCCCGGCCAGGGCCCCCTACTTCGCGATCAACGCGCTGACCACCCGCGTGAGCAGCGAGCACCAGCTCAAGGCGTTCAGCCTGACCTGCACGTCACCGGGCGTCGCCGGATTCGAGGCGATCGAGCTGGGCGCGCGGGCGCTGGCGACCGGCCGGGCCGATGTGATGGTCGTGGCCGCCATGGAGGAGACCGGCGCGGTGGCGATGATCATCGAGCCAGGCGGCACGCATCAGCCCCGGCTGCTGGCGCGCACCGCCTTCGCGCCGCCGGACCTCGTCACCTCCGACCGGGGGCGCCGGCGGCTGCTCGCGGACGCGGCGGACATCGTCCAGCACGCCCGGCCGCGCCAGGTCCACGCGGTCGTCGACGACTCGCCCGTGGCCGAGGCGGTCGTGCGGGCCGTCACCACCGCGGGCGACGGCGTCGCGCCGGTGGTCACGGCACCCGGGGCCGGAGGGTGCCTGAGTCCCATGACGCTGCTTTCCCACCTCCTGCGCACCGCGCGGGAGAACACCTTAGTGATCACCGCGACGGCCGAGGGCCACTACGCCTTCGGCGCCTTCCTCCCGGGGGTACCACCATGTTGATCTCACTCGACAAGACCTGGGGCCTGGTCCTGGGCGCATCAAGCGGGATCGGCCGCGCGTGCGCCCTGGCCATGGCCGAGCAGGGGATGAACGTGGTGGGCGTGCACTTCGACACCGCGGCCGCGGCTGAGTCCGTGGCGGAGCTGACCGAGGAGATCACCGCCTGCGGCGTCCAGGCGCACTTCCACAACCTCAACGCCGCCCGCAAGACGACCAGGGACCAGCTCGTGGGCACGATCGCCGAGCTGACGGGCGGGGCGGGGCTGAAGATCCTGCTGCACTCGCTCGCCTTCGGAACCCTGGTCAGGTACCTGCCGGAGAAGGCCGGCGCCCCGATGCTCACCCAGCGCCAGCTGGAGATGACCACGGACGTCATGGCCCACAGCCTCGTGTACTGGGTGCAGGACCTGTGCGCGGCCGACCTGCTGCCGCCGGGGGCCAAGGTCTTCGCGATGACCAGCGCCGGAGCCGTGCAGCATCTGCCCAGTTACGGCGCAGTCTCGGCGGCGAAGGTGGCGCTGGAGGCGCACGTGCGCCAGCTCGCCTGCGAGCTCGCGCCACGCGGCGTCGCGGTGAACGCGCTGCGCGCGGGCGTCACCCTCACACCGGCGCTGCGGCGCATTCCGGAGCACCGCGAGTTCAGCCGGGACAGTGCGCGCAACAACCCGCACCACCGGCTCACCACACCTCAGGACGTGGCCGAGGCCATGGTCCTGTTGTCCGCGACCAGCTCCTCGTGGATCACCGGCAACACGATCGGAGTCGACGGCGGCGAACTGCTGGCCGCGGGCGGCTCCTGGGCATCTCAGGAAGGGATTGGGCAAGATGGATGAGCTGGTCATCTCTGGCTGCTCCGTGATCTCCCCGTTCGGGCTGGGCGTCGAAGCCTTCGCCGCGGGACTCGCCTCGGGCACCCGGCCGATGTCCGCCACCTCCGGCGGGCCGTACGCCGGAGCCTGCCTCATTCCGGACTTCGACGCCCGCACCGTGCTGGGCGCCAAGGGGACCCGGACGATGGACCGGGCCACCGCCATCGCCGTGGCGAGCGTGGGAATGCTGCTGGACACCCCCGTGACGGAGCATCCGCACGAGGTGGGCCTGGTCCTCGGGACGAGCTCCGGGAGCATCCAGAGCATCATGGACTTCACCCGGGAGTCGCTGGTCGGGGACAAGCCCTACCACGTCGACCCCGCCCGCTTCCCCAACACGGTGATGAACCGGGCGGCCGGTCAGAGCGCGATCTGGCACGGGCTGAAGGGCCCCAACGCCACGGTCGCCGGCGGGGCGGCCACCGGCCTCCTCGCTCTCAACTACGCCACCCGGCTGCTGCGCCGCGGCCGGTGCAAGGCCGTCCTGTGCGGTGCCGTGGAGGAGTACTCCGAACAGCGGGGCTGGCTCGCCTGGCATGCCGGCCGGCGGGAGGTGCCGCCGGGCGAGGGTTCCGCGATCTTCCTGCTGGAGTCCAGGGAGGACGCGGCCGCGGCGTCGCGCGAGCCGCTGGCGGCCGTGCTCGGCTCCCGTTTCATGGTCCACGAGCGCGCGGTCGAGGTCCCCGGGGTGCTGACCGCGTGCGTGCGCGGGCTCCTGAAGGATCTCGGCCTGCGCGCCGAGGACATCGGCGCGGTCCTCTCCTCGGGCGCCGAGGGGGAGGACGCCGCTCTCGACGCCATCGTCGGCCCGCACGCGCCGCGGCGGAACTGCCGCGAGGCACTCGGCGACACGGCTTCGGCCGCGTCGGCGTTCCAGCTCGCCGCGGCTGTCACGGGCGGACCGTCCGGAGCCGTGACCCTGGTGACCTCGGTCGACCGCGACGGGGTCGTCGGGTGCACGGCCCTGCAGCTGGAGCGAGCGGCATGACGGTGCTGGAACAGATCGACGCGCTGCCCGCCGACACCTGGCGACGCTGCGACGGCTGTGCCGTCCTCCTGCATCGCGAGGCGCTGGTCAGGCATGAGCACACCTGCCCGAACTGCGGCCGGCACTTCCCGGTGCGCGCGTTCGAGCGCATCGGCATGCTGACCGACCCGGGGAGTTTCGGCGAACGCCACGGCCGGCTGGCTCCGCTCGACCCCCTCGGCTTCGAGGACCGGCTGACCTACCGCGAACGCCTGGCCCGCGCCAGGGAGCGGACCGGGCTCAACGACGCGGTGGTCACCGGCCTGGCCACGCTCAACGGGCGGCCGATGGCGCTGGCCGTCATGGAGTTCGCCTTCTTCGGCGGCAGCATGGGCTCCGTCGTCGGGGAGAAGGTGGCCAGGATCGCCGGGGACGCCCTGCGCGAACGGCTTCCGCTCGTGGTGGTCTCCGCCTCGGGCGGCGCGCGCATGCAGGAAGGCGTGCTGTCGCTCCTGCAGATGGCCAAGACCGCGGAGGCGGTGCGCGCCCTCAGGCAGGCCGGTGTGCCCTTCGTCAGCGTGCTGGCCGACCCGGTCTACGGCGGGGTGGCCGCCTCCTTCGCCAGCCTGGGCGACGTGATCATCGCCGAGGAGGGCGCCAGGGCGGGTTTCGCCGGCCCCCGGGTGATCGAGCAGACGATCAGGCAGGCGCTGCCGCCGGGGTTCCAGACCGCCGAGTTCCTCCTCGGCCATGGCCACGTCGACCGTGTCGAGCGGCGCCAGGAACTGCGCGGCCTGCTGGACCGGCTCCTCGGGCTCCTGTCAGGGGAGCGCGTCGCCGGTGAACTCCGCGAGCCGTCCGGCGCCCGGCCGTCCGGGGACCTGGACGCCTGGGAGACGGTGAAGCTGGCACGCGATCCGGGGCGGCCGAACGCGCGGCGCCGGGTGGAGGAGCTGTTCACCGAATTCACCGAGCTTCACGGCGACCGCCAGGGCAGCGACGATCCGGCCGTGCTCGGTGGCCTGGCCAGGCTGGCGGGTCATCCCGTCATGATCATCGCTCATCACAAGGGCGCCGACACCGCCGAGAACGTCGCACGCAACTTCGGGATGCCGCATCCCGGCGGCTATCGCAAGGCCATGCGCCTGTTCCGCCTCGCGGAGCGCCATCGGCTGCCCGTGGTGACGCTGGTCGACACGCCGGGCGCGTACCCGGGGCTGGCCGCGGAGGAGGGGAACCAGAGCGGCGCCATCGCCGAGTGCCTGCTGCTCGCCTCGGGGCTGCGCACTCCCGTGCTGTCGGTGATCACCGGCGAGGGCGGCAGCGGCGGGGCGCTGGCCCTGGCCGTCGGCGACCGCCTCCTCATGGAGGAGCACGCCGTCTTCTCCGTCATCAGCCCCGAGGGCGCGGCGTCCATCCTGTACGGCACGGCCGCCCGGGCTCCCGAGACGGCCAGGGCGCTGAAGCTGCGGGGCGCCGACCTGCGGTCGATGGGCCTGGTCGATGACGTGGTGCCGGATCAGGACCTCGGCCCCACCCTGGCGCGGCACCTGCGCGAGCTGCTCGCCGTGCCGATCGACGACCTGGTGGCCAGGCGCCGCGACCGATTGCGCTCCCACGGCGTGTGGAGCACGGAGGGAGAAGATCATGACTGATCTCCGCGCGACCGTCGAGGCCACGGGCCTGATCCTGGACCTGGTGCGTGGCAGCGACGTGCAACGCCTGGTGGTGCAGGGCGACGGCGTCACGATCGAGGTCGAACGCTCGGCCCTGCCCGCCGCCTCCGCCGCACGGCCCTCGGAGGCCGCGCCGGACGCCGCGGCCGAGACCACGGCGGGGGAGCCGGCCGAGGCGGTGACCGCCCCGCTGATGGGGGTCTTCTACCAGCGGCCGGCCCCGGACCAGCCGCCGTTCGTCACCGTCGGCCAGCACGTCGAGGCCGGGGAGCAGGTGGCGATCGTCGAGGCGATGAAGATGATGAACCCGGTCGTGGCGGAGCACGCCGGCGTCGTGGTGCGGATCAACGTCGCGGACGGCGAGGTCGTGGAGTTCGAGCAGCCGCTCATGGAGCTGGGGGCGGTGGGCTGAGGTGGAGCGTCTGCTGGTCGGCAACCGCGGCGAGATCGCGGTCCGCATCGTCCGCGCCTGCCACGACCTCGGCATCGGCAGTGTTGTCGCGTACTCGTCCGCCGATCGTGACAGCCTGGCCGTGGAACTCGCCGACCGTGCCGTACACATCGGCCCCCCGCCCGCGCGGCGCAGCTACAACGACATCCCTTCCCTGTTGTACGCCTGCGCGCTGGCCGAGGCTGACGCCGTTCATCCGGGATATGGCTTCCTGTCGGAAGAACCGCTGTTCGCGACAGCCTGCGCCGAGGTCGGCCTGACCTTCGTCGGGCCCTCCCCCAAGCACATCGCGCTCATGGGCAACAAGCTGGACGCCAGGGCCGCGATGCGGGCGTGCGGCGTGCCGGTGCTGCCCGGTTCCGACGGCGCGGTGGAGGGGATCGCCCAGGCCGCCGAGGCCGCTGACCGGATCGGCTATCCGCTGATCCTCAAGGCCGTGGCGGGCGGCGGCGGCCGGGGCATGTGCGTCGTCCGCGCGCCCGGCGAGCTCGCGCGGATGTGGGAGGACACCAGGGCGGTCGCCCGGACCCTGTTCCGCGACGACCGCATCTATCTCGAGCGGTACGTGCCCCGCGGCCGGCACATCGAGGTCCAGATTCTCGCCGACTCCTTCGGCAACGTCATCGATCTCGGCGAGCGCGACTGCACCGTCCAGCGCAGGCACCAGAAGCTGGCCGAGGAGACCCCGGCCCCCTCCCTTCCCGGCGATCTCCGGGAGCGGCTGCGTGAGGCCGCCGTCCTGGGCGCGACGTCGGTGGAATACGTCAGCGCGGGCACCATGGAGTTCCTGGTGTCCGACGACGGCGAGCCGTACTTCCTGGAGATGAACACCCGCCTCCAGGTGGAGCATCCGGTCACCGAGGAGCGCACCGGGATCGACCTGGTCGAGTGGATGATCAGGATCGCCCGAGGTGAGGCGCTCCCCTTCCGGCAGCGCGAGCCCGACCTGGACAGGCACGCCATCGAGGTGCGGATCAACGCCGAGGACGTGGCCCGGGACTGGGCGGGCAGCACCGGTCGCGTCGAGCGGCTGCGATTGCCCGGAGGCCCGGGGATCCGCGTCGACACCCACCTCTACGAGGGGTACGTGGTGCCGCCGTTCTACGACTCGCTGCTCGCGAAGATCATCGCGACCGGCCCCACGCGGGACGTCGCGCTGCGGCGGATGGCCCGCGCGCTGCGGGAGTTCCGCTGCGAGGGCGTGGTGACCAACGCCGACTTCCATCGAACCTTGCTGGCCGACCGGGACTTCCGGGCCGGGGACTACCGGCTGGACATCGTCGACAAGCTGTGCACGACCGAAAGGAGCACGACATGACCGCCTCCCCGGTGGACAAGGACGAACTGCGGACGGTGATCGCGACGACGCTCGACGTCGACGTGGCCGAAGTCACCGACGACGCGCACTTCGTCCACGATCTGGAAGTCGACTCGCTGATGGCGCTGGAGATCGCGGTGACTCTGGAGAAACGCTTCCAGGTCAAGATCGACGAGACCGAGATGGCCGGGATCACCTCCTTGAACAGCACGTACGACCTGCTGTGCGGCCTGCTGGCGGAAGGGGCCGGCCGGTGAGCGCCATTCTCGCGGTGAACACGCCGAGCGACGGCGGCGTCTACGTCGACCCGCGTGAGCCGGTCCTGGCCGGGCACTACCCGGGCTTTCCCGTCTTCCCCGGTGTGGGCGTGCTGGAGGTCGCCGACCAGGCCATCCGTGCGGCCTACGGCGCGGATCTGGTTCTCACCGAGATCGTCAGCGGGCGTTTCCTGCGGCCGGTCCTCCCCGAGGACACGCTCACCGTGCGGGTCGCCGAGCAGGGGGACGGATTCTCCGCGGTGGTGAGCACCGAACGCGGTGAGACCGCGCGGCTCCAGGTGCGCTACCGGACGACGACATGATCGGGATCGACGGGATCAAGAAGATCATCCCGCACCGCTTCCCGATCCTCCTGCTGGACCGGGTGCTCGACGTCTCGCCGGGCGAGAGTTTGGTCGCGGTGAAGGCCGTCACGGGCACGGAGCCCTGCTACGAGCGGATCGGCGACCAGGAGGGCCCCGGCGCCTACCACTACCCCTGGCCGCTGCTGCTGGAGTCCTGGGCGCAGGCCGCGGCGCTGCTGGCGTTGTGGGAGTCGCCCACCCCCGACGTGCTCACCGGTGACGTGGTGCTGGCGGGCGGCATGCGCAACGTGCGCTTCCACCATCCCGTGCTGCCGGGCCAGGTGATCGAGCACCGCGTACGCATGGTCCGCAAGGTCGGCGAGAACGCCATCATGGAGGGCGAGTCGCTGGTCGGGCCGGTCGTCGTGCAGGAGATGGGAACCATGATCGAGACGACTCGGCCGATCGGGGTGCTGGCATGACGGTCGCACTGGTCACCGGCGGTTCCCGGGGCATCGGGCGAGCCGTCGCCTGCGCCCTGGCGGGCGACGGGCAGGACATAGCTCTCTGCTACCAGTCCAACACCGACGCGGCCGAGGCGGTCGCCAAGGAGATCGAGGCGTGCGGCGTGCGCGCCATGATCCGCAAGGTCGACGTCACCGACCGGGCCCAGGTACGCGCCTTCGCCGGGGACGTGGAGGCCGAGCTCGGCCCGGTGCGCACCGTGGTCACCTCCGCCGGGATCACCCGGGACAAGCCGCTGGCGCTGCTGGCCGACGCCGACTGGGACCGGGTCCTCGACGTCAACCTGGGCGGCACCCACAACATCGTGCGGGCGGTCATCCTCGGCATGATGAAACGCGGCGGCGGGCGCGTCATCACCCTGTCGTCCGTCGCCGGGGTGGCGGGCAACGTCGGGCAGACCAACTATTCCGCGTCCAAGGCGGGGATCATCGGCTACACGAAGGCCCTGGCCAAGGAGGTCGGGCGCTACGGCATCACCGCGAACGTGGTCGCGCCGGGCTTCATCGAGACCGACATGACCGCCGACCTGCCGGAGAAGGCCACCGCGCAGCTCCGTGAGCGGATCTCGCTCGGGCGCTTCGGCGCGGCCGGCGAGGTCGCGGAGCTGGTCTCCTTCCTCGCCTCCGAACGCGCCGGCTACATCACCGGCCAGGTCGTGCGCGTCGACGGGGGGATGGCGCTGTGAAGTTCTACTTCAACCTCCGCAGTCCCTACTCCTGGCTGACCGTGCACGACCTGCTCGCCCGCCATCCCGGCCTGGCGCGCCGGCTGGAGTGGATCCCGTTCTGGGACCCGGAGGAGGCCACGCTGCGCGAGCTCGACGCGGCGGGCGGCCGGTTCGGCTACACGGCCATGTCCAAGGCCAAGCACCTGTACATCCTCCAGGACGTGCGGAGGCTGGCCAGGGCTCGGGGCCTGGAGCCGCGCTGGCCGCTGGACCGCGGCCCCCGATGGGAGGTGCCCCACCTCGCCTACCTGATCGCGGCCGATCACGGGGCCGGGCAGGAGTTCGCGGTGCGGGCCGGCGAACTGCGCTGGCAGCAGGGGGCCGACATCTGCGATCCGCAGGTCGTCGCCGAGCTCGGGCGTTCGCTCGGGCTCGACGAGGCCGGGCTGATCGCCGCGGCGGACGACCCCAAGCTGCGCGAACGGGGGATCGACGCGCTGCGGTCGGCCGATCGCGACGGCGTCTTCGGAGTGCCCTTCCTCGTCCACGGGCGGGAGAAGTTCTGGGGACTGGACCGGCTGGACAGCTTCGCCGAGTCGGCCGGCGAGCCGGTGGCGGGCGGATACCCGCCGGAAGATCACCCAGGTGGCTGTGGCTGAGGAGTAGGGGATGAGCTCCATGGACTTCATGAGCACGTTGAGCCGGCACGCCGGCGCATTCGCCGACAGGCCCGCCGTACTCTTCCACGACCGGCGGGGTGAAGAGAGGCGCACCTACGGCGAGCTCGACCTCGCCGCCCGCCGGATCGGCGGCTGGCTGGCCGAGCGGGTCGAACCCGGCGCGCGGGTGCTGCTGTGCTACCCCTCCGGCCTGGAGTTCGTCGAGGTCTTCCTCGGCTGCCTGGCCGCCGGTGCGGTAGCCGTTCCCGCGCCGTTCCCGGACGCCTCTCCGCTGCACCGCGAACGGGTCCTCGCGGTGGCCGCCGACGCGGAACCCGCCCTGGCGCTCACCTCCGGGCAGCTCGTCGAGGCCCTCTCGGCCGCGCTCGCGGACGGCCGGCCCGGCCTGGAGGCAAGCGCCGCGGGGTACGGCGAGCCGCTGCCGAGGTCCCACGTGACCGGGCCCGGCTCGCTGGCGTTCCTGCAGTACACCTCCGGCTCGACCAGCGACGCCAAGGGCGTCATGGTCAGCCACCGCAGCCTGGTCGACACCCTGCGCGTCGGCGCGGAACTGCTGGACGTGGGCGAGGGCGCGCGGTTCTGCAGCTGGCTGCCCCTGCATCACGACATGGGGCTGGTGGCCATGCTGCTGCTGCCGCTGCACCTGGGCGGGACCACCGCGCTGATGTCGCCGACCGATTTCCTGCGCCACCCGTGGCAGTGGCTCGATCTCATCACCCGGCACGGGGCGGAGGTCAGCGCGGCGCCGAACTTCGCCTACGACCTGTGCGCGCGCCGGGTCACCGACGAGCAACTGCGCGGCCTGGACCTGTCCTCCTGGCGGCATGTCTGCAACGGCGCCGAGCCCATCGACGCCGGGACGCTCACGCGTTTCGCCGACCGGTTCGCCGCCGCGGGGCTCAAGCCGGAATCGCTGACCGCCGGCTACGGCATGGCCGAGGCCACGCTGTTCATCTCCGGAACCGCTCCCGGGCATGCCCCGGTCGTCACCACCGTCGACCCCTGGGCGCTGGAACGGGACATGCTGGACCCCGCTCCGAGGGGCAAGGCCCTGGTGGGGTGCGGGCGCCCGCGAGCCCTCCAGGTGCGCATCGTGGATCCCGACACGGGCGCGGAGCTGCCGGAGGGGCGGGTCGGCGAGATCTGGGTGCGCGGCCCCGGTGTGGCAGCCGGATACTGGCGCAAGCCCGAGGAGACGCGGCGCACCTTCGGCGGCAGCACCGCCGCGGGCGAGAGCGGCTACCTGCGGACCGGAGACCTCGGCGCGCTGCTGGACGGCGAGCTCTACATCACCGGGCGGATCAAGGACCTGGTGATCGTCAACGGCCGCAACCTCTACCCGCACGACCTCGAGCGGGCGCTGGGCAAGGTGCACGCGGCGGTGGAGAACATGCCGTCGTGCGTCTTCTCCGTGGCCGTGCCGCGTGAGGAGATCGTGGTGGTCCAGGAGGTCAGGTCGCGGGCGCTCGCCTCGCCGGGAGAGCTGGTCGAGGAGATCAGATCGGCCCTGAGCCGCCGGTTCGGGGTGGGGGCCGCCAACGTGTGCCTGGTACGGCCGGGTGAGATCCGCAGGACGACCAGCGGCAAGATCCGGCGGCAGGTCACCAGGCAGCTCTTCGCCTCCGGCGGGCTCACCGTCCATCACGAGGCCCTGTCCCACGGGGTGATCGCCCATTACCGGAAGAGCCACGATGCGTGACCTGGAGCTTCCGCCGGAGCTGACGGTCGAGCACTGCCTGGAGCTGGACGCGCGTGAAGAGTTCCCCGACGCGCTCTGCGACTCCTTGACCGACCTCGGAGCGGAGCGGCTCTACCTGCCGGGGGTGCCCGCCGAACGGCTGCTGGCCATGATCAGGGATCTGGCCGGCCGCGACTTCACGGTGGCGCTCGCGCACTGCAAGACCTACCTGGGCTCGGTGGCCACCTGGGTCGGCGGAAGCCCGGCGCAGGTGGCGGGGCTGGCGGCCAAGGTGTCCGGCGGCGCGGTGGTCTCCCTGGCGCTCACCGAACGTGATCACGGCAGCGACGCGCTGGCGGGAGATGTCACGGCCACGCCCGTCCCCGGCGGCTACCGCGTCGACGGGGAGAAATGGCTGATCAACAATGCCACCCGGGCGGACGTGGTCTGCGTGCTGGCCAGGACCGGGAACAAGGGCGACGCGCGGGGATTCAGCCTGTTCCTGGTGGACAAGCACAGCCTGCCCGCCGGCACCTACCGATGCCTGCCGAAGGTGGCCACCCACGGGGTGCGGGGCGCCGACATCAGCGGCATCCGCTTCACCGGCGCGGTGGTCCCGGCCGACGCGATGATCGGAGAGCCGGGGAGGGGCCTGGAGATCCTGCTCAAGGGCCTGCAGATCACCCGTACCCTGTGCGGCGGCATGTCCCTGGGCATGGGGGAGCACGCCCTGAGGACCGTGCTGGAATTCGCCGAGAACCACCGGATGTACGGCAGGCGGCTGGCCGACCTTCCGCTCGCCACGCGCGCCCTGGCGGACTCGTACGTGGATCTGCTGGTCGCCGAGGCCGTCACCGTGGTCTCCACCCGGTCGATCCACTCGCTGACGGGCGAACAGAGCCTCATCTCCGCCATCGTCAAGTACTACGTGCCCACCCTGATCGACCGGACCATCCAGCGGCTCGCCAAGGTGCTGGGCGCCCGTGCCCTGCTGATGGACGGGCCCTTCCAGAAGATCTGGCGCGACCACGCGATCGTCGGCGTGTTCGACGGCAACACCTGGGTCAACCTCAGCACCCTGGTCAACCAGTTCCCGGCGTTGACGCGGGGCTACCGCGACGCGCGGGTGGACCAGGAGGGGCTGGCCGCGGCGACCGGACTGAAGCAGCCCCTGCCACCCCTCGATCCGGGACGGCTGAGCCTGGCCGCGCGCGACGGCTGCAGCCTGGTGCAGAGCCTGGCCGTGAGCCCCGACGCACCGGAGGAGCTGCGCGACCGGGCCGACCGGCTGCACCGCTCCATGGCCGAGTGGCGGCCTCGCGGGCGGGAGGTGCCGCCCGAGCTGTTCGGCCTGGCGAGGGACTACGCCCAGCTGTACGCGGCGGCGGCCTGCGTGCGCGTGTGGGCGGACAACGCCCTCGACGACGTCTGGCTGCGCGCGTGCCTGGCCAGGGTCTTCGGCCGCCCGGACGAGGCCACCGAACATCTGCTCGACCTGACGCGGCGCGGCCGCCCGTTTTCGTTCTTGCGAGGAGTCACCGACCATGACACTTGATCACATCCGCCTTTGGCTGCGCGAGCGGGTCGCCTTCTACGTGGAGAGGACGCCCGAGGAGATCGATCCCGACGCCAAGCTCGTCGAGGTGGGGCTGGACTCTGTCTTCGCCATGAGCCTGAGCGGCGACATCGAGGACGAGTTCGGGCTGGTCGTGGAGCCGACGGTGGCGTGGGACCACCCGACCGTCAACGCCCTGGCCGATCACCTCCACGCGGAAGTCGCCTGATGGAGTTGTCGATCGGCCAGCAGGCCCTGTGGTTCCTCTACCGCCTGGCACCGGAGAGCACGGCCTACCTGATCACCGTCGCGCTGCGGGTCTACGACGTGCTGGACCTCGATCGGCTGCGCGGGGCCACCGCGGCGGTCATGGCCCGGCATGAGCTGCTGCGGTCGGTCTTCGACGAGGTCGACGGCGTGCCCCGGCGCTCGCCGGCCGACCTGCCGCCGCCGCTCACGGTCGTCGACCTGGGCCCGGTGGACGAGGACGCCTTGCGTGCCGGGGCGGCGCGGGCCGCCGGGCAGCCGTTCGACCTCGGCGAGGGGGCGTTCAGGGTCACGCTGGTGCGCGGCGGCGCCGGTGACGCGGTGCTGCTGGTGACGGCGCACCACATCGTCAGCGACGCGATGTCGCAGTGGATGATCCTGCGCGACCTGCTGTGGGCCTACGAGCAGGACGAGCCCGGCTGGCCGGTGATCACGCGGACCTTCGACGACTACGTACGGCATGAGCGCGAGTCGCTGGAATCGCCGCGGCGCGGACGGCTGGAGCGCTACTGGCGTGGTGTCTGCGAGGGCGCCGAGCCCGCGGGCCTGCCGGCTGACCGGACCCGTTCAGCCGGGTCGTTCCGGGGGGCCGCGGTCACCCTGGTGTGGCCGGAGAGCACCGGGGCGCGCCTGATCGACCAGGCCCGGAAGCTGGGGGTGACGCCCTTCGCCGTCGTGGTCGCCGCGCTCCAGGCGGCGCTCCACCGGCGCGGCGCGAGCGGCGACTTCCTCATCGGCTGCCCCGTCAGCACCCGCTTCGCCGCCCGGACCCGCGACGTCGTCGGCTGCTTCGCCAACACGGTGCCGCTCCGGGCCAGGCTGACGCCGGGGATCACGCTGGGGGAGGCCGCCGTCGCCGCGCACCGCGAACTGGTGGCGGCGACGGCGCACGGAGAGTTTCCGTCGGCCCTCATCAGGGAGCTGTCACCCGGTCGCGGGCTGCCCTATCACCTGGCCGTCAATCTGCTGTCCATGGACGCGATGGACCCGCCGCTGCCGCTGGCGGCGGACGGCTCGATCGAGGGCCCGCCGACGACCTATCGCGGGATGCGGATCGCCGTTCTCGACCTCGCGCAGATGGAGGGCCAGTTCGACCTGATGGTGGATGTCCGCAGGGCCGGAACGCTGTTCACCGCCGTGGTCAAGTATGACGCCGACCTGTTCGACCAGCTCACGATCGAGCGCTTCACCAGCCGGCTTCGTCAGGTGGTGGAGTCGGGCCCTGACGCGCCGATCGGCCGGGTGCCCAGGGTGGACGAGAGTGAGGTGGCGCGATTACTCGCCTTCGGTGAAGCATGAGTCATGCTCATTGTTATTGGCTCACAATCGCCCTCCGCCACCCCTAATAGAATATTGTTCCCCCCTTTTGGTTCCTGGGGTCTGTCCCGAATGATGGGTATAGTTGCGTTTGGCCCGATCGGGCGCAAGGTCCCATCCTTGTGAGCCTGCAAGGGGAGTTTGTATGGGGGAAATATCTGTTTTCGGGGCGATACTTCGTCACGTCGAGGAAAGACCGCACGCTGACGCGGTCATATTCAAGGGGGACGGCGAAACTCGAATCGGCTACCTGGATCTCCACCTGGCCGCGAGGGAAGTGGCGTCTTGGTTACAGACCGTATGCAAACCGGGGGACCGAGTCCTGCTCTGCTACCCGACGGGTATCGAGTACGTGCGCTCCTTCCTGGCCTGCCTCTACGCGGACGTCGTCCCGGTGCCGTTGCCGCTCCCCTCACACGCGGAGCACCATCTCAGCACGCAGACCGGCATCGCGCTTGACGCCGACGCCCATCTCGTCCTCACCGACACGGCCCACGCCGACGCCATCCATGCCTGGCTGAACCACGACGACCTGGGCACCTACGCCTGCGTCGCCACCGACGGCGTCGTCTACGAGGACCCCGCCGACTGGGTCGAACCCCTGCGGTCCGGCGACGACCCGGCACTGCTCCACTACACCAGCGGCCTGGCCGGTGAACCCGTCGGCATCCCGCTGTCGCACACCAACCTCCTGCACAACGTGGAGTCCCTGATCGAGGCGTGTGACCTGCGTCCGGGCGTGCGCACGGGCGGCTGGCTGCCCCTCCACCACGGGCTCGGGCTGTTCACCCTGCTGCTGGCGCCGCTGCTCTCGGGGGGCACGGCGGTGCTCGTCCCGCCGCACACGTTCTGCGCCGACCCGGTCGCGTGGCTGCGCCTGCTCGACGACTACCGGGTGGAGGTGAGCGCGGCCCCGGGATTCGGGTTCGACGAGTGCCTGCGCGAGATCACCCACGAGCAGTGCGCGACGCTGGACCTGTCCCGATTACGCCACCTGCTGGTGCTGGAGATGACCGGCCTGCCCTCGATCGAACCGGACAACCTCGTCGAGCTCGCACACCGCCTGCGCCACGCCGGGCTGCGGTCCGAGGCGCTGCGCACCGCCTTCTGCCTTCCCGAGGCCACGATGATCGCCTCGGTGGGATCGGCGGGACAGGTCCTGCGGGCCCCGCGATTCGACACGCGCGCGCTGGACAAGAGCCTCATGCTGCCCGGCACCGACGGGCCGCGACTCGCCGGCCTCGGCGAACCCGGCGACCAGGACCTTCTGATCGTCGACCCGTTCACGGGCGTCCCGGTGACGGAGGGGACCGTCGGGGAGATCTGGGTGCGGGGACCGCATGTCGCCGCCGGCTACTGGCACGAGGACCGGCTCAGCGCCGAACGATTCGACCAGATCACCGCGACGGGGGAGAAGGGGTTCGTGCGCAGCGGCACCCTGGGGGCCACGGTGGACGGCGAACTCTACGTGGCGGGCGCGTCACGTGACCTGATCCTGCATCGGGGCCGTCCGCTGCACCTCGGCCGGGTGGAACGCAGCCTTCTGGACCTCGGCTCCATCGTCGCCTGCACCGCCTTTCCCGCGCTGGACACGCCCGAGGAGATCATCGTGGTCGCCCAGCCGGACGGCGCGGACGAGGGCGGGCTGGTACGCGCCGTCCGTGCCCGGCTCGCCCTGCGCTTCGGGCTGCAGCGGGTCGGTGTCGTCCTGGTCAGGCCCGGTCAGTTCCCGGCGGCCCCGGACGGCGGGGTCAACCGGCAGCTCGTGCGGGAACTACTCAGAGCCAACGCCCTGGACGTGCTCGACGGCGATGTCCCGAGCGGCCTCGACCCGCCGGCGACCGCCCCCGGATTTCCGCGACCGGGGAGCCGCTGAGGACGCCGCGCGTGTTGACCGGCTCCCATTTCCGTCGTGCACGGATATAGGAAAGATATAGCGGCGTGGCCGGATAGTGAGCTGGCTGGTTCTGGTTGCGGAGCCGGCGCAATTTCATGGACGGAGCCAGCGCTGTGCCAATATCCACCACGACTGGAATTCTTTCGGCTATTGGTGGGACGCCGCTCGTCGAACTCGAACGGCTCGTCCCGGGACTGTTGGTGTTCGCAAAGCTGGAGAGGTTCAATCCCGGGGGGAGCCTCAAGGACCGCAGTGCGCTCAGCATGCTGAGCGCCGCCATCGACGCAGGTGATCTCGTTCCCGGGGTCTCCGTCGTGGTGGAGTCCAGTTCGGGCAATCTGGCCATCGGCATGGCGCAGATCTGCCGCTACCTCGGCCTCAGGTTCATCTGCGTGGTCGATGCCAGGACCACGGAGCAGAACCTGGCGATATTGCGGGCTTTCGGGGCCGAGGTCGAGGTCGTGGAGCTGCCCGATCCCGGGACCGGGGAGTACCTGCCGCGCCGGATCCAGCGGGTGCGGGAGCTGCTCGACACCATTCCGAACTCCTTCCATCCCAACCAGTACGGCAATCTGCTGAACGCGCGGGCGCACTTCCAGACGATGCACGAGATCGTGCGGGCGCTCGACGGCGGGATCGACCACCTGTTCGTCCCCGTGAGCTCGTGCGGCACGCTGGTCGGCTGCGCCGACTACGTCGCCGCGCACGACCTGCCCATCAAGATCACGGCGGTGGACGCGATCGGCAGCATGATCTTCGAAGGGCAGCGGCCGGCACCCCGGCTGCTGCCGGGCCACGGCGCGGCCATCCGCCCGGCCCTCTTCCGCGAGGGCGCGGCCGATCGCGTGGTCCACGTGTCCGACCTCGACTGCGTGGTGGGGTGCCGAAGGCTGACGGAGCGCGAGGCCATCCTCGCCGGGGCGTCGTCCGGTGCGATCGTCTCCGCGCTGACCGCGACCCAGCACGAGATCGCCCCCGGGGCCACCTGCGTACTGCTGCTCCCGGACGGCGGAGATCGCTATCTGGACACTATCTACTCCGACGAGTGGGTGCGCCGCACCTTCGGCGAGGTCTCGCACCTGTGGAAAGAAGGGATCTGACCATGCTGGTCATCCGACACGACGAGGTGCGCGACATCCTGCGGGGTGCCGAGCAGGCCGTGCTGGAGCTCGTGCGCGACACCTATCGCGAGCACGACGCCGGCGAGACGGTGGTGCCCCACTCGACGTTCCTGCGCTTCCCCGGGGAGAGCGCCAACCGCATCATCGGCCTGCCCGCGTTCGTGGGAGGGGAGCAGCCGATCGCCGGGATCAAGTGGGTGGCCTCCTTCCCCGGCAACCTCGGCAGGGGGCTGCCGCGGGCCAGCGCCACCATCGTGCTGAACTCCATGGAGACCGGCAGGCCGCTGGCCCTGATGGAGGGCGCGCAGATCTCCGCCGCGCGCACGGCCGCCGCCACGGCGGTCGCCGCCCAGACCCTCGCCGGTCCGGACCCGGTGCGGTCCATCTCCATGATCGGATGCGGCCTGATCAACTTCGAGGTGCTGCGGTTCCTGCCCGGTCTCTCGGCGCTGACCCTCTTCGACGTGTCACGGGCCCGCGCCGAGGCCTTCGGCGCACGCGCACGGCAGGCGCTGCCCGCACTCGACGTGCGGATCGCCGCCACCTCCGCGGAAGCCGTCGCGGCGGCCGGCGTGCTGTCGCTGGCGACCACCGCCATCGAACCGCACATGACCCTGGACGGGGCCCGGCCGGGAGCGGTGGTGCTGCACATCTCGCTGCGCGACCTCACCCCGGAGACCGTCCTGGCCGCGCGCAACGTCGTCGACGACGTCGACCACGTACTGCGCGAGCGCACCTCGGTGCACCTGGCGGAGCTGGCCACCGGCGACCGCGCCTTCGTCCACGCCACACTCGGCGGACTCCTGCGCGGGACCACCACGCTGCCCGGCGGCGGCTCATCGATCATCTTCTCCCCCTTCGGCCTCGGCGCGCTGGACCTGGCACTGGCCAGGTACGTGCTCGAACAGGCTCTCGCCCGGAACTCCGGGCTGGCCGTCGAGGCCTTCCAGCAACCCGTATGAAGGAGCAGCCACCATGAGTGACCGGTACCTGGTAGTGCTCAACGACGAAGAGCAGTACTCCATCTGGTGGGCGGACCGAGACCTGCCGGCCGGATGGCGCGCCGAAGGCACGGGGGGCACCAAGGACGAGTGCCTGCGGCACATCGAGCAGGTCTGGACCGACATGCGACCCCGGAGCCTGCGGTGAAGGACGGCTTCCTCGGCGACCTGGTGTGGCGGCAGGCCGCGGCGACCCCCGACGCCGTCGCCGTCGTGGACGGGGAAAGGACCCTGACCTACGCCCAGCTCACCCGCCGGGCCGCTCGCCTCGCGCACCTGCTGGGCGAGTGGGGCATCGGCCGGGGTGACGTCGTCTGCCTCAACCTGCCGCGCGGCGCCGACTTCATCGTGGCCCTCCTCGGCATCTGGCGCGGCGGCGCCGCCTACCTGCCGACGGATCCCGAGCACCCGCGCGAGCGCCGGGATCGCATCCTGCGGGACGCCCGCCCCGCCATCGTGCTCACGCCGGAGCTGCTGCGCTCGCTGCCCACCCCGGAGGCCGGCCAGGTCCCGGTGGCCGGGGCGGACGCGGCGTACGTGATCTACACGTCGGGTTCGACCGGGCGCCCGAAAGGCGTCGTGGTGACGCACGAGGGCATCGCCAACCGGGTGCTCTGGACGACACGGACCCATGAGCTGGGCCCGTACGACAGGCTGTTGCACAAGACGTCGGTCACGTTCGACGCCGCCGGTTGGGAGATGATCGCTCCTTTGCTGAGCGGCGGCACGGTGGTGATCGCGCCGCCGGGCGCGGAGCGCGATCCGGCGTCGCTCGTCCGCCTGATGCGCGAGCACGAGATCACGGTGCTCCAGGTGGTCCCCTCGCTGTTGCGTGAGCTGGTGCGTGAGCCGGGCTGGACCGGCCTGGCCTCGCTGCGGCTGTTGTTCAGCGCCGGCGAGCCGTTGCACGCCGGCCTGGTGCGGGAGGCGGCTCTGCCGTCGATGGCGATCTGGAACACCTATGGACCCACCGAGTGCGCCATCGACGTGACCGCTCATCAGGTCGACCCCGATCAGCCCGGGGATTCGGTGCCGATCGGCCGGCCGATCTCCGGTATGCGCGTGCGGGTGCTGGACGAGGAGGGCGGCCTGGCGCCCATCGGCGTCCCCGGTGAGCTGTGCGCCGGCGGGCCCGGGGTCGGGCGGGGCTATCTCGGCATGCCCGCCATGACGGCCGAGCGGTTCGTGCCCGACCCCTATGGCGAGGGCGAGCGGCTCTACCGGACCGGTGATCTCGTGCGCTGGTCCGAGGACGGCGTCCTGCACTTCATGGGCCGGCTCGACGAGCAGCTCAAGGTCAACGGCGTCAGGGTCGAGCCCGCGGAGATCGAGGCCGTGCTCCAGGGCCATCCGGCGGTGGCGGCGGTGGCCGTCGTGGCGTCGGAGGGACGGCTGGTCGCCCACGTCGCGGGCCGGGTCGCCCCCGCCGAGCTGCGGCTCTTCGCCCGCGACGTCCTGCCGGACACCCACGTGCCGACCAGGTACGTCCTGCACGACAAGCTGCCCGTGCTGCCCAGCGGCAAGATCGACCGCTCGGCGCTGAAAGCCCCCGTCGCACCGGCCGCCCACACCCCGCCCAGCACGCCCGCCGAGCATCGCGTCGCCGCCGTGTGGTCCGAACTGCTGGGCGTCGAGCGGATCGGCGCCGACGACGACTTCTTCCAGCGCGGTGGCACCTCGCTGCTGCTGACCAAACTCGCCAACCGGCTCGACGTGCCCGTCCCCGACCTGTACGCCGTCTCCACGGTGGCCGGCCAGGCCGAACTCCTGGACCGGCAGGGCGCCACGGCCGAGCGCGTCGGCCCCGCCGGGCACGCGCGCTCGGCGGAGGTCTCGTACGGCCAGCGCCGCCTGTGGTTCCTCGACCGGATCCAGCCCGGCAGCCCCGAGTGGGTCGCGCCCCTGTTCGTCAGGCTGGAGAACGCGGACGCCGGCACCGTACGCGCCGCCCTGAACCGCCTGGCCGAGCGGCACGAGATCCTGCGCACCCGCTACGTCCCGGTGGCCGGCGAGCCCCGGCAGATCATCGACGACCCCGCACCGGTCGAGCTGAGGGTCGCCGCCGCCGGCGAGGACCCCGCGGCGCTGGTCGCCGGGCAGCTCGCCCGGGGCTTCGACCTGGAACGCGGGCCGGTGTGGCGGGCGATGCTGGCCGGCGACCTCCTCCTGATCACCATCCACCACATCGCCTGCGACGGCTGGTCCACCGTGGTGCTCGACCGGGAGCTCCGCGCGCTGTGCGCCGGCGCGGACCTGCCGCCGGTGCCCCTGCAGTACGCCGACTACGCGGCCTGGCAGCGCCGTGCCCTGACCGCCGAGACCCTCGCGGACGACCTCGCCCACTGGCGCGAGCACCTCGCCGGCGTGCCCGTCCTGGAACTCCCCACGGACCGGCCCCGGCCCGCGCACCGCGACCACCACGGCGCCATGGTCACGTTCGACATCCCGGCGGAGCTGGGGAACGCCCTGGCCGCCTGGGGACGTGAGCGCGGCGCGACCCTGACCGCCGTGCTGATGACCGCGTGGGCGATGCTGCTCTCCCGGCACAGCGGGCAGCGGGACTTCGCCGTCGGCACCCCGGTCGCCGGGCGCGAGCGCGCCGAGTTCGGCGACGTGGTGGGATTCTTCCTCAACGCCCTCGCCCTGCGCATGGACCTGACCGGCAACCCCACCTTCGAGGAGGCGGTGGCACGCGTCAACGCCGCCTGCCGCGCCGGTTTCGCACGCCAGCGCCTGCCCTTCGACCGGCTGGTGGAAGAGCTCCAGCCCGGGCGCGATCTCACCAGGACCCCGATCTACCAGGTCAGCTTCGACCTGCACGAGGCCGGCCACACCGACACCGCGCTGGAGGCGGCGGACGCCTCGGTCATGGCCGAGGCGTGGCTGATCGCCAAGACCGACCTCAGCCTGCTCGCGCAGCGTCGGCCGGACGGCTCGGTCCTGGCGTCCCTCGAGTACGCCACGGCGCTGTTCGACCGGGCCACGGCCACGACCATGGCCGCGCGCTTCCTCAAGCTCCTGCGCGACGTCGCGGCGCAACCCCGGCTCCGGCTGTCCGCCGTCGACCTGGCCGACTTCGAGCATCCGGCGCGGCTCGGCGGCCTGCCCGCCCGCTGCGTGCACGAGGTGTTCCAGGAGCAGGCGGCACGCACCCCCGGCGCCCCGGCCGTGGACGGCATGACGTACGGCGAGCTGAACGCGCGGGCCAACCATCTCGCCCGGCACCTGCGCGCGCGGGGAGCGGGCCCCGGCAAGCCGGTCGGCGTCTGCCTGGAGCACGGGCCGGATCTGATCATCACCCTGCTGGCCGTGCTGAAGTCCGGCGCCGCCTACCTGCCGCTGGATCCCGACCAGCCGGCGGAACGGCTCGCGTTCATGATCGAGGACGCCGGCGCCGCGCTCGTGGTGACCACCACCGGCCTCGCGGGCAAGGTCACGGAACCGGCGGTGCTGCTCGACACGCTCGCGCCGGGCTCCGCGCCGGACGACCCCGCGGCGGCGGCCGCACCGGACGACGTCGTGTACGTGATCTACACCTCGGGCTCCACCGGACGTCCCAAGGGCGTCGAGGTGACGCATGCCAATGTGCTGCGCCTGTTCACGGCGACCGAGGCGGCCTTCTCCTTCGGTCCCGGCGACGTGTGGACGCTGTTCCACTCCTACGCCTTCGACTTCTCCGTCTGGGAGATCTGGGGGGCGCTGCTGCACGGCGGCCGCCTCGTCGTCGTCCCCAGGGACGTGGTGCGCGACCCGGGCCGCTTCGTCGACCTGCTGCGCGAGGAGCGGGTCACCGTGCTGAACCAGACGCCGTCCGCCTTCCGGCAGCTCGCCGCCTTCGCCGCCGAGGACGACCCCCGGCTCACGGGGCTCGCGCTGCGCGCGGTGGTGTTCGGCGGCGAGAGGCTCGACATGGGCGAGCTGACCCCGTGGATCCGCCGCTTCGGCACCGGGCGTCCGCGACTGATCAACATGTACGGCATCACGGAGACCACCGTCCACACCACCCTCCACGAGATCCGTCCCGGCGACCACGGCAGCCCGATCGGCGTCCCGCTCGCCGACCTCAGGGTGCACCTGCTGGACGAGTACGGGGGAGTGGCGCCCGTCGGCGTGCCCGGCGAGATCTACGTCGAGGGGCCGGGCGTGGCACGCGGCTACCTGAACCGGCCGGCGCTGACGGCGGAGAGGTTCCTGCCCGCGGCCGGCGGCGGACGCCTCTACCGCAGCGGCGACCTGGCCAGGCGGAACGCCGACGGCAGCCTGGAGTTCCTCGGGCGTGCCGACGACCAGGTGAAGATCCGCGGCTACCGCATCGAACTCGGCGAGATCCAGGCGAGCCTGCTCGGCCACCCCAGCGTCCGCGACGCGGTGGTCGTGGTGCGGGACCAGGCTCTCGTCGGCTACGTCGAACCGGCGGGCGACAGCATCGACGTGGGTGAGCTCAAGACGGCACTGGGCCGGGCGCTGCCCGACTACATGGTGCCGGCCGCCATCATCGCCCTGGACCGCATTCCCCTCACGGTCAACGGCAAGCTCGACCGGGCCGCCCTGCCGGCGCCCGGACGTGAGGAGACGGGCGCGGCGGGGTTCGTCGCGCCGCGCAACGCCGTGGAGACGCTGCTGGCCGAGATCTGGCAGGAGGTTCTCGGCATCGACAAGGTGGGCGCGCGGGACGACTTCTTCGCCCTGGGCGGCAACTCGCTCCAGGTGCTGAAGATGATCGCGCGGGTCCAGGAGGAGCTCGACCTGGAACTCGGCGCCCGTCAGGTGTTCGAGCAATCCGAACTGGCAATGCTGGCCGGTCACATCGAGGCCGTCTTGCTGGCTGAGGACTTCCGTGCGGAGGAAACGGCATGACGCCCCATCACCTGATCTCGATCGACGACCTCTCGGACGAGGCTCTGCGCCATCTCGTCGGCCGCGGCCTGGACTACCGCAACAGCGTCGGCGCGACGTCGCACCCGCTGGCCGACCAGGTCGTCGGCATCTACTTCAGCAAGACGTCCACCAGGACGCGGACCGCCTTCACCTCCGGAGCGCTGCGCCTGGGGGCGCGCACGATCGCCTTCGGGCCCCACGACCTGCAGACCAACACCGGCGAGTCGATCGAGGACACGGCCAGGGTGCTGAACCGGATGCTGGACGTCTTCGTCATGCGCACGGCGGGCGATCCGGCCGAGATGCGGATGTTCGCCCAGGACCGGCGCATGTCGGTGATCAACGCGATGAGCGCGACCGAGCACCCCACCCAGGCGCTGACCGACCTCACCACGCTGAAGTGGCGCTTCGGCGCCATCGAGGGGCTGCGCATCCTGTACGTGGGCGAAGGCAACAACACCGCCGCCGCCCTCGCCCTTGCGCTGAGCAGGTACGAGTCGGTGAGCCTCGAACTGCGCACGCCGCCGGGCTACGGGCTGTCCGAGGACGTGCTCGACAGGGTCGATCCCAAGGTGGTCGTCGAGCGTCACGACATGCGGGACCTGCCGGAGGCCGCGGACGTCATCTACACCACCCGCTGGCAGACCACGGGGACCGACAAGCCCGATCCGAACTGGCGGGACGTCTTCGCGCCCTTCCAGGTGACCGGGCGGTTGTGGCGGTCGAGCCCGGAGGCGGTGTTCATGCACGACCTGCCCGCCCACCGTGGCGAGGAGGTCACCGCCGAGGTCATCGACGGCCCGCACAGCATCGTCTTCGACCAGGCGGAGAACAAGCTGCACAGCGCCATGGCTGTGCTCGAGTGGTGCCGATGACCGCACTGGAAGAGCTGCTCGGGGACCCGTGGAACCCGGCGAACCCGGCCGGGTTCGCCGCCGTCCTGGCCGCCGACGAGCAGGGCGAGCTGCTGACCGCGGGGGAGTCGATCCTCGACGAGGTACGGCTGGGCGACCAGTTCGTCCCGGCTTCGCTCGGCGGCGCCTTCGTCGGCGTGGACGGACTGGTCCAGGCGATGAGAGCGGTCTTCAGGCGCGATCCCTCGCTGGGCATCGGCTACGGGGTCACGAGCTTCATCGCCGCGGTGCCGGTGTGGACGGCCGGCGACGCCGGTCAGCGCAAATGGCTCGCCGGGCAGCTGCTCGGCGGGGAACGGGCGGCGGCGGCCTTCACCGAGCTGGCCCACGGCGCCGACTTCTCGCGCATGTCGATGCGCGCGGAGACGCGCGGCGACAGCCTGGTGATGACGGGCGCCAAGCAGCTCATCAACAACATCGGCAGAGCGCGCGCCGTCACGCTGTTCGCGCGGACCTGGGCCGAGCCGGGCAGCCGCAGCCACTCGATGCTGCTGGTCGACCTGGCCGGCGTCCGCGACTATCGCATCCTGCCCCGCCACCACACGTCGGGGCTACGGGCGACGCCGCTGGCCGGCGTGGAGTTCAACGGCAGCCGCGTCCCCCTGGACGCGATGCTCGGCGCCCCGGGCAGCGGGCTGGAGACCGCCCTGCGCGCCTTCCAGGTGACCCGGATCGCGCTCCCCGCCATCGCGATCGGCGCGCTGGACACCCAGCTGCGGCTGGCGCTGAGCTTCGCCGGCGAGCGGGTCCTGTACGGGCGGCCGGTGGCGGACATCCCGGTGGCCCGGGACTGCCTGGTGGGCGTCTTCGCCGACCTGCTGGTCTGCGACGCGTTCAGCGCGGTGGCGGCGCGCGCGCTGCACCTGCTCCCCGAGCAGACCAGTGTGCTGGCGGCGGCCTGCAAGTACGTGGTGTGCGCCTTGCTCGACTCGGCTTCCTACGACCTGTTCACCGTCCTCGGCGCGCGTTCGTACCTCCGCGAGGGGCCTTACGGCGTGTTCCAGAAGTACTTCAGGGATCTCGCCGTGGCCGCGCTCGCTCATTCGAGCAGCGCCGCGTGCCTGGCGACGATCATCCCGCAGCTGCCCCGGCTGGCGCGGCGAAGCTGGCTGCGTGCCGATCCCGGGCCGGAGGAGCTGTTCAGCCTCGGCTCCCCGCTGCCCGAGCTCGACTTCGACCGGCTGGTGCCGGACGCGAAGGGCCGCGAGAGCCTGTCCGCCGCGCTGTCCCGGGTGCAGGACGCCGAACTGCGGACCTTCTTCCTCGGCCGCCTGGCCGAGCTGCGGACCCGGTGCCAGGACCTGCCGCCGGGCGAACGGACGGTGACGGCCTCGGCCGGCACCTTCGCGCTGGCCGAGGAGTACGCCTTCCTGCTGGCCGCCGCCGCGTGCGCCGGTGTGACTTCAGGGGCGGCTTCTGTGCGGGCCGGCGCGTTCAGCGCCGCCTGGCAGGCGGTCGCGCTGCGCCGGATCGCCGGACGGCTGGGGGCGCCCGCTCGTCCGGCGGGCGAGGCGGGCAGCGTGATGTTCGCCGAACTGCTTTCCCGGCATGAGGGCTCACAGACCTTCGACGTGGTCGCCCGGCAATTGGCGCGGCACGGACGCCGATTCGCGGCCGGTGACCGGTAGGCCGGTGGGGTGCGAACAACACCCGGAGTATGTGCCGTCATTCATGTCGAATTAACCTATGGCCACCATCATATCGTTGCGAACACGGGGTTGCGTGATGACGAAAGGCGATAAGGTGCTGCAGTTTCGTATTCTCGGGCCGATAATGGTGAGCGATCAATCGGGGCCGATCGAACTCAGCGCCACCAAGATACGGACGCTTCTGTCGATCCTCCTGCTGGCGCGTTCGCGTATCGTGTCGGATTCCTGGATCGCGGAGATGCTGTGGGGGGAGGAACTGCCCACCACTTCCGAGGCGCAGATCCAGATCTACGTTTCGAGGCTGCGGCAGAAGCTCGGCGTCTCCATCGCGCGGCAACGGCCCGGCTACCTCATGGAGATCGACCCCGGCACGGTGGACCTGCTGGACTTCGAACGGCTCACCCGGCAGGGCAGGCAGTTGCTGGAGAAGGGCGAGGCGGTTGAGGCGGCGCGAGTCCTGAGCGAGGCGCTGTCGCTGTGGCGCGGCCCGGCGCTGTCGGGCGCAACCGACCTGCTCACCGCGGTGGAGCGCCCTTCCCTGGAGGAGGCGAAGCTCGCCACCCTCGAGGATCGCGTCGACGCCGACCTGCTCTCGGGCCGGCACGCCGACCTGGTCGCCGAACTGACCGGGTCGGTGTCCCTGCACCCGTGGCGCGAACGCCTGCGCGGCCAGCTCATGCTGGCCCTGTATCGGGGCGGCCGTCAGGCCGACGCGATCAGCGTCTACGAGGACCTGCGCAGCCTGCTCGCCGACGACCTGTCCACCGAGCCCGGCCAGGAACTGCGGGAGCTCTACGGCAAGGTGCTCGTCGGCGACCCGGAGCTGGACGCGGTGGGGGAGCGCCCGGCGGTCACCACCCGGCTGCGCCCCGGCCAGTTGCCGCCTGACCTGGGCGACTTCACGGGCAGGTCCACGGAGGCCGCCGAGCTCCACGCCTCTCTCGGGCGCAAGGGGGGGCAAGGGGTCACGGTGGGCTGTGTCATCGGCGGCATGGCCGGGGTGGGCAAGACCTCGCTGGCCGTCCACGCGGCCTACCAGGTCCTCGACCGCTACCCGGACGGTCAGCTCTTCGTCGATCTCGGGGGACTGCTGCCCCGCCCGCTGTCCCCGTTCGACGCGCTCGGGGAGATGCTGCTGTCACTCGGCGTGGACCCTTCGGGGGTGCCGTCCTCGTTCGAGGAGCGGCTCCGCCTCTACCGGAGCCGGATGATCTATCAGCGGATCATGGTGGTGCTCGACAACGCCGCGAGCGAGCAGCAGGTCCGCCCCTTGCTGCCGCCGGGGCCCAGGAGCGCCGTCCTGGTGACCGGGCGGGCCCGGCTGGTGGTCGACGGGATCCCGGGGCTGGACCTGGACGTCCTGACCGAACGGCACGCCGTCGCGCTGCTCGGCAAGATCATCGGAGCTGATCGCGTCCAGGCGGAGCAGAAGGAGGCCGAGCGGATCACCGCGCTCTGCGGCTACCTGCCGCTGGGTGTCCGCCTCGCCGGGGTGCGCCTGGTGGGCAAGCCGCACTGGCCGCTGAGCCGGCTCGCGCAGCGCCTGGAGAGCCAGCGGGAGCGGCTGGACGAGCTGGGCATCGCGGACGTCACCGTCCGGGACCGGCTGAGCCGCAGCTACCTCGCGCTGCCGACGGCCACCCAGCGCGCCCTGCGGCTGCTCGTGCTGCTCGACGTGCCCGCCTTCACGCCGTGGATGGCGGCCGTCGTCCTCAACACCAAGGTCACCCAGGCCCGCGACCTGATCGAGCAGCTCCTGGACGCCCGGCTGCTGGACAGCGTGCCCGGCTCGCACGAGATGTCGACGCAGTACCGCTTCCACGCGCTGGTGCGCGCGTTCGCGCTGAACTACGCCGTGCAGGAGGAGTCCTCGCGGGAGCGCAAGGCGGCCCTGGCCCGGATGACGACCGCCACCACCCAGATCGACGACATCGGATTCCGGGAGGTCGTGCCGGCCCGGTGCGGCTAGACCCTCCCCGGGGCGGCCTGCGTACGTATAGGGGGGATATAGCGGACATGTTGAGACTCCTCGCCAAGCCTCATCGGCGTATCAGCCCCGCCTGGCAGGAGTTCACATGATCGAGCAGCGGACCGCCACCTACATTGTCGTGCTCAACGACGAGGAGCAGTATTCGATCTGGTGGGCCGACCGGCCTCTGCCGGCCGGTTGGCGAACCGCGGGTTTCACCGGGACCCGTGAGGAATGCCTGTCCCATGTCTCGCAGGTCTGGACCGACATGCGCCCCGCGAGCCTGCGCCGTGAAATGGATGGGCGTACCCGATAAAAAGGCGCGGCGCCGCGATTTTCCGCGCCCGGCGTTCTCCCGTATAGAGCCCGTATAGGCATTGATCGAAGGCTCGTCCCTAGATGGCCAACCACCTGTCTAGGGAGCAACGGGGATGCGCAACGAGCCAACCGGGAATTCCGCTCGTGAAGAGCTGCTCCGCCGGAGCCTTGACGCCCGGATGGCGCGTCGCGGAAAGCCGGCCACGGGTATCCCGCCGGCCGACCGGGACGCGCATCTTCCGTTGTCCTTCGGCCAGCAGCAGCTCTGGTTCCTCAACCGGCTGGAACCCACCAACCCGGAGTACCTCGTCCCCGTCGCGTGGCGCATCCGCGGACCGCTCGACGTGCGGGCACTGACGCGGGCGTGGCGGGACGTGCTCGTCAGGCACGAGGTGCTGCGCACCCGCTACCGGATGGTGGGGACCGAGCCCGTCCAGGTGGTCGACGACCCGGGTGACCTCCGGCTGTCCGCGCTGGACCTGTCCGGCCGCGAAGACAGGGACGCCGCGGTGGCGGAGCTGACCGAGCGGGAAGCGCTGGTCCCCTTCGACCTGGAGCGCGAGTGGCCGGTCCGGGTCAAGCTGGCCCGGCTGGCGGACGACGACCACGCGCTGGTCGTCGTCCTGCACCACATCGCGTGCGACGCCTGGTCGCTGGCGATCCTGGCCGGGGAACTCGGCGACCTGTACGCCGCCCACCAGTCGGGGCGGCCGTCCGCCCTGGAACCGCTGGGCATCCAGTACGCCGACTACGCGGCCTGGGAACGCGCCCAGACGCCCGCGCACGAGCGGCAGCTGGACTACTGGCGGCAGCGCCTGGCCGGCTTGGAACCGCTCGACCTGCCCACCGACCGGCCCCGGCCGAACCACCGCGACCCCGCCGGAGACGTCCTCGACTTCGAGATCCCCGAGGACCTGGCCGGACGGCTACGCATCCTCGCCAGGGAGCGCGGCACCACGCTGTTCACCGTGCTGCTGACCGCCTTCCAGGTCCTGCTCTCGCGCTACACCGGCAAGACGGACATCCCCGTCGGCACCATGATCTCCGGCCGCACCCGCCCCGAGCTGCGCACGCTGATCGGCTACGGCATCAACAGCCTGGTCCTGCGCGGGCGGTGGAACGGCGACGCCGGGTTCCAGGACCTGCTCGCCGACGCCCACGGGACCGTCGCCGACGCCTTCGACCACCAGGGGATCCCGTTCGCCCTCCTGGTCGACGAACTGCAGCCGCAGCGGGACATGTCGAGAACACCGCTGTTCCAGGTCGCCTTCACCATGCAGCAGGGGGAGAGGGCCGGATTCCGGCTGCCCGGGCTGTCGGTCACGCCGATCCCCGGCTCCTCACGCTTCTCCCGCTTCGACCTGACCCTCCTGGTGGAGGACGGCCAGGACGGTCAGGACGCCCGGCTGCCGGCCAAGCTCGAGTTCGCGACGGCCCTGTTCGACCGGCGCACCATGGCGCGCATGGCCGGCGACTACGTCCGGCTGCTGCGGGCCGTCGCCGCCGATCCCACGGCCAGGGCGGCCACCCTCGACTTCATCGGGCCCGAGGAGCGCGCGCTGCAGATCGGCGCAGCGGAGCAGCCGGTGATCGACGGACGCGTCCACGAGCTGTTCGAACGGCAGGCCGCCCGGACGCCCGACGCGACCGCCGTGGTGTTCGAGCGGACCCGGCTCAGCTACGCGCGGCTCAACGAGGAGGCCAACAAGCTGGCCCGCCACCTGCGGGAGCTGGGCGCCGGGCCCGGCTCGCTGGTGGGCGTGTGCCTGGACAACACCATCGCCCTGGTGCCGGCCCTGCTGGCGGTGCTCAAGTGCGGCGCGGCGTACCTGCCGCTGGACCCCGCCCAGCCGGCCGACCGGCTCGGGTTCATGGTCACCGACGCCGCGGCCCCCGTGCTGGTCACCTCGACCGCTCGCGCCGGCACCGTTGGCGGGTTCTACGACGGCGAGATCGTGGACGTCGACCGGGACCGTGAGCTCATCGCGAGACACTCCGGCGACGACCTGGCCGTGCCCGGCGGGGCCCAGGACCTGATCTACGTCATCTACACCTCGGGCTCGACCGGCCGGCCGAAGGGCGTGTGCCTGACCCACGCCAACGTGGTCCGGCTGCTCAGAAGCGCCGAGCGCCACTACGGGTTCGCCGGGACCGACGTCTGGCCGCTGTGCCACTCCTACGCCTTCGACGTGTCGGTGTGGGAGCTGTGGGGCGCGCTGCTGTACGGCGGCACCCTCGTCGTGCCGCCCCGTGAGGTGACGCGTTCCCCGGAGGACCTGCTCGCCCTGCTGGTCGAGCACCAGGTGACCGTGCTCAACCAGACCCCGTCGGCCTTCCGCGGCCTGGTCGGCCTGGCCCGGCAGGGGCATCCGGACCTCGGCCGCCTGGCGTTGCGCGCGATCGTGTTCGCCGGGGAGAAGCTGGAGGTCTCCGAGCTGGAGCCGTGGATAGCCAGGTTCGGCCTGCGCGGTCCCGTCCTGGTCAACATGTACGGCATCACCGAGACGACCGTGCACACGACCTACCACGAGGTGGGCGAGGCGGAGCTCGCGCCGGGCACCGGGAACCTCGTCGGGCATCCCCTGGCCGACCTGCGGGTTCACCTGCTGGACCCGTGGGGCAATCTGGCGCCGATCGGCGTTCCGGGCGAGATCCATGTCGGCGGGGCCGGTGTCGCCCGTGAATACCTCAACCGGCCGGCGCTGACCGCCGAGAAGTTCGTGCCGGACCCGTTCGCCGACCGGCCGGGTGCCCGGATGTACCGCAGCGGCGACCTCGCGCGCAGGCTCCCCGACGGCAGCCTCGAATTCCTCGGCCGCATCGACCACCAGGTCAAGCTGCGCGGCTACCGGATCGAGCTCGGCGAGATCGAGACCGTGCTCACCAGGCACCCCGGCGTCGCCGAAGCCGTCGTCCTGCTCAGGGAGAGCGGGTCCACGGGGGACAAGCAACTCGTCGGCTACCTGATCAGCGAGGACGGCGACGTCCCGCCGCCGGCGGAGCTGCGGGAGTTCCTCGGCCGGGAGCTGCCCGAGTACATGGTCCCCTCGGCCTTCGTCGTGCTGGACCGCTTCCCGCTGACCAACAACGGGAAGCTGGACCGGCAGGCCCTGCCGGCGCCCGGGCGCGCCGAGCTGGGCACGCGCGGCGACTACGTGGCCCCGCGCGACACCGTGGAAGAGCGGATCGCCGCCATCTGGAGCGACGTCCTGGGCGTCGACAAGGTCGGCGTCCACGACGGGTTCTTCGACATCGGCGGCGACTCGATCCGCGCGGTGGCGCTCGCGGGCGCGCTGCGGGAAGCCGGGTTCGACGCCGGCGTCAGCGACCTCTTCGAGTACCGGAGCGTCGCCGCGCTGGCGGCCGCGGTCGGGGAACCGCAAGGGGACGCGCCGGTCCAGGGGTTCGTCGAGCCGTTCGCGTTGATCTCACCGGCGGACCGGGCGAAGGTCCCCGCCGGTGTCGCCGACGCCTATCCGCTCTCCCGGGTGCAGGCCGGCATGGTCGCCGAGATGATGGCGGACCAGGAGATGCGGGTCTATCACAACGCCACGTCGTTCCGGATCCGCGACGGAGCGCCGTTCTCCCCGCAGGCGTTCCGGGAGGCGGCCGCGATCCTCGTCGCCCGGCACGAGGCGTTGCGCACGGCGATCGACATGACGACGTACTCCGTCCCCATGCAGCTCGTCCACCGGCAGGCGCGGATGTCCGTCACGACGGTGGATCTCGGCGACCTCGGCGACGCCGGCGTCGAGCGCGCGATGCGGGAGTACGTCGACGCCGAACGCGCCCGCCCGTTCGAGGACCTGGGCAGGCCGTGCCTGATCCGCCTGGCCGCCCACACCTGCGCGGACGGCTCGTGGTGGCTGTCGGTCACCGAGCACCACGCGGTGATGGAGGGCTGGAGCCACCACTCGATGCTGATGGACCTCCTGGGCTGCTACGAGCGGCTGCGCGACGGCGCCGAGCTCGAGCCGTGGGCCGCGCCCCGGCTGCGCTACGCCGACTTCATCGCCGCCGAACTGCGGTCGCTGGAGTCGCAGGAGAGCCGCGGCTACTGGCGCGACATCGTCCGCGGTCACCCGAAGTTCAGCGTGGCGCCCGGGATGGGCGAGGCGGACCGGAGCAACCACACGGCCGTCGTCTCCTTCCTCGACCTGGAGGCCGGGCTGCGGGAACTGGCCGGCGCCGCGGGCGCCCCGATGAAGAGCGTGCTGCTCGCCGCGCATCTCAAGGTGCTCAGTCAGCTCACCGAGGAGGAGTCCTTCCTGGCGGGCGTGGTGTTCCACGGCCGGCCCGAGGTGACCGGCGCGGAGAACGTGTACGGCATGTACCTCAACACGCTGCCGTTCGCGCACGAGACGGGCGCGCGGACGTGGCGGGAGCTGGTCGAGCGGACGTTCGCCGGGGAACGCGAGATGTGGCGGCACCGCCAGTTCCCGATGCCCGCGATCCAGCAGGAACTGGCCGGTGGCGGCCGGCTGCTGGAGACGATGTTCGTCTATCTGGACTTCCACCAGGTCGACACCGGCCTGGTGGACTACCTGGCCAGCATCGACGACAGCCCGACGGAGTTCCCGCTCGGCGTGGCGGTGCGGGTCGGCCACGTCGGGATCAGCGTCGACACCAGGTTCATCAGCAGGGCCAACGCGGACCGCCTGACCCAGATGTACCGCAAGGTGCTCGCCGCGATGGCGGCGGACCCCGACGGCGACGCCGTCGCGACGTTCCTGCCCGACGGCGACGAGGCCCTGATGGCCGCCTTCAGCGGGGACGCGCGGATCACGGCGCCGCGCGGGCGGGTGCACGAGATCTTCGAACGGCGGGCCGCCCGGACGCCCGACGCCGTCGCGGTCGTGTCCGAGGGCCGCGAACTGACCTACGGGCAGCTCGACCGGCAGGCCAACCGCTATGCCCACCGCCTGCTCGAACTCGGCGCCGGGCCGGAAACGCTGATCGGCGTGTGCCTCGACCGCGGCGCCGACCTGGTGCCCACCCTGCTCGGCGTGCTCAAGTCCGGCGCCGCGTATCTGCCCCTGGACCCGCAACAGCCGCAAGACCGGCTGAACTACATCCTCGCCGACTCCGGCGCGGAGATCGTGCTCACCGACGAGAGCCGCGCGGCGGGCCTGCGGGGCTCGCTGGTGCTCGGCGACGTCTCGGGCTACCCCGACGCGAACCCGGCGGCGCCGGGGTCGGAGGGCAACCTCTGCTACGTCATCTACACCTCGGGCTCGACGGGACGGCCGAAGGGCACGGGTGTCACGCACGCCAACGTCACGAGCCTGTTCGAAGCCACCGCGCGGCACTACGACTTCGGCGACCGCGACGTGTGGACGCTGTTCCACTCCTACGCCTTCGACTTCTCGGTCTGGGAGCTGTGGGGCGCGTTGTTCCACGGCGGCACGGTGGTCGTGCCGTCCCTCGAAGAGGTCCGGTCCCCGGACGAGTTCCTCGACCTGATGGTCCGCCACCGGGTGACCGTGCTGAACCAGACGCCGTCGGCCTTCCGCTCGCTCGTCACCCTGGCGAAGGACGGCGACCCCCGGCTGGACCGCCTGGCCCTGCGGTACGTGGTGTTCGGCGGCGAGAAGCTGGAGATCGCCGAACTGCGGCCGTGGACGTCGAGGTTCGGGCTGTCCCGGCCGGCGCTGGTGAACATGTACGGCATCACCGAGACCACCGTGCACACCACGTTCCACCGGATCACCGAGGCCGACCTGGAGCCGGGAGCGGGCAACCCGATCGGCAGGCCGCTGGCCGACGGCCGGGTCCACCTGCTCGACCGGTTCGGCGAGCCGGTCCCGGTGGGCACGCCCGGCGAGATCCACATCAGCGGCCTGGGCGTGGCCCGGGGCTACCTCGGGAACCCCGCGCTGACGGCCCAGCGGTTCGTGCCGGACCCCTTCGGCGACGGCGGCGTGCTCTACCGCAGCGGTGACCTGGGCAGGTGGCGCGCGGACGGCACCCTGGAATTCCTCGGCCGGGCGGACGACCAGGTCAAGCTGCGGGGATACCGGATCGAGCTCGGTGAGATCTCCTCGGCGCTGGCCGCGCATCCCCGGATCGTGGAGGCCGCGACCGTTCTCGACGGCGGCACCGATCCGCGGCTCGTGTCGTACGTGGTGGCCGGCTCGCCGGTGGACATCGCCGAACTGCGCGGTTTCGTCGCGGGGACGCTGCCCGGCTACATGGTGCCCTCGGTGATCATGGTGATCGACCGGCTGCCCGTGACGGCCAACGGAAAGCTGGACCGCAAGGCGCTGCCCGCGCCCGGCCTCGCCGGGCCGGTGGTCAGCCGAGGGCCCCGGACGCCACGCGAGCGGGCGCTGTGCGACCTGTTCGCCGAGGTGCTGGGCACCGACCGGGTGGGCATCGACGACAGCTTCTTCGACGCGGGCGGCAACTCGCTGTCGGCGGTCCGGCTGGTGTCCAGGGCGCGTTCGGTGCTCGGGGTGGAGCTGCCGATCCGGCTGGTCTTCGAGGCGCCGACGGTCGCGGGGCTGGCCGGGCACCTGGCCGAGGCGTCCGGGCACGTCCAGATCCCGCTGCGGCCCGCGGCCCGGCCCGACGTGCTGCCGTTGTCGTTCGCGCAGCGCCGGTTGTGGTTCCTCAATCGGATGGAGGGACCGAACGCGACGTACAACATCCCGGCGGCACTGCGGCTGACCGGATCGCTGGATGCCGGCGCGCTGCGCCAGGCGTTCGCGGACGTGCTGGCACGGCAGGAGAGCCTGCGCACGGTGTTCCCGGAGGTGGACGGGGTGCCGCGCCAGGCGATCGTGCCGGATGCCGTGATCGAGCTGCCGATGACCGACGTCGAACCCGCGCGGTTGCGCGCGGCCTTGGCCGAAGCGGCCGGCCAGGGCTTCGACCTGGCCACCGAGCTGCCCGTGCGCGCGCGCCTGTTCCGGCTGTCCGCCGAGGAGAACGTGCTGCTGATCGTCGTGCATCACATCGCGGGCGACGCGCTGTCGATGGGCCCGCTGGCACGCGATCTGGCCTCGGCGTACTCCGCCCGGGTGCGCGGCACGGCGCCGGACTGGGCGCCGCTGCCGGTGCAGTACGCCGACTACGCCCTGTGGCAGCGGGAGGTGCTCGACTCGGCCGACGAGCTGGTCGCGTACTGGTCGAAGGCGCTGGCGGGGCTGCCCGACGAGATCCCGCTGCCCGCCGACCGGCCGCGCCCCGCGGTGTCGTCGCACCGTGGCGCCTCCGTCGAGCTGCGGATCGACGCCCCGACCCATCGGGCGCTGGCCGCCCTCGCGACCGAGCACCGGGTCACCATGTTCATGGTGCTGCAGGCCGGGCTGGCCGCGCTGCTCACCCGGGTGGGCGGCGGTAGCGACATCCCGATCGGCTCACCGGTCGCCGGCCGCACCGACCAGGCGCTGTCGGACCTGGTCGGCTTCTTCGTGAACACCCTGGTGCTGCGCAACGACACCTCGGGCAACCCGTCGTTCCGCGAACTGCTCGGGCGCGTACGGGAAAGCGACCTCGGCGCCTTCGCGCACCAGGACCTGCCGTTCGAACGGCTGGTGGACCTGGTCGCGCCGGAGCGGTCGGCGGGCCGGCATCCGCTGTTCCAGGTGATGCTCAGCCTGGCACCGGACGAGCACGCCGACCTCGACCTGCCCGGCCTCGACGTCGTCCCGGTGCCCTTCGAGGAGGGCGTGGCCAAGTTCGACCTGCTCGTCCAGCTCACCGAGCACCGCACGGCCACCGGCGAGCCGGCCGGGCTGAGCGGGGAGCTGAACTACGCCACCGACCTGTTCGAGCCGGCGACCGCGCGACGGCTCGCGACGCTGCTGGACAGGCTCCTGACCGCTGTCGCGTCCGATCCCGACCGGCCGGTCGGCCACACCGGCCTGCTCACGGACGGCGAGCTGGAGCAGGTGCTGGTGCGCTGGAACGAGACCGCGCGCCCCGGGATCGCGCGGACGCTGCCGGAGCTGTTCGAGACCACGGCCGCCCGCACCCCCGGCGCGCCGGCGCTCGTTCTCCAGGACGTCGAACTGACCTACGCGCAGCTCGACGAGCGCGCGAACGGGCTGGCGAAGACGCTGATCGACCGCGGCGCGGGAGCGGAACGGCTGATCGCCGTGCTCGCGCCCACCTCGATCGACCTGGTGGTCGCGATCCTCGCGGTCGCCAAGTCCGGATCCGCCTACATCCCGATCGATCCGGACCATCCGGACGCGCGGATCGCCCAGCTGCTGGCCGCCGCCGAACCGGCGCTCGTGCTGACCACGGCCGGGATGGCCGGCAGGCTCCCCGGCGGCCTCGACGTCCTGCTGATCGAGGACGTCCCGGGCTCGCCCACCGCCCCCCGGCCGCCCGTCTCGCTGGACCAGCCCGCCTACGTCATCTACACCTCGGGGTCGACGGGGACGCCCAAGGGCGTCGTGGTCACGCACAGGGGGCTGGCGTCCCTGGCCGCCGACAACATCGAGCGGTACGGGATCACCGGCGGTTCACGGGTGCTGCAGTTCGCCTCCTTCGGGTTCGACGCCTCGGTAGCCAACATGCTGATGGCGTGGGCCGCGGGCGGCGCACTGGTGCTGCGGCCGCCGGACTGCCTCGGTGGCGCCGATCTGGGCGACCTGATGGAAGGCGCCGGGATCACCCACGCGGTGCTGCCGCCCCAGGTGCTGGCGACCCTCCCGGACGGCGCGTACCCGCGCTGGGAGACCGTGGTCACGGCGGGGGAGGCATGTTCCGCCGAGGTGGTCGCGCGGTGGGCGCCCGGACGCCGGATGTTCAACGCCTACGGCCCCACGGAGTTCACGGTGGCCGCGCTGGTCGCGGCCGCGCCGCCCGGGGCCGCGCCGCCGATCGGCACCCCGCTGCTGAACGCCCGGGTCTACGTGCTGGACGAGCACCTCCAGCCGATGCCCGTCGGGGTGCCCGGCGAGCTCTACCTGGCGGGCGACGGGCTGGCTCGGGGATACCTGCGCCAGCCCGGCCTGACCGCCGAGCGGTTCGTCCCCTGCCCGTTCGGCGCGCCGGGCGAGCGGATGTACCGCACCGGCGACGTCGTCCGATGGCGCGCGGACGGGCAGGTGGACTTCCTCGGCCGCGCCGACGAGCAGGTCAAGATCCGCGGCTTCCGGATCGAGCCCGGTGAGGTCGAGGCGGTGCTGAACCAGCGGGCCGACGTCACCACGAGCGTGGTCGTGGCGCGCGAGGACCAGCCGGGCGTCAAACGCCTGGTCGCCTACGTCGTCCCGGCGCGGGACGCGGCGAGTCCGGAGGAACTGCGCGGGCACCTCGCCGCCCTGCTCCCGGACTACCTCGTCCCGTCGGCGGTCATGCACGTCGACGCGATCCCGCTGACCCCCAACGGCAAGCTCGACCGCCGGGCGCTGCCCGAGCCGTGGTCGCGGAACCTGGCCGCGCACCGTGCCCCGCGCACCCCGCGGGAAGAGGTGCTCTGCGAGCTGGTCGCCGAGGTCCTGGGACTCGACCGGGTCGGCCTCGACGACGGGTTCTTCCAGCTCGGCGGCGACAGCATCATGACGATCCAGCTCTCGGCGCGGGCACACCGGGCGGGCTGGCAGCTGACGCCCCGGGACGTCTTCACCCACCAGTCGATGGAGGCGCTCGCCGCCGTCATGCGGCCGGCGCCGGCCGGCGTCGCCGAGGACCCCGCCGAGGCGCTCGGTGACGTCCCGCTCACGCCCATCATCGCCTGGCTGGCCGAACGGGAGGGCTCGATCGACGCCCACCACCAGTCGGCGTTCCTGCCCACGCCCGCCGGCCTCCGGCCGGAACTGGTCGTCCAGGGGCTGCAGGAACTCCTCGACCACCACGACGCCCTCCGGATGCGGCTGACCCGGGAGGACGGGCAGTGGCGGCTCGTGGTGCCGGAGAAGGGCGCGGTGGACGCGTCGGCCCGCGTGCGTCACGTGGACGCGGCCGGGCTCGACGAGGCCGCGATCGCCGGGTACGGGCAAGTGGCCGTGGCCGGCCTGGACGTGGACGCGGGCGTGCTGATCCGGGCCGTCTGGTTCGACCACGGCGAGGACCGGGCGGGCCGGCTCCTGCTCGTGCTGCACCACCTGGTGGTCGACGGGGTGTCGTGGCGGATCCTGCTGCCCGACCTGCACGCCGCCTGGGCGGCGCTGGCCGCCGGTGAGCCGGTCGAGCTGGACCCGGTGCCGTCCTCGTTCCGCCGATGGGCGCGGCTGCTGCGGGAGAAGGCCGGGGAACCCGCCCGGGTGGCGCAGCTGCCGTTCTGGACGCGGGTGCTCGGCACGCCGGATCCCGCGCTCGGCAGGCGCCCGCTCGACCCGGCGCACGACACCGCCGACCGGACGAGCGAGCTGACCGTGGCGCTCCCCGCCGAGGTGACCGAACCGCTGCTGACCAGCGTGCCCGCGGCGTTCCACGGACGCGTCAACGACGTCCTGCTCACCGCGCTCGGGCTCGCGGTCACGCAGTGGCGGGCCCGGCGCTCGGCCGCGCCCGGCGCGGTGCTGCTCGATCTGGAGGGCCACGGCCGGGAGGACATCGCCGAGGGCGTGGACCTGTCCCGCACGGTCGGCTGGTTCACCAGCCTCTTCCCCGTGGCCGTCGACCCCGGCGCGGTCGACTGGGCGGCGGTCCGCGCGGGCGGACCGGCCGTGGGCGAGGCCATGAAGCGGGTGAAGGAACAGCTGCGCGCCGTCCCGGAGAACGGCATCGGATTCGGGATGCTGCGCCACCTCAACGCCGACACCGCGACGCGGCTGGCCGGGCTGCCGACGCCGCAGATCGGCTTCAACTACCTCGGCCGGATCCGCCGCGCCACCGGGGAGGCCCCGCCTCCGGCCCCGCGCCCGCGGATGGCCGTGGGGCACCCGCTGGAGATCAACGCCGTCACCTACGACCTGCCCGCCGGTCCGCGGCTGGAGGCCGCATGGACCTTCCTGGCGGACTGGATCGACAGGAGGGATGTGGAAGAACTCGCCGAACTGTGGACCGAGGCGCTGCGGGGCCTGGTCACGCATGTGCGGCGGGGCGACGCGGGCGGTCACACCCCGTCCGATCTGCCGTTGCTCGAACTGAGCCAGGAAGAAATTGACGATCTTGCCACCGAATGGGACAACGAATGAGAGTCCGCGCATGAAGCGCCGAGGTCTGGCCGATTATCTGCCCCTGTCGCCGCTCCAGGAGGGAATGCTGTTCCATTCCCTCTACGACCATGACGCCGTCGACGTCTACATGCCCCAGACGGTCCTGGAGTTCCACGGCGAACTCGACGTCGAGGCGCTGCGCGTGGCCGTCCACGCCCTGCTGGAACGCCACGTCAACCTGAAGGCCTGCTTCCGCACCCGCAAGAACCAGGGCGCGCCGGTGCAGCTGATCCCCGTCGACGTGGAGGTGCCGCTGCGCCGGATCGAGCTGACCGACCTGCCGGAGGGCGAGCGGGACGCCGAACTGGAACGACTGCTGCTCGCCGACCAGGCGGAGCGGTTCGACCTGGCGAAGCCGCCGATGCTGCGGATCATGGTGATCCGTCACGCGGAGGACAGGACGCTGCTCGTCCTCACGCACCACCACATCCTCATGGACGGCTGGTCCGCGCCGCCGCTGTTCCGGGATCTGCTCACGCTCTACCGGCAGCGCGGCGACCCCGCGGGGCTGCCGCCGGCGACCCCGTACAAGACGTACCTGGAGTGGCTGGCGCGGCAGGACGCCGACGCGGGACGGCAGGCGTGGACGCGGGAGCTCGACGGCCTCGACGAGCCGACGCTGGTCGTGCCGGAACTCGGCGACCACATCCCGTCGCTGCCGGGCACGGTCGAGGCGGAGCTGAGCCCCGAGCTCACCGAGAGCCTCACCCAGCAGGCGCGCCGGGCCGGGCTCACGGTCAACACGGTGGTCCAGGGCATCTGGGGACTGGCCCTGGCCCGGCTGCTCGGGCGCGACGACGTGGTGTTCGGCGCGACCGTGTCCGGCCGCCCGCCGGAGATCGCGGGCGTCGAGGACATGGTGGGGCTGTTCATCAACACCGTGCCCGTCCGCATGCGCGTCTCACCGGGCGACTCCTTCGCCGACGTGTGCGGCCGCCTCCAGCGCACGCAGGCGGAGCTGCTGCCGCACCACCACCTCGGCCTGGTGGAGATCCAGCGGCTGGCCGGCCGCGGGACGCTGTTCGACACGCTGATGGTGTTCGAGAACTACCCGCCGGCCACCGACGCCGACCGGGACATGGGCGCGCAGGTGAGCGTGGTGGGCACGGCGGGCACCGACGCCACCCACTATCCGCTGTCCCTCGCCGTCGCTCCGGGCGCCCGCATGGGGCTGCGGCTGGACTACCAGACCGACCTGTTCGACCGGGAGTTCGCCGAGCGGATCGCCGGCTGGCTGGTGCGGCTGGCGGAGTCGTTCGCCGACGATCCCTCCCGCCCGGTGTCCGGAGTGGACGTCCTGCAGCCCGCCGAGCGGGAGCAGGTGCTGGTGGCGAACAACGCCACCGCGCACGAGGTGCCGCGCGCGACCCTGCCGGAGCTGTTCCTGGCCCAGGCCGCCCGCACCCCGGACGCGGTGGCGGTCGTGTCCGGCGGGACCGCGCTGACGTACGCGGAACTCGACGCGCGCGCCACCCGCCTGGCGGGCGAGCTCGTCGCCCGGGGAGCCGGGCCGGAACGCCTGGTCGGAGTGGCGCTGCCGCGCTCGGCCGAACTCGTCGTGGCGATCGTGGCGATCCTCAGGTCCGGCGCGGCCTACGTGCCGATCGACCCGGACTACCCGGCCGCCCGGATCGCCTACCTCGTCCAGGACGCGGCCCCCGCCGTCGTGGTCACGCGGGCGGGCGTGGACCTGCCCGAGGGGATCGACACCCTCCTGATGGACGACGCCCTCATGGACGACGCCCGCGCCGCGGACCCGGCCGTAGCCGGCCTGCCCGCGCCGGATCCGGCGAACCCCGCCTACGTGATCTACACCTCCGGATCCACCGGGACGCCGAAGGGCGTCGTGGTCACGCACGCGAACGTGGTGAACCTGTTCCACGACCACCTGGCCAGCCTGTACCGCCCGCTCGCGGGCACCGGCAGGTTCCGCGTGGCGCTGGCCGCGTCGATCTCCTTCGACGCGTCGGTGGCCGCGCTCCTGTGGATGGTGGCGGGGCACGAGCTGCACGTCCTGGACGACGAATGCCGCTACGACCCGGCCGCGTTCGTCGCCTACGCGCGGACGAACCGCATCGACCTGATCGACGTGACCCCGTCGTTCGCCGAGCAGCTCGTCACCGCCGGGCTGCTGACCCAGGCGCCCCCGTCCGTCCTGATCGTGGGCGGCGAGCCCATGAGCGAATCGCTGCTCGGCACGCTCGGGTCGGCGGCCGGGACCGCCGTGTACAACTGCTACGGCCCGACGGAATCCACCGTGGACGCGCTCTACCACCGGATGGACGGCGAACGCGAACAGGTCATCGGCAGGCCCGTGTGGAACCTCCGCGCCTACGTGCTCGACGCCCACGGGCTTCCCGTGCCGATCGGCGTCTCCGGCGAGCTGCATCTCGCCGGCGCCGGGGTCGCCAGGGGCTACCTCAACCGGCCCGGCCTCACCGCGGAGCGGTTCGTGCCCTGCCCGTTCGGCGGGCCCGGCGAACGGATGTACCGCACCGGCGACCTCGTACGGTGGCGGCCCGACGGCACGGTGGAATACCTCGGCCGCGCCGACGAACAGGTGAAGGTCCGCGGCTTCCGGGTCGAGCCGGGTGAAGTGGAGAACGCCCTGCTCCGGCACTCCGGCGTGTCACGGGCGGTGGTCGTGGCACGCGACGAGCAACTGGTCGCCTACGTCGTACCCGCGGGCGGCGACGACGGCGCGGGCCGCCAGGTCGAGGAGTGGCTGAACCTCCACGAGTCCATCGAGCACACGGACGTCGAATCGACCCCCTTCGGCACCGACTTCGGCGGCTGGGACTCCAGCTACACGGGTGAGCCGATCCCGCTCGACGAGATGGAGAGCTGGCGCGCGGCCGTGATCGCGCGGATCGCGGAACACCGGCCCCGGCGCGTCCTGGAGATCGGCGTCGGCACCGGCCTCCTGCTGGCCGAACTGGTGGACGGCGTGGAGACCTACTGGGGCACCGACCTGTCGCCGTCCGCGATCGCGCTGCTCGGCGAGCACATCCGGGCACAGGGGCTGGAGGACAAGGTACGGCTGCGCTCACAGCCCGCGGACGTGACCGACGGGCTGCCGTCCGGCTTCTTCGACACCGTGATCATCAACTCGGTCGTCCAGTACTTCCCCAACGGCGCCTACCTGAGGCAGGTGCTCAATCAGGCGATCGATCTGCTGGCTCCGGGCGGCAGGGTGTTCGTCGGCGACGTCCGCCGCGGCGAGACCCTCCGGGCGCTGCACACCGCGATCCAGTTCCGCAGGGACCCCAAGCCCGCGGACCAGGGTGCGGACCAGGCGATGGTCGCCCGCGTCGAACGGGCGATGCTGCTGGAGCGGGAGCTGGTCATCGACCCGGAGTTCTTCACCGCCCTCGCGGCCGAGAACGGCTACGTCGGCGCCGTCGACATCCGGCTGAAGCGGGGCGCCCGCCACAACGAGCTGACCCGGCACCGCTACGAGGTGGTGCTGCACAAGGCCCCCGCCGCCGGCCGGTTCGTGGGAGCGGTGCCCGAACTCGTCTGGGGCAAGGACGTTCACGAGCTCGACGACCTGGGCGGGCACCTCACCCGGCCGGTGCGCGTGAGCGGGATCCCGAACGCGCGGCTGGTCAACGAGGTCGCGGCGGCGCGGGCGCTCGCACAGGGAGTGTCACCGGAACTGGCGCGGGCGCAACTGAGCGCCCCCATCCCGGCGCAGGACCCCGAAGCGCTGCACGCCTGGGCGGCGGAGCGGGGCTGCTCGGCCCACCTGACCTGGTCGCGGGCCAGGACCGACGCCTTCGACGCGGTCTTCCTGCCCGGCACGGCGTCGCCGGCCGCGCTGGACGGCATCTACTTGGCACGGCAGGACCGGCTGTGGCCGGACACGGTCAACGACCCCGCCGGCGCGCGCCGTACGGGTGAACTCGCCGTGTCACTGCGGCGCTTCGCCGGCGAATGGCTGCCCGGCCACATGGTGCCCGCCGCGATCGTCGTCATGGACGCCCTGCCGCTCACCGCCAACGGGAAGCTCGACCGGGCCGCGCTGCCCGCGCCCGACCTGTCCGGCCTGGTGTCCGCCGGCGAGCCGCGCAACGCCAGGGAGGAGACCCTCTGCCGGCTGTTCGCCGAGGTGCTGGGTCTGGAACGGGTCGGCGTCGAGGACGGGTTCTTCGAGCTGGGCGGCAACTCGCTGCTGGCGATCCGGCTCGCCTCGCGGATCCGTTCGGTGCTGGACCACGAACTCCCGGTACGCGTCGTGTTCGAGGCCCCGACCGTCGCGGCGCTCGCCCGGCGGCTGGGCACCGACGCCGCGGACGCCGGACTGGGCGTCCTGCTTCCCCTGCAGACCGGCGGGGACCGGCCGCCGCTGTTCTGCGTGCACCCGGCCGGCGGCCTGGCCTGGCCCTACGCCCGGCTGATCGGGCTGCTCGACGCGGACCAGCCGATCTACGGGATCCAGGCACGGGGCATCACCCAGCCGGACCGGAGCCCGCGGTCGATCGGCGAGATGGCCGCGGACTACGCCGAGCAGATCCGCACGGTCGCACCGGAGGGCCCGTACCGCCTGCTGGGCTGGTCGTGGGGCGGGCAGATCGCCCACGAGATCGCCGTGCACCTGCGCAAGTTCGGGCACCAGGTGGACCTGCTGGCGATGCTCGACGCCTATCCCGAGGCGGAGGCGGGCGAGGTGCCCGGCGAGGCCGAGTTCATCGGCAACATCCTGCGGGAGACCGGGGTCGACACCGGCGCCCTGGACGGCCGCCCGCTGACCTTCGCCCTGCTGCGCGAGGTCCTCAGCGACACCGAATCCCCACTCGCGGCGATCAAGGACAGTGGCTCACCATTGACGAACCTCGACGAACCGACGCTGCGGTCGATCTACCGCGTCTACCGCAACGAGGAAGGCATCGGAACCCAGCCGCCGGACGCCGCGTTCGACGGCGACCTGCTGTTCTTCACGGCCGCACAGGGCAAACCGGTGTCCTCGCCGGGTGAGCTGTGGCGGGCGTACGTCACCGGGAGCATCAAGGAGTACGAGATTTCCTGCGCGCACCACGAGATGACCGATCCGGGGCCGCTCGCCGAGATCGCCACTCTGCTCAAGGCCCACCTGGGGCAGGTGACCCGATGAGCACCACGCAGTCGCAGTCGCAGCCGCAGGAGCCGGTGGCCGGCATCCTGCCGCTGAACCGCAACCGGGACTTCATGCTGCTGTGGACGGGCGCCGGGTTCACCTCGCTCGGCGCCATGCTCACCATGACGGTCTACCCGCTGCTGGTGCTCTGGCAGACCGAGTCCACCCTGGCGACCGGCCTCATCGCGGCGGCGACCTCGCTGCCGCACCTGCTGGTCCAGGTGCCCGCGGGCGCGATCGTCGACCGGTTCGACCGGCGGCGGCTGATGATCTTCTCGGATCTCGGGTGCGTGGTGGTCGCCGTCAGCGTGTTCGTCGCGGTCCTGGCCGACGCGATCTGGTTGCCTCACCTGATCATCGCGGCGTTCGTGCAGGGCAGCCTGAGCATCTTCTACGAGCTGGCGGAGCGCTCGGCCGTGCGCAACCTGGTGCACGAGTCCCAGGTGCCGGTCGCGCTGAGCCGCAACGAGGCTCGGATGCAGGGCGTGAACATGCTCGCCAACCCGCTGGGCAGCCTCCTGTTCAGCCTCGTGCGCTGGACCCCGTTCCTGCTCACGGCGGTGATGCACCTGATCTCGCTGGTGCAGTTGCTGTTCATCCGCAAGCCGTTCCAGGCGGAGGGCGCGCCGGAGGCGCGGGGCAAGCTGTACGCGGAGATCTCCGAGGGCATCCGATGGGTGTGGCGGCAGCCGTTCCTGCGGGCGGCGATGCTGCTGATCTCCGCCAGCAACATGATCTTCATGGGGATGACGCTGACCCTGTTCGCCGTCATCCACGACGGCGGCTACTCGCCCGCGGTGGTCGGCCTGGTGGTCACCGCGGGCGGCATCGGCGGCGTGGCCGGTGCGATGACCGCGACCGTGTGGCGGCGGCAGGTGACCATGCGGACGCTGGTCGTCGGCGGGCTCTTCGTGTGGGCGATCTGCATCGCGCCGCTCGCGTGGGTCACCGACCCCTGGCTGCTGGCGGTGTTGTTCGCCTGCAACGGCTACGTGTCCGGGGTGTTCAACGTCGCCGGTTCGGTCTACACCATGCAGGTGACGCCCGACCACCTCTTCGGCCGCGTCCTGAGCGTGATGATGACGCTCGGGTCGGGCGCGAACTTCCTGGGCAGCCTGCTCGCGGGCGCCGCGCTCACCTGGTGGGGGGTGACGAACTCGGTGCTCGGCATGACCGCTCTGATGGGCCTGCTCGTCGTCGCCGCGGCGCTCAACCCGTCCGTCCGCGACGTCGCCGGCACCCCGCACGGAGGCCGGCTGCCGAGCGGCGGCGAGTGACGACGGTCCTGGTCGCGGAGGGGCTGTAGCTAGTGCCACCCGGAAACGGCATCAGGCAGTACCGACAGCGGCTTCCCCGGCTGCGACAGTGAAGAGCATGTTGAGTCGGATCGGCAGTTTCTGTTACCGCCGCCGGGGCTGGGTCATCGCGGCCTGGATCCTGATCGTCATCGCAGGAGGGACGTCGGTCGGCCCCCTCCTCCAGACCGTCAGCTCCGCCAACTTCATCAGGGGCCTGGAAGCGGACGAAGGCCAGCGGGCCCTGGTGGAGGGCCGCGTGCACGGCCGCGAGTTCACCACCGTGGTGGCCGGGATCGACCGCGCCGCGCCGGAGCTCGCCCGGGCGGTCGCCGACGTGCGGGGCATCCCCGGGGTGCACGCGGTCGGCGAGCCGTACGCGGCGGACACCGGATCCGGCGCGGCCGTCCAGGTCCAGCTGGTGAAGGCCGGCGACCAGAGCCTCCCGCTACGGCAGGCGCAGGACCGCTTCGGCGATCTGGCCGAGGGACACCCCGGGGTGAGCGTGCGGTTCGGCGGGATCGACCTGATCTCCGACGACACGAACGCGCTGGCGCAGCAGGACATGGCGAACGCGACGATGTACTCGCTGCCGATCACGCTGGTGGTGCTGGTCTTCGTGTTCGGCGGCCTGCTCGCCGCGAGCATCCCGGTGATCACGGCGGTCGCGACCATCGCGTCGTCGTTCGGCCTGATGCTGCTGGCGACCCGGGTCCTGCAGATCGACAACACCGTGCTCAGCGTGGTCGACCTGCTGGGGCTGGGGCTCTCCATCGACTACGGCCTGCTGCTGGTGGCCCGGTACCGGGAGGAGCTCGCCGCCGGGCACGACCGGCCGGAGGCCATCCGCCGCGCCTGGGCGACGGCCGGGCGCACGGTGCTGTTCAGCGCGCTGACCGTCGCGGCGGCGCTGTCCAGCCTGCTGGTGATCCAGCAGCCGCGCCTGCAGACGATGGGCGCCGCCGGGATCGCCTCGGCCCTGCTGGGCATGCTGGCCGCGGTCACGCTGGTCCCGGCGTTGCTGGGGGTGTTCGGCGGACGCGTCAGGCCGTCGCGGGCCCGGACCCGGCCGGTCAGCGGGGTGTTCGCCAGGATCGCCCGGATCACCCAGCGCGTACCCGTGCTGGTCCTCGCCGGTGTGCTGATCGTCCTGGCGGTCGCGAGCAGCACGCTCACCAACCTCGAGATCAGGATGGCCGGCGCGGACAGCGTGCCGCCCGGCATGCAGTCGCTGCAGGTCGAACGTGAGGTGTCCGAACACTATGGCTTCACCAGCAACCCGCCGCTGCGGGTGGTCGCCGAGCACGGCCCCGCCGAACTGGAGGCGTGGAGCGCCGGACTGCGCGGCGCCCCCGGCGTGGCCAGGGTCGAGCCGGCCCGCGCCGAAGGCCCCGGCCTGTCGTCGGTCGCCGTGCTCGTGCGTGGCGACTCGCAGGGCCCGGTCGCGAAACAGGTGCTGGACCGGCTGCGGGCGGACCGGCCCGACGGGGTCCGCTCATGGGTGACGGGGGAGACCGCCGGGCTCCACGACCTGCTCGACCGGACCTCCCGGGACCTGCCACTGGCCATCGCCGTGGCGCTCCTCGCGATGCTCGTGCTGCTGTTCCTGATGACCGGTTCGCTGATCGCGCCGCTGGTCGCGGTGGCGCTGAACATCGTGTCGCTGTCGGCGACCTTCGGCATGCTCGTGCTGCTGTTCCAGCAAGGCCGGCTGTCCGGCCCGCTCGACACGCTGCCCGTCTCGGGGCTGAGCGTCTACCTGCTGGTCACCGTGTTCGCGTTCGGCTTCGCCTTCGCCATGGACTATCACGTGTTCCTGCTGGCCCGGATCAAGGAGTACGCCGACCGGGGGCACGACACGAACACCTCGGTGCGGTACGGCCTGCAGCACAGCGGACGGCTGATCACCTTGGCCGCCGCGGTCATGGGGATCGTCTTCGCGTGCTTCGGCGCCTCGAAGATCGGCGACCTGGAACAGCTCGGCCTGGCCCTGCTGGTCGCCGTGATCGTCGACGCCACGCTGGTGCGCTGCCTCCTGCTGCCCGCCACCATGACCCTGCTCGGCCGCTGGAACTGGTGGGCGCCGTGGGGGATGCGCCGCGTGCACCGGCGCATCGGGATCCGCGAGCACGAGCCCGAGCCGTTGGCCAGGGTGTGATTTCTACAGGCTTGTCCCGGAACCGGGCGCGTGATTGCCTACCATCGGAGACGGCCGCACCGCGTGGGAACCTGGGAGGTCTCGTGACCGTCGGGGGACGGGTGCTGCGCGCGCCGTGGCAGGCCGGCACCTGGCTGGCCACGTTCCAGATCGCCGCGGGCAGCGTCGTCGGGATGCTGGCGTTCACCGTGCTCAGCGTGGCCGGCACCGTCGTCCTGATGCTCGCCCTCGTCGGCGTCCGCCGGCTGCCGCTGTCCGGCCTGCTGTGGCTCGGCCGGATGTGCACGCGGATGCACCGCTCCCGCTTCGCCGCCCTGCGCGGCGAGCCGATCCCGGCCGTCGTCCCGCGGCCTCCCGGCGGCCGGGGCCTGCGCGCGCGCGTACGGGCCGAGGCGCAGCAGCCCGTCGTCCGCTCGCGCCTGGCCTACAGCCTGCTCAGCGGCCTGGGGCTCACGCTGGGCGCGGCGGTCTCGATGACCCTGTGGACCGTCGGCCTGCTGGGCACGCCGATCGCCGCCTATGCGTGGGCGCTGCCGGCCGGCAACGGCTTCGGCTGGCGGCTGCACGAGCCGGCGACGCTGGCCGCGCTCACGTCGGCCGGCCTGCTGTGCCTGCACGCCACGCCGTGGGTGGTGCGCGCGATGGCCGCATGGGATGCCGCCATCGCCAAACGCCTGCTGGCCTCCTCGCACGTCGACCATCTGGTGCAGCGGGTCGAGGTGCTGTCGGAGAACCAGATCCGCCTCCTCGACGCCGCGGACGCCGAACGCAGGCGGATCGAGCGCGACCTGCACGACGGCACCCAGCAACGCCTGACGTCGCTGGCCATGAACCTGGGCATCGCCAGGGAACTGCTCTCCCACCTCCCGCCGGACGCGCACAAACTGATCGCCGACGCGCACGAGGAAGCCAAGCAGGCACTGACCGAGCTGCGCGGATTCGTCCGGGGGCTGCATCCGGCGGTACTGGACGACCGTGGCCTCGACGCGGCGCTGTCCGGGATCGCGGCGAGACTGCCGCTTCCCGTGCATCTCACCGTCGACGTGGCGCCTCGGCCGTCCAGGACGATCGAGGCGGCGGCCTACTTCGTCGTCTCGGAGGCACTGACCAACGTCGCCAAGCACACGGAGGCCGACAACGTGCACATCGAGGTCAACCGGCAGGATGACCGGCTGCGAATCCACATCGCCGACGACGGCGGCGGCGGCGCCACTCTGGAGAAGGGCACCGGACTGCGCGGACTGCGCGAACGCGTGACCTCGGTCGGCGGCGAACTCCACATCGACAGCCCGGTGGGCGGGCCGACGGTGATCTCCGTGGAGCTGCCGTGCGCGTCGTGATCGCCGAGGACTCCGCGCTGCTGCGGGAGGGCCTGGTCCGCATGCTCGAACTGGCCGGGATCCAGGTGGTCTCGACCGCCACGGACGCCGAGGGCCTGCTGGCCGCCGTCGAGCTGCACCAGCCGGATCTCGCGCTGGTGGACGTGCGGATGCCGCCCACCCAGACCGACGAGGGCATGCGCGCCGCCCTGGTCGTCCGCGAGCGGTGGCCGCAGGTCGCCGTGCTGGTCCTGTCGCAGTACGTGGAGGAGGAGTACGCCACCGAACTGCTCGCCGGGGAGTCGAGCGGTCTCGGCTACCTGCTCAAGGACCGCGTGGCGAACTTCCGCGAGTTCCTCGACGCCGTGCGCCGCGTCGCGTCGGGCGGCACGGCGCTCGATCCCGAGGTGGTTTCGCAACTGCTCGTCCGCCGCAGGCCCGACAGCCTCGCCCGGTTGTCGCTGCGCGAGCGTGAGGTGCTGACGCTGATGGCCGAGGGCAGGTCGAACGCGGGGATCGCGATGGGGCTGGCGATCAGCGAGAGCGCGGTCGCCAAGCACATCAACGGCATCTTCACCAAGCTCGACCTGCAGACGACCGACACCGACCACCGAAGGGTGCTCGCCGTGCTGAAATACCTGAAGGCTTGATGACGGCGTCGCGCGGGGCACGGGCCGGCTGGATCACGCTCGGGGCCGGGGCGGCGCTCATGATCGCCGTGCTGATCGGCCTGTCGTTATGGTCCTGGCTGGCCAGGGAGACCGCGACGCAGCGGCAGACCCACCAGCGCGCGGTCAGCCGGATCACCCTCGACCTCGGGATCGGTGAGGTGCGCCTGGTCCCGGGCGAGGCCGGCCGGGTCGACATCGAACGGCGCCTGACGTGGTCGGGCCCCAAGCCGGCGCTGCAGGAGCAGTGGTCCGGCGACGCGCTCCGGATCCAGGCGAGCTGTGACGAGGAGCTGCTGATCGCGGCCTGCTGGGTCAGCTACACGATCCGCGTACCGGCCGGGACCGCGGTGGACGCACGGACCGCCGAAGGGGACATCACGCTGCGCGACCTGACCGGGGCGCTGCGGCTCACCACGGAGACCGGTGCGATCACGGGCACGGGCCTGCGGGCGGCGGACGTCGAGGCCGACGCCGTGCTGGGCGACATAGCGCTGAGATTCGTCCGGGCGCCGCTTTCGTTGCGGGCCGATTCGGAAGCCGGTGACATCGATGTGGAGGTGCCCGAGGGTGACGACTACGCACTCGATATTCGCGGCGGGCTCGGCGAACCGGCCGTCGGCGTACGCGCGACCACCGGCGCCGCCAACGAGATTTCGGTGCGCAACACCACGGGCGGGATACGGGTCGCGTATTTGGGCTCCTGAACGGCTGTCTCTGTCAACTGTGCCCGTGAGCCGGTTGTTCCTTCTCCGCCGCCGGCCTCGACACCGCCCCGTTCGGGCACCCGGCGCATCCGCCGGGCTGCTTGCGGCGCAGCAGGACCGGGCACCATTCTCGCGAGTCCGTCTCCCTCATACACCCATCGTGTCAGGTTTCTTGGCAAGTGTCGGTAAGGACTGCCCTACTTCTTCGCGGTAGCTAACTACACCCCGGGCATGCAGCCAGTGCCCGGAATGGCGAATCCCCGCCATTTTGATTTATCGCGAGCGCACCATCATTTCATGAAACGCTATAGTCTTACTATATTCGGTGGATGTATTGGAATCCTGTCCGTCGGCGGGCAGGATTGGCCTGCGTATCGAGCCGTCCGGAGAATGGCACGGAGACTTCTCCCGCCACCGCACGGCTCGCTGACGCGGTAGTCGTCCCTGTCCCCCCGGTCGCAGAAGGTGTGGAGGTTCGCTCGTGCTGAGCATCGCGATGAGCACGCTTCGGGCGCGGTGGGTGGCCTTCGTCGTGGCCCTCGTCGCGCTCGCCCTGGGCGTCGGCGTCATTGCCACCATCGCGCTGGTGATGAACTCGGCGCTCACGGGCTTCCCGCAGGAACGCGCCGCGCTGACCGGGACCGTGGTGCTGCTCAGCGTGTCCGCGGGGGTGACGGGGTTCGCCACCGTCTTCATCGTGGCCTCCACCTTCGCCCTCACGGTGATCCAGCGCACCCGTGAGCTGGCGCTGTTCCGCCTGATCGGCGCCACTCCCCGCCAGGTGCGGCAGATGATCGTGGTCGAGGCGTTGCTCCTGGCCGGAGTGGCCTGCGTGATCGGCGTGCTGATCAGCCTCGCGGGCGCCCCGGTGCTGGCCTCGGTGCTGGCCTCCGGCGGCCTGGCGCCGTCCTGGTTCGAGGTGTCGATCTCGCCCCTGCCGCTCGTGCTCGTCTGCCTCGCCGGGCTGGCGGTGGCGGGGCTGAGCGTGTCGGCCGCCTCGCGCCGCGCGGCGGCCATCCGGCCGACGCAGGCCCTGCGCGAGTCGGACGGCGACCCGCCCCGGTCGCAGCGCGGCCGGTCGGCGCGGACCGGCTGGGGCCTCGCGCTCCTGGCGATCTCGATCATGGGGATGGGCGTGGTGGCGGCGGTCCTGCCGGAGATCGCCACGGTCCCCGTGGTCTACCTCTGGGTGCTGCTCACGCTGATCGCGGCGGTGGCGCTGCTGACCCCGGCCCTCATCCCGCCCATCCTGAAGCTGCTGACCTGGCCGTGGGCGCGTGGTGGCAGCGCGATCGGCACCCTGGTGCGGGAGAACACCCTCACCATGGCCCGGCGCACGGCCGCGACGACGCTGCCCATCCTCATCACCGCCGGCATGTCGATCAGCCTGCTCGGCGCGCTGGAGACGATCGGCCAGGCCCAGGCGGCCGAGGCGGGCGCCCGGTTACGCGCGGACCACGTGCTGGTCCCCGCGAGCGGCGCGACCATCGGCGTCGAAGCCCTCGAACAGGCGCGATCGATCCCCGGCGTCCAGGTCGCCCCGCTCGCGCCGATGACCGTGCGCTCGGCCCTTGAGCCTGGGATGACCGACGCGTTCTTCGGTTACGCCACCGATTCGGCGCGGTTCGCCGAGATGACTTCCCTGCCCCTGCTCTCCGGCTCGCTGCGCGACTTCGGGCCCGGCAGCATCGTGGTGTCGGAGATCTGGGAGCTCGACGTCGGCCGGCGCGTCCAGGTCACGCCGGACAACGGCAAGCCGGTCCAGCTCACGGTGGCCGCGGTCGTGGGGAGCACGAGCAGCGGTGGAGACTTCTACCTGGACGCCTCCGACGGCGGGGCGAGCCCGGCCGAGGTGGCGTACGTGCGGGCCGGGGCCGACGCCGTCGCGGCGCTGCGGGACAGGAGCGCCGGCCTGGGCGCCGCGCTGCTGACCAAGGAGCAGTGGGTCGCCACGGCGGGCACCGGCGACCAGGGCACCAGCGTGATCGGCATGCTGGTGACGCTCGGGATCGCCATCGTCTACAGCTGCATCGCCATCGTCAACACCATGGTGATGGCCGCCACCGGGCGCCGGCGGGATCTGACCATGCTGAGGCTGGTCGGAGCCACGTCACGGCAGGCGGTCGCGGCGCTGCTGGTCGAATCGGTGGTGATCGTGGCGGCCGCGATGGTGCTGGCCACCGGCGCGTCGGCGGTCAACTTCGCGGGGCTGCTCGCCGCGCTCACGCAGATCGTGCCCGGCGCCACGCTCGCCATCCCCTGGGCGCCCGTCCTCGCGTTCGCCGCCACGAGCGCCCTGCTCGCCATCCTCGCCACGACGCTGACCGCCATGGCGGCTCTGCGTACTCCCGCGCCGGTGTCAGAGTGACGACAGAGAAGGTGACTGCCATGGACTTCGCCGTCGAGCTGCGCTCGGTGCGCAAGACGTACGGGACCGGGAGCGCCGCGGTGACCGCGCTGGCGAACCTGAGCATCGGATTCGCCACCGGCAGCTTCACCGCCGTGATGGGGCCGTCGGGATCGGGCAAGTCCACGCTGCTGCAGTGCGCGGCCGGGCTGGACCGGCCGGACTCCGGCCAGGTGATCCTCACCGGCGTCGATCTGGCCACGCTGGACGAGCAGCGGCTCACCGTACTGCGCCGCGAGAGGATCAGCTTCGTCTTCCAGGCGTTCAACCTGATCACCGCGCTGACGGCCGCGCAGAACGTCGGGCTGCCGCTGCTCCTGGCCGGTCGCAAACCCGCCGACGAGCAGGTTCGCCGCGCCCTGGCCGAGGTCGGCCTGGCGGAGCGGAGCTCGCACCGTCCGGCCGAGCTGTCCGGCGGGCAGCAGCAGCGGGTCGCGATCGCCCGCGCCCTCATCACGCAGCCGGCGGTGCTGTTCGCCGACGAGCCGACCGGTGCGCTCGACACCCGCAGCGCCAAGGAGGTGCTGGAGCTCGTCCGCGCGATGGTGGACCGGCACGACCGGACAGTGATCATGGTGACCCACGACCCGGTCGCCGCCTCCTACGCCGACTCGGTGGTGTTCCTGACCGACGGGCAGGTGGTGGACAGCCTCCAGCGCCCCACCGCCGATCGCGTCGCCGCCCACATGACCCAGCTGGAACGCCGATGAGCCCCTACCACGGCGATCTGTGGATCCGCCGCTTCCACGAGCCGTCGCCTGACGCGCCGCGACTGGTCTGCTTCCCGCACGCCGGCGGTTCCGCCAGCTACTTCGTCCCCCTGTCGCAGGCGCTCCTGCCCGACCTGGAAGTGCTGGTGATCCAGTATCCGGGCCGCCAGGACCGGGTCTCCGAGCCGTGCGTCGAGGACCTCCACGCGCTGGCAGACGAGATCTTCCGGCGGGTGCGGAAACTCGCCGGTCCGCCTCCGGCGCTGTTCGGGCACAGCATGGGGGCCACGCTCGCCTTCGAGGTGGCGCAGCGGCTCGAAGGCGACGGGATCGCGGTGCCGCATCTGTTCGTCTCCGCCGCGCGCGGTCCCTCCTCCGAGCGGTCGGAGGAGGTGCACCTGCGCGACGACGACGGGATCATCGCCGAGATGCGCCGGCTCAACGGCACGGACGACTCGCTGCTTCTGGACCCCGAGCTGATGCGCCTCGTCCTGGGCCCGATCCGCAGCGACTACAAGGCCCTGGAGCGCTACCGATACGCCGGGGGTGTGCTCACCTGCCCGGCGACCGCACTGGCCGGCGAGGCCGACCCGGGCACCAGCCTCAGCGCGGCACGCTCGTGGCGGGATCACACGCGCGGCACGTTCGCCTTCAGGTCGTTCCCCGGCGGCCACTTCTACCTGAACGACGAACTGGCCGGGGTCACCCAGGAGATCAGGCGGACGCTGCGGCCGGGGAGCTGACGCAGGGCCGCCGCGACGACGGCCCGCCAGCCGGTCCCGGGCTGGAACCCGCGCTCGACGTACGCCGACAGCACCGCGGCCGCCACGGACGCGGTGCCCAGCATCGCGGGAACGGCCACGACGGCGATGAGCCGCGCACCCGGCACCTCGAAGATCGCAGACGAATGCTGATGGGGGCGATGCGGACGACGATGAGTTTTCGGGTGCGGGCCGCGGCCTGGAATCAGTCCTCCAGCGGTTCCGCGCCGAGGAACGGCAGGTTCGGCAGGTCCGGGGAGAAGGTCAGCCCGGTGATCCGGGCGGCCAGGGCGAACGCCCGCTCGATCGGGTGGTCGGTGTCGGCGTCGGCGGCAGGGTCCAGGCCGGCCTCGCGCATCTCGGCGGCGAAGCGGTCCGGGTCGGTGCCCGAGCGGATGTCCGGATACCGAGGGTCGAAGGTGACGACCGGCGTGCCGTCGACGATGTAGGCGAAGGTGTCCTGGGCGTAGTCGTGGCGGCAGACCGACACGACCTCGGTCCGCCGTGAGACCGGGCCGTAGACGTCGTGGTCGACGGCGAGCTGCCAGCCTCCGGGTTCGACGACCACGGCCCACTCGCCGAGTTTCGTGGCGCCGATGTAGCCGGCGGCGTCGTCCCGCATGCTGTCGATCGAGCGCTCGTCCAGGTCGCCGAACGCCACCTCCTCGATGGTGTCCTCATTCACGCCGAATCGGCGCAGGACCTCGTCCGGGGAGAGGTTGCGTACGAAGGAGACGCAGTAGATGTCGCCCAGCGTCTCGGAGCCGGGGAAGGGGGCGGGGGGCGCGGTCATGCTCACTCCTTGATCGGTGTGAGCGGCATGATGGCAGACGCGGCCGACGAAATGCCGCCGGCGCGGCGGGCTGAGAAACAGGTCACACGAAACCTATACAAACCGGACAGAAGGCCATAATCTCTACTTGTCCCAGTCGGGGGACGACTGGGACACCAAAGCATTCGGTTCAGCTCTGCTTGCGCTGCATGATCGCCGATATCACCAGCAGCGCCACGGGGACGAGCAGGCCCAGAGCCAGGTCCTTGGGCTCGATGAGCCGGGCGAGCAGCCCGGCGGTGCCGCCCAGGCTGAAGGTGGCCAGCACGACCCAGGCCCAGTGCCTGCGGGCCCAGCGCAGCGGATGCGGTCCCGGCCGGGCCGGCAGCAGGGGCTTCAGGACCGTTCCCAGCGGCAGGTCGCGGTTGCCCTGGCGGATCACGATGACGCCGTCCGCCCAGACGATCCGGTCCGCGGCGCGCGCGAGCGGTAGCGCGCGGAACCCGGCGAGCGTCTCCACGCACGGCCACACGCCCCACAGCGTGAGGTTCATGTCGTGGTTGTTGGGCCACGAGCCGTCCTCGCACTGGTCGGTGACGATGCGGTGGACGGCCTCCGACAGCCGGGCCAGCACGTCCGGCTCGGGCGCCCGGGGGTGGCGCATGAGGGCCGTGGCGGCGACCGGCAGCGCGTAGTGCATGAGCGGCGGGGGCCGCCAGATCTCGTTTCCGGCGGCGGTCGGCAGCACCACCGCGGTGCTCTCGACCCGATTGCGCTTCTCGTCCAGCGAACCGGTGTCGACGTGTTCGAGCAGCCAGTCGAACCGGCCGCTCAGCCGTTCGTCCGCCGGGTCGGCCCCGGCCTCCAGCAGCGTCGTCAGAGCCATCGCCGTGTGTGCCACGCGTGGTGCGGCGCTGCCCGGTTCGGCCCCCCAGGCCTGCGGGAACAGGCGCTGGTCGAGGAGCCAGGCCACGCCCGGCTCGATGGCCGGATCGTACGGCGCCGCGGCCACGAGGGCGCGGATCGCCAGGCAGGTGAGCCAGGTTCGCGGCGGGCAGTCGGCGAAAGATCCCCAGCCGCCCGAAGGGTGGCGGTTGTGCCGAAGCCACTCCACCGCGCGCGCCAGGTCGGGGGAGTCGGGGCGGGAGTCGCACCGGAGCGTCGCCAGGCATCGGATCACCCAGGCCGTCGCCTCGACGACGGGCCGCTCACCGCTGGTGTTGGTCCACCAGCCGCCGTCGACGCGGGGATCGTCGGCCTTGAGCTGCCGCGCCCGGAGGAAGGCGAGGGCGTCGGTGAGGTGGTGGGGGGTCTCGCCCGCGGCGTGGAAGGCCAGCAGCGCCACGGCGGTGGCGGTCGCGCCCGGGGGAGGAGTTTCGAGCATGTGATACCAGCCGCCACCGCCTGCGGGGCTTTCCGCGTACGTCCGGCGCAGCAGGCTCATCGACCGGCGCAGCGCACCCTCCACCTGGGTCAGATCTATCTCGGACATCGAGCCCTTTCGTGCCGGGCCACCTGAGATCTTGCACGCATCGTACCTATTGATGGTGTTGCCGGGGATGGAGCAGTTGAATATGTTTGGTGAGCCTTTCGTAATTGATCTGGATAAATCCATATTTTCGGCGTCCCTTTTGGAGTGGGAGCGCATGGATGAGGGCGACACGATGGTCATCGGCGGAACCCCGCGATGGGCCGACTCCCTCCGGAACGGGGCGGGACTGGTGCATCTGGGATCGTCGCCGGACGGCTACGCGGTGGAGGGGACCGTGGTCAGAAGGCCCGCAGGCCGGGCGCTGCCGTACCCCTCGGAGTTCTTCCGGCGCGTCCACTGCGACCTGACGACGGGCGCCCATCTCGCCGAGCGGGCGCTCTCGCTCGCCGCTCCGGGCGGGACCGTGATGCTGGGGCCGGTGCCGCGGGCCGAAAGCGCGTCCTGGCTGGAACGCATGAACGCGGCGGGACTCACCGGAGCGGAAAAGGACGGGACGGTAATAGGGCGGAAAGGAGCGCAAGGACGGGCCGGGGATGCGGATTGTGTTTTCTGCGCCCGTTATCGATTCCGGATGAACGCCGACGCCGGGGTGCCCGGTGCGGCGGGCGTGCTGTGGGGGGACGACGACCTCTGGTGCGTCCCGGATCTCGCGCCGCTGCGGCAGGGGCATCTGCTGCTGGTGTCCACCGCGCACCACCCGTGTTTCGGCGCGTGCCCGCCGGAACTGCTCGGCAAGCTCGCCGCCTGCCGCGCCCTGGTGACCGGCGTGCTCACCAGCGTGTACGGGGTGCCCGTCACCTTCTTCGAGCACGGCCCGGCGACCTCGCAGGGAGCCGGCGCCTGCATCGACCACGCCCACCTGCACTGCGTGCCCGGGCTGCCGTCGCTGCGCGGCAGGGTCGAGGCCGAAGGGCTGCGGGCCGGGCCGTACGAGGTGACGGGCCTCTACCGCCGCCGGACCTCCTACCTCTACGTCGAGGACGAGGCGGGCCCGGCCGTCTACCCGTGCCGTACGCCGCTGCCCTCGCAGTTCCTGAGGAAGGCCGCCGCCGGTGGACGGCCGTGGCGCTGGCAGGAGACCTACGGCACGCCGGCGACGCGCGAGCTCTTCCTGGCGACCTTGCGCGCGCTGCTGCCGTGGGCCGACCGGCTGCTGAGCGGCCAGGCGGACAGCAGCCACCGCAGCTCCGCCGCGGTCACGGCGTCACCGAACCCCATGGACTCGGGGGCGCGCTCGTAGCCGGTCTCGTAGTCGCGGTGCGCGAGGCCGTGATGGTAGACCGTGGACCGGCCCATGTTGCCGGCCCCCGACCGGATGAGCCACACCGGACGGCCCGGCACCGCCGCGTCGAGATGCGGGAAGAGCTGGGCCGGGGTCGCGCACCGCGTGCCGAGCAGGCCGTTGAGCGTCTGCAGCTCGCCCACGACGACGTCGGCCGTGTTCAGCGCGGGCAGCCACCGGCGGGCGTCCAGGCGCAGGTGGATGTCGTGGGGCACCATGTCGACGCAGACCAGGGCGCCGCCGGACCGGGCGATGCCCGCCGCCTCCAGCACCGCCTCCGCCGACCGCGGATAGAGGAGCTCGTACCCGGTCAGGAACAGGACGTCCGCCGAGGCGATCGCCCGGCCGGCCGCGCGCACGTCCGAGGGCGCGAGCAACTGCCCTTCCGGCAGCGCCTCGGCGACCATGAGCCGCACCCCGTCGCCCGGCTCCGCGTCGCGCACCACCACGACGCGGCCGGTGGAGACGCCCTCCACGACAGTGAGACGCGGCTCGACGCCCAGGGCGGCCAGCTCGGCCAGGATCGTCTCGGTGAACGCGTCCCGGCCGATCCTGGCTACCAGCTCGACCCGGTCGAAGTGGTGGACCGCCTGCCGTGCCAGGCCGAGTGCCACCCCGGCGGGCGTGATGTGGACCGGCGCGTAATGCAGGCGGTTGGTGTCGAGCTCGCCGAAGCGCAGGGAGTCGAGGCGGACGCGGATGTCCATGCGGATCTCCCCGACGACGACCAGGCTGCCCGCCCGGTCACCGGACGGCACGGCGGCCGTCATGCCGAGAGGGAGTCGGCGAGACCCTGCCTGTGCAGGCGGACGAAATGCTCGACGGCCAGGTCCATCCCGGGAATGAGCCGGTATCCGGGTAGCTCGCCGAGCGCCACCCAGCGGACCTCGCTGATGTGGTCGCCGGGCACCTGATGGGCGGGGGAAAGGCGGCGGGACAGGGGTTTGCAGATCCGGCCCACCGCGATCGCGCGGACCGGGGAGCGGCCCCCGTCGCGCATGAGCCAGTCCCACATGTGGAACGGCGGCCCCGGCTCGATGTCGATGCCCGATTCCTCGCGTACTTCGCGGACGATGTGCTCATCCAGCCCTTCGGCCGGTTGCATGCGCCCGCCCGGCGCCTCCCACAGGCCCGGATGGTAAGGGTCGTCGGCCGATTTGCGCACCAGGAGCAGCCGGCCGTCGTCGGCCGTGAAGGCTTTCTGCACGAAGGTGACATGGACATGCCGGCGGCTTGCGCGATCCGCCCCGGTAAGGCCGCTCAGAAGCTGCTTCGCCACGGATTCCACCCCTGCTGAATAGGGAACATCCTTGCGTGAGCCGGCGCCCAACCATAGCGCCCTTTCATTCTTCGCAAGCCTTGAACGCGCGGCTGCCTGCGATTCTCCGGATGAAAATGAGCGAATCTTGTATTTGCCAGTATCAGACTAAAGACGATGGAATGCCAGTGCGGTCCCCGGGCCGAGTTTCGCCGATATTAAAAGGTGTGATTCGGGCGGCTGAATGCTGCCGTGCCGATCGACTGTGGCCTCTCCGGTCTTGATCTTCAGCGCGTTCGCTGGGAGCTTGTCGGGGTGTCCATGTGGAGTCGCGTTCTCTTGAAAGGGCTGGCCGTCGTGCTGCCGGCCGCCGCGCTGGCCGGGCTCGGGGCGTACGCCGTGTCGCTGGGTGGGCCCGACCTGCGGGAGGCGCTGGCGTCCGCGCCGCCGGAGGCCACCTCGGTCACGGTCAGCGGGCTGATCACGACCGAGACGTTCCCCCGCATCGACGGGATCGTCCGCGAGCGGACCGGTGCGGCGCTGGCCGGGACGGCGGGCGAGGCGAGCATCCGGCTCCACTCCGACGCCTACGCGATGCCGGGCCAGGAGAACCAGCGCCGGCCCGAGCGGCTCAGGTTCGACAGCATGAGCGACCTGCGCGAGCACGCCAGGCTCGTCGCGGGTGCCTGGCCGGCGTACGGCGGCGACACCGTGCAGGCCGTCGTCTCGCAGCGGGCCGCCACGCTCGCCAGGCTGCGCGCCGGGCAGGAGTTCACCGCCCAGGGACGCATCGACGGCAAGCCGGTGAAGGTCAGGATCACCGGCATCTACCTGCTGGAGGACGCGCACGGGCCGCGCTGGGCGGACGATCCGATGCTGGCGTGGGGCATCGACGAACGCGACTACTACACCACCTACGGCCCGCTGATGGTCGACCAGCGGACCTTCCTCGACCGCTTCGCCACCAACGTCAAGGCGTCCTGGACCTTCGTCCCCGACCTGCGCGCCGGCGACTCGCGGGCGATCGCCGCCGGCCTCGCGGGCCTGCGTCAGAGCCTGCTGGACGCGGGCTGCGCCGACTGCACCCCGCGAAGCGCGCTGCCCGCGACGGTGGCCAGGCTCGGCACCGTCGCGGCGACCTCGCGGGCGGCCGTGCTCGGGCTGGCCGGCGTGCTCGGCGTGGCGTCCCTGCTGCTGCTCGTGCGGCGGCCGGGCGTGCGCGGGGTGTCGGTCGCGCTGGCCGCCGCCCTCGTCGTCACCACCGTGTCCACGGCCGCCACCTGGCGGACCTCGCAGGCCGACCAGGCGAGCCACCGGGCGGGCGCCGACCTGCGGCTGTACGGTCCGGCGGAGGGCGGCAGGCCGCACGCGCTCGGGCGCGGCAGCGCGTTCGCCGCGCTGCCCGGCGTGACCGCCGCCGTGCCCGCCTACCGGGCGACGGTCGTGGTCGACAAGCACGACGCCACGCTCGTCGGCCTCGACGCCGACCGCCTCGCCCAGGCGTACCGCATCCGCCCCGACCTGTCCGAAGGCACGGTCGCCGAACTGGCCGCCGGGCTCGCCGCCGGACGCCCGGCACTCGGCGGGCTGCCCGTGCCCGGCACGCCGCGCTCGCTCGTCGTCGAGGCCGAGACGCCCGACGGGCCGCTGCCGCTGGACCTGGTGGTGTCCGACGCCCTCGGCGCCTGGCACGGCGTGCCCGTGCCGCCGCTGCGCACCGGCGCCACCGAGGTGGACCTGTCCGGGCTGGCCGGTCCCGGCGAGGAGATCGCCTACCCGCTGACCGTCCGCGGCTTCCTCGGCCGGGTCGTGGACGGCACCCCCCGCACCGCCACCGTGACCGCCCTGCGCGCCGGCGACCGGAAGCTGGCGCTGCCCGGCGGACAGCGGTGGACGGGCGGCGAGCAGGTCGGCGACGGGCTGTTCACCCTGCGGGTGGCCGACACCGCGGTCACCGTGCGGCCGGTGCCCGACGCCGTGCCCGCCGACGGGCCGCTGCCCGTCGTCGTCACCGCCGACCTGGCCGCCGCGCACGACCTGGCGACCGGCCGGGAATCGGTCATCGTGCTGGAACGCCGGCCCCTGCGCGTCAAGGTCGCCGGCATCGTCGACCGGCTGCCCGCGACCACGCCCGAACTCCCCGCCATCCTCGCCGACTGGCCGACCCTCCAGGTCCGCGCGCTGGCCGCCGGCAGGCTGCCGGAGCCCGCGACCGACTGGTGGCTCGTCACCGGCGACCCCGGACGCGCCCGCGCCGAGCTGGCCGCGCACACCGGCTGGGACGTCACGGTGGCCGGCTGGCGCGACCTGGCCGCCCCGCTCGCCGCCGGCCAGCGGGCCGCGCTCGCGCTCGGCCTGGCCGCCGCGCTCGCCGTCCTGATCCTGGCCGCGCTGCTGGCGGGGGCGCGGGCCCTCTGGTTCGCGGCCGGCGGGGTGACGGCCGGCCTCGCGCTGGCGTACGTGGCCGTCCCCGTGCTGGTACGCGACGGGCAGGCGGCCGCCGTCACGCCGGATCCCGCGCTGGACCTGGCCTGGCCGGTGGCCGTGGCCGTCCTGGTGCTGCTCGCCGGGCTGTCCGGGCTGGCCCAGCTCAGACGCGCTCGCCCCCGTCCGCACCCCGCGGCAGTGCCGGTACGGGCATAGCGCCGCATTCCACGGACAACCGGCGGCGGTGCCGGCCCAGTCCCGTCGGAGGTCATCGCCCGGGCGGCACGGCCATCTCCCCGAGCTCGGACCAGCCGTCCTGCGGGATCGTCGTGTTGACGATCCGCGGCGTCTCGGCCAGGTGCGGCGGCAGCGTCCGCCGCGCCTCCCGGAAGTGGTCGGACTGCACGTGCGCCGCACCGGCGTCGGCATCCCGGAACGCCTCGACCAGGACGAACTCGTTCGGGTCGTCGAGGCTGCGCGACCAGTCGAACCACAGGCACCCGGGCTCACCCCGGGTCGCGGCGGTGAACTCCGCGGTGATCTCCGCCCACCGGGCGGCGGACTCGGGCAGGACGCGGAACTTCGCGGTGATGAAGATCATCGGCTCTCCTCGGCTCTAGGAGAACGATCGTATGGGGCACGGCGCGAAAAACTTCCCGGCGGCGTGTCGATCCGGCGGCCGGTCGTTCGACGCCCTGGTGGCGGGGGACGTTCCCCCCCGTGAGCGAGAGGACGACGTCATGCAGAAGATCACGACCTACCTGTGGTTCGACAAGGAGGCCGAGGAGGCCGCCACCTTCTACACCTCGCTGTTCCCCGGTTCCCGGATCGGCGACGTGCAGCGCTACCCCGAGGGCGGGGTGATGACGGTGACGTTCGAGCTGGCCGGGCAGCGCTACATCGCGCTGAACGGCGGCCCGGAGTTCAAGTTCACCGAGGCGATCTCCCTGTACGTGGACTGCGAGTCCCAGGAGGAGGTCGACGAGCTGTGGGCCAGGCTGACCGAGGGCGGCGAGGAGAGCCAGTGCGGCTGGCTCAAGGACCGCTACGGCCTGTCCTGGCAGATCATCCCCCGGGCGCTGACCGACCTGATCGGCGGCTCCGACCCGGCGACCTCCGCCCGGGTCGTGCAGGCCATGCTCGGCATGAAGAAGATCGAGGTTCAGGGCCTGCTGGACGCGGCCGCGCGTACCTGACACGTGCCTGACCAGGGCGTGTTCCACCGGCGGCGCTCCCCGGGGCGGGGGCGCCCCCGCCCTGTCAGGGCGTACAAAACTGTTTTGACAACACTGAGTTGTGACAGTTCCGGATTTTGGCTGGTCCGAAAAGGGGATTCTGTTGATATAAGCGGTGGGAGCGCTCCCGATTACGAATGAGAGTGAAACATTGGCGCACCACCCCCGATTTCCCGCGGTCTTAGCCGGCTTCGCGCTCGCGATCGCCGCCGCGGCGACGCCGAGCCAGGCGACGCCGCCGCCCGCGCAGGGCCCCTCCGCCGCCTCCCCGGCGGCCGGTCAGCCCGCCACCCTCACACTGATCACCGGTGACGTCGTCACCTACACGCCGGTCGAGAACGGCGTGCCCGCCATCGGCATCCGCCAGGCGCCCCGCCCCGACGGTGCCTCCATCACCTTCGCCACCCTGCCCGACCGCGACGGCGGCTGGCTGGTCCTGCCGTCGGACGCGGCGGCGCTGGTCACCGAGGGCGTCCTGGACGCCGAGCTGTTCGACGTGACCACGCTGGCCCGCGAAGGCCGCGCCGAGGCGCTCCCGCTGCTCGTCACCTACCGGGGTGAGCCCGCCGACGGCGCGCTCACCCGCGCCGCCACCGCGCTGCCCGGCGGCGAGAACGTGCGCCCGCTCGACAGCATCGCAGGCGCCGCGCTCACCGTGAAGGCCGCCGAGGCGGGCCGGTTCTGGGCGGGGCTGCGCGCCGACCGGCCGGCCGCCGGCCGCTCGGCGAGCGGCCTCGCCAAGGTGTGGCTCGACCGTCGTCTCACCGCGTCGCTCGACCGGAGCGTGCCGCTCATCGGCGCGCCCGCCGGCTGGGCACGCGGGCTGGACGGCACCGGCGTCAAGGTCGCCGTCCTCGACACCGGTGTGGACGCCACCCACCCCGACCTGGCCGGCAAGATCGTCGCCGCGGAGAACTTCTCCAGCTCGCCCGGCGTCGACGACCGCCAGGGGCACGGCACGCACGTCGCCGCGACGATCGCCGGCTCCGGCAGCGCCTCGGGCGGCGCGTACAAGGGCGTCGCGCCGGGCGCGTCGCTGCTCATCGGCAAGGTCCTCTCCGACAGCGGGGACGGCGACTGGTCCTGGGCCATCGCCGGCATGGAATGGGCCGCCGAACAGGGCGCCGACGTGGTCAACATGAGCCTCGGCAGCTGCTGCGGCGACGGCACCGACCCGATGAGCCTGGCCCTGAACGAGCTGAGCGACAAGCACGGCACCCTGTTCGTCGCCGCCGCCGGCAACGCCCACGACCCGCTCACCGTCGGCGTCCCGGCCGCCGCCGACCGGGCGCTCGCCGTGGGCGCCGTGGACAAGAACACCGGCACCACGCTGGCCGACTTCTCCAGCAAGGGGCCCCGGCTGAACGACGCGGCCGTCAAGCCGAACCTGGTCGCGCCCGGCGTGGACATCGTGGCCGCCCGATCCGCCTCCTCCTCGGCGCGGCCGATCCCCGGCAACGACGCGTACACCAGCGCGAGCGGCACCTCGATGGCCACCCCGCACGTGGCCGGCGCCGCCGCGATCCTGGCCCAGCAGCATCCTGGCTGGGGCGCCGCCGAGCTGCGCGACGCGCTCACCTCCACGGCCGTGCGCCACGACGCCCACAACTGGTTCGAGCAGGGCAGCGGCCGGGTCGACGTGGCCCGCGCCGTCACCCAGCAGGTGTTCGCCACCGCGGCCGTCGACTTCCGGATCCTGGCCGAGCGGGCCACCCGCCAGGTCACCTACCGCAACGTCGGCGCCGAGCCGGTCACGCTGGCCGTCGAGGCCGTCACCCGGGGCTGGAGCGGCAAGCCGGCCCCGGACGGCGCGATCACTCTCGGCGCGGACAGCGTGACCGTCCCGCCGAACGGCACCGCGACCGTCGACCTTACCGTCGACCCGGCCAAGGGCGTCAAGGGCGCCTACGGCGGCTGGGTCACCGCGTCGGCCGGCGACGTCCGGCTCGTCACCCCGTTCGGCTACTACACCGGCCCGGCCGCCCACCGGCTGACGATCTCCCTGCTGAACTCGTACGGGACCAAGGAGTTCGTGCCCGGCCGGGAGGGCACCGAGCCGCTCGTCTACCTGATCCCCCTCAAGCGGGACAACAGCCCCGAAGACCCCTTCAACCCATACGGGTACTACGCGGTACGGACGGACTTCTCCGGTGACGCCGAGGTCGAGCTGCCGGCCGGCGACTACGAGGTGATCGGCGTCGCCAACGAGAGCCGCATCAGCAACCGCAACAGCTGGGTGATCGAGAACGTGACGCTCGACGGCGACCGCACGGTCACCCTCGACGCCCGCGACACCGCGCCGATCAGGCCGGTGACCCGCGAGCGCACCGAGGGAACGGGCAGCGCCTGGTACGTGCGCACCTTCACCGACCGCAACAACCCGGTCTCCCTCTATACCGGTGTCGTCGACCAGATGAACCTGCACGTCACCCCGGTGCGCCGGGCCGGCACGGGCACGCTGCGGCTGACGCACGGCTGGGCGCTCGGCCGCGCCGTCCTGGACTCCGCCACCGCCGGGCGGCTGGACCTGCATCCCGTCTACGAGAGCGAGCAGCTTCGGGCCGGTCTGACCCAGGCGCAGAACCTGCCCGTGGTGTCCGTGGGGCAGGGGCGGGCGTCGGACTTCGACGGCGTCGACGTGACCGGCAAGCTGGTCCTGGCCGCGGTGCCCGTCGAGGCCGGCGACTCGCCGTACGTGAGCGCCGGGATGCGGATGGACCAGGCGGCGGCCGACGCCCGCCGGCGCGGGGCGGCCGGAATCGTCGCCTTCTTCGACGTCGACGGGGGCCGTGCCCGCATGCCGTCGGGCGGCTCGCGGACCTTCCACGCGCTCGGGCTGGACGTGGCCGAGGGCCGCGCCCTGCGCGCCGCGCTCGCCGGGGGCACGACCACCGTCGAGCTCAAGCCGTACGCCGGTCCCGAGGTCGTCTACCGGCTGCGGTACGACGAGCGCGGCCGGGTGCCCGCCAAGCCCGCCAAGGTCGACCACCGGGACCTGACCAGGATCGACGCCCGCTACCACGCCGACCAGCCGGACACCTTCGGGTGGGAGTTCGGCGAGTCCTCGGCGGGTGAGGAGCCCGGCCGGATCACCTACGGCGGCGCGCTGCGCATGCCGGTCGCCCGCACCGAGTACTTCGGGCCGGCCGACGACCGGGTGACCTGGAAGCGCGACATCACCAACGAGGGGCTGCTGCTGCACTCCTACGACCGGTTCGCCCGGGGTGAGCGTGACGAGCGCTGGTTCAAGGCGCCGCTGACGCCGGGGGCGGCGAACGTGCCCGCCCGCTACCCGTCCGGCGTGCCGTGCGTGCTGTGCCGCGACGGCGACCGGTTCATCCCGGCCGAGGTGTGGCTGGACTCCGACGCGCGGCACTTCGGCAGCACGAGCTCGGTCACCTCGGCGCCCAAGCTGTGGGTGGACGGGCGGGAGATCGCGGTGCAGGGACGCTACCCGCGCACCTTCACCGTGCCGGACGGGGGCGGCGACTACCGCCTGGAGAGCGTGGACACCAGCGGCCGCACGCTGTCGTCCGAGGTGAGCACCGCCTGGCGGTTCGCCTCCGCGCCGCCGAAGGGCACGCCGCGCTCGTACGCGTGCGCGTTCGGCACGTCGTGCGCGGTGCAGCCGGCCCTCCTGCCGTCCTACGACCTGCCGCTCGACCTGCTCAACCGGGCGCCGGCGGGACGGCCGTTCACCTTCGAGGTCGAGGCGGGCGCGCACGCGTCGATCCGCCACGCGCCGCACGTGAAGGACGTCAAGGTCGAGTTCTCCGCCGACGACGGCCTCACCTGGCAGCCCGCCCGCGTGCAGCGGCGGGGCGGCGACCGGTTCCGGGTCACGCTCGTCAACCCGGCCGCCGGGTTCGTGTCGCTGCGGCTCACCGCGGGCGACGGGAAGGGCGGGGCCGTCACGCAGACGATCAAGCGTGCCTACGGGCTGAGGTAAAAACCCGTTGTCCCGGCAGCCGCCTTTCTGGTGTGCTGCCGGGACACCGGCAATCGGAGGAGCCCCGCGATGCGAGCCACAACCATGTCCCACCAGCTGAGCAATTCCATCCACTCAGAGGACATGGCGGTCCGTGAAAACCCTGAACTTGGGCATTTTGGCGCATGTTGACGCCGGTAAGACCAGCCTGACCGAGCGGCTGCTGCACGCCGCCGGCGTCATCGACGAGATCGGCAGCGTCGACGACGGCAACACCCAGACCGACTCCCTCGCGCTGGAACGCCAGCGCGGCATCACCATCAAGTCCGCCGTGGTCTCCTTCCCCATCGGCGACGTGACGGTCAACCTCATCGACACGCCCGGCCACCCCGACTTCATCGCCGAGGTGGAACGGGTTCTCGGCGTGCTCGACGGCGCGGTGCTCGTCGTCTCCGCCGTCGAGGGCGTCCAGGCGCGGACCCGCGTGCTGATGCGCACGCTGCGGCGGCTCGGCATCCCGGTGCTGATCTTCGTCAACAAGATCGACCGTGCCGGGGCGCGGAGCGACGGCGTGCTGCGCGACATCGCCGCCAGGCTGACCCCGGCGAGCGTCGCGATGGGCGCCGTCACCGGGGAGGGCGGCCGCGACGCCCGCTTCACCCCCTTCGGCCCCGGCGACGCCGACGCGGCCCTGACGGAGGTGCTCGCCGAGCGCGACGACGCCCTGCTCGCCGCGTACGTCGACGGCACGCCCGTCCCCTATCGGAGGCTGCGCCGGGCACTGGCCCGGCAGTCCCGGCGGGCGCTGGCGCACCCGGTGTTCTTCGGCTCGGCCATCACCGGCGCGGGCGTCCGCGAGCTGATCGGCGGCATCCGGGAGCTGCTCCCGGCCGTGCGCGGCGACGCCGGCGGGCCGCTCTCGGGCACCGTCTTCAAGGTCGAGCGCGGGCCGGCCGGTGAGAAGACCGCCTACGTGCGGATGTTCTCCGGCACGGTCCGCCTACGGGACGTCGTGCCGTTCGGCGCCGGCCGGGAGGGGAAGGTCACCTCGATCGCGCTGTTCGAGCGGGGCTCCGCCGTCCGCGCCCCGGCCGTCGGGGCCGGGCGGATCGCCCGGCTCCAGGGGCTCGGCGACGTGCGGATCGGCGACGCCGTCGGGCAGCCGCCGCCCTCGGGCCGCCGGCACTTCGCGCCGCCCACGCTGGAGACCGTCGTCGTGCCCGGCCGCGCCGCCGACCGGGCCGCCCTGCACGTCGCGCTGTCCCAGCTCGCCGAGCAGGACCCGCTGATCAACCTGCGCCAGGACGACGTGCGGCAGGAGGTCTCCGTCTCGCTGTACGGCGAGGTGCAGAAGGAGGTCATCCAGGCCACGCTGGCCGGCGAGTACGGGCTCGACGTCACCTTCCGCGAGACCACGACCATCTGCGTCGAGCGGCCCGCCGGCACCGGCGAGGCGGTGGAGGTCATCGGCAAGGACGGCAACCCGTTCCTAGGCACCGTCGGGCTGCGTGTCGAGCCCGCGCCGGTCGGGTCGGGCGTGGAGTTCCGGCTGGCGGTCGAGCTCGGGTCGATGCCGTACACGTTCATGCGGGCCGTCGAGGAGACCGTCCGCGAGACCCTGCGCCAGGGGCTGCACGGCTGGCAGGTGCTCGACTGCGTGGTCACGCTCACCCGCACCGGCTACTGGGCCAGGCAGAGCACCGCGCACGGGGGGTTCGACAAGAGCATGTCGAGCACCGCCGGGGATTTCCGGCACCTGACGCCGCTGGTGCTCATGGACGCCCTCAAGCGGGCCGGCACCCGGGTGTACGAGCCGATGCACCGCTTCACGCTGGAGCTGCCGGCCGACGCCTACGCCGCCGTGCCCGCCGCGGTCGCGCGGCTCGGCGGCGTCCCGCGCACCGCCGAGCCGTGCGGCGGCTCGTACCAGGTGGAAGGGGTGATCCCGGCGGCCCGGGTGCACGAGCTGGAGCAGCGGCTGCCGGGGCTCACCCACGGGGAGGGAGTACTGGAGAGCGCGTTCGACCACTACCAGGAGGTCCGCGGGCCGGCGCCCGACCGGCCGCGCACCGACCACAACCCGCTCGACCGGAAGGAGTATCTGCTTCACGTGATGCGGCTCGTGTAGCTGCCGGAGTGCGGTAGAGTTAAGGAGTCGACGCGGGGTAGAGCAGTTCGGTAGCTCGTCGGGCTCATAACCCGAAGGTCGTAGGTTCAAATCCTATCCCCGCTACTCGTGTGATGTCTCACGACATCGGAAACCCTCGAACCTACGGGTTCGGGGGTTTCGTCGTGTTGGGGTTTGCCTGGGGTTGGTAGTCGCGGGCGGGGTCGATGGTCAGCTCGCGCAGGAGTTCT
>NZ_LAVL01000346.1 GCF_001083785.1 Nonomuraea sp. SBT364
GCCCCAGGCGGTGCAGCACGTCGGCGGCCACCGGACGGCGGCGGGGGCGGGGCCGCGGGGGGATGTGCCCGGGGCGTTGGTGGTGACCGGGGCCACCGCACTGCTGATCTACGGTTTGACCAGGGCCGGGGAAGTGGGCTGGGGGTCGGTGGGCGCGCTGGCGCCGCTGGTCGCGGCGGTCGCCGGCTACGCCGCGTTCGTGGCCGTCGAGCGCAGGGCGCGGGCGCCGCTGATGCGGGTCGAGACGCTGACGCGGCGGCCGGTGCTCTCGGGCGTGTTCGTGATGCTGATGGCCACGGCGCTGATGCTCGGGCTGTTCTTCCTCAGCTCGCTCTATCTCCAGCACGTACGCGGGTTCAGCCCTCTGGAGACCGGGCTGGTGTTCCTGCCGGTCGCGGTGGCCATCACGGCGGGCGCGCACCTGGCGGGCCGGTTGATCGGGCGGGTCGGCGGCCGGCCGGTCGCCGTGGCGGCCTTCGCGCTGACCGCCGCCGGGGCCGGGCTGATGGCGCAGGTGTCTCCGGGCGGGAGCGTGTTCACGACGTTGCTGCCGGGGTTCGTGGTGGCGGCGTTCGGGATCGGCCCGGCGTTCGTGACGGCGACGAGCACGACGATGGCGAACGTCTCCCCCGCCGAGTCCGGCGTGGCCTCCGGGGTCGTCAACACCTTCCACGAGCTCGGCGGCTCGATCGGCCTCGCCCTGGTGTCGTCGGCCGCCGCCGCGAGCCTGGCCCCCGGCGGGGACGTGTCGGGGTTCGCCACCGCCCTCACGGCCTGCGCGGTCGCCGCTCTGGCGGCAGCGGCGGTGTCGCTCCGCCTGGTCCCCCCGGGCCGCCCGGCAGGGGCCTTCGTCGGCCACGGCCACGGCCACTGACCACCGCCACTGACCACCGCCACTGACCACCGCCGGACGATCGCCCGGCCGGCCGTCAGGGGCCGGTGAGGCGGCGTTCGCCCTTGGTGGTGATGACGTACACCTGCCAGTTGTAGTAGACGAAGTAGGTGCGCGGATCGCGCTTCATCTGGCGGGCGTGCAGCAGGATCGCGTCCACGTACGACTGCGACGGGTTGTAGGCGTGCAGGGCGCGCTGGTAGTCGCGGGGCGCGCCGGTGGCGTGCAGGTAGTTGGCCGCCGCCATGACGGCGTCGCGGGTGTCCTGGATGTCGCCGCCCATGCCGTACGCCTTCCAGGTCGCGGGCATGAACTGCATGGGGCCCTGGGCGCCGACGTGGCTGGCGGAGCGGACGCGGCCGAACTTCGTCTCGGCGAGCATCACCGCCGCCAGCACCTCCCATTCCACGCCGAACCGGCGCTCGGCCTTCTTGAAGTGGCCGAGCAGCTCCCCCGCCGGCCGGGCGGGGCGGAGCTTCAGGGTGGCGTCGCCCTTGATGGGATGGGCCAGGGAGAGCAGTCGCGGTCGGCGGCGGGTTCGCCGTGGCGGCGGCCCGGTCGGACCTGACCGAGTTGTTCGCGGCGATGGGCGTGCTCGGCTTCGGTGTCCTCGGCCTCGGCGGCGA
>NZ_LAVL01000347.1 GCF_001083785.1 Nonomuraea sp. SBT364
GGACTGACGCCCCAGCCACACCGGGCCGGGGGTGGCCCGGTGTGGCTGGGGCGTCAGTCCTGGCGGCGGGCGCCGAACATGATCTCGTCCCACGTCGGCACCGAGGCGCGGCGGCCGCGAGAGCCCTTGCGGGGCTGGCGGGCGGCCGGGGCCGGCGGGGGAGAGGGTACGGGCACCGCGGGCTCCTCCTTGGCCGCGGCCTTGTCCTTCTCGTCCTCCTCGCTCGGCCGGGCCGCGGCCACCGGCTTGGGCCCGGGCGTCGGCTTCGGCGCCGTCTTGGCCTTGCCTTCGGTCTCCGCCTGTACGCCGGGCTCGGCGACGGGCTTCTTGCCGCCGACCTCGTCAGCCGGGGCCTTGGGCTTCTCGGGCTCGGCCGGGACGCCGGGCTCGGCGGGCTCGGCGGCCTTCGCGGACTCGCGAACCGCGGCGGCAACGGCCTTCGCGGGCTCGCCTGGCTCGTCGGTCTTGGCGGCGTCGGTGCTGGTGGCGTCGGTGCTGGTGGCGTCGGTCTTGGCAGGCTCGACGTACTCAGCGGGCACAGCGGGCTCGGTGGTCGCCTTCTCGCTCGCCTCGGAGGCCGGCTGTGTCGTGGTCTCGGATGCCGAGGGCGTTGTGCTCTCGGTGGTCGAGGGAGCCTCGTCCCGGCGTGCCGACGGGGCCTCGCTCCGGGGCGTCGGCGGCGCGGGTGAAGCCGTGTCCTGAGCCGGCGCATCCGTGGTGGACGGTGCCGCGCTCGCGGGCGTGGCGGCGGTGGTGTTCTCTTCCTGTACGGGCTGCGCCGGGGTCGGGGCGGTGGCAGGTGGCGTCTGTGTGGAGGCGGCAGGCGTCTCCGGGACCGGGGGCACCGTCGCCGCAGGTGCGGGCGCGTCGGCGGGTTCGATGGTGGAAGCTTCTGTCCCGGCAGGGGCTGCTTCGGCGACGGCCGCCGCGTCCGCGGGGGTCTCGGTCGCCACAGGAACGGGGGGTGCCGGGGGGGCGGGGGCGTCGGACGCCTGGTCCCGGCTGTCACCGGCGAGTGGCAGGCCGCTCCCGGCAGACGCGTGGTCGCCCTCAGCGGTTGCGTGGTCGCCCTGGGCGGGTGCGCGGTCGTTCTGTGCGTGGTCGATCTCGGCGGTTGCGTGGTCGTCCTGGGCGGGTGCGCTGTCGTCCACGGTGGCTGCGCGGGTGCTCTGGGCTGGCGCCGCGCTGTTGTCCTCGGTGGTTGCGCGATCGCTCTCGGCGGACGGGCGGTCGTCCTCAAGGGACGCCCGGTTGCTCTCGGTGGCTGCGCGGGTGTCCTCGGAGGAGGACTGGTCGCCTCCAATGGACGGCGGCATGGCCTCGGCAGCCGGTGAGACCGCGGAACAGATCGCCGCGACCGCAGGCATCCCGGTCGAGCGTGTCCGCTGGTTCGAGGGCCCGGTCCTCCAGGAGCGCGAATACGTCGCCCAGCAGGCCCAGCGCGTCACCG
>NZ_LAVL01000348.1 GCF_001083785.1 Nonomuraea sp. SBT364
GGGTGCGTTCGGCGGCTCGGGCGATCTGCCGGGACAGGTGCTCGTCGTCGTTGCGGGGCCAGAGGGCCGGCACGCCGAAGGCCGTGATGACGGCCGCGGTCAGGGCGGGGTCGCCGAGGCTCTCCGCCGTGCCGGCCGCCTCGGCCCGCAGCCGCCGCGCCTCGTCCAGCCGCCCGGTCACGGCCAGCGCCCGGCCCAGGCCCATGACGGCCTTCAGGCGCTCCCGTACGGCGTCGCCGGCCGTGTGGGTGATCACCTGGTGCCACTGGCGGGCCGCCTCGTGCGGGTCGGAGCGGCGTTCGGCCAGCTCGGCCGCCGCGCGGGCGTAGCGGGCGGCGCGCGGCGAGGCGGCCCTGCCCGCGGCCCGGGTGAAGTGGTGGGCGAGCGCGGTCACGTCGTACGGACGCAGCCGTTCGACCGCCTCGCCGACGGTGGCGTGCCAGCGGGCCCGGCGCAGCCCGGACAGATCCCCGTACAGCGTGTCGCGGACCAGGATGTGCGTGAACCGCAACCCGCCCCGCTCGGTCAGGAAGCCCGCCCGCAACGCCCGGTCCAGGGCGTCGAGCACCGGCTCCTCGTCGCCCGCCAGCGCGGCCAGCACGTCCGGGTCGATGTCCCGGCCCACGACCGCCGCCTGCTTCAGTATGGTTCGCACCGCTTCGGGGAGCTGCGTCAGGCGGTGCCGGATGACGTCCCGCACCCCCGCCGGGACCGCCTCCAGCGCCGCGTGCCCCTCGGCGGCGAACAGCCGGGCCAGCTCCCGCACGAAGAACGGGTTGCCGCCGCTGCGCCGGTGGATCAGCCGCACGGCCGGTTCGTCCATCTCCTGCCCGCCGACGGACCGGGCCAGCTCACCCGTCGCCGCCTCCGGCAGCCCGCCCAGATAGACCCGGACGGGCTCGGCCCTCGCCAGCCGGGCCAGGGCCGAGGTCAGTTCCGGCCCGATCTCGGTGGTCCGGAACATCGCGGCGACCAGCACCGGTCCCGTCTCCGGTCGGCCGGCGACGGCGGTCAGCAGGTCCAGGGTGTCCGCGTCCGCGCGGTGCAGGTCGTCGAGCACCAGCAGCACCGGCCCCCGGCCCGCGGCCGCCGCGATCCGCGCCAGGACCGCCCGATGCCGCCGGAACCGGGCCACCGCGGGGTCCCCGCCCGTCTCCGTCGCGGCCGGGGCCGACGACGTGGGCAGCGCGCCGGTGATCTGGGTCCACGGCGCGGCGACGGGCGCGCCCTCGTACTCGGGGCTGCGGCCCCAGGCCGTGACCCAGCCGCGTGCCGACAGCCGGGCGGTGACGGCCTCGGCCAGCGCCGTCTTGCCCGCACCCGCCTCCCCGGACACCAGGACCAGCCCGGGCCCGCC
>NZ_LAVL01000349.1 GCF_001083785.1 Nonomuraea sp. SBT364
GGACGGGCCGGCAGGTGGCGGGGTTGGCCCGGATTGGTGGCCGGAGGTCTGGTCGTGGCGGTGGTTTCGGCCGGGGCGGGGCATCTCGTGGCCGACCGGGTGGGCGCGGCCACCCGGGTGACGCCGTCGCCGACGCTATCGCTGCCCGACCTGTCGGTGACCGCCGAAGGCCCGCGGGCGCTGCCGTCACCGGCGGCCACGACGCGGGCGGCGGGGATCGCGCTGGCCCTGCACGAGCATCCCACCGACGCGCAACGGATCGTGGCCTACCGCAACGAGCGCGGCGCGTGGCTGCGCACGGGCAAGGACGGCGGGTTCGCCGAGGCGGGGGTGCCTGCGGACGACCTGGCCGCCTCGCCCGACGGCGCGAAGATCGCCTTCCAGGCAGGACGCGACGTGACGGTCATCGACCGCCGGACCGGCGAGCGGTACACCGTACAGGTGCCCGAGCGGGCCGCCTCCCCCGTGTGGGACCGGGCGTCGTCCCGGCTGCTCCTCACGGTGGGCGGCCCGAAGGGGACGACGGCGGGGTTCGTCGTGCTGGACACCGTGACCCGCAAGGGCGGCGCCGTGCCGACCGAGGGGGACACGGGCCCGTACGCGTGGACCCCCGGCGGTGACGGCGTGGTCGCCTCGCACGACAGCGACGGCCACACCGGCCTGCGTTTCCGTGACCTGAACGGCCGGGAGGTGCGCGCGATGCCGTGGACCGGGGCGAGCATCGGCCGCACCCTGTTCTCGCCGTCGGGCCGGCTGATGCTGACCACCTGCCCCAGCGGCGGGTCCCAGTGCGCGTGGGACGCCGCCACCGGCGTCCGCGTCGCCACGTACGTGAACTCGATCAAGGGTGCGGAGATGTGGGGCTGGTACGACGACGACCATCTGATGATCCTGGACCCGGGCCGGACGCCCCACGAGTTCGTGGCGGTGGACTTCCGGGAGGGCACGCGGCGGCTGCTGGCCACGCTGGAGGCCGCCGACGACACCCCCGGCCTGCGCCTGGCCCGGGCGGCCCGATGAGCACCGTGACCGTGGGCGGCCACCGCCTCGCCGAAGCGCTCCACGAGGGCTGCTGCCAGGTCGTGGACCACCTGGCGACGTCCCCGTCCGGCCGTACGGTGGTCGTCCGCCACTACGGCAGCCCGGACCGCCGCCGGCCCGACCTCGCCGGGGTCGCCCGCCTGCGCGAGGCCGCCCCCGTCGGCACGGTGGCCGTCCTCGGCGCGGGCCCGGACTTCGTGGTCACCGAGTACGTCGAAGGCGGCTCCCTCCTCACCCGCGTCACCCCGCCCGAACCCGGGCACGCCGACGGACCGGGCGGCGGTTCGCCGGGAGGGGGCGGGC
>NZ_LAVL01000350.1 GCF_001083785.1 Nonomuraea sp. SBT364
ACGAGACGCACTACCGCAGGAAACCTTCGTAGTTGCGCTGCTGCAGCTGGCTCTCGATCTGCTTGACCGTGTCCAGGCCGACACCAACCATGATCAGGATGCTCGTCCCTCCGAACGGGAAGTTCTGGCTCGCGCCGGCCACCGCCAGCGCGACGATCGGGACCATGGAGATCAGACCCAGATAGAGCGCGCCGGGCGCGGTCAGACGGGTGAGCACGAAGTTGAGGTATTCAGCCGTCGGCCGGCCCGGGCGGATGCCCGGAATGAACCCACCGTACTTCTTCATGTTGTCGGCCACTTCGGTGGGGTTGAACGTGATGGACACGTAGAAGTAGGTGAAGAAGACGATCAGCAGGAAGAACGTCGCCATGTAGATCGGGGTGTCGCCGGTGGCCAGGTTCTGGGAGATCCACTGCACGACGGCGTTGGGGTTCTCGGCGTTGGCGAACAGCGAGGTGATCAGCTGCGGGAGGTAGAGCAGCGAGGAGGCGAAGATGACCGGGATGATGCCGGCCTGGTTGACCTTCAGCGGGATGTAGGTCGAGGTGCCGCCGTACATCCGGCGGCCGACCATCCGCTTGGCGTACTGCACCGGGATGCGGCGCTGTGCCTGCTCGACGAAGACGACCGCGGCGATCAGGAAGACGCCGACCACCAGGACGACCGCGAAGGTGAACTTGTTGGCCTGGAAGATGTTGGCCATCTCCGAGGGGAAGATGGACACGACCGAGGTGAAGATCAGGATGGACATGCCGTTGCCCACACCACGGTCGGTGATGAGCTCGCCCAGCCACATGATCACAGAGGTGCCCGCGGTCATGATGACGACCATCGTGACGATCTGGAAGACGTTGTCCGGGTCGAGCAGCACGTCCTGCTGGCAGTTGGGGAACAGCTGGCCCGAACGCGCGAGCGCGATGAAGGCGGTCGACTGCAGCACACCGAGCCCGACGGTCAGATAACGCGTATACTGCGTGATCTTGGTCTGGCCGGCCTGGCCTTCCTTCTTCAGCGCCTCCAGCCGCGGGATGACCACGACGAGCAGCTGCAAGATGATGCTCGCGGTGATGTAGGGCATGATGCCCAGCGCGAAGATCGACAGCTTGAGCAGCGCGCCACCGCTGAACAGCTGGACCATTCCATAGATTTGACCTGCGGCGCCCTCACGGGCCGATTCGAAACAGGCCGCCAGATTCTGGACGTGAACGCCCGGAGTCGGAAGAACCGAGCCGAGCCGGAAAAGCGCGATGATGCCCAGCGTGAAGAGCAACTTCTTGCGCAGGTCCGGCGTCCGGAACGCCCGGGTAAACGCGGTCAGCACGGTCCCTCCTGCGCG
>NZ_LAVL01000351.1 GCF_001083785.1 Nonomuraea sp. SBT364
GCGTCAGAGGTGTATAAGAGCCAGCCCGGGCACCGCCAGCTCTCCCGGGCCGGCGGACTCGCCGGACCCGGCGGGCATCCCGGGCACTCCCGGCACTCCGGGCACGCCGCCGGGCGTCACCGGCCCGCCGGGGCGCGGTGGGCTGATCGGGCCGTACGGGCTCGCGCCGGCCTGCCGGATCGGGCCCGTGCGGAGGAGAGTCTTGCGGGACATCGTCAGGCCTCCCTCTGGATGCCACGCTAGTCCACCGCACCGACGTGAATGGGGGGATCCCCAAGACCGAACAGTACGCGAACTGCCATGCGAAAGCCCGGGGCCGCGGGGCTCCGGGCTTCGGGGCTGCCGTTCAGCGCTGGGCCTGGAACATCCAGCGCTGCTTCTCCACCTCCTGGGTCACGGCGATGAGGATGTCCTGCGTCACCTGGTCGGGTTCTTCGGTGAGGTCGATGCGCTCACGCATCCGCTTGCTGATCCCGTCGAGGATGTCCGTCATGGTGGCGACCACCTTGCCGTCCTCGATCCAGCCGTACTCGGGCTGCTGGAGCTTGGTGGACTTGGCGACAGCGGCGGCGCGCCCGTCGGGGCTCACGCCGAGCGCCACGAGCCGTTCGGCGACGGTGTCGGCATGGGTGCGGGCCAGGTCGGTGAGCTCGTCCAGCTGCAGGTGGATCGGGCGGAAATGGGGGCCGATCACGTTCCAGTGCGCCTGCTTGGCGACCAGGGAGAGATCGATCAGATCGACGAGGGCGCCCTGCAGGGCCTGGGCGGTGGTCTTCTGGGCGTCGCCCTTGAGCGGGCCGGAAATCGTAGACATGTCCTACCCCCTCCCCTCGGATTCGGGCTTCATTCCCTCCTTCTTGACAGTGCAATAATGACAGTGTCAGTGTGGTGGCATGAGCGAGACGTGGACGATCGGCGAGCTGGCGGAACACGCCGCCGCCCAGCTCCGGTCGCGGGCGCAGCCGCTCAACGGCCGGGTCCGCGAGGTGCCGGGTGAGCGCCTGATCAGGTGGTACACCACGATCGGCCTCGTCGACCCGCCCCTCACCCGGCAGGGCCGCATCGCCCGCTACGGCCGCCGGCACCTGCTCCAGCTGGTCGCCGTCAAACGCCTGCAGGCCGCGGGGCTGTCCATCGCCGACATCCGGACCCGCCTCGCGGGCGCCACGGACGCCCTGCTGGAAGAAGCGGCCCACCTCCCACCCG
>NZ_LAVL01000352.1 GCF_001083785.1 Nonomuraea sp. SBT364
CTCCCGGACGAAACTCTCCGCTGCCTGCCGCACCCCACCGGACACCTCCCCGTGGGAGCCACCCTCCGCGCCGAGCACCTCCGGTGGGGTGCGGCAGGCAGCGGAGAGTTTCGTCCGGGAGTGCTCCGCGCCGGGCACCTTGGGTGGAATGCGGCAGGCGCCGGAGAGCTTCGTCCGGGAGTGCGCCACACCGGGCATCTCCGGTGGGGTGTCGCGGGGAGTGGAGAGCGGCCGGGCGCAAGTGGTCACGGGCGGTGCGTCAGGGGGACGGCAGTGGCGGATGCCTCGGTGGGTGGCGGAGGCCGTGGCGGTGCCGGCGGCGGCCCAGGCCGCCGTGACACCCGTGCTGGTGCTCATGTCCGGTCAGGTGAGCCTCATCGCCGTGCCCGCCAACCTGCTGGCCGGCCCCGCCGTCGCACCCGCGACCCTGCTGGGGTTCGCCGCCGCGCTGATCGCCCCCCTGTGGCCGGAGGCGGCGCAGTGGCTCGTGATCCCGGCGGGCTACGCCGTCGGCTGGATCATCCTGGTCTCCCAATGGGCCGTGAGCGTCCCGATGGCCAACATCCCCTGGCCGGGAGGCCCGGCGGGGCTCGCCCTGCTGGCCGTCGTGGCGGCCGTGGCCGTGGTGCTGCTGAGACGGCGCGCCTGGCGGACGATCACGCTGGCCGTCGTGGCCGGCACCCTGTTCGCGATGGTCGCCCTGCGCCCGATCATCGCGCCCTGGCCTCCCAAGGGCTGGCTGATGGTGATGTGCGACGTGGGCCAGGGCGACGGCCTCGTGCTGGCGGCGGGCCCCGGCCGGGCGATCGTCGTCGACGCCGGCCCCGACCCTTCGGTGATCGACGCCTGCCTGCGTCGTCTGGCCGTCCACGACGTCCCCCTGGTGATCCTCACCCACCCCCACGCCGACCACATCGACGGCCTGGCGGGCGTCTACCGCGACAGACGCGTCGGCGCCGTCGTCACCACCCCGCACCGCCACACCACGCCCCAGAGCACCCGCCTCACGGCAGAGCTCGCCCGTCGCCGCATACCGGAATGGACGCCCCCTCCCGGCACCCGATGGAGCCTCGGCCCCTCGGCCCTGACCATCCTGGCCCCCGGCCCGGAAGACGCCACGGCGGCGGGGTCGGCGGAGGGCCCGGGGG
>NZ_LAVL01000353.1 GCF_001083785.1 Nonomuraea sp. SBT364
GGTGGCGGCGGGGGTGCGGTCGAGGGAGCCGAGGATGGCCAGCAGCCAGCACCAGCCGGCGGCGCCATACAGGGCGCGGCCGGCGAGCGCGAGCGGCGTGGCGGCGGTGAAGGCGTCGTCGCCGGCGCCCAGGAGCACCGGCACGCCCACGGCGAACAGGGCCAGGCCGCAGACGGCGACCAGGCGCAGGTCGCGGCGCGACGCCCGGCGGAAGCGGTCGTCGGCGGCGAACGCGAACCCGTAGGCGAAGAAGATCAGGTACGCCCAGCGGCTCCAGCCGGCGTACTCCTCCTCCAGGCCGAGCAGCGCGCTGACGAGGGCGAGCGGCAGCGCCGGCAGCAGCACCGCGCCCCGCCGCCGCACGAGCACGGCCATCCGCTCCCCGGGCCGCACCCCGGGCCGCCACGGCGGGAGCCATCGGGCCGTGAGCGCCAGGAGCAGCGAGAACGTCAGCAGCAGGACCAGGAACCACAGGTGCCCGGTCTCGAAATGCTCCCCCTGCAGGACGAACGGGAACTGCGCCGGGTCCAGCTCGATCCGGAAGAACCGGGGCAGGAACTCCAGGTACGACTCCCGGTAGGCGGGGTCGGCGCGCAGGCGCAGCCACTGCGGCACCGGGACGATCGTGACGGTGGCGAAGACGAGGGGCACGCCGATCCGGCGTAACCGCTCGGCGGCGTAGCCTGCGGCGCCGCGGCGGCCCAGCGAGTGGCGCGCGGCCAGCCCGGCGACGTAGAAGAGCAGCGGCATCGCCCACAGCACGCCGAGCACGGAGACGACCATGGTGAGCCCGGTGGTCTCGGCGTTCTTGACGTAGAAGTCGTCGCGGGCGTCGAACACCAGCGCCGAGTGGAACAGCACCAGCCCGGCCACCACCACGACCCGCAGCAGGTCGACCTCGCCGCGCCGCTCCGCCCGGGGAGGGTGCGGCGCGGTCACGCCCCGCCGCCCGGGAGCGCGGCGCGCCTGCGGGAGGCGTTGACCGCGGTGATGACGGCGAGCACGAGGGCGGGGCCGAGCAGGTCCTTGGGCCAGAACTCGGCCGGGCACGCCTCCGCGACGCTGACCACGGTCCAGGCCACGACGTTGACGGCGAGGATCGCGCCCCAGACGGCCCAGAGCGTCTTCAGCCATCGGGGGG
>NZ_LAVL01000035.1 GCF_001083785.1 Nonomuraea sp. SBT364
GCGCCGGGGAGGGTCATCCAGGCGGGGACGCGGTCGCTGCCGCGCGGGGGGCCGGGGTGGTCAGTCATCTGCAGGATTCTCCGCGCTCTCCTCGTAGTCGTCCCCCACCGAGACGTCGCCGTCGTCGGCGCCCGTCCAGGTGACGTGCAGGTCGCCGAGCGGTTCGAGCTGGTCGAACGTGACCGCCGACTCCCGGAAGAGCTCCAGGACGGCGAGGAAGCGGGCGATGACCTCGAAGGTGCCCTCGCAGTCGGCGACCAGGGCCCTGAAGGTGGCTCTGCGCATGCGGCGCAGCCGCTGGACCAGGATAGCGGCTTGTTCGCGGACGCTGGCGAGTGGTTGGTAGATGTGGCCGACGCTGACCGTGGGCGGCAGCTTCGGGGTGAAGGCCCTGGCGGCGATGCGGGCGAGCTGTTCGGGCCCGATGCCGAGGATGAGCTCCGGCAGCAGGTTGGCGAACTGGGGCTCCAGCGGGACGGTGCGGGGGAAGCGGAGCGCCTCGTCGGCCAGCCGCCCGGCGAAGACCTTGGCCACCTCCTTGTAGGCCCGGTATTGCAGGAGGCGGGCGAACAGCAGGTCGCGGGCCTCCAGCAGGGCCAGGTCCTCCTCGTCCTCGACCTCGCCCGAGGGCAGCAGCCGGGCCGCCTTCAGGTCGAGGAGCGTGGCGGCGACGAGCAGGAAGTGGCTGGTCTGGTCGAGGTCCCACTCGGGGCCCCGGGAGCGGATGTAGGCGATGAACTCGTCGGTCACCTTGGACAGCGAGACCTCGGTGATGTCGAGCTTGTGCTTGGCGATCAGGCCGAGGAGCAGATCGAAGGGTCCTTCGAAGACGTCCAGGTGAACCTGGAATCCCTGCTGCTGCTCGGTCACCTGGCCATTGTCGCAGCCGCGGGCCAGCGCGAGAGCACCTCGCGCGCCAGCTCACGGTAGGCGTTGGCGCCCAGGGACGAGGGGTCGAAGGTGGTGATCGGCTCGCCGGCGACGGTCGCGTCGGGGAAGCGCACCGTGCGGTTGATCACGGTGTGGAACACCTTGTCGCCGAACGCCTCGACGACCCGGGCGAGCACCTCGCGGCCGTGCAGGGTACGTGCGTCGTACATGGTGGCGAGCAGGCCCTCGATCTCGAGGTCCTCGTTGAGCCGCTCCTGCACCTTGGTGATGGTGTCCATGAGCAGGGCGACGCCGCGCAGCGCGAAGAACTCGCACTCCAGCGGCACCATGACGCCCTGGGCGCAGGTGAGCGCGTTGATGGTGAGCAGGCCGAGCGACGGCTGGCAGTCGATGAGGCAGACGTCGTAGTGCGGCAGCAGCGGCTTGATGACGCGGCCGAGCACCTGCTCGCGGGCGACCTCGGTGACGAGCTGGACCTCGGCCGCGGACAGGTCGATGTTGCTGGGCAGCAGGTCGAGGCCCTCGACGCCGGTCTCCAGCAGCACGTCCTCGGCGGTGACGTTGCGCTCCATCAGCAGGTTGTAGACCGTGAGGTCGAGCTGGAGCGGGTTGATGCCGAGGCCGACGGACAGGGCGCCCTGCGGGTCGAAGTCGACGAGCAGCACCTTGAGGCCGTATTCGACGAGGGCGGCGCCGAGGTTGATGGTGGTGGTGGTCTTGCCCACCCCGCCCTTCTGGTTGACCATGGCGACCACGCGGGCCGGGCCGTGGACGTCGCGCGGCGCCGGCTCGGGGAACACCGGCCGGGGGCGCCGGGTCGGGCCCAGGTTCACGCCACTGGAGGGCGCGTTGGTCTTGGTGTCTCCCCAGGGGTTGTCGGGGGTCCCCGGGGCCGAACCGTTGGTCTTCACAGTCACCAGCTCGAACCTCCCTGACGATCCCGAACCGGACCGTCCGGACGGACACTATGGCGTCACCACTTAACGCGGCAAGGCGGCACGCCGATGTGCCGCACGACCCAAAAGACTATAGATCACTGGAGGGCCCGGGGATGCGCTGCCGCGTAGACCTCGCGAAGTTTGTCGACGGTGACCAGTGTGTAGACCTGAGTGGTGGTGACGGAGGCGTGCCCGAGCAGTTCCTGGACGACCCTGACGTCGGCGCCGCCGTCGAGCAGGTGGGTGGCGAAGGAGTGGCGCAGGACGTGCGGGGAGATCCCGGCGAGCCCGGCGCGCACGGCGGCGGCCTGCAGCACCTCCCAGGCGCCCTGGCGGGTCAGCCGGCCGCCGCGGGCGTTGAGGAACACGGCCGGGGTGCCGCGGCCGTGGGCGAGCAGCCCGGGCCTGGCGCGGACCAGGTAGGCGTCGAGGGCGGCGCGGGCGTAGCGGCCCAGGGGGACGATGCGGGTGCGGCCGCCCTTGCCGCGCAGCCGTACCTGCTCGTCCTCCAGGTCGTCGACGGCCAGGCCGACGGCTTCGGAGATGCGGGCGCCGGTGCCGTACAGGACTTCGAGCAGGGCGCGGTTGCGCAGGGTGAGCGGCGCGCCGTCGGGGCCGGAGGCGGCGATGAGGCGTTCGACCTCGTCGACGGCGATGGCCTTGGGCAGGCGGCGGAGCTGGCGCGGCGGCCGTACCTGGTGGGCGGGGTCGTGCGCGGTGACGCCTTCGCGCAGCGCGAAGCGGTGCAGGCCGCGCACGGCGGAGACGGCGCGCGCGGCCGAGCTGGCGACGAGCGCGGGGTGGTCGCCGTCGCCTTCGCGCAGCGCGGCGAGGAAGGCGCGCACGTCGGCCTCCCCCACCTCGTCGAGGCGGAGGCGGCCGCGGGCCTGCAGGTGCTCCAGGTAGCGGCGCAGGTCGCGCCGGTAGGAGGCGAGCGTGTTGGCAGCCAGGCCCCGCTCCACCGCCAGATGGGCGAGGTAGCTGGAGAGCACCGCCTCCACGGATGGTCCTTCCGGTCAGGTCTCGGGTGCGTCGGCGGGGCGCAACAGGCCGAACCCCTCGACCGAAGCCGCGTATGCGGCGAGGATACCGGCCACGGCCGGGGAATTGTGGATCATTCCCATCAGCGCCCTCTCGACGGCGTCGGCCAGCGGCACCCATTCGACCGGCATGCCGATCTCCTCGTGGCGGTGCACGAAGCCGTTCTCGGCGTCGGGGATCTTGGTCAGGTCGCGGGCCAGGAAGACGCGGATGCGCTCGTCGGACATGCCGGGCGAGGTGTAGAGGTCGACCAGGGTGTGCCAGGTGGCGGCCCGGTAGCCGGCCTCCTCGGCGAGCTCGCGGGCGGCCCCTTCGACCAGCGGTTCGCCTTCGACGTCGCGGATCCCGGCGGGCAGTTCCCAGAGCAGGTGGCGGGTGGGGTGGCGGTACTGGCGGATGAGCAGCACGCGCTCGCGCTCGTCGAGGGCGAGGACCGCGACCGCGCCCGGGTGGACGACGTAGTCGCGGTCGGCGCTCTCGTCACCGGGCATCCGCACGGTGTCGGTGACGACCTCGATGACGTGTCCCGAGAAGCGCTTGCGCGAATCGAGAACGTCCCAACGCTCGGGCGTGTCTTCTATCCTCACTTGACCACCTTCGCGGTCACGCGGCTGTCGGCGTAGGCGAGTGCGGCGTTGATGAGGCCCTTGAACATCGGGTTGGCCCGCGTCGGCCGGGAGCGGAACTCGGGGTGCGCCTGGGTGCCGATGAAGAACGGGTGCGTGTCGGCGGGCAGCTCGGTGTACTCGACCAGGCGGCCGTCGGGTGACAGCCCGGAGAAGACCAGGCCGACGCTCTCCAGCTTGTCGCGGTAGGCGTTGTTGACCTCGTAGCGGTGGCGGTGGCGCTCGTCGGCCTTGGCCTTGCCGCCGTAGAGCTGGCGGGCCAGGGTGGCCTCGCCGAGCTTGGCGGTGTAGCTGCCCAGGCGCATGGTGCCGCCCATGTCGCGCTCGCCGGCGACGACGTCCTCCTGGTCGGCCATGGTGGAGATGACGGGGTGCTTGGTGTCGGGGTCGAACTCGGCGGAGTTGGCGTCGGCGATGCCGGCCATGTTGCGGGCGGCCTCGATGACCATGCCCTGCATGCCGAGGCAGATGCCGAGCAGCGGGACCTTGTTCTCGCGGGCGTGGCGGATGGCGCCGATCTTGCCCTCGATGCCGCGCACGCCGAACCCGCCGGGGATCAGCACGCCGTCGGCGCCGTCGAGCTCGCGCGCGGCGCCCTCGGGGGTCTCGCAGTCGTCGCTCTTGACCCAGCGGATGTTGACGCGGGCGTCGCAGGCGAAACCGCCCGCGCGCAGCGCCTCGGTGACCGACAGGTAGGCGTCGGGCAGGTCGATGTACTTGCCGACGAGGGCGATCGTGACCTCCTTGGCCGGGCGGTGCACGCGGCGCAGGAGCTGCTCCCACTCCTTCCAGTCGACGTCGCGGAACGGCAGGCCGAGCCGGCGCACCACGTAGGCGTCCAGGCCCTCGGAGTGCAGCACCTTGGGGATGTCGTAGATGGAGGCGGCGTCGACGGCGCTGACGACGGCGTCCTCGTCGACGTCGCACATGAGGCTGATCTTGCGCTTGATCGCGGTCTGCACGGGCCGGTCGGAGCGCAGCACGATCGCGTCGGGCTGGATGCCGATGCTGCGCAGCGCGGCGACGCTGTGCTGGGTCGGCTTGGTCTTGAGCTCGCCGGACGGGCCGATGTAGGGCAGCAGCGACACGTGCAGGAAGAACACGTTGTCGCGCCCCACCTCGTGCCGGATCTGCCGGACGGCCTCCAGGAACGGCAGCGACTCGATGTCGCCGACGGTGCCGCCCACCTCGGTGATGACCACGTCCACGTCGGGGCCGGCCATGCCCCGGATGCGGTCCTTGATCTCGTTGGTGATGTGCGGGATGACCTGGACGGTGTCGCCCAGGTATTCGCCGCGCCGCTCCTTGGCGATGACGTTGGAGTAGACCTGGCCGGTGGTCACGTTGGCCGAGCCGTGCAGGTCGGTGTCGAGGAAGCGCTCGTAGTGGCCGACGTCCAGGTCGGTCTCGGCGCCGTCGTCGGTGACGAAGACCTCGCCGTGCTGGAACGGGTTCATCGTGCCGGGGTCGACGTTGAGGTACGGGTCGAGCTTCTGCATGGTGACCCGGAGCCCGCGCCCCTTGAGAAGGCGGCCGAGGCTGGACGCCGTGAGCCCCTTGCCGAGACTGGAGGCGACACCGCCGGTGACGAACAGATGCTTGGTTTGCGATGCGCTGCGCAAGGAGGCTCCCGTGGCTCGAGGTGTGGCGATGTGTCCACGGGCTCTCAGGATATCAAACAACGCCCCCGACATGCCCTAACAGGATGACCTAGCGGTAACTTTGATCCCTATGTCACTTGTACGGCGGGCGTTCGGCACGCTGATCCACCGGGCCTACGCCGCGATCCGCGACGCCGGGGCCATCACGCCGCAGACGCCCGCGGGTCATCGATTCCGCCGGCTGGGCGACGGGGCGAAGATCGCCTTCCCACCGGCCGCGATCTTCGGCGAACGCTGGATCGAGATCGGCGACCACACGCTGATCGGCGAGCGGGTGTCGATCTCCTGCGGCATGTGGCCGGGCGTGGAGCTGGGCTCCGGCTCGATCCTGCGGATCGGCGGGGGCTGCTCGATCGGCAGGGGCACGCACATCGTGGCCCACCAGTCGATCGACATCGGCGACGACGTCTTCACCGGCCCGTACGTGTACGTCACGGACCAGAATCACGTGTACGACGACCCGGACATCCCGATCGGCAGGCAGTGGCCGCGCAACAGCCCGGTCTCGATCGGCTCCGGCTCGTGGCTGGGCGCGGGGGCGATCATCCTGCCGGGCACCCGGCTGGGCCGCCAGTGCGTGGTGGCGGGCGGCGCGGTGGTGCGCGGCGAGTTCCCGGACCACAGCGTGGTGGCGGGCGTGCCTGCCAGGCTGGTGCGGCGTTACGACCCCGAGCACGGATGGCACGATCCAGGCGTGGCACTGGCGATCGACTGACTCTGGACCGAACATACTTCTGGCGGTTAGCGTCGGGGCATGCGGACCGGCATCTCCCAGCGTCTGGGCATCGAGTTCCCGCTGTTCGCCTTCAGTCACTGCCGTGACGTGGTGGCCGCGGTCACCAACGCGGGCGGGTTCGGCGTGCTGGGCGCGATCGCGTACACGCCCGAGCAGCTCGACGCCGAGCTCACCTGGATCGACCGGCGGGTGGGCGGCCGGCCGTACGGGGTGGACGTGCTCGTCCCCGGCCGCGTCGACGCGGCGGCGCTGGAGGGCGGCGTGGCGCGGGCGATCCCGGACCGGCACCGCGACTACGTCCTGCACCTGCTGGCCAAGTACGGCGTGCCCGGCCATCCCCCGGCGAGCGGCGGGGCGGACGAGTTCGGCAGGCGGGTGACGGCGGCGGGCGCGGCGGGACTGGCCGACGTGGCGCTCAAGCACCCGATCGGGCTGATCGCCAGCGCGCTCGGGCCGCCCCCGCCGGAACTGGTGGACCGCGCGCGGGAGGCGGGCGTGCCGGTGGCGGCGCTGGTCGGCACCGTGGAGCACGCGCGCAGGCAGGTGGCGGCGGGCGCGGACATCGTCGTCGCGCAGGGCACGGAGGCGGGCGGGCACACCGGCGAGATCTCCACGATGGTGCTGGTGCCGCAGGTGGTGGACGCGGTGGCGCCGGTCCCGGTGCTCGCGGCGGGCGGCATCGCCTCGGGACGCCAGATGGCGGCGGCCATGGCTCTGGGCGCGCAGGGCGTGTGGTGCGGCTCGGTCTGGCTGACGACCGAGGAGGCCGAGACGTCGCCCGCGGTCAAGCGCAAGCTGCTGGCCGCCTCGTCGCTCGACACGGTCCGCTCGCGCTCGCGCACCGGCAAGCCCGCCCGGCAGCTGCGCTCGGCGTGGACCGACGAGTGGGACTCCGGCCAGGAGAGCCCCGGGCCGCTCGCGATGCCGCTGCAGATGCTGGTGGCCGAGCGGGCGATGGCGCGCATCGGCGCGGCGGCCGAACGCGGCGAGCCCGGCGCCGTCGAGCTGGCCACCTACTTCGTTGGTCAGGTCGTCGGCCAGCTCGACCGGGTGCAGCCGGCCCGCGAGGTGGTCTACGGGATGGTGTACGAGTTCGCCGAGGCGGTGGAGCGGCTGTCCAGGCTCTCCCGGTGACCGGCTACGATGCCCGAATGGTCGGGAATCCTCCCGAGCTGGAACGCGGCACCGGGGTTCCCGCGCACGTGCAGATCGAGCGCTGGCTGCTCGACTCGATCTCCAGCGGCGACATGGAACCGGGCGACCGGCTGCCCGGCGAGCGTGAGCTGGCGGGGCGGCTCGGCGTGAGCCGGATGACGCTGCGCCAGGCGCTGGCCACGCTGGAGCGCGACGGGGTGCTGGTCAGGATGCCGGGCCGGGCGGGCGGGGCGTTCGTGGCCGAGCCGCGCGCCGACCGTGACCTGACGGGGCTGGCCGGGTTCACCGAGCAGATGCGGCGCGCCCACCTGCGCGCCGGCGCGCGCATCCTGACGGCGGCCACCGTGCCCGCGCCCGCCGCCGTGGCCGCCGCGCTGGAGGTCGCCCCCGGCTCCGCGGTGCACGAGGTCGCGCGGGTCCGCTCGGCCGGGCGGTCGCCGGTGGCGCTCGAACGCTCCTTCTTCCCCGCGCTGCCGGGCTTCCTCGCGCACGACCTGTCGGGGTCGCTGTACGCGCTGCTGGCCGACGGGTACGGCCTGGCGCCCCGCACCGCGGTGGAGCATCTGGACCCGGTCATCGCCGGCCCCGCCGAGGCGGCCGAGCTGGGCGTCGGGCCGGGAGCGCCGCTGATGCGCGTCGAGCGGACCGCCTACGCCGCCGACGGCACCCCGGTGGAGCACGCCCACGACCTGTTCCGGCCCGACCGGGTGCGGATCACGGTGCGCAGCGGCGTCACGTGACCACCGTGGCGGGCACCCAGGCGCCCTCCACCTCGACCTCGACATCCATGCCGCCGCCCTTGTCCAGGTAGGCGTAGGCGATCGACTGCCCGTCGGTGTGGCCGTAGCCGCCGGAGGTCACCCGGGCCACGACCCGGCCGTCGAGGCGGACCGGCTCGTTGCCGAGCGCCACCGCGAGCGGATCGGCGAGCACCAGGCGGCGCAGCCGGCGCGCCGGGTCGGGATCGAGCGCGTCGCGGCCCAGGAACTCCTTGTCGAGCTTGACGGCGAACCCCAGCCCGGCCTCGTACGGCGTGGTCTCGGGCCCGATGTCGGCCCCCCACACCCGGTAGCCCTTCTCCAGCCGCAGGCTGTCGATGGCCCGGTAGCCGCCGGCCACCAGCCCGTACGGCTCGCCGGCCCGCCACAGCGCCTGCCACAGGCCCAGGCCGTACTCGGTGGAGCAGTAGAGCTCCCAGCCGAACTCGCCGACGAACGTCACCCGCAGCGCCAGCACCGGCACGTCGCCCACGGTCAGCTCGCGCGCGGTCATGAACGGGAAGTCCAGGGCGTCGGGCGTGAGCGTGGCGAGGATGTCGCGGGCGCGCGGCCCCCACAGGGCGAAGCAGGCGTGGCGGCCGGTCACGTCGGCCAGGCGGACGTCGGCGCCGCGCAGCCGGGCCTGCTTGCGCAGCCAGCCGAGGTCGTGGGAGCCGAACGCGGTGCCGGTGACGACGAGGAACTCCCGCTCGCCGCGCCGGGTGACGGTGAAGTCGCACTCGATCCCGCCGCGCCGGTTGAGCGCCTGCGTGTAGGTGACGTCCCCCACCCGGCGGGCGACGCGGTTGGCGCACACCCATTCCAGCAGGGACGCGGCGTCCGGCCCGGTGACCTCGATCTTGGCGAACGAGCTCTCGTCGAACAGCCCGGCCGTGGTGCGGGTGGCGCGGTGCTCGGCGGCGACGGCGGGCGACCAGTTGCGCCCCGCCCAGCCGCGCGGCCTTGCGCCGTCACCGGCCGGCTCGTTGGCCGTGTAGTAGTTGACCCGCTCCCAGCCGGCCTTCTCGCCGAAGACCGCGCCGTGCGCGGCGTGCCAGCCGTAGGCGGGGGACGTGCGCAGCGGGCGGCCCGCCGAGCGCTCGTCGCCGGGGTATCGGATGTCGTAGTAGGTCTCGTAGTTCTCCACCGCGCGGGCCAGCGTGTAGGACGGGGATCGGTAGTGGGCGCCGAAGCGGCGGATGTCCATGTGCCAGACGTCCATGCCGGGCTCGCCCTCGACGATCCACTCGGCCATGATCCTGCCGATGCCGCCGGCGCCGGCGATGCCGTGGGCGCAGAAGCCGGCCGCCACGTAGAAGCCGCCGACCTCGGTCTCCCCCAGGCAGAACTCGTTGTCCGGGGTGAACGCCTCCGGGCCGTTGATGAGCTTGCGGATGCCGACGTCGGCCATCGCGGGCACGCGGATCCGGGAGTTCTCGGAGATCTCCTCGAACCTCGGCCAGTCCTCCGGCAGCAGCCGCCCGTTGAAGTCGGCCGGGATCGCGTCGTAGGACGACTCCCCCGCCGTCCACGGCGCGCAGGTCCGCTCGTAGCCGCCCATGACCAGGCCGCTGACCTCCTGCCGGTAGTAGACGAGCAGGTCGGGGTCGCGCAACGTGGGCAGCCCGGCGTGCTCGTGGAAGCCGTCGGTGACCACGTACTGGTGCGACATCGGCACGATCGGGACCCGCACGCCGGCCATCCGGCCGATCTCGGCGGCGAACATGCCGCCGCAGTTGACGACCACCTCGCAGTCGATGTCGCCCTGGTCGGTGCGCACCCGCGTCACGCGGCCGCGCTCGACGTCCAGGCCGAGGACCCGGGTGCGGGTGAGGACGCGCGCGCCGCCCTCCCTGGCCCCTGCCGTCAGCGCGTAGCACAGCCGTGACGGGTCGATCTGGCCGTCGGTGGGCAGGTAGGCGGCGCCGACGACGCCCTCGGGGTTCATCAGCGGGAACAGCTCGGCCGCCTCGGCGACGGAGATCTCCTCCAGCGGCAGGCCGAACGTGCGGGCCCAGCCGATCTGGCGGCGGATCTCGGCCATCCGCTCCGGGGTGGAGGCGAGCTTGATGCCGCCGCACTCCGTCCAGCCCGCGTCGAGGGTGCGGTAGAGCTCGACGGAGTACTGGTTCATCCGGGTCAGCGTCGGGTCGGCGCGGAGCTGGCCGACCAGGCCCGCCGAGTGGAAGGTCGAGCCGCTGGTGAGCTCGTCGCGCTCCAGCAGGACGACGTCCCGCTCGCCGAGCCTGGTCAGGTGGTAGGCGACGGAGGCGCCGCCCACGCCGCCCCCGATGATCACGATGCGCGCCGAGTCGCTCATGCCCGCGAGGCTAACCGGCGGGGGCCTAAAAGGTCTAGACCGTTTAGCGGGGCGGAGCTAGCATCGACCATGGCCGTGCTCGAGGTACTCGACCGCATCCCCCTGCTGACCGGTGTGCCGCGCTCCGTGGAGGAGCTGCCCGGCGGGCTGACCAACCGCAACTACAAGGTGACCACCCCGGGCGGGGCGTACGTGGTGCGGGTGTGGGCCAGCGACGGGGCGCTGCTGGCCATCGACCGCGACGCCGAGCACGCCTCGTCGATCGCAGCCGCGCGGGCCGGGGTGGGCGCCCCGGTGCACGCCTACCTGCCGGACGAGGGGGTGCTGGTCGTGGGGTTCATCCCGGGGCGGACGTTCACCGCGGCCGACGTGCGCGACCCGGCCAACCTGCCGCGGGTGGCCGAGGCGTGCCGGCGGCTGCACTCCGGGCCGCGGTTCGTCCGCGACTTCGACATGTTCGACGTGCAGCGGCGTTACCTGGAGATCGTGCGGGAGCGGGGGTTCCGGCTGCCGGATCGGTATCTGGAGTTCATGCCCGTCGTTGAGCAACTCCGGAAATGTCTGGAAATTAGGGCAGAAGGCACCGTTCCGTGTAACAACGACCTGCTGGCCGGGAACATCATCGACGACGGCCGGCGGCTGTGGCTCATCGACTACGAGTACGCCGGCAACAACGACGCCTGCTTCGAGCTGGGCAACGTGTGGAGCGAGTCGGACCTGTCGCTGGAGCAGCTCGAAGAGCTCGTCACCGCCTACTACGGCCGCCGCCTGCGCAACCGGATCGCCCGCGCGCGGCTGCTCGGCCTGATGGCCAGATACGGCTGGACGCTGTGGGCCTCCATCCAGGACGGCGCCAACGACACGATCGACTTCGACTTCTGGGCCTGGGGCATGGACAAGTACGAGCGGGCCGTGGCCGAGTTCACCGGCGACGGGCTGGGGCGCCTCATGGACGAGGCGGCCCGGGCAGACTAGGGGCATGCTCGCCGCACTGACCGGGCTCGGCCTGTCCACCGCCGCCGGGCTCAACGCCTACATCCCGCTGCTGGTCGTGGGTGTCCTGGCCAACCTGACCGACAGGGTGCGGCTGCCCGACGGTTACGCGTGGCTGTCCAACTGGGGCGTCCTGGCGATCATCGCGGTGCTGCTGGCCGCGGAGATGGTGCTGGACAAGGTGCCGGCCGTCGACACGGTCAACGACCTGATCCAGACCGTCGTACGGCCCGCGTCGGGCGGCGTGGTGTTCAGCGCCACCAGCGCGGCGGCCGAGCTCGACCACTCCACCTGGATGAGCGCGAACCCGTGGGCGTCCTGGCTGCTCGGCATCGTGATGGCGCTGGCCGTGCACGCGCTCAAGACGGCGGCCAGGCCGGTGGTCAACGCGGGCACGGCCGGGGCCGCGGCGCCGGTGGTGAGCGTCGCCGAGGACACGGGTTCGCTCGGCATGAGCCTGGTCGCGATCTTCCTGCCGCTCCTGGTGATCGTCATGCTGGCGGTGTTCGCGCTGGCGGCCTGGTGGACCGTCGGCAGGGTGCGCCGTTTCCGCGCCAGGCGCGCCCGCCCGCCCGGCTAGGGCCCCGCGGGGCCGAGCGCCTCGGCGGTGGCGCGCAGCCAGGCCAGCTCGGCCCGGCTGGTGGCGTGCGCGATGGTGAGCAGCCCCTGGCGGAACGGGTCGCCGAACTCCTGCGCGCCCATCGGCCTGCCGCCCTCGTCGTAGAAGAAGCTCGTCGGCTCCTCCAGAAAGGCCAGGCGCCGGCGCAGCACCGCCGCCTGCGCGCCCGGGTCGCCGAGGTGACGCAGGAAGGCCAGCAGCACGAACCACCGGTTCTCGTCGCTGATGTCGAGCTCCTCCGGCTCCCGCAGCCGCCGCTCCAGCTCGGCGCGCCCGTCGTCCGTCAGATAGAGCGTCCGGCGGGGGGCGGCCCCGGCCCCGGGCTCGTCCTTCCTGGTGAGCCAGCCGGCGGCGGCCATCCGTTTGATCGCCGGATAGAGCGTGCCGTCGGCCACCGGCCGCACGTGCCCCATCAGCGCCGCCACCCGGCCGCGCAGGTCGTAGCCGTGCAGCGGCCGGTCTCTGAGGAATCCGAGTATCGCGAGCTCCAGCACGGGTCCAACAATACCTCGGAGTCGATGTATATTGCTATCGATACATCCAAGGAGAGAGCCGTGAATGCCATGCACGACGCGATCGTTCACCCGGGAGGCGCCCGCATGCGCTGGGTCGAGACGCCCGGCGCGGAGCCGGCCCGCGTCTACCTTCACGGCCTCGGCGCCGCCTCGGCCCCCTACTACGCGGCGGCCGTGGCCCACCCGCTGCTGGCGGGCCGCCGTTCGCTGCTGGTCGACCTGCTCGGCTTCGGCATCAGCGACCGCCCGGACGACTTCCCGTACACGCTGGAGGCGCACGCCGACGCGGTGGCCCTGGCGCTGCGCCGGGCGGAGGTGTCGGGCGCGGAGGTGATCGCGCACAGCATGGGCGGCGCGGTCGCCATCGTGCTGGCCGCCCGCCATCCCGGCCTGGTCTCCGGCCTGGTGCTGGTCGACGCCAACCTCGACCCGTACCCGCCGCCGGGCGGCACCGGCATCATCGGCTTCACCGAGGAGGAGTTCGTCGCGGGCGGCTGGGAGCGGGTCCGCGACCGGGTCGGCCCGCACTGGTGGGCCACGATGCGCCTGTCGGACCTGCGCGCCCTGCACCGCTCGGCGGCCGGCCTGGCGAAGGGCAGCACGCCCGGCATGCGCGCCCTGCTCGTCGGCCTGCCGGTCCCGCGCGTCTTCCTGCACCCGCCGGGCGGGGCCCCGCCCGGGGGGGCCGAGCTGCGCGCCGCCGGGGTGCGTGTCGCCGAGGTCCCGCGTACGGGGCACAACATCATGCTCGACAACCCGCGGGCCTTCGCCGAGGCGGTCGCGGCGTTCCCGGATCACCCGCCGGGCTGACCTGTCGTCCCCCGCCGGGCGGATCCGCCGGCGCCCGCCGCTCCCGTACCGTCCGATGGCGTGCGGACCCGTCGTGGCCCCCGCCCGCGCCCGCACACCCGGTGCCCGCCGGCGCACCCGCGCCGCCGGGCACCGGTCACTCCGTGGGCGTGCGGGGCAGGAGCGCGGCCTCCCCGGCCGTCCAGCCGCCGTCCACGCTGAGCTCGGCCCCGCTGATGTACGAGGCCGCGTCCGACAGCAGGAACGCGATCGCCTCCGCCACCTCCTCCGGCTCGCCCCACCGCCCGGCGGCCGCCAGCGGGAAGTGTCCCTCGCCCGACACCGCGCCGAACGGCATCGTCATCGGCGTCACGATCATCCCGGGATGTACGGAGTTGACCCGCACCCGCGACGCCCCGAACTCCATCGCCGCGATCTTCGTGAGCCCGCGCACGCCCCACTTGGACGCGCCGTACCCGCCCGTGCCCGGCAGCGCGGTCAGCCCGGCCACGGACGACAGGGGTGACGACGCCGGCGTTGTTGACCAGCCCGTCGATCCGGCCGTGCTCGCCGAGGACGTCCGACACGACCGACCCCCACGCCTCCGGCTCGGTCACGTCGTGCCGCAGGAACCGCCCGCCGACCTCCTTGGCGGTCGCCGTGCCCTCCTCCGCCAGCACGTCGGTGACCACGACCCGGGCCCCGGCGGCGGCGCAGCGGCGGGCGGTGGCCGCGCCCATCCCCCGGGCCCCGCCCGTGATGATCACTACTTTGCCGTCCAGCATGCTCGTACCGAATCACGCTCGGGCGAGGTGATCAAGGGCGGCGGGAACCCGCGGCGTCGGCCCGCGCGTTGGTCCGTTCGTCAGGCACGGCTATTCTCAAGGCGAGAACTCAACAGGAGGTGGCCACGATCAGCGAAATCGTCCTCATCGTGCTGGTGATCCTGGCGTTCCTCCTGCTGCTGACCGGGGTCGGCGTCTACCTCCTGGTCAAGCTGGGCAGGAAGGCCGCCACCAAGGCCAAGCAGGCCACGACCCGGCTCACCACGCACGTCAACGCGATGGGCACCGGCGACGCCGCCGAGGTCGAGCGCCTCCGCCTCGACCTGCGCCGCGAGATGTCGCTCACCCGCCAGGCCGTCGAGCAGGCGCAACGCCAGGGCTGGGGCCTGGGCGACCTGCCCCGCCTGCTGGCCGACCTGACCGCGCAGGCCGACGTGCACGACGGGCAGCTCGGCATGTACGCCCAGCAGCGCCGCGTCTCGCCGTACGTCGACCACGCCACGCTCGACCGGCTGCGCCAGCATCAGGCCAAGCTGACGGCCATGTACGCCCGCATCCGCGCCGACCTGCTCAGCGACCAGGTGCACCACTCGGCCACGGGCATCGCCGACCTCGACAGCCGCACCGACCTGGAGATCGAGTCGCGCCGCCCCGCCCCCGACCCCCTCGACGAGATCGACGAGCTCTACCGCAAGACCATGCACGAACGCCGCGACCCCTCCTGACCCGGCTACGGTTCGTGGCATAATCGCGCCAGAGGGTCACCGTCCCAGGGGGCGAATCGATGAGCTCAGCCTTTCCGGAGTGGTTCTTTCCCGGCCCTCCCGGCGGCTGGACCGCCGACATGCTCGATCGTCTTCCCCCCGACGCGCCCAGGCACGTCGAGCTGATCGATGGGTCCCTCATCATGATGGTGCCCCAGACGATGTTCCACATGCTCGCGCTCAGACTGTTCGAACGGGAGCTCGTGCCTCCGGAGCACCTGGTCGTCGTCCGCGAGATGACCGTCACCCTGGGTTTGCGGCAGCGTCCCGAGCCGGACATTCTCCTGGTGAAGGAGACAGCGGCCAGGCGCATCGGCCTGACCAGTTTCAAGCCCGAGGACGTTCACCTGGTCGTCGAGGTGGTCTCGGAGGAAACTCGCGACAGGGATCGCACCACAAAACCCAGCAGGTATTCGACCGCGGGCATCAAGCACTTCTGGCGTGTTGAGCTGGAAGACGAGCGACCCGTCGTCTACACGTTCGAGCTCGAGCCCGCCATCAGGGCCTACGTGCCCACCGGGATTCATCGAGGTCGCCTGTGCACCGACATCGGGTTCCCGGTCGACCTCGGCCTCGACCTCGACAAGGTCAGACGCTGAGGTCACCGCCGTCCCATTCGCGGTAGATGTGGGCGGCGAGCTGCTCGGCGGTGGCGCCCTTGTTGAGCAGGGCGCGGGTGGCCTGGGCCTGGGCGGTCGTGGGCAGGTGACCGTCGAGCAGGAGCGGCAGTGACAGCCGCCGCCCCAGCACCTCCCGCGCGGAGACCCAGCCCGGCCTGCGCAGCACCGACACGTTGACCCGCAGCGCGTGCTCGTTGCCGGGCGGGACGCCGGGCCGGTCGATCTCGACGGCGACGTAGCGGAACCCGTTGGCCAGGTTGCATCCGGCGCACCGGGCCGGCCCGCGGCTGAGCTTGCCGCCGCACTCGCCGCAGGTCAGCCGGTCGTAGGCGGCGTCGACCACCCGCCACGGGTGCCGGTCGGGCTCGTCGATCACCATCTCGGCGACGACCCGCTCGTCCTCGGCGGTGAGGCGGCCGAACCTTCGGGCGACGAACTCCCGCCAGCCGGACTCGACGATCTCGTCCACGATCCCGGCACACCGGCCGCATCCGGGCGCCCCGGCCGGCTCGAAGTGGCCACAGGGTCCGCATCGCCGCATCCCTCCACAGTACAAACGCCCGCTGCCCGGCTTCAGCCGGTTTTCCGGGGCGCGGCGTCCTTCCCCCGGGCCGCGCCGGGCAGAAGACTGAGGGGATGATTCACGGACTGCATCTCCTGTTCCACAGCCGGGACCCGGAGGCGGACCGGGCGTTCCTGCGCGACGTGCTCGGCTGGCCGTACGTGGAGGACCCGGCGTCGGGGGCCGGGTGGCTCATCTTCCGGACGCCGCCCGCCGAGCTGGGCGTGCACCCGGCCGGCGGCGAGCCGGTGGTGTCGCTGCACCTGATGTGCGACGACATCGGCGCGACCGTCGCCCGGCTCGCCGCCGAGGGCGTCGCCACCGGCCCGGTCACGGACGAGGGCTACGGCCTGGCGACGACGCTCACCCTGCCCAGCGGCGCCCCCATCGGCCTCTACGAGCCACGCCACGCCAGCCCGCTCGCCTGACGAGGTTCATGCGGGGGCCGGGAACCGTACAACACTCCTTGACCGGGAGATACACCCTCGCGTTCCGGGCAGTCGTCCCCGCATGAACGGGGAGACCAAGCGCAACACGATCATCGGCGCCACCCTGGCGAGCGCCGCACTGCTGACCGGCACGGGCTGCGGCCCCGCCGCGCCGGACGCGACGGGAGCGGCCCAGGCGGCCGGGGCGCCGGCAGCCGAGCCGACGGACCCGGAGGCCCCGCCCACCGACCCTGAAGGCCCGCCCACCGACTCCGAGATGTCGCCCACGGAGCCTGAGGCCTCGCCCCCGGACGCGACGCCTTCCCCCACCGACGGCAGCCCGTCGCCCGGCGCCACCCAGGGCGGCATCGCCGATCTCAAGAAGGCCGGCGACGCGGCTCTCGCCGCGGTCCCGAACTCCACGCTCATCTCCATCGAGAGCGAGGAAGACGGCAAGATCTGGGAGGTGCAGGTCGTCGACGGCCAGGGCGCCGAGCAGCAGATGGACATCGACGCCACCACCGGCCAGGTGGTGAACGGCCCCACGGCGGAGGAGTCGGACGCCGAGGACAAGGCCAAGCACCTCGAACGCGTCAAGGCCGCCAAGCTCAGCTACGCCCAGGCCGCCGACAAGATCGCCGCCTCCGTCCCGGAGGGGCGCATCACCGAGCTGAACCTCGACAGCAGCAAGGACAAGACCGTCTGGGAGTCGGACGTCGTCACTCCCGACGGCACCAAGCACGAGGTCACCGTCGACGCGGCCTCCGGCGAGGTGACCAAGAGCGGCTCCACCAGCTGACCGGCTCCACCAGCTGACCTCCGGGCTCGGAGAGGGCGAGCCACGCGAAGGGCCCGTGCCTGCGGAGACTCCGCAGGCACGGGCCCTGGCGATCCGTGATCAGCCAGGAGGTGGCCTCATCCCTGGCCGCCGCCGAAGCTGATCTCGTTGCCTTCCGCGTCGCGGTAGATGACCTTCGTCACGCCGCCCTCGAACGTCTCGCGCCCGGCGGGCTCGATGCCGCGCCGGGCGATCCCGGCGACCCGGTCGTCCAGGTCGTCGACGAACGACAGCACCAGGGCGTTCCCCGCCCGTGCGGGGTCCTGCACGATGTAGACGTAGCGGTTGGCGGCCACCTCCCACACCGCCTCGATGTCGTTCGGCAGGAACGACGGCGGCCCGCCGAAGACCTTCTCGTACCACGGCAGCGCCGTGGCGTAGTCGGTGACGGGTATGCCGGCGAAAAGGTCCAGCGTCATGTCGTCCTCCGCACGTGGTCGAGGTGCCCGGGTCAGCTGATGCCTGCCTCACGCATGTCGCGCAGTTCGCGCTTGAGCTCCTTGATCTCGTCGCGCAGCCGGGCCGCCACCTCGAACTGCAGGTCGGCCGCCGCCTGGTGCATCTGCTCGGTGAGGGACTCGATCAGCGACTCCATCTGCGCCCGGGGCAGCTCGCCGGCGATGGCCTTGGCGTGCTGGCCGGCCTTGGCGGCGGCGAATCCGGGGACCGGCGCCTTGCCGCGGGACTGGTTGCGCCCGCCGCCCATGAGCTGCTGGGTGTCGGCGTCCTCCCGCTGCAGCGAGTCGAGGATGTCGGCGATCTTCTTGCGCAGCGGCTGCGGGTCGATGCCGTTGGCCTGGTTGTAGGCGACCTGCTTGGCCCGGCGCCGGTTGGTCTCGTCGATGGCCCGCTCCATCGACGGCGTCACCTTGTCGGCGTACATGTGCACCTGGCCGGAGACGTTTCGGGCGGCGCGGCCGATGGTCTGGATGAGCGACGTCTCCGAGCGCAGGAAGCCTTCCTTGTCGGCGTCGAGGATGGCCACCAGCGACACCTCGGGCAGGTCGAGGCCCTCGCGCAGCAGGTTGATGCCGACGAGCACGTCGTACTCGCCGACCCGCAGCTCGCGCAGCAGCTCGATGCGGCGCAGCGTGTCGACCTCGCTGTGCAGGTAGCGGACCCGGATGCCGAGCTCCAGCAGGTAGTCGGTGAGGTCTTCGGCCATCTTCTTGGTGAGCGTGGTGACCAGGACCCGCTCGTCGCGGTCGGCGCGCTCGCGGATCTCGTGCACCAGGTCGTCGATCTGGCCCTTGGTCGGCTTGACGACGACCTCGGGGTCGACCAGGCCGGTGGGCCGGATGACCTGCTCGACGACGTCGCCCTTGACCCGGCCGAGCTCATAGGAGCCCGGGGTGGCCGACAGGTAGACGGTCTGGCCGATCCGCTCCAGGAACTCCTCCCACTTCAGCGGCCGGTTGTCCATGGCGGACGGCAGCCGGAAGCCGTGGTCGACGAGCGTGCGCTTGCGGGAGGCGTCGCCTTCGTACATGGCGCCGATCTGCGGCACGGTCTGGTGGGACTCGTCGAGCACGAGGACGAAGTCTTCGGGGAAGTAGTCGAGCAGCGTGTTGGGGGCGCTGCCGGCGGGCCGGCCGTCCATGTGGCGGGAGTAGTTCTCGATGCCGGAGCAGGTGCCGATCTGGCGCATCATCTCGATGTCGTACGTGGTGCGCATGCGCAGCCGCTGGGCCTCCAGCAGCTTGCCCTGGCGCTCCAGCTCCGCCAGCCGCTCGGTGAGCTCGGCCTCGATCCCGGCGACGGCGGTGGCCATGCGCTCCTCACCGGCGACGTAGTGGGAGGCGGGGAAGATGTAGAGCTCTTCGTCCTCGGTGATGACCTCGCCGGTCAGCGGGTGCATGGTGGACAGCTTCTCGATCTCGTCGCCGAACATCTCGATGCGCACGGCGAGCTCTTCGTACTTGGGGATGATCTCGATCGTGTCGCCGCGCACCCGGAACGTGCCTCGGGTGAAGGCCAGGTCGTTGCGGGTGTACTGCATGTCGACGAGGCGGCGCAGCAGCTGGTCGCGGTCGACGTCCATGCCGACGCGCAGCCGGGCCATGCGGTCGACGTATTCCTGCGGGGTGCCCAGGCCGTAGATGCACGAGACGGAGGCGACGACGATGGTGTCGCGGCGGGTGAGCAGCGAGTTGGTGGCCGAGTGGCGCAGCCGCTCGACCTCGTCGTTGATCGAGGAGTCTTTCTCGATGTAGGTGTCGCTCTGCGGGACGTACGCCTCGGGCTGGTAGTAGTCGTAGTAGGAGACGAAGTATTCGACCGCGTTGTTGGGCAGCATCTCGCGCAGCTCGTTGGCGAACTGGGCGGCGAGGGTCTTGTTGGGCTGCATGACCAGCGCGGGGCGCTGCAGCCGCTCGATGAGCCACGCGATGGTGGCGGTCTTGCCGGTGCCGGTGGCGCCCAGCAGCACGTTGTCCTTGGCGCCGGCCTTGACGCGGCGCTCCAGCTCGGCGATGGCCGTCGGCTGGTCGCCCGAGGGGGTCATCTCGGTGACGACCTCGAACGGCGCCACCTTCCGCTGCAAATCTGTGACCGGTCGCATGCTGCCCACTGTAGGTGGCCCGACCGACAGAATCGGTCAGGCCGTCCGCTCACCGATGCGGGGGAAGGGCACGGTGGAGAAGACCACCTCCACCGGCACCTCGAAGTATTCGGCTATCCGCAGCGCCAGGTAGAGGCTGGGACTGTATTCGCCACGCTCCAGATAGCCGACGGTCTGGTAATGGACTCCCAGGGCGTCGGCGAGCTGCCTGCGGCTGACACCCCGCTCGGCGCGCAGCAGGGCGATGCGGTTGTAGACGGTCTCGCTCATCGTCGCCCATCTTCTCAGCCGATCCGCTGCAGTGCCCGGTCGCGCCGCGCCTGCATCAGCGAGCCCGATTCGCGGCGGGCCATCCGGCGCAGGATCGGCGGCGCGAGCACGAGCCCGGCCACGGTCCAGGCCAGCAGCACGCCGAACGTCGGCAGCGGGCGCCACGAGCCGCCCAGCTCGGCCGCGACCGCCGCGTCGGGCAGCAGCGCCGAGCGCATGCCGAGCCCGAGCCAGTAGATCGGGAACGCCTGGGCCACGCCCTGCAGCCAGCCCGCGAGCGCGGTGATCGGGTAGAAGATGCCGGAGATGGAGGTGAGCCCGCCGAAGACGAGCATCGACAGCCCGGCGGCGGTCTGCGGGTTGGTGGCCAGCGAGCCGATGACGGCGCCCCACGGCAGGGTGGCGGCCAGCCCGAGCAGCGCCACCCAGAACACGGTGAGCCAGCCGCCCGCTCCGGCGGCGCGGAGTTCGGGCACCAGGATCAGCCCGGCGGCGACCACGACCACGAGGCTGCCGAGCGCGCCGAGCGAGACGGACGTCACGCGGCCCACCAGGTAGCCGAGCATGCCGTGCGGCAGCGCCTTGGCCCGCAGCAGCGTGCCGTCCTCCCGTTCGACGGCGAGGGAGCCGACGACGCCCATGAGACTGTTGAAGGCCACGCCGAGGCCAAGGATCCCGGGCATCGTGGCCGCCGCGAGCGACAGGTCGGTGCCGGGGATCCGCGCGTCGCGCTGGAAGTAGATCACGGCGATGAACGCGAACGTGGTGACGAGCGTGAAGCCGATCTCCTGTGGGTTGGCGAGGGCGTGCCTGAACTCGATCCAGCCTCTGGACAGCCCGAGCCGGGCGGCGTGCACGGCGGGGTTCATCCTTCTTCCTTCCTGACGATGGCCATGTAGGTGTCCTCCAGCGTCGCGCGCCGTACCTCCAGGTCGCCGATCTGATCGCCGTGCTGCTGGAACAGGCCGCGCACGAAGGCGGTGGCGTCGTCGGTGGCGTGCACGAAGTGCTCGCCGGCGCGGCTCCAGCGGACCTGGGCGTCGCGGGAGACCTCGCGCGAGAGCTTGTCCGCGCTGCCGTCGGCGACGATCCTGCCGCCGGCCAGGATGAGGATGCGGTCGGCGAGCTTCTCGGCCTCGTCCAGGTCGTGCGTGGTGAGCAGGATGGTGGTGTCGTCCAGGTCGGACAGCCGGTGCACGAGGTCGTGGAAGTCGCGGCGGGCCTGCGGGTCGAAGCCGGCGGTCGGCTCGTCGAGGAAAAGCACCTCGGGGCGGCCGACGATGCCGATGGCGACGTCGAGGCGGCGGCGCTGGCCGCCGGAGAGCCGGTTGACCCGCCGCCCGGCATGCTCGGTCAGGCCGACGGCCTCGATGAGCTCGCCGGTGCTCGTCGGGCGGCGCCGGTCAGGGGTGGAGTAGGGCGCGTAGTAGCGGCCCAGGTGGTCCAGCAGGTCGTGCACGGTCCAGCGGCCGTGGTCGCGCCACGACTGCAGGACGACGCCGAGGCGGGCCCGCCACCGCTCGTCGCCCTTGACGGGCTCGGCGCCGAGCACCCGGACGTGACCGGCGGACGGGGCGCGGAAGCCTTCGAGGATCTCGACCGTGGTGGTCTTGCCCGCGCCGTTGGGGCCGAGCAGGGCGATCACCTCGCCGGGGGCCACGGTGAAGTCGACGCCGCGCAGCACCTCCTGGGGCCCGTAGCTCATGCACAGGCCCCGGGCCTCGATGACCGAGGCCGCGTTCATCACAGTGATGTCTCCATCCAGTGTCGTAGCGGTGCCCATGACCCCCTCCATGTAGTAGACATACTACATTGATAGCACACGTACTATTGATCGCAATACTTCTATGACATTCGATTGCAAGCGATCTTTAAGTCGCACCCGATACGGTCGAATCCGCCTGTAGCGGAAGAGGAAGGTGCGATGTCACGACCCAGAGAGGCCTTGATCCAGGCAGGCCAGGGCGTAGCCCAAGCGGTCGCCCAAGGCGGAAACGTACGTCAGGCCATGAGCCAGGCCGTGGGGCAGGTCGCCCAGCAGGCGGGCCAGCTCGGCGGGCAGGGGCAGGGCTTCGCGCTGAACCCGCACGACTTCGCCGCCGCCCGTGACGGCGGCGTGTCGATCGGCACGCAGATCGAGGCGCGCACCGCCTCGCTCAACGAGGCCGGCGAGATCGTCAACCGCAGCTTCGCCGAGAACGGCATGCACGTCATCTCCCCCGTGGTGATCCCCAAGGGCAACACCGCCAAGGTGATCGTGCCGCTGGGCATCCTGATCGTGCTCGGCCTGATCGGCGCGCTCGGCAACGTCATCCCCAACACCGAGCTGTTCTTCGGCCCCCACTACTGGGTCGTGCTGGTGCTGGCGGCCGTGTTCCTGTGGTGGCGGCGCAGCGTGGTCATGGTGCCCGAGGGCTGCAAGGCCCTGATCACCAAGTTCGGCAAGCTCGTGCACATCGCCGACCCGGGCCGGGTGACGCTGCTCAACCCGTGGAAGCGGGTCAGCTACATCGTCAACACGACCCGCGAATACCCCTTCAACGCACCGATCAGCGAGGCCCCGACCCAGCAGGGCGTCAAGGCCAGCGTCGACCTGTTCCTCCAGTTCAGGATCGAGAACCCGGCCGAGTTCATCTTCGTGCTCGGCTCGGTGAGCGGCTTCCAGTCCAAGCTGCAGAACGCCATCAGCGAGGTCACCCGCTCCCTGATCTACGCCCAGCGCGCCGAGGACATCTACGACCTGGTGGGCGAGAGCACGGTCGGCATGCTCGACAACCTCAACCAGCAGTTCCTGCCCGCCGTACGCCTCACCGACGTGAACATCACGCACGCCGAGCCGTCCAGCCAGGAATACCGCATGGACCTGGCCGCCCCCGAGATGGTCCGGGTGGCCAAGGAGGCCTACACCTACGAGTACGAGCTCCAGCTCCGCAAGGAGCAGAACGAGGGCGACCTGATCAAGGAGCTGGCCGGGCTGCAGGAGACGCTCAGCGCCATCCAGGCCGAGATCGCCGGCTACCAGGCCCGCATGGACACCGCGCTGGAGCGGGCCACCCACCAGGCGACCGCGCAGGCCAGGCAGCGCCTGGTCGAGGCCGAGTCCTCGGCCAAGGCCAACTCGGCGCTGCTGGAGGCGCAGGCGCTCGACATCAGGGCGCTCAGCGCGGCCGAGGCCCCGGAGATCCTCGACTACCGCTTCCAGCAGGACCTGCTGGACAAGCTGGAGTCGGTGTCGGCCCGGCTGCCGCAGGTCGTGCACGTGGGCGAGCAGAGTGACATCGACTTCCTGGAGCTGGCCCAGCAGCTCGTCGGCAGCAAGGCCGCGGTGCTGTTCACGCCCGAGGACATGGCCGCCATCCGGTCGCGCCTGTCCGAGATCGGCAGGCGCGTCTCGGGCCGCGAGGCGGAGATCGGCGCCCTGCTCAAGAAGGTCGAGAACGAGGTCACCGAGGCGCCTGACCCGGACCTGGCCGTCCTGGGCACCCCCGAGGGCCGCCACCATTCCGTCCCGCAGAGCATCGAGGGTGAGGTCCGATGAGCCGCGAGTTCTCGAAGATCAAGGAGTCCCTGGCCTCCTGGTCGGAGATCCGCCAGCTGCTGCGCGGCGGCGAGCAGGGCCAGCTCGTGCCCGTCGTGATCCCCAAGGACCGCCGCGGGTTCTCCTGGATGGCCCTGGTGTTCATCGCGATCTACTTCGCCGGGATGGCGGTGCTGACCGACTGGACCGTCATGGCCGCGCTGGCCTCGCTGTTCTTCCTGGTCGTCGCGCTGCTCACGGTGTGGCGCAGGGCGATCATCGAGATCGAGGAGGGCACCACCGGGGTGCGCAGCCACTGGGGCGCGATCATCGGCACGCTGCCCCCTGGCCGCCACTACCTGTGGCTGCCGTGGGACCGCGTCGACGCGGTCGTCGACACCTCCACCGAGATCCCGTACTCGGCGCCGATCGTGGCCTGCCCGACGGCCGAGAACGTGCCGCTGAAGTCGATCGAATTCTTCCTGAAGTTCCGCATCGTCGACCCGGTGGCGTTCGTCCGCACGATCGGCGCCGGCAACTTCGACCTGGTGCTGTCCAGCGCCGTCCAGGACGCGATCCGGCAGCGCAGCCGCAGGGTCAACACCGAGCGGGCCTACGACCTGCGCGGCTCCGACGTCGGCGACATGCAGGACGCGCTCAACCGCCAGCTCGGCCGCTACGGGGTGCGCGTCACCGGCGCCAACATCCCCGACGTGCAGCTGCCCGACCAGTACCAGCAGCACCTGTCCACCCGCGAGAAGGTCGCCAAGGAGCTGTCGGCCTACGAGCGCGAATGGGAGCTGACCCGCAAGCGCCGCATCGACACGCTGCTGATGGAGATCGAGCGTTCCAAGAAGACCCGCGACGCCCGCGTGGTCGAGGTCAAGGCCGCCCACAACAAGGCGCGCAAGGACGTGGCGCGCATGCTGGAGGAGCAGGAGACCGAGGCGCAGCGGGTGCGCTGGGAGATCGAGGCGCGCGGGCGCGCCGAGCTGACGTCCGCCGAGAACGAGGCCAAGGCGCTGCGCCGGCTGGCCGAGTCCTACCGCGACAACCGGGCCGTGCTGCAGTACGAGCTGGCTCGCAAGCGCCTCGACGTGGGCGCCAAACTGGCGGAGAACGCCCCGCAGCCGCTCGTGGTCCGCACGCAGCAGGGCGGCGGCGACTCCGCGCTGTCCACCCTGCTGCTGGCCCAGCTGCTTCCCCGCTTCTCGGCCAACGGCAAGGATCAGGCGCCGACCCCTTAAGGAGGACCCATGGTGTTCCGCAAGCTGATGGCCGCGTTCGGCGCGGGCGTCGAAGTAGACACGGTGCTGACCAACGCGACCGTGCGCCCCGGCGAGCCGCTGCGCGGGGTGGTCAACTTCCGGGGCGGCGGCTCCGACTACAAGGTGGAGGGCATCTACCTCGACCTGACCGCCGTGGTCGAGGTCGAGTCGGGCGACAACGAGTACAAGACGACCTACAGCTTCCTGCGCCAGCAGGTGGCGGGGACGTTCCAGCTCGCGGCCCGGGCCGAGCACGGCCAGCCGTTCGAGATCCCGATGCCGTGGGAGACGCCGATCAGCGCGATCTCCGGGCACGCGCTGCCCGGCATGCGGCTCGGCGTGCGCACCGAGCTCGCGCTGGCCGGGGCGCTGGACAAGGGCGACCTCGACCCGCTGTTCGTCACGCCGCTGCCGGCGCAGGAGCACGTCATCGGCGCCCTGGACCGGCTCGGCTTCCAGTTCAAGAAGGCCGACCTGGAGCGTGGCACGCTGTACGGCTCGACGCTGCCGTTCTTCCAGGAGATCGAGTACTACGCGGGCGGCCAGTGGCGGCGCCACTTCAACGAGCTGGAGCTGACGTTCATCGCCGGGGCGCGGCAGATGGAGGTCATCCTGGAGGCCGACCAGCGCGGCGGTTTCCTGACCTCCAGCCACGACTCCTACAACCGCTTCACCGTCCGCTACGACGACCCGCCGGGCAGCGTCGACCAGGCGCTCCAGCGCGGCCTGGAGCAGATGGCGCGGCGGCGCGGCTGGTTCTAGACGGCTCCGGATCGGGAGGGCGGCCCGCGCGCCGCCCTCCCGACTTTTCCGGAGAGGGTACGCATTCCGCGCTTTTCCGTGCTGGCAGGGATCTGACGCGCTCGTTACCATGACCCCGGGACTGACTGATCGTCGGATGCGGGGCGAGCGATGGCACGGTTCATGGGGGCATTGCGGCGGATCGCCCCATGGGCGGCCCAGAACGCCGACGTGGCGATCGCGCTCGGCCTGGCGATCGTGGTGGGCGTGCTGGGCATCATGCCCGACGACATCCTCGGCCAGATGTTCGGCGCCGACGGCACCGAGGTGCAGGCGCAGCTCGTCAACGCCGCGACCCTGGTGATCCTGGCGCTGGTGGCGACCGCGCTGCTGCGCGACCGGGCGCGGCAGGCGCCGGTCGAGGAGACCATCACCTCCGGCGCGCTGGCCCAGCTCCCGCTCCGGCTGGAGCGGCTGGAGCAGATCGAGACGTTGGTCCAGGGCACCCGCAAGGCTCTCGACGCCCTGCAGCTCGTCCGGGTGCTCGGCAGCGCCCAGGAGATCGCCCAGGCGCACGCCGAGGCGCGCCGCGACGCCAGCCGGTGGAGCTTCAAGGGCGGCACCGGCACCTACCTGCGCGCCGTCACGCTGCCCGTGTGCGTGGCCGCCGCCCGCCGCGACAAACGCCACCTCACCGTCCGGGTGGAGATCATCGACCCGACCGACCCCGTGGTGTGCGAGGCGTACGCCCACTACCGCCGATCGCTGTCCGACCTGCCCGACGGCACCGGCGAGACGTGGACCACCGACCGGGCCAGGAAGGAGTCCTACGCGACGATCCTGGCCGCGTTCTGGCACCGGCAGCGCTACGGGCTGCTGGACATCGGGGTGGGCCTGTCGTCCACGATGACGACGTTCCGCTGGGACCTGTCCAGCAGCCGCCTCATCATGACGGTCGAGGACCCGAACATGGCGATGACGGCGCTGGCCGACACCTTCTACTACGAGAACGGCGACACCGAGCTGCGCCTGAGCTTCGAGCAGGCCCGCCGGGTGCCGCTGGAGGCGTACAAGCGGGTGCCGCTCAGCGACGAGCCCACCATCGAGGAGGTCCAGGACCTGTTCGAGCGGATCGGGATGCCGCTCCCCAAGGCCTACAACGGCCGCGACGTGGTCGACATCGCGCGCAAGGCGCTGCGCGCCGTCGACCCGTACGGCGAGCCGGTGCGTGAGCACGGGTCATGAGCTACGTCGGCGTCTATGAGCAGCTCGTCCGCGGACGGGCCAGGGCCTGGGCGCTGGAGGCGATCTCCGGCGACGTCCGGGCCGTACGGCATCCGCTCGGTTTCGTCTGCCTGCCGCTGGAGCGAGACGGCGGCGAGGGGGTATGCATCCATCTGTGGTCAGATTCGCTCGCACCCGCGAGCAGCACCACCTCGCAGATCCACTGCCACAGCTGGGACCTGGTCAGCCATGTGCTCTACGGCCAGGTGCGCAACGTGCACGCGGTGGTCGACGACGCGGGGCCGGACGCGACGCACCGCGTGTTCGAGGTGGTCAGCGCCGCCGACGGCGACCGCATCTCGCCCACTCCGCGCACCGTGCGGCACCGTACCGGGCTGGTGGAGTCGTTCGGGCCCGGCGACACCTACACGCTGCCGGCCGGGCGCTTCCACAGCAGCGTGGTGCCGGAGGGCGGCGAGGCCGCCACGGTCGCGCTCGGGCGGGGCCGCCCGGGCAGCCGGGACCTGTCGCTCGGCCCGCTCGGCGCGGGCGACCACCACGTGTCGAGGCAGCCGCTCGACGACCGGGAGACGGCGCTCGCCGTACGCCTGATTGCCGCCCGCCTGAGCTGAGGGGTGCCGATGGACCTGGACCGCGCGCGAACGCTGGCCGTCGAGGCGGCCGAGGCCGCCGGGCGGCTGCTGCTGGACGGCGCCGGCGGCGCGGTCGGCGTCCGGGCCAAGGGCGGCTCCGGCGACGTGGTGACCGACCTCGACCTGGCGTCGGAGAAGCTGCTGCTGGAGCGGATCCTCACCGCCTATCCGTCACACGCGGTCATCGCCGAGGAGTCGGGCCTGCTCGGCGTCACGGGCAGCGAGTGGACATGGCTGATCGACCCGCTCGACGGCACCAACAACGTGGCCATCGGCCTGCCGGCCTACGTGGTCGGGGTGGCGCTGTGCCACGGCGGGCAGCCGGCGCTCGGGGTGGTGCACGACCCGGTGACGGCCCGCACGTGGTCGGCGGTGCGCGGCGGCGGCGCGCTGGACTCCTCGGGCGCGCCTCTGCGTGTCCCGCACCGGCCCGCGCCGCACGGGCCGCTCCTGGCTTGGACCCAGGGGTATGCTGTGACCAGGCAGGACGCTTCCGCACGGGCGCTGCGGACGAGGCTGGAGCTGGCCTCCAGGCGGGTGCTGCAGCTGTGGGCGCCGCTGCTGACGTGGGCGATGCTGGCCCGCGGCGACATCGACGCGATCGTCGGCTACCGGGCCGAGCTGATCGACCTTCCGGCGGGCGCGCTGATCGCGCGGGAGGCGGGGGCCGAGATCCGGGCGCTGGACGGCGGGCCGTTCGAGGAGAGCCTCGACGGCGCGGCCGATCGCAGCTTCGTGGCGGCCCACCCGAAGGCCATGCCGGGGCTGCTGTCGCTGCTTGCGTAAAAATCTTGAAACTTCAGGCGCGGAATGTCGATAACTTTCCGCGCCTTCCGGCGTCTCACTAACAGGTGCTCGTTCCGGCGGCACCGGTGGAAAGGAGAACCACCATGTCGACCATGCCGACCACGCTGACCGAACTGACCGTGACGGAGCTCGCGCAGGTGCTCTTCGCCTCCGCCGTGCAGCCCTCCGACACCGCGTCCGGCGCCGTGTCCGCGCCGGAGATCCGGGCGGCGATCGACCGGCGGCTGTGCGCCTGTGGCGGGCAGGCCGGGTGCGCCGCCTATGTGGCCCAGGAGGCGGGCGACCATCCCGAGGTTTTCGTCACCCGCATGCGCTGGGCGCTGCAAGCCGTGGCGGGCGCCTACACGAGTCCTCTGGCGGCGGCATGAGCGGCGAGCGCGAGCGCAGGGAGTGGGCGCATCCGTGGTTCGCGGCCGTCGTCGGCCCCCGGCCGTCGGAGGAGCGGCCGGCCGAGGAGGACGAGCGCCGCGTCAGGCGCCGCCCTTCCCGGGTCACGACGGTCCGCCGCCGCCCTGCTTGACGGCGCCCTACTTGACGGCGCCCTACTTGAGCAGGAACTTGCACAGGCCCTTGCCGGTGACGACCCGCTCGCCGTCGACGGTGATGCGGCAGGGCGCGGGCCTGAACTGGCCGTTGTCGTCGCGCACGGAGCCGGACACGATGGAGACCAGCCGGCCCACCTCCTGCTCGGCATCGGTCAGCTCGATCTTGGCGGTCTTCGACCAGGGCAGGGTGGCCCCGGTCTCGATGCCGCTCTCGTCGGCGTTGTAGGTGATCGGCTGGACGGCCTCGCCCTTGCCCAGCACCTCCAGCTTGACCTTCCGCACGGCCTTGCGCGCGGCCTTCCCCGAGGTCTCCGCGCTCCGCGGGGTCCCGGCCGCCGAACCGGTGGAGGAGGGCGCCGACGCCGCCGAGCCGGAGGCTCCGCAGCCGCCCAGCGCCGCCGCCGCGAGCACGGCAAGACCGAAACATCTGATCAGAGGTGATTTGGCCATGGCCACAATTGTCCCCGAGATCATCCGGTCCCCGGACCTCAGCCGAAGGCCACCAGCGCCCAGGTGGTCGCCAGCAGCCCGGTGACGGCCAGGCCGGCGCCGGTCAGCAGGAAGCGGCCCATGGGCACCCGGACGTCGTGGCGGCGGCAGGACTCGAACCAGAGCAGCGTCGCCAGCGACGCCCACGGCGTGATGACCGTGCCCACGTTGGTGCCGACGAGCAGGGCGAACAGCTGCCCGCGATCGCCCGCCGGGATGACCTCCTCCAGCGCCTTGTAGGCGGGCAGGTTGTTGATCACGTTGGACAGCCCGGCGCCGACGGCCGCCGTGCGGTACGGGTCGCGCTCGTCGCCGAGCATCCAGTGCATCAGGTCGGCCAGGCCGTAGCGGCTGAGCGTGGGCACCACCAGGAACAGCCCGGTCACGAAGATCAGGAGCTGCCACGGCACGAGCCCCCAGGTCAGCCGCTTGCGGTCGCGCACCAGGAACGCCACCACGACGATGAGCCCCGCCGCCGTGGCCGCCGCCCACACCGCCACCCCGGCCAGCAGCGCGACGATGAACAGCACGCAGGCCACCGAGGCGGCGCCGAACAGCGCCCGGTCGGCGACCGGCTCCAGCAGCGGCGGCGTGTAGCGCAGGTCGCGCCGCCGCCCCCGCCGCCAGAAGAACGCCCACAGGAACGCCATCGTGACCAGGATCGCGACCGCCTGCGGCGCCCACATGTGCGCCGCGAACTCCAGCGAGCTCAGCTCGATGCGGTGCATGGCCAGCAGGTTCGTCAGGTTGGACACCGGGAACAGCAGGCTGGCGGTGTTGGCGAACCAGATCGTGGTCATGGCCAGCGGCAGGGCCGCGATGCGGGCCTTGGGGGCCAGGGCCAGCATCACCGGCGTGAGCAAAACGGCAGTCGTATCGAGATTCAGAAATATCGTAATAAATGACGCGAAGGCCGTACAAAGAAGGAAAAGGGCAACGTAGTTGCCCCGCCCGAACACCGCCATCCTGGCCGCGATCACGTCGAAGACCTGAGCCTCTTTGGTGAGCTCGGCCAGCACGATGATGCCCACCAGGAACACCAGCAGCGGCCCGATCTCGGCCAGGCTCGCCCTGGCCTCGGCCAGGGGCAACAGCCCGGTGGCCACGAAGACCAGGCCGAGCGCGAGCAGCCCGATCCTGATCAGGTCGAGCACGCCAAAACGCCGCAACACCCGACGATGATCGCACACGTGCTGGGAAACTCCGATCCCCCGTTGGATACTGGGGAGATGGCACGTGACGGCAGGCCGACCCAGATCTTCGTCAGCTACTCCCCGGCCGACACGGCCTGGGCGACCTGGATCGCCTGGGAGCTGGAAGCGGCCGGCTACCGCACGATGATCCAGGCGTGGGACTTCGTGCCCGGCACCAACTTCATCGACTTCATGGACCGCGGCGTCAGCGAGGCGCAACTGGTCGTGGCGGTGCTCTCGCGCAACTACCTGAGCTCGCGCTACGGGCGCCTGGAGTGGCAGGCTGCCCTGCGCGCCGACCCGGACAACCCGTCCAACAAGCTCGTCACGATCCGGCTGGAGGACGTGCAGCTCGACGGGCTGCTGTCCACGATCACCTGGGTCGACCTGCTGGGCGTCACCGACCCGGGGCAGGCCAGGGCGGCGCTGCTGGGCCGGGTCGGCGAGGCGCTGGCGGGCCGGGCCAAGCCGGAGACGGCGCCCGCGTTCCCGACCGCCGGCGGGCCGCCCGTCGCGGTGCCGACGCTGCCGCCGCCCGGCGAGCGGGCCCGAGCCAGGCGCGCGCCGGTGTCCGCGCCGAAGTTCCCGCCGGCCACCGGGCCGCAGACGCGCCGCGAGTCGCTCACCGTGCTGCACATCGCCGGGCCGCGGTTCGGGCGGGCGCTGCCCGAGCCGGGCGAGCCGTTCACGCCGGAAGACCTGCAGGCGCGCATCTGGGCGGATCTGACCGCCATGTACGACCGGGGCATGCCTCGGCCGGATCTCATGGTGGTCAGCGGCGACCTGACCGAGTCGGGCAGCCTCGGCCAGTTCGGCCAGGCGACCCGGTTCGTCACCGACTTACGGCTGCTCATCGGGCTGGAGCCGCACCGGCTGGTGATCGTGCCCGGGCCGCGCGACGTCACCAAGGCCGCGGCGAGCGCGTACTTCCTGACGTGCGAGGCCGACGACGTCAGCCCGCAGCCCCCGTACTGGCCCAAGTGGCGGCATTTCGCCGGCCTGTTCGGTGAGGTCTACCAGGGGCTGGACGACCGGGTGTTCGACGGCGGGCAGCCGTGGACCCTGTTCGAGGTGCCCGATCTGAAGATGGTCGTGGCCGGGCTCAACTCCACGATGGCCATGAGCCACCTGGAGCGCGACGCGTACGCGATGATCGGCGAGGCGCAGGCGGCCTGGTTCGCCGAGCGGCTGCGGCCTTACGAGGATCGGGCGTGGCTGCGGCTGGGCGTGATCGGTCATCCGCCGGCCGCGCTGCACGACGCCCCGGCCTTCGACCGGCTCCTGGCCCACCGGCTCAACCTGCTCTTCCACGGCCCCGGGCAGGCCGGCGACGGCGCCGTCGCCGCGCCGCGCTCCGGCCGCCACCACGTCGTCGAGATCACCCCCGGCGAGACGCGCGTCTGGCTGCCCGACGGCGGCGCGCCGGAACGTTCCCGCCGCACCTGGCGGGCCGCCCGCGCCACCTTCACCGGCGAGACGCCGGACGCCCCGCCGCCGGCCCTCGCCCCGAGCTCGGGCGAGCGTGAGCCGAGCCCCGTCGACCTGCTGCTGGACCGCATCACCGAGGTGTGCGAGGCCCGGCACGAGCGGGCCCGCATCCGCCGCCTGCCCGGTCACCTGGTGGTCACCCACCCGGAGGACGGGTTCGTCCGCCAGCTCATGATCGGCGCGCACGTCGGCGAGCTGACCCCCGCCGACGCCGCCGACTTCGTCCGGCGCGCGCACGCGGCGGAGCTGGCCGCCGAGCTCGTCTACCAGGGTCCGCCGCCGGCCCGCGCGCTGCGCGACGACCTCATGCGCCGGGGCGTGCGGCTGCGCAGCTTCACCGAGTTCCAGGGGCTGCTCGACCTGTCCGGCTACGTCAGCGAGCAGACCGCCAGGCTCGCCGGCGACCGCCGCTACCCGCCCGGCCTGTACGTCCCGCAGCGCTACCGGGAGCTGGACCGGCAGGGACAGCACGTCAAGGAGGGGCTCACCGACGAGCTGATGCGGCTGCTGGCCGCCGACCACGGCCGGTTCCTGCTGCTGCTCGGCGACTTCGGCCACGGCAAGACGTTCGCGCTGCGCGAGCTGGCCCGGCGCATCCCGGCGGAGCTGCCGCACCTGACGCCGATCTTCATCGAGCTGCGCGCCCTGGACAAGGCGCACTCCGTCGACGGGCTGGTGGCCGCCCACCTGGCCAACCACGGCGAGGAGTTCATCGACCTCAAGGCGTTCCGCTACCTGCTGCGGCAGGGCCGGATCGTGCTGCTGTTCGACGGGTTCGACGAGCTCGTCACCCGGCTCACCTACGACCGCGCCGCCGACCACCTGGCGACGCTGCTGGCCGCCGCCGAGGACAAGGCCAAGATCGTGGTCGCCAGCCGCACCCAGCACTTCAAGTCGCACAGCCAGGTGCTGACCTCGCTCGGCGAGATGGTCGGCGTGCTGCCGCAGCGGCGGGTGCTCGGCGTCGAGGACTTCACCCACGACCAGATCCGCTCCTACCTGGCCAACCGCTTCGACGACGGCGACGAGGCCGGCGCCCGCATGTCGCTCATGGAGGGCATCAAGGACCTGCTGGCGCTGGCGCAGAACCCGCGGATGCTGAGCTTCATCGCCGACCTCGACAGCGACCGGCTCCGCATGGTGGCCGGCGCCCGGCACACGATCAGCCCGGCGCTGCTGTACGAGGAGATCCTGCAGTCGTGGCTGGCCTTCGAGGAGCGCCGGGCGAAGGTGCCCGGCTCGGCCGCCTCGCTCACCAGGGACGAGCTGTGGCGGGCGGTGACGGCGCTGGCGCTGCGGCTGTGGGACTCCGGCGAGTCGCTGCTGGGCCTGGACGAGCTGACGGAGATCGCCGAGACGCTGGCCGACCTGGCCAGCGGCCAGCTCACGGTCGCGCACACCGCGCACGCGGTGGGGTCGGGCAGCCTGCTGGTGCGCACCGAGGAGGGCATGTTCGGGTTCATCCACGCCTCGGTGATGGAGTGGCTGATCGCCCGGCACGTCGCGGCCACGCTGGACTCGCCGGTCGCGCTGTCGCGCGGTCCGCTGTCGGCGCTGAGCATCGAGTTCCTGTGCGATCTGGCCGACGTGCGCGCGCTGCGCGCCTGGGTGGCCGACCCGCCCGCCGACGACGTGGCCCGCGCCAACGCGGTCAAGATCGCGGCGCGGCTGCGCACCCCGGCCAAGGCCGACCTGCGCGGCGCCAACCTCAAGGGCGAGGACCTGTCGGCGCGGGACCTGCAGGAGGTCGACCTGACCGGCGCCGACCTGAGCGGCGCCACGCTGGCGGGCACCAACCTGTCCAGGGCCGTGCTGCGCGACGCCAAGCTGGTGGGCGCCAGGCTCGACAAGGCCGTGCTGGCCGGCGCCGACCTGCGCGGCGCCGACCTGTCGGGGGCGCGCCTGGCCCGCTCCGACCTGAGCGACGCCGCGGTCGAGGGCGCCCGCTGGCACCGGGCCGCGCTCATCAACGTGACCGGCACGCTGCCCCACCTGCCGGGCGCCGCCGTGGCGCCGGGCCAACCGGTGGAGATCCAGCTCGCCCCGGCCGCGATCGGCGTGCCGTACGGCTACCACTTCCAGACCAGCCGGCTGCCCGAGCCGATCGCCTACAGCCCCGACGGCTCCACGCTGGCCATCGGCAACGAGGACGGCGACGTGCTGCTGTGCGCCGGCGGGCTGCCGGTGCGCACCCTGCACGGACACGGCGGCCGCGTCTACGCGGTCTCGTTCGCCGGTGACGTGCTGGCGACCGGCGCGAGCGACGGCACCGTGCGGATCTGGGACTCCCTCACCGGCGAGCCGCTGCGCGAACTGGCCGGCGACCCCGACGGCGTCTGGCCGCTACGGCTCGACCCCGCGGGTGAGCTGGTCGCGGCGGGCGGCGGTGACGGTGTGGTGCGCATCTGGAAGACGGCCACCGGAGAGCTGGTGCACGAGCTGGCCGGGCACCGGGCGCCCGTCTACACGGCCTCGTTCGGCGGCTCGGCGCTGGTGACCGGCGACTCGGCGGGCGTCGTACGGGTGTGGAACCAGACCACCGGCGAGCTGACCCGCACCCTCGGCGGCCACCGCGGCGCGGTCTTCCGTGCCGTGCACAGCCCCGACGGCACGCTGCTGGCCACCGGCGACGAGGCGGGCACGCTGCGGGTGTGGGAGACGGGCACCTGGGCGTCGCGGGCGGTGCTCACCGGGCACCGCGGCAGCATCTACTGCGTGACGTTCGCCCCCGACGGGTCGTTGCTGGCCACCGGCGACACCTCCGGCGACGTGCGGCTGTGGGACCCGGCGGGCGAGTTCCGCGGCCTGCACACCACCCACGCCGCCGCCGTCTACCAGGTGGCGTTCTCGCCCGACGGCCACACGCTGGCCACCGGCGACTCCGGCGGCGTGGTGCGCCTGCAGCCGGTCGGCTCGCCGCACCGGGTGGAGCTGACCGGGCACCGGAGCTCGGTGTGGCCGTTCGCCTGGCGGCCCGACGGCGAGCAGCTCGCCACCAGCAGCAACGACGGCACCATGCGGCTGTGGGACCCGGTGTCCGGGCAGTGCCAGCGGGTGCTGCGCGGCCACGGCAGGCGGATCACCTCGGTGCGGTTCAGCGCCGACGGCTCGATGCTGGCCACCAGCGGCAACGACGGCGTCGTGCGGGTGTGGGAGCCGCGTGCCGGGCGGCTGCTGCGGGAGGTGCCCGGGCGCGCCGACCGGCTCATCTCGGCGCTGTTCTCACCGGCCGGGCCGGTGCTGGCCGCCTCCAGCAACGACGGCGGCGTGCACTTCTGGAACGCCGCCACCGGCGACTACGAACGCGAGCTGAACGTCGAGACCGACCACGTGTGGGCCGAGGCGTTCAGCCCCGACGGCAACATGCTGGCCACGGCCAACGACGACGACAGCGTGCGGATCTGGTGGCGTTCGACCGGCCGCCTGGTCACCAACCTCGGCGACCACCGCGGCCGGGTGCGCTCGATCGCCTTCAGCCCCGACGGCCGCTACGTCGCCACCGGCTGCGACGACCGGCTCGTACGGCTGTGGCACGTGGAGTCGGGCGGCCGGGTGGCGACCCTCGAAGGGCACACCGACCGGGTCTACTCGGTGGCGTTCTCGCCCTCGGGCCGTCACCTGGCGAGCGGTGGCAACGACGGCATGGCCAAGCTGTGGGAGCTGCGCCCCGGTCAGCCCTGGCAGCCCGCCCTGCGGCACACGCTGCGGGCGAGCGCGGGGCGGCTGTGGAGCGTCGGCTTCGACGCCTCCGGCGACCGGATCGCGACCGGTGGCGACGACCGCGCCGTGCGCGTCTGGGACTCCGCCACCGGGCAGCTGGTGCACACGCTGCGGGGGCACTCCAGGCGCGTCTGGTCGGTCGCCTACAGCCCCGTCTCCGGCCTGCTGGCCAGTGCGGGCGACGACGGGGTGGTCATCCTCTGGGAGGGCGCTGAGCGCCACGCGACGCTGCTGGGGCTGCCGGAGGGGTGGGCGGCGCTGGCGCCCGACGGCCGTTACAAGGTGCACGGGGAGACGGCGGGGCAGTTCTGGCACGTGATCGGGATGTCGCGGTTCGAGCTGGGCGAGCTGGACCCGCACCTGCCGGGCGTCCGTCAGGTGCCCCTCGACGCGTCCTTCTGATCCCCGCGCTGATCCCCGTGCTGATCCCCGTGCTGATCCCCGTGCTGATCCCCGCGCTGATCCCGTGCTGATCCCCGCGGCCGGCTGAGCCGGGATCCCCGGTGACGCTGCCCGGCCCGGTGACGGTGCCCGACATGGGCCCGCCGAGCAGCCGGGCGCTCGGCAGCTCGGCGCGCAGCCGCCCGTCCGGCCCTCGGCCGGCCTATCCAGGGCGCCGGCGTACGCACCTGCTCACCGGCTGACGCCGGTCAGGCGCGGGCGGCCCGGCGGACGAGGTCGTCCCAGACGCCGGCGACGCGCGACTCCAGCTCGGCCAGGCCGGCCTCGTTGGGGATCACGACGTCGGCCACGGCCAGGCGGTCGTCGCGGGAGGCCTGGGCGGCGATGCGGGCCCTGGCATCGTGCTCGGCCATGCCACGGTGCTCGGCGAGGCGGGCGACGCGGACGTCGTCGGCCGCGTCGACGACGATGACGACGTCGTACATGGGGGCAAGCTTGTTCTCCGCCAGCAGCGGCACGTCGTAGACGACGATCGCGTCGTCGTCGGCCGCGCTCTGCAGGGCGGCGACCCGCTCCCCCACCAGCGGGTGGACGATGGCGTTGAGCGAGGCGAGCCTGTCGGGGTCGGCGAACACGATGCCGCCGAGCTTCTCCCGGTCGAGCGAGCCGTCGGCCCGCAGCACCTCCTCGCCGAACGCCGCCACCACCCGGGCCAGGCCGGGCGTGCCCGGCTCGACCACCTCGCGGGCGATCCGGTCGGCGTCGATGACCACGGCGCCCCTGGCCGCCAGCCGCCTGGCCACCTCGCTCTTGCCCGACCCGATGCCACCGGTGAGTCCGATCTTCAGCACGCCCGAAGCCTACCCGCGCCGCAGATGGATGAGGGTCAGGTGGTCGTCCATCCGCTCGCGGTGCGTCTCGCGGTAGCCCAGGCGCCGGTAGAGGCGCAGGTTGGACTCCGACAGATGGCCCGTGAACAGGTCGAACGCCTCGGCCTGCGGCACCTGCTCGTGCAGCGCGGTCAGCAGCGCGGTGCCCACTCCCCTGCCCTGGCAGTCGGGCGCGACCACGAGCCGCCCCACCAGGCAGGTGGTGCCGGCGGGCGTGCCGCGCACCGCGCCGACGACGCGGCCGGCCTCGACGGCCTTGAGCACGACGCCCGCCTCGATGGCCTTGCGGACCTGCTCGACGGACTCCACGAGCGGCGGGATGTAGGGGTCGCCGTAGAGCTGGGCCTCGCTCACGTAGGCGGCCCGCTGGAGGGTGAGGATCTCGCCCGCGTCCGCGCCCGCCGCCCGCTGGATGTCCATTCGAGCACCCTACTTCAGCAGGCCGCCGAAGAACGTACGGAGATCGGCCGCCAGGTCGCCGGGGACTGCCATGGCGACCATGTGGCTGGGGCTGTGGCGGCCTCCCCAGTGCACCACGGTGTTGCGGCGGCCGGCGATCCGCCTGAAGACGGCGGGGCCGCCGTGCGACACGCCGGTGGGCACGGCCGCCTGGTCGACGGGCAGACCGGCGGCGCCCTCGTAGTAGGTCCACGACGAGGAGCCACCGGTGCCGGTCAGCCAGTAGAGGGAGGCGGTGGTGAGCACCAGGTCGCGCGGGATCGGCTCGGCGGGCGTCCCGCCGGGCCAGCCGTCGAACTCCTTGAACCGCTCGACCAGGTAGGCGAGCTGGGCGACGGGCGAGTCGGCGAAGCCGTGCGCGAGCGTCTGGGGGCGGGCGGCCAGGTAGGGGCCGTAGCCGCTGCCCTGCCCCATCCAGGCGGTGGCGGCCTCCAGCTCGGCCCGTTCCTCCTCGGTGGCGCCGGTGAGCTCGTCGGGATCGCCGGTGGGGATGCCGAGGCCGGCGGTGATGTGCGCGCCGATCACGTGCTCGCCGTCGAGCGCGGCGAGCTGGGGCGTGACCAGGGCGCCGGCGTCGTTGCCGTGCGCGCCGTAGCGCTCGTAGCCGAGCCTGCCCATCAGCTCGGCCCAGGCGCGCGCCACCCGGGCGACGGACCAGGGCCGCTCGTCGGCGGGCTCGGGGAACGGCGAGAAGCCGAAGCCGGGCAGCGAGGGCGCCACCACGTGGAAGGCCACCGCCGGGTCGAGGCCGTGCGCCCGCGGGTCGGCGAGCGGGCCGGCCAGGTCCAGGAACTCGGCCACGGAGCTGGGCCAGCTGTGGGTGAGGATCAGCGGCGTCGCGCCCGGCTCGGGCGAGCGCACGTGCAGGAAGTGCACCCGCTGCCCGTCGATCTCGGTCGTGTACTGCGGGAACGCGTTGAGCCTGGCCTCCTGCGCCCGCCAGTCGAACCCGTCGGCCCAGTACGCGGCCAGCTCCCGCAGGTAGTCCACCGGCACCCCGCGCCGCCACCCGCCTCCGGGGAGCTGCCGCGCCCACCGGGTGCGGCGCAGGCGGTCACGGAGGTCGTCGAGGTCGGTCTGCGGAACATCGATACGGAAGGGCGTGATGTCGTTCATGTGCACCACGATGTCCCCCCATGCGGAAAGGTTCGTTCCGCATGACGAAAGGCCCCGTACGGAGATCCGTACGGGGCCTTTCTTCAGCGATCAGCTAGCTCAGCTCTGGCCGCCCGCGAGCTTCTCGCGCAGAGCCGCGAGAGCCTCGTCGGAGGCGAGAGCGCCGGCCGCCGGAGCGGACGAGGAGCTGCTCGACTGGGGCTGCGACTCACCGGTGTAGGTCGAAGGAGCGGCCTCGCCGGCCTCGGCCTCAGCCTTGCGGGCCTCTTCGATCTGCTTGCGGTGGGCCTCGTAGCGCGTCTGGGCCTCGGCGTACTGCCGCTCCCACTCCTCACGCTGCTTGTCGAAGCCCTCGAGCCACTCCCCGGTCTCCGGGTCGAAGCCCTCGGGGTAGATGTAGTTGCCCTGGTCGTCGTAGGTCGCCGCCATGCCGTAGAGCGTCGGGTCGAACTCGACCTCGGTGCCCACGCCTTCGTTGGCCTGCTTGAGCGACAGGCTGATGCGGCGACGGTCGAGGTCGATGTCGATGATCTTCACGAAGATCTCGTCGCCGACCTGGACGACCTGCTCCGGGATCTCCACGTGGCGCTCGGCCAGCTCGGAGATGTGGACCAGGCCCTCGATGCCCTCCTCGACCCGGACGAACGCGCCGAACGGCACCAGCTTGGTGACGCGGCCCGGCACGACCTGGCCGATCTGGTGGGTGCGGGCGAACTGCTGCCACGGGTCTTCCTGGGTGGCCTTGAGCGACAGGGAGACGCGCTCGCGCTCCATGTCGACGTCGAGGACCTCGACCGTGACCTCCTGGCCGACCTCGACAACCTCGGAGGGGTGGTCGATGTGCTTCCAGGACAGCTCCGACACGTGGACCAGACCGTCGACGCCACCCAGGTCCACGAAGGCACCGAAGTTGACGATCGAGGACACGACGCCCTTGCGGACCTGGCCCTTCTGGAGGGTGTTGAGGAAGGTCTGGCGGACCTCGGACTGCGTCTGCTCAAGCCAGGCGCGGCGCGACAGGACCACGTTGTTGCGGTTCTTGTCGAGCTCGATGATCTTCGCCTCGAGCTCACGGCCGACGTACGGCTGCAGATCGCGGACACGGCGCATCTCGACCAGGGAGGCCGGGAGGAAGCCACGGAGGCCGATGTCGAGGATGAGACCACCCTTGACGACCTCGATGACGGTGCCGGTGACGATGCCGTCCTCGTCCTTGATCTTCTCGATCGTGCCCCAGGCGCGCTCGTACTGAGCACGCTTCTTGGACAGGATCAGGCGGCCCTCCTTGTCCTCCTTCTGGAGAACCAGGGCTTCGACGTGCTCGCCGACCTCCACGACGTCAGCAGGGTCGACATCGTGCTTGATCGAAAGCTCGCGCGAGGGGATGACACCCTCGGTCTTGTAGCCGATGTCGAGAAGAACCTCGTCTCGATCGACCTTGACGACGGTGCCCTCGACGATGTCGCCGTCGTTGAAGTACTTGATGGTCTCGTCGATCGCGGCGAGGAAGGCTTCCTCGGACCCGATGTCGTTGACCGCTACCTGCGGGGTGCTCGAGGTGGCCTCAGTGCTGGACGTCATGTGTGGAATTGCTCCGAACGCGGACAGATGTCGATGTGGCGATGCGCGGCAGGCCCTCTTCCGCATCAAGCCGAGGAGTTACGACATCGACGTGACCGAGCGCGAGCCCGCTCCGTCTGAGGCGCGCGCGAGCCCACAGCGCAGCGATCAGCATATGAGACCAACGCCACGGGGTCAATCCAACCGCCGTATCCACCGCGACTAGTAAGCGTTGACCTGGGGTCTGCGCTTTGCCTCGATGTTACCCCGAAGCCGGCGGGGGACGGAGACGCGCTCCGGGTCGCCGTCGGACACGTATCGCTTGCCGGGGTGCTTGTCCAGCCATTCGAGCCAGTACTGCGAGCACCACTTGCGGCACTCGCCCTTCTTTCCGTTGCTCTGGATCCGCTGGATCGCGCCCCGGTCGAAGTCTTTCGCGTACGGCGAAACCGACGGCTCGGCGCCGGCCAGGAACACCCCGTCGAAGTCGTACCGGGTGCCGTTCCAGGAGCCCTGGCGGGCCGCCTTCTTCGCACGCGGCATCGACCCGTAGGGCAGCGCCATGGTCGTGACGGGGTCTGCGCCCAGCCTGGCGAGCATCCGGTCGAGCCTGGCGATCTGCTTGCGCACGTTCTTCACGGGAAGCGAGCGCAGGTCGGGGTGGGACCAGGTGTGGTTGGCCACCTCGAACCCGTTGCCGGTCAGCCAGCGCACGGCCGCCGCCTGCTCCCGTTCGGTGCGCAGCCCGAACGGCGTGTGGTTGACCCAGAACGTGGCCACCGGCCGGAACCCCGGATGGCGCCCGGCCACGTCGAGCAGGATGCCCACGGCGGTGTCCCGCGCCGGTCCGCCCCCGGCGTCGAACGCGAAGTGGCTGGGATGGCCGTCGTCGAAGGTGAGCACGACGGGGAACTTCCCGGCGGGCACCCGGATGTCGCCGGCGGCGAACTCCTTGGCGCTGATCGGCACGTACCCCTTCCTGGCCAGCTTCTCCAGCTCCTGCCTGAACTGGGCGGGCGTGCGGTCGATCGAGGAGCGCCGCTTGGCGACCAGCCGGTGGTACATCAGCACCGGCACCAGCCCGAGCTCGTTGGCCTTGACCTGCCTGGCGAACTCCGGGGTCGCCACGACGCCCGGCGGCTGGGCCGCCTCCTCGACCGCCGGGCCGGTCGGCTGCGGTGTGGAGCGTTCCGCCGCCCGGGCGGGCGGGGCCGCCACGGGCCGGTCGGAAGCGGGCAGCAGCCACAGCCCGACGATCGCCGTGACCACCACCAGGACGTTCGCCGCGCCGATGATCCGCGTAAGGGACTGCACAAAACTCCCGTGCCACTCGGGGAAAACTTCCCTCAGCGTAATCCAAAGGATCACGAAAAAAGTGGCATGCCCCGACATACCGGGCCGAAACCCCGCTCAGTGGCCGGCGTCCTCCCACGTCCTGCCGACGCCGACGGAGACCTCCAGCGGGACCCGCAGCCGGTAGGCGGCGTTCATCTGGTCGCGCACCAGCTGCCGCAGCGTCTCCAGCTCGCCCGGCGCGACCTCGAACACGAGCTCGTCGTGGACCTGCAGGAGCATCCGCGAGCCCAGCCCCTCCTCCGCGAGCGCCTGGCGGACGTGCAGCATCGCGACCTTGATGATGTCGGCGGCCGAGCCCTGGATGGGGGCGTTGAGCGCCATCCGCTCGGCCATCTCCCGCCGCTGGCGGTTGTCGCTGGTCAGGTCAGGCAGGTAGCGGCGGCGGCCCATCATGGTCTCGGTGTAGCCGTTGGTGCGCGCCTGGCGGACGATGTCGTGCAGGAAGTCGCGCACGCCGCCGAACTCCTGGAAGTATTCCTCCTTCAGCGCCCGCGCCTCGGCCACCGGGATGTTGAGCTGGCCCGCCAGGCCGAAGTCGGACAGGCCGTAGGCCAGCCCGTAGTTCATCGCCTTGATGCGGGCCCGCAGCTCGCCGTCGATCTGCTCCGGCGGCAGGTCGAACACCCGCGCCGCGGTCGCCTGGTGGAAGTCGTGGCCCGACTCGAACGCGGCGATCAGCGACTCGTCGCCCGACAGGTGCGCCATGATGCGCAGCTCGATCTGGCTGTAGTCGGCGGTCAGCAGCGTCTCGTAGCCCTCCCCCACGACGAAGCCCTGCCGGATGCGGCGGCCCTCGGCGGTGCGGATCGGGATGTTCTGCAGGTTGGGCTTCTCCGAGGAGAGCCGGCCGGTGGCGGCGATGATCTGGTTGAAGGTGGTGTGGATACGGCGGTCGTCGCCGATCTCCTTGATCAGGCCCTCGACCGTGGTGCGCAGCTTGGTCTGGTCGCGGTGCCGCAGCATGATCGTCGGCAGCTCGTGCTCGGACTGGGTGGCCAGCCAGGCGAGCTGGTCGGCGTCGGTGCTGTAGCCGGTCTTGATCTTCTTGGTCTTGGGCAGGCCGAGCTTGACGAACAGCACCTCCTGCAGCTGCTTGGGCGAGCCGAGGTTGAACTGCTCGCCGACCGACCGGTGCGCCTCCTCGACCGCGTGCTTGACGGCGGCGCCGAACTCGGCCTCCAGACCGGCGAAGTATTCGCTGTCGACGGCGATGCCGGCGCGCTCCATCTCGGCCAGCACGGTGAGCAGCGGCAGCTCCACGTCACTCAGCAGCTGGGTGCCGCCGCGCCCGGCCAGGAAGCCCTCCAGCGCCTCGGCCAGCTCACGCACCGCGTGCGCGCGCAGCGCCAGATCCTTGGCCGGGGCGTCGTCGTCGTCGCCGAACAGGGCGGCCTGGCCGTCGGACTCCTCCTCGGCCCGCAGGTCGCGGTTGAGGTAGCGGCGGGCGAGGTCTTCGAGCGCGAACGTGCGCTGCCCCGGCATCGCCAGGTAGGCCGCCAGCGCGGTGTCGCAGGACAGCCCGCGCAGCTCCATGCCCTGCGCCCACAGCGCCAGGATGGGGCCCTTGGCGTCGTGCACGGCCTTGGGCCTGGCCGGGTCGGCCAGGTAGGCGCGCAGGGCCGCCTCGTCGGCCTCGGTCAGCTTGACCGGGTCGATGTGCGCGGCGGTGCCGTCGGGCGAGGCGATGGCGATGGCGTCGACGCGGCCGGTGCCGCTGCCGTAGACGCCCTTGAACGCGACGCCGGCGCGGCCCTCGGGCAACGCCGCCAGCCAGCCGGCCACCCGGTCGGGGCCGAGGATCACGGTCTCGACCTCGAAGCCCTGGTCGGGCTCCTGCTCGCCGGTGCCGAGGGTCTTGAAGACGCGCTCGCGCAGCTCGCCGCGGATCTGCAGGGTGTCGAAGAGCTTGTTGACCTCCTCGCGCTCCCAGGCGCCCTGCTTGAGGTCGGTCAGCTCGGCCTCCAGCGGGACGTCGCGCAGCAGCTCGGTGAGCCGGCGGTTCATCAGCACCTGGGCGACGTGCTCGCGCAGCTTGTCGCCGACCTTGCCCTTGACCTCGTCGACCCGGTCGACGAGCGCGGTCAGCGAGCCGAACTCGCGCACCCACTTGGCCGCGGTCTTCTCGCCCACGCCGGGGATGCTGAGCAGGTTGTCGCTCGGGTCGCCGCGCAGCGCCGCGAAGTCGGGATACTGCACGGGGGTGAGGCCGTACTTCTCCTGGACGGCGTCGGGGGTGAACCTCGTCATGTCGCTGATGCCGCGGCGGGTCATGAGCACGGTGACGTCCTCGTTGACGAGCTGCAGCGCGTCGCGGTCGCCGGTCACGATGAGCACGCTCATGCCCTCGGCGCCGGCGCGGGTGGCCAGCGTGGCGATCAGGTCGTCGGCCTCGAAGCCGGCCTTGGACAGGCGCGGGATGCGCAGGGTGTCGAGCAGCTCGAAGATGAGCTGCATCTGGCCGCGGAAGTCTTCGGGCGTCTCGCTGCGGTTGGCCTTGTAATCGGAGTATTCCTCGTGCCGGAACGTCGGCTCCGATCGGTCGAAGGCCACCGCCACGTGCGAGGGCTGCTCGTCGCGCAGGATGTTGGTCAGCATCGAGGTGAACCCGTAGACCGCCTCGGTGTGCTGACCGTCGGTGGTCATCAGGTTGGCGTCTTTCAGCGCGTAGAACGCACGATAAGCCAGGGAATGCCCGTCAAGCAGCAGCAGGCAGGGTCGGCTGGGGGTCACTTCACTCTTCGGCACACAGGCAGCCTAGTCTCCAACTGCGACAGAAAACCCGAGCTCGAAAGACTGGAGGCGTCCCCTTGACGCAGATCGACCCGGCCTCCTTCACCGCGGTCCACCAGGGCACGCTGGCCGATCGGATGGGCATCGAATTCCTGGAGGCGACCGCCGAGCGCGTGGTCGGCCGGATGCCGGTGGCGGGCAACACCCAGCCGTACGGCCTGCTGCACGGCGGCGCGTCGGTGGTGCTGGCCGAGACGCTCGGCTCGACGGCGGCCGCCATCCACGCCGGTCCCGGCAGGATCGCCATGGGCATCGAGATCAACGCCACCCATCACCGCTCGGCGACCTCGGGCTTCGTGACGGGCGTGGCCACCCGGCTGCACGGCGGCCGCACGCTGGCGAGCTACGACATCGAGATCACCGACGAGCAGGGGCGGCGCGTGTGCACCTCCCGTCTCACCTGCATGCTGCGCGACGCCTGATCGCACCAGCCCCTTTGCGCACAGGCCCCCGGGCTCGCTACGGTTGTCCCAGCGGGGCCCGCGGGGAGGCCGAGTAGACAACGGGTGAGGCCGGGGAAGCCTCATACGGCACCAAAGGCCTCCCCCGGGCTCGTTTTCACGTTCCGCTTCGCATCGTTAGCGTTTCGTTAGTCACCCGCGCCAGGCGTCACCGCTCATTTAGCCCCTGACCTGCCGCGTTGTTTGCTCACACAAGTGACACACACATGTCACTAATTGGTGACGAACCATACTGAACCGGGCGTACCCGGAATAGGCTCCCGCCACAGCATCCCAGTCGTGCCTGCGATGCCCGCGTGTCGAGATGGAGGGGCACAACCCCGCCTTGACCTATCTGAGGGAGCACCATTGCGCAGAGCCGTGATCGCGTTCACGGCCTTCCTGGGTGGACTCATTCTCTTGCTCGCCGCTCCGGCCCATGCGGCCGATCCGGAACAGAGCCTGAGGGGAACACTCCAACACCAAGGCCAGCCAGTGAACGGCGTGAAAATCGTCGTGACCACCGAGAGCGGACAACCCGTTCAGGAGGTCACCAGTGACGCCAAAGGCACATGGGAAGTGCCGGTCGAGAAGGCCGGAAAGTACAAGGTCACGCTGGATGTCAGCACCCTCCCGCCGAACCTGCAGGTCCGGGGCGGCAGCAACACCCGCACCCCGACCGTGTACGAGGGCAACCCGGCGAGCGTGCTGTTCGCCCTGCAGCCCAAGACCGCCGCGGGAGCGGAGCCCGAGCAGAGCGGGGGCGGCGGCAGCGCCTTCTGGGAACGGGCCGCCCAGCTCACCTTCGAGGGCCTGAACCTGGGGCTGATCATCGCGCTCGCCGCGCTCGGCCTGTCCCTCATCTACGGCACCACCGGCCTGACCAACTTCGCCCACGGTGAGCTGGTCACGCTCGGCGCACTGCTGGCCTACGCCTTCAACACCGGCATAGGGCTGCACCTCATCCCCGCCGCGCTGATCGCGGTCATCCTCGCCGGCGGGCTCGGCTACGCGCAGGACAGGTTCTTCTGGGGCCAGCTGCGCCGCCGCGGCACCGGCATCATCGCCGCGATGATCGTCTCGATCGGTGTGGCGATCTTCCTGCGTTACCTGTTCCTCATCCTGTTCGGCGGCCAGAGCGAGGCGTTCGCCCAGTACAACGCCCAGCCCGGCATCCAGGTCGGTCCCATCTCGGCCGCCCCCAAGAACTTCGTCGCCATGGGCATCGAGCTGCTGGTCCTCATCGTCGTCGGCGTCGCCCTGCTGCGCACCCGCACCGGCAAGGCCGCTCGCGCCGTGGCCGACAACCCCGCCCCCGCCGCCTCATCGGGCATCAACGTCGACCGGGTCATCCGCATCATCTGGACCGTGGGCGGCGCCATCGCCGCGCTGGCCGGCATCATGCTCGGCCTGTCGCAGAACCTGAAGTTCACGATGGGCCAGGACATCCTGCTGCTCATCTTCGCCGGCGTCACGCTCGGCGGGCTCGGCACCGCCTTCGGCGCCCTGGTCGGCTCGATCATCGTCGGCCTGTTCATCCAGGTCTCGACGCTGTGGGTGCCGCCGGAGCTCAAGAGCGTCGGCGCGCTGGCCGTGCTCATCATCGTGCTCCTCTTCCGGCCGCAGGGCATCCTGGGCCGCCGCGAGCGGATCGGCTGACGGGGGGAACCATGGACTGGATCACGATCATCTCCACCACCGTCAAGGCCGCCATCGGCGTCGAGACGGTCTGGTACGCGCTCGCCGCCATCGGCATCAACATCCACTTCGGCTACACCGGCCTGCTCAACTTCGGGCAGTCGGCGTTCCTGGCGGTCGCCGGCTACGGCCTGGCGGTCACCGTCACCGTGCTCGGCCTGCCCTTCTGGATCGGCATCGGGGTGGGCCTGCTGGCCGCCGTGCTGCTGGCCGTCGTGCTGGGCATCCCGACCCTGCGGCTGCGCGCCGACTATCTGGCCATCGTCACCATCGCGGCGGCCGAGATCGTCCGGCTGGTGTTCCGCTCGGTGGCGTTCAAGGACGTCTTCGGCGGCTCCGACGGCCGTCGCGGCTTCTCCGACGGCTTCTACGCGCTCAACCCCTTCCCCGAGGGGGAGTACGGGTTCGGCTGGCTCCTGTTCGGCGAGCGGACGCTGTGGGTCCTCGTCGTCGGCTGGATCCTGGTCGGCATCTCCTGCGCCATCGTCTTCCTGCTCATGAAGAGCCCCTGGGGCCGTGTGCTCAAGGCGATCCGCGAGGACGAGGACGCCGTGCGCAGCCTCGGCAAGAACGTCTTCTCCTACAAGATGCAGTCGCTCATCCTGGGCGGCGTCATCGGCTGCCTCGGCGGCTTCATCTACGGGCTCGCCTACGCCTCGGTCCAGCCGGACATCTTCGGCACCGAGACCACCTTCTTCGCCTACACGATCGTCATCCTCGGCGGCGCCGCGCGCGTGTTCGGCCCCGTCGTCGGCTCGGCGATCTTCTGGGTGCTGCTGGTGCTGGTCAACGGCGTGCTCAGCGGGGCGGTCGAGTCGGGGATCATCACCTTCATGGACTCCACCCAGGTCGGCCCGTTCCGCTTCCTCCTCGTGGGGCTGGGACTCATCCTCTTGCTCGTCTTCCGGCCACAGGGCATCTTCGGTGACAAGAGGGAGATAGCAATCGATGCACGCTGAATCCGCCATCGACCGCAAGGCCGCCGCCCTGGCCGCCTTCAAGGACCTGGACCGCGAACCCGGAGTGCCCAAGCCGGACCCGATCCTCGTCGTGGACAACGTGGTGCGCCGCTTCGGCGGCCTGACCGCCGTCGACGTCGGGCACGTCGAGGTGCAGCGCGGCTCCATCACCGCGCTGATCGGCCCCAACGGCGCCGGCAAGACCACCTTCTTCAACCAGCTGACCGGCTTCGACACCGCCGACTCCGGGCAGTGGACGTTCAACGGCCGCAGCATGAACGGCGTGCCCGCCCACAAGGTGGCGCGGGCCGGGATGGTGCGGACCTTCCAGCTCACCAAGGCGCTGTCGAAGCTCACGGTGCTGGAGAACATGCGCCTGGGCGCGCAGAAGCAGCTCGGCGAGAACTTCTGGCGCGCGCTGGTGCCCGCCGTCTGGCGCGGCCAGGAGGGTGAGATCACCGACCGGGCCGAGGAACTGCTGGCCCGCTTCAAGCTCGACGCCAAGCGCGACGACTTCGCCGGCTCGCTGTCCGGCGGCCAGCGCAAGCTGCTGGAGATGGCCCGCGCGCTCATGGTCCAGCCGGAACTGGTCATGCTCGACGAGCCGATGGCCGGCGTCAACCCGGCACTCACCCAGTCGCTGCTCGGCCACGTCAAGGACCTGCGCGAGCAGGGCATGACGGTGCTGTTCGTCGAGCACGACATGGACATGGTGCGCGACATCAGCGACTGGGTCATCGTCATGGCCCAGGGCGCCGTCATCGCCGAGGGCCCGCCCGGCACGATCATGTCGGACGAGCGCGTCATCGACGCCTACCTGGGCGCCCACCATGACGCCCCGCTCTCCGAGAGCGATCTCGCCGAGCAGCTCCATGAGGCCGAGGTGGCGCTCGAAGCCGAGTTCGAAGAGGAGACGAAGAAGTGAACGCCGTCCCCGAGTCCGCGTCGGCCGTCACCGACCGCGGCGCGCACCTGGCCGGCGCCGAGAACGCCGTCCTGCGCTGCGACGAGCTGATCGCCGGCTACCTGCCGGGCGTCAACATCCTCAACGGCTCCGACCTGTACGTGGGCGACGGCGAGCTGATCGGCATCATCGGCCCCAACGGCGCCGGCAAGTCGACCCTGCTCAAGGCCATGTTCGGGCTGGTCAACATCCGCAGCGGCACGGTCACGCTGAAGGGTGAGAACATCACGAACATGAAGGCGCACCAGCTGGTCTCGCGCGGCGTCGGGTACGTCCCGCAGACCAACAACGTCTTCCCCAGCCTCACCATCGAGGAGAACCTCGAGATGGGCGCCTTCCAGGTGCCCGGCAAGTTCAAGGAGCGCTTCGAGTTCGTCGCCGAGCTGTTCCCGGCGCTCAAGGAGCGGCGCAAGCAGCGCGCCGGCTCCCTGTCGGGCGGCGAGCGGCAGATGGTGGCGATGGCCAGGGCGCTCATGACCGAGCCGTCGGTGCTGCTGCTGGACGAGCCGTCGGCCGGTCTGTCGCCCAAGCTGCAGGACCTGGTGTTCATCCAGGCCCAGCAGATCAACAAGGCGGGCGTGACCGTGATCATGGTGGAGCAGAACGCCCGGCGCTGCCTGCAGATCTGCCATCGCGGCTACGTGCTCGACCAGGGCCGCAACGCCTACACCGGCACCGGCAGGGAGCTCGCGGGCGACCCGAAGGTCATCGAGCTCTATCTGGGCACGCTCGCCAAGGCCTGACGCGTCCGGACGAGGAAGGGGCTCCCCCGGGGCCCCTTCGTTGTTTTCAACGGGTGCTGTTTTGTCTTCAATGGGTGCTGTGAAACGTCTCGCGGCTTCGGCACTCCTCTTCCTCCTGATCGCCGCCTGCGGCTCCTCCCCCGCCCCCGGCACGTACAGCACCGGAGGCGACCCCGGCGACGACCCCTGCGCGCGCGTGGTCTCCGCCATCGGCTACGCGGGCCTGCTGCTCGAACCCGAGGGCCGCGAGGACGCCCAGGACTTCGAGGACGCCGTCATCGGCCGGCTGGCCGAGGTGCACGGCATCACCCGCCAGTTCGGCCCCCGCCTGCCGGACTCACTCGCTGCGGCGGTCCGTACGGTCGAGTCCACGACCGCGGATTTGTCGAAGGCGCAGGTGCCGCGCGAGCGGCAGGTGGCGTTGCTCAAGCGGTACCGCACGGCGGCCGGGCAGATCGAGGCCGGCTGCCGCTGAGCACGCCGAAGGGCCCGGTCTCAGGGGGGAAGACCGGGCCCTTCTCGTCGTGCGGGGATCAGCCCTCGATGTTGCCCGTGCGGTACTCCAGCGCCTTCACGGGGTACTTGTTGTCGTCGCCGTACTGGTAGATGCCGATGGTGGCGACGGCCGGGTCACCGGCGTCGTTGAACTCGACGGGACCGCTCACGCCGTCGTAGTCGATGTCCTTGCCCGCCTTCAGCAGCTCCGAGCAGGTCTTGAAGTTGGTGCACTTCTCGCCGCCCTTGCTGACCTCGGCCAGCTTGGCGGCGATGTCGGCGCCCACGTCGCTCTTGGCGACCTCGGCGGCCAGCGCGATCAGGTTCGCCGCGTCGTAGGACTCGGGGGCGTAGGTGAAGTCCTCGAGCTTGGGGTCGACGGCCATGAGGCTCTGCCGGAACTCGTCGGGAGCCGCGGCGCCGGGGTAGGTGCCCTTGACGCCCTTGAGCGTGCCCTTGGGCATCTTGACGTAGTTGGTGTTCGACATGTTGCCGTCGACCATGTACCACTTGACCTTGTCGGCCGGCATGCCCTGCTTGACCAGCTCGCCGATGACCTTCGAGGTCTCCTCGAAGCCGATCAGCACGACCGCCTGCGGGTTCTTGGCCTTGATCTTGGCCACGTCGGCGGAGAAGTCGGCCGCCTTCGGGTCGTAGTCGACCCGCTCGACGACCTCGCCGCCGCCGTCCTGGACGGTCTTGGCCACCTGGTCGGCCAGGCCGGTGCCGTAGGAGTCCTGCATGGCCATGATGCCGATCGAGGCGTTGCCGTCGGCGACGATCAGGTCACCCAGCACACGGCCCTGCAACTGGTCCGGCGGGGCGGTGCGGAAGTACAGGCCCTTGTCCTCGATCGTGGTGAACTTGTCGGAGGTGTTGGCCGGGGAGAAGTGGACCACTCCGGCGCCCGTGATCTTGTCGATGACCGACTCCGACACCGACGAGGACGCGGCGCCGATGATGGCGTCGGCGTTCTGGGTCAGCAGCTTGTCGACCGACTGCGAGGCGATGTTCGTGGTGGTGTCGCCGGAGTCGGTGTGAATCTTGGCCACCGGCTTGCCGAGCACGCCACCGGCCTCGTTGATCTCCTTGACCGCCAGGTCGACACCCGCGAACTCGGGCGGGCCGAGGAAGGCGAGCGATCCGGTCTGCGGCAGCAGCGAACCGAGGGTAAGCGTGCCGTCGCCCTTCGCCGCGGGGGCCGCGGAGGATGGGGCGGCCGAGGGGGACTCAGGCGTGGCGGTGTTGCTGCCGCCACCGCAAGCTGTCAGGGCGAGGCTGGTGGCAGCCGCGACAGCCAGCACCCGTCCCACGGGAGCAATGCGGATCATGAAGTAATCTCCTTCATTTCCAGGCCGGGATCCGTCAGCACCGCCGAGCGTTCCCGATCGAATGACGGAAACGTACAAAATGCCTGGACATCCAGGCCAGATGCGCAGGTGAACTGTCGGCACTTGGATGCGGAGTCGTAATCAGTCCTCAACTTACGGCGGGGACCCGGGTGTGCCTAATGTGCTGGGTGTGAAGCGCATATGGGCCATCGGCATGCTGTGCGTCCTCGCCGCCGGGTGCAGCTCCGCTCCACCTGCCGCGCCGTCTGCCGAGCCGCCGGCGGGCGTGTCGGTCACGCTGGGACAATGGCGTTCGGACGAGGCGGCGCACCGGTTGCAGGTAGCCGTCCGGAATACGAGCGATACACCGGTGTATTTCGCCGATCTTCAGCTCGTGACACCGTCACTCACTACCGTTCCCGTCCAAAAGGCTGATTCGACCATCAAACGGACGGCAAGGACAGATCTTCCCATTCCTTACGGAAAGGCCGTCTGTCCGTCGCAGGGGCTGCCCGAGGTGCGGCCCGCCACCGTCGTCGCCCACGTCCGCGCCGGATCCGAGCAGCGGCTGCGCCGCGTCGTCTTCCCGGTGCCCCATCCCGACCCGGTGCTGGCCAGGCTGGTGCGCGACGAGTGCTCGGAACACCTCATCAGGCAGGCCGCCGAGCTCGCCTTCGGCCCGACGTGGGAGCAGCACGGCGACGCCATGCGCACCACGCTCATCCTGACCCGCCGCGGCCCCGGCGCCGTCACCGTGCACTCCATCGGCGGCACCACGCACTACCTCGTCACCGGCGGGGAGACCCTGCGGGCGGAGCTGGACGCCTCGGCGCAGCGGGCCGAGGTGCCCGTCGAGATCACCCCCGCCCGCTGCGACGCGCACGCGTTCGCCGAGGCCAAGAAGGCGTTCATGTTCCCCGCCCGCGCCAGCGTCGACGGGGGCGAGGAACGCGTCGTCATCCTCACACCGCCCGAGCAGGTGCAGAAGCGCCTCATCCGCTACGCGGCCGACGTCTGCGACCTGGGCGGCTAGCCGGCGATGTTGCCGGTGCGGTACTCCAGGGCCTTGGCGGCGTACTTGTTGTCGCCGCCGTACTGGTAGACGCCGATCGTGGCGACCGCCGGGTCACCGGCGTCGTCGAACTCGATCGGGCCGCTGACACCGTCGAAGTCGATGTCCTTGCCCGCCTTCAGCAGCTCGGCGCAGGTCTTGAAGTCCTTGCACTTCTCGCCGCCCTTGCTGACCTCGGCCAGCTTGCCCGCGATGGACCTGCCGCTGTCGTCCTTGGCCGCCTCGGCGGCCAGCGCGATGAGGATGGCCGCGTCGTACGACTCCGCCGCGTAGGTGAAGTCGTCCAGCTCGGGGTCGAGCTTCATGAGCTTGTCACGGAAGGCCGTCGGCGCCTCGGCGCCCGGGATCGTGCCCTTCACGCCCTCCAGCGTGCCCTTGGGCATGTCCAGGTAGTTGGCGTTCGACATGTTGCCGTCGACCAGGTACCACTTGACCTTGTCCGCCGACAGGCCCTGCTTGACCAGCTCCTGGATGACCTTGGCGCCCTCCTCGAAGCCGATCAGCACGATCGCCTTCGGGCTCTTCGCCTTGATCTTGGCCACGTCCGCGGAGAAGTCGGCCGCCTTCGGGTCGTAGTCGACCCGCTCGACCACCTGCGCGCCCGCCGCCTCGGCCGTCGTCGTCACCTGGTCGGCCAGGCCGGAGCCGTAGGAGTCCTGCATCGCCAGGATGCCGATGGAGTCGTTGCCGTCGGCCACGATCAGGTCGGCCAGCACGCGGCCCTGCAGCTTGTCCGGCGGGGCCGTGCGGAAGTAGAGACCGTCGTCCTTGATCGTGGTGAACTTGTCGGACGTGTTCGCCGGGGAGAACTGCACCAGCCCGGCCCCGGTGATCTTGTCGACGACCGACTCCGACACCGACGAGGACGCCGCGCCGATGATCGCGTCCGCCTTCTGCGAGATCAGCTTGTCCACCGACTGGGCGGCGATGTTCGTGGTCGTGTCGCCGGAGTCGGTGTGGATCTTGGCCACCGGCTTGCCGAGCACGCCACCGGCCTCGTTGATCTCCTTGACCGCCTGGTCGACGCCGGCGAACTCGGGCGGGCCCAGGAACGCCAGCGACCCCGTCTGCGGCAGCAGCGTGCCCAGCGTCAGCGTGCCGTCGCCCTTGGCCGCGGGGGCCGCGGAGGAGGCCGCCGAGGACGGGCTCTCCTGCGCGGCCGTGTCGCCGCCACCCCCACAGGCCGTCAGCGCCAGGCTCGCGGCGGCCGCGACAGCCAGCATGCGCCCGGCCGGAGCAATGCGGATCATCAAGAAACTCCCCTTGTCCCAGCGGAGGAACTCTCCCTCCGCTGCGTTTTCCGAGTTCAGCATGCCGGTGAACGACGGAAAAAGGGGGTTGTTACGCAGCTTTTATGCTGATTCGTGATGTCCGAAACACCCGCCCCGAGCACGGGCGTTTCGGCCACCACCAGCCGGCCCCTTCGATTGCCGGCTCAGCCGGTCCTTCCCGATTGCCGGCTCAGCCGGCCCTTCCCGATTGCCGGCTCAGCCGGCGATGTTCCCCTTGCGGTATTCGGTCGCCTTGGCCGCGTTGAACTTGTTGTCCGGCCCGTACTGGTAGACGCCGATGGTCGCCACCGAAGGATCACCCGCGTCCGTGAAGTCGACCGGGCCGCTCACGCCGTCGTAGTCGATGTCCTTGCCCGCCGTGAGCAGGTCCGCGCAGCTCCGGAAGTCCTGGCACTTCTCGCCGCCCTTGCTGACCTCGGCCAGCTTCGCCGCCGCCGGCCGCCCCGCGTCGTCCCCCGCCGCCAGCGCCGCCAGCGCGATCAGCGTCGCCGCGTCGTACGACTCCGCCGCGTACGTGAACTCCGTCAGATCGGCGTCCACGGCCAGCAGCCGCTTCTGGAACTCCTCCGGAGCCGAGGCGCCCGGGATCGTGCCCTTGACCCCTTCCAGCGTCCCCCGGGGCGCTGTCAGGAAGTTCGAGTTCGACATGTTCCCGTCGACCATGTACCACTGGTGCCGATCGGCCGTCATCCCCTGCTTGACCAGCTCTTGCACCACCTTCGCCGTCTCCTGGAAGCCGATCAGCACGATCGCCTTCGGGGCGGCGGCCTTGATCTTGGCCACGTCCGCGGAGAAGTCCGCCGCCTTCGGGTCGTAGTCCACCCGTTCCACCACCTGGCCGCCCGCCTCCTCGGCGGTCCTGGTGAACTGGTCGGCCAGGCCGGAGCCGTAGGAGTCCTGCATCGCCAGGATGCCCACGGTGGCGTGCCCGTCGGACACCACCAGGTCGGCGAGCACCCGCCCCTGCAGCTTGTCCGGCGGGGCCGTGCGGAAGTACAGGCCGTCATCCTTGATCGTGGTGAACTTGTCGGAGGTGTTCGCCGGCGAGAACTGGATGACCCCGGCGCGGGTGATCTTGTCGATGATCGATTCCGACACCGACGACGACGCCGCCCCGATGATCGCGTCCACCTTCTGCGACAGGAGCTGGTCCACCGACTGCGAGGCGATGTTCGTCGTCGTGTCACCCGAGTCGGTGTGAATCCTCTCCACCGGCTTGCCCAGCACGCCGCCGGCCTCGTTGATCTCCTTGATCGCCAGGTCGACCCCGGCGAACTCCGGCGGGCCCAGATAGGCCAGGGTGCCCGTCTGCGGCAGCACCGTGCCGATCGACAGCGTCCCGTCCCCCTGGCGCCCCTGGGCCGAGGCCGAGCTCTGTCCGGCGGCGCCGGGCTCGGCGGTCGTGCCGCCGCCGCCGCAGGCCGCCAGCGCCAGGCACGCCGCGGTGACGACGACCGGCGTGCGAAAGATGCGGATCATCGCAAGCGTCTCCGTTCGTGATGAGGGAGCTTTTCGTCCGCCCATCAGAAGTGCCGGGACGCCTCACGCGATAGCCGCCGAAGCCGGTTGGATGCCCTTCCGTGACCGCATCACAACCCATGCCACGAAATTTCCTGATATATGCCCTACTGCGAGCGCTCCGCCGCGTCGTCTATAACGATCTGGGCAACCTCACGCATGCTCAACCGGCGATCCATCGACGCCTTCTGGATCCACCGGAACGCCTGCGGCTCGGCCCAGCCGTGCTGGGCCATCAGCTGGCCCTTGGCCCGCTCGACCAGCTTGCGCGTCTCCAGCCGCTCCGACAGGCTCGACACCTCGGCGGCCAGCGCCACCATCTCCTCGTGCCGGCTCACCGCCATCTCGATCGCGGGCACCAGGTCCGCCTTCGTGAACGGCTTGACCAGGTAGGCCATCGCCCCCGCGTCCCTGGCCCGCTCGACCAGGTCACGCTGCGAGAACGCGGTGAGGATCAGGCACGGCGCGATCCGCTCCGCCACGATCCGCTCGGCCGCCGAGATGCCGTCGAGCACGGGCATCTTGACATCCAGGATCACCAGGTCCGGCCGCAGATCCGTGGCCAGGTGGATCGCCTGCTCCCCGTCACCGGCCTCCCCCACGACGACGTAGCCGTCTTCCTGGAGCATCTCCTTGAGATCGAGGCGGATCAGCGCCTCGTCTTCCGCGATCACCACTCGCCGCTGCGTACTCACGAGCAGAAGAGTACCGATGTCCGGTACATTAGAGCCACGTAGGCGCCATCGTTGATCACTTCAGCGGCAGGCCCACGACCGCGAGGTCCTGACATTTACGGATTTCGGCCCCGGTACCCCAATTGGCAGTAGGGAGCGGATTCAAAACCCGTTCAGTGTGGGTTCGAGTCCCACCCGGGGCACACCCCGACCGCCCGGCCCCCAACCGGGCGGTTTCTCATTTACCGCCTGCGCCATCCCCGGACGGCGCCCCATCCCCGTCCTCCGGCCTCACCACCTCGCTGGCGACGGGCCTTCCCCGGAGGGCGGACCGACGCGTGCATGCGAACCACCGCCCGACGTGAGCGCGCCGAGAGCCCACCCACGCGAGAGCGCGAGGCGCCCGCGGAAAACGTGGAAGCAGGGCAGCGCGAAGCCCCGCGCTCGAAGCCCCCACGCGGGAAGCGCGGAAGCAAGCGGTGGGAGCGAACGCCCCGCGCGTATGAGAGCACAGGAGCGCGAACGCCCCGCATGTGAGAGCGCGCAGCGCCGACGCCGCGCCCGACGCGGAAGCGGGAACGCCCTCGCCGCCCCGGCTGGGCCCCAGCCCGCGCCGCCGCCCAAGAGCGGCCGGGAGGGGTACGCGGGCGGCCCGGGAAGAGTTGAGCCTGTGCCGGCGGCAGCGGAAAGGGCCGGGGCGGGGCGCACGGGTGAGGCCTCGGCCGGGTCTGCTGCCGGGCAGGGTGCGGCAAAGACTGCGCAGGCCCCGCCGGATATGGGACGTTTTACGGGGGACGGCGGGGAATACCAAGGTTGATCTTGGGTGATGTACAGGGTGACGGTCCGTGGAGGTGGGTCTGGTGGGATTGAGCGAGCAGGAGCGGGAGAAGTTCCTGGCCGAGTCGCACATCGCGGGGGTGGCCGTGGACGCCGGCCCCGGGCGGGCGCCGCTGAACGTGCCGGTCTGGTACGACTACGAGCCGGGCGGGGCGGTGGAGTTCCTGACCGGGGCGGATTCGGTCAAGGCGCGGCTGATCGGGAAGGCGGGCCGGTTCACGTTGCTGGTGCAGCGGACGAGCCCGACCTACAGGTACGTGTCGGTGGAGGGGCCGGTCGTGGGCCAGGGACCGACGACGCTGGCGCAGCTGACCCGGATCGCGGCCCGCTACCTGCCGCCGGAGGCGGTGGCCGGGTACGTGGAGGGCTCGGACCTGAACGCGCTGGTGACGTTCCGGATGAGCCCGGAGCGGTGGCTGTCGGCGGACCTCGGCGTGCTCTGAAAGGCACGCGACGCGGTGCGGGCTGAGCTGGGCGTGGAGCGGATCGCGGTATTTTGTGGCACGTGACTGCTATCGATCCCACCGTTACCGGCGCGTACGGCGTCGGACTGGCCACCGTCGCCGCTGACGGCACCGTACTCGACACCTGGTTCCCCGCTCCGGAGCTGGGCGAGCCGCCCGTCACGGGCACCGAGCGGCTGCCCGCCGGGGAGGCGGGCGAGCTGGCCTCGCTCATCGGTCCCGACGAGGCGCGCGGGGTCGAGGTGGTGGCGGTGCGCACCGGCATCGCCAAGCTCTCCGAGCCGCCCGCCGACGCGCACGACGCCTACCTGCGGCTGCACCTGCTGTCGCACCGGCTGGTGCGGCCGCACGGGCTGAGCCTGGACGGGGTGTTCGGCAAGCTCGCCAACGTGGTGTGGACGAACTTCGGGCCGTGCGCCGTCGAGGGGTTCGAGTCGGCGCGGCTGCGGCTGCGGGCGCGGGGCGTGGTGACGGTCTACGGGGTGGACAAGTTCCCGCGGATGGTCGACTACGTGATGCCCGCCGGGGTGCGGATCGCCGACGCCGACCGGGTGCGCCTGGGCGCGCATCTGGCGAGCGGCACGACGGTCATGCACGAGGGGTTCGTGAACTTCAACGCCGGCACCCTCGGCACCGCCATGGTGGAGGGCCGGATCTCGGCCGGTGTGGTCGTCGGCCCGGACTCCGACGTCGGCGGCGGCGCGTCGATCATGGGCACGCTGTCGGGCGGCGGCAAGCAGGTCATCTCGGTCGGCGAGCGCTGCCTGGTGGGCGCGAACGCGGGCCTCGGCATCTCGCTGGGTGACGACTGCGTGGTGGAGGCGGGCCTGTACGTGACGGCGGGCACCCGGGTGACGCTGCCCGACGGGAGCGTCGTCAAGGCCAAGGAGCTGTCGGGCGCGGACGGCGTCCTGCTGCGCCGCAACTCGCAGTCGGGCGCGGTGGAGGCGATCCCGCGCAAGGGCGGCGGCGTGGAGCTGAACGCGGCCCTGCACGCGAACTGAGACGGAACTCGGACAGCGCGAAGAAGGCGGAGAAGGCGGAAAGGGCCGGTCGGCTCTTTCCGCCTTCGGATCGTTCCGGCGTCAGTTGGTGTGCGACACCGCGGAGCCGATGGTGTGCACGCGCAGGGCGTTGGTGGAGCCGGGGGTGCCGGGAGGCGAGCCGGCCACGATGACGACCTTGTCGCCCTTCTCCAGGCGGCCCAGCGACAGCAGCGACGCCTCGACCTGGCGGACCATGTCGTCGGTGTGGTGCACGAACGGCACCTGGAACGTCTCCACGCCCCACGTGAGCGAGAGCTGGCCGCGCACGTGGGCGGCGGAGGTGAAGGCCAGCAGCGGGATCGGGGAGCGGTAGCGGGCCAGGCGGCGCGCGGTCTCGCCGGACATGGTGAACGCCACCAGCGCCTTGGCGCCGACGATCGCGCCCACCTCGGCGGCGGCGCGGGCGATGGCCCCGCCGGTGGTCTCCGGCATGCGCTCCAGGGTGTGGGTGGCGTGCAGCGAGGACTTCTCGGCGGCGCAGGCGATGCGGTCCATGGTGGAGACCGCCTCGATCGGGTAGTTGCCGACCGAGGTCTCGCCCGAGAGCATGACGGCGTCGGCGCCGTCCATGACGGCGTAGGCGACGTCGGAGGCCTCGGCGCGGGTGGGCCGCGGCGAGCTCATCATCGAGTCGAGCATCTGGGTGGCGACGATGACCGGGCGGGCCTTCTCGCGGCACAGCTCGATGATGCGGCGCTGCACGATCGGGACCTGCTCCAGGGGCAGTTCGACGCCGAGGTCGCCGCGGGCGACCATGATGCCGTCGAAGGCCTCGACGATCTCGGGGAGGCGCTCGACGGCCTGCGGCTTCTCGATCTTGGCGAGCAGCGGGAGGCGGACGGCCTCCTGCTCCATGATGTTGCGCACCACATCGGCGTCGGACGGGCGGCGGACGAACGACAGGGCGATCATGTCGAAGCCGGTGCGCAGCGCCCAGCGCAGGTCGGCCTCGTCCTTGTCGGTGAGCGCGGGGGCGCTGACGTTGATGCCGGGGAGGTTGAGGCCCTTGTTGTCGGAGATCATGCCACCGATGACGACCCGGGTGATGACCCGCTCGCTCTCGACGCGGGTGGCCTCCAGGACGAGGCGGCCGTCGTCGACGAGGATGGTGTCGCCGGGGCGCACGTCGCCCGGCAGGCCCTTGTAGGTGGTCGACACCTGGTCACGGTCGCCGGGGACGTCCTCGGCGGTGATGGTGAAGACGTCGCCGAAGCCGAGGCGGACCGGGCCTTCCTCGAACGTGCCGACGCGGATCTTGGGGCCTTGCAGGTCGGCGAGCAGGCCTACACCGCGGCCGAGGTCGGCCGCCACCTCCCTGACCCGGTCGTAGACCTCTCTGTGCATGTCATGATTGCCATGGCTGAGGTTGAACCGTGCCACATCCATGCCGGCGGCGATGAGCTCGCGCAGGCGTTCGGGAGAGGATGTGGCGGGGCCTAGGGTGCAGACGATTTTCGCGCGACGAGTCACGAGTCCTACCTTAATTGGTACAGACCACTTGGCAGTCACTGACGACGGAGAACGTACCCGACGTAGGAGAACAAGACGGCAACGGCGACCAGCAGGCGTGCCAAGTTCGTGTATTCCTCCGGATAGATGACGCCCTCGATGTAGTGGTCGATGAAGCCGGCGGCCGGCAGCCCGTCGAGCCCGGCGTTGCGCCGCGCCCAGTCTTCGAGCAGCGTGAGCGGGCACTCGACGCCGGTGACGACCGACAGCAGGCCCCAGCCGGCGACGGCGAGGTGCACCCAGATCGTACGCCTCCAGCGCCAGGCGACGAACCCACCCACCGCCAGGTAGGCGAGGAACGTGAGGTGCACCACCAGCGCCGCGTCCGCGATGAGGCGATACATCATGGTTGGAAGGTAGCCGCCCCGTAGGCGTTGACGATGCCCCTGCCGTAGAACCCGTTGTGGTCGGCGCCGCCTTCGCACAGGTGGGTGGTGCTCTCGCCGTACACCTTGTAGACGTACGCGCGCGGCGTCGGGCAGGGCTGGTCCGTGGCGGTCTCGAAGAGGTAGCGCTCGACGGTGTCCGGGGCCAGCGTGACCCCGCCGGGGCCGGGCTTGCCGAAGCGGCTGATGAGGATGGCGGCGACGCCGGTGGCGTGCGGCGCGGCCATGGAGGTGCCGTCGAGATACTGGTAGTAGGAGCAGGGCCGCCGGGTGCAGTCGCGGACGACGTCGGTGCCGCGGGGCTTGCCGTCCCTGTCGATGCGGCCCTTGGCGCGCAGCACCTCCTCGGGCGCGGCGGCCAGGATGGAGCGGGTGGCCGAGGAGTCCTTGCCGTCGAGCGTGTCGCCGCCGGGGGCGGCCACGTCCGTCTGCTCGACGCCGTAGTCGCTGTAGATGGCCTTGCGGCCCGACGGGCCGAGGGCGGAGACGGAGATGACGCCGTCGGACTCGGCGGGCACGTTGAGGCAGGAGTTGTCGACCTTCCGCTGGCGTTCCTCGCCGCGCGGGTATCCGGGGCTGACCTTGTCGGCCGCGGGGCGGCCCAGGTCGGTGGAGCCGTTGCCGAGTGCGGAGATGAGCGTGACGCCCTTGCCGCGGGCGTAGTCGAGGGCGCGCTGCATGCCGGTGATGATGGCGCGCTGCTCCAGCCGCTCCTTCTCGCTGTCGGAGGGGTGGTCGCGGCAGTTGAACAGCCACGGGTCGACGTAGTAGCTCATGTTGACGACGTCGACGCCGATGTCGCCCGCGTAGGTGAGGGCGTCCAGGCTGGGCTTGAGGAAGAAGAAGCCGGAGTCCTGGCCGGCCCGGATGTTGACGAGCTGCACGCGCGGGGCGACGCCGATGACGCCGATGCCGTTGGCCGGGGAGGCGATGGTGCTGGCCACGTGGGTGCCGTGGCCGTCGTCGTCGCGGTCGACGGGGTCCTTGCAGCCGTCGGCCTCGCAGGGGCCGTCGAGCGTCTCGCCGTTCTCGTCCTCGGGCTTGTCGGTGACGAAGTTGCGGCTGAGCTCACGGTTGAAGTTGGCGGCGATGTCGGGGTGGCCGCCGTCGATGCCGGTGTCGATGACGCCGACGAGGACCTTGTCGCTGCCGGGCGCCTTGGCGTGGGCCCGGTCGGCGCCGATCATCATCATGTCCCACTGGCGCGGGGAGAGCGGGTCGCCGTCGCTGCTCTCGGTGAAGGCCGAGGCATCGGGGAACGCACCCGCCGCGGGCCCCGTCGCGGGACCGCGCACGGTGGCCGCCGACGGGGCGTGGCCGATCCGGCGGTCGGCCGACACCCCGGCCACGGCGGGGTCGGCCCCCACGGTCTCGGCGAACGATCTCCCCGCCGCCCGCGCGATCACGTACCCGAGCTTGGGCTCTTTCAGGACGGCGGTGCCGCCGGCCTCGCCGATGCGGGCGAGCGCGTCGGCCTGCCGCCCCTCGGCGTAGAAGACGAGGTACTCGGTGGCGGCTGTCCCGGCGGCCCCCTGGGGTGAGCAGGCGGCCAGTGCCGTCACCGTGGCGAGCGCCGCGAAGCCGGAGGCGATTCTTCGCATATTTCCTCCATCCCCCGCACTCCCCCAGAAACTGCATCTTCCCGACACCGACCGGGTGATGCAACTCGGCCCGAAGTCAGCGCGAAGCGCCCGCCCCTCTTCCTTGAGGGACGGGCGCTTCGGGACGTGCTAGACCAGCGGACGGGCCGTCGGCAGGATCGGGTAAGGCAGCGCCGTCTCGCCGGTCAGGTAGCGGTCGACGCCGCTGGCGGCGGCACGGCCCTCGGCGATGGCCCAGACGATCAGCGACTGCCCGCGCCCCATGTCGCCGGCCACGAACACGCCGTCGACCTTGGACATGTACGTCTTGTCGCGCGAGACGTTGCCTCGGGCGTCGTAGAAGCCGTCACCGGCCAGCTCGGCCAGGTCCTGGAGCAGGGCGCCCTTCTCCGGGCCGAGGAAGCCCATCGACAGGGTGACCAGCTCGGCGGGGATCTCCCGCTCGGTGCCCGGGATCGGCTTGAACCCGTTCTGCGGGCCCTCGACCTCGACCAGGCGCAGCGCGCGCACGTTGCCGTCGGCGTCGCCGGTGAACTCGGTCGTGGAGACCGCGTAGACGCGCTCACCGCCGCCGTCGGCCAGCTCCTCGTGCGCGCTCTCCATCTTGAACAGGATGGGGAACGTCGGCCACGGCTGGCTGCCGGGCCGCGACGCGGGCGGCTGGGGCATGATCTCCAGCTGGGTCACGGAGGCCGCGCCCTGCCGGATGGCGGTGCCGATGCAGTCGGCGCCGGTGTCGCCGCCGCCGATCACCACCACGTGCTTGCCCTCGGCCGAGACGGGCGGGACCGCGTAGTCGCCCTCCTGGACCTTGTTGGACAGCGGCAGGTACTCCATCGCCTGGTAGACGCCCTTGAGGTCGCGCCCCGCCACCGGCAGGTCGCGCCAGGCCGTGGCGCCTCCGGACAGCACCACCGCGTCGTACTGCTCGCGCAGCTCGGCGGCGGTGACGTCGACGCCGACGTCGACGCCGGTGCGGAACTCGGTGCCCTCGGCCCGCATCTGGGCCAGGCGCCGGTCGATGTGCCGCTTCTCCATCTTGAACTCGGGGATGCCGTAGCGCAGCAGCCCGCCGATGCGGTCGGCGCGCTCGTACACCACCACGTCGTGACCGGCGCGGGTGAGCTGCTGGGCGGCGGCCAGCCCGGCGGGGCCGGAGCCGACGACCGCGACCTTCTTGCCCGTCCTGACCGCCGGGGGCTGCGGGGTGACCCAGCCCTCGGCGAACGCGCGGTCGATGATCTCGACCTCGACCCGCTTGATCGCCACCGGGTCGGAGTTGATGCCCAGCACGCACGCCGCCTCGCACGGAGCCGGGCAGAGCCTGCCGGTGAACTCCGGGAAGTTGTTGGTGGCGTGCAGCCGCTCGATCGCCTCCTGGTAGTCGGTGCGGTGGACGAGGTCGTTCCACTCCGGGATGAGGTTGCCCAGCGGGCAGCCGTTGTGGCAGAACGGGATGCCGCAGTCCATGCAGCGGGCCGCCTGCTTGGTCAGCTTCTCCTGCGGGAAGTCCTGGTAGACCTCCTGCCAGTCGCCGATGCGGACGTCCACGGGGCGGCGCGCCGGCAGCTCGCGGTCGTGCGTGAGGAAACCCTTGGGGTCGGCCATGCGGTACGCCTCCTTAACCCTGGACCGCGGCCGCCATGACGGCCTCGTCGATGTCCCTGCCTTCGATGCGGGCGGCCTCGGCGGCCTCCATGACCCGCTTGTAGTCGGTCGGCATGATCTTGCCGAACCGGCCGAGCGCGGCGTCCCAGTCGGCCAGCAGTTGCTTGGCCACCGGGGAGCCGGTCTCGGCGAAGTGCTGCTCCACGGTCTCCTTGAGGAAGTCCGCGTCCTGGCCGGTGAGCGGCTCGATGGCGACCATCTCGCGGTTGACCCGATCCGGCTGGAGGTCGAGCAGGTAGGCGACGCCGCCGGACATGCCCGCCGCGAAGTTGCGGCCGGTGGGGCCGAGGACGACCGTCCGGCCGCCGGTCATGTACTCGCAGCCGTGGTCGCCGACGCCCTCGACGACAGCGGTCGCGCCCGAGTTGCGGACGCAGAACCGCTCGCCGACGACGCCCCGGATGAACACCTCGCCGGACGTGGCCCCGTACAGGGCGACGTTGCCCGCGATGATGTGGCCGTCCAGCGGGGCCGCGTCGTGCGGCCGCAGCGTGATCCGCCCGCCCGACAGGCCCTTGCCGAGGTAGTCGTTGGCGTCGCCGGTGAGCCGCAGCGTGATGCCGCGCGGCACGAACGCGCCGAAGGAGTTGCCCGCCGAACCGGTGAAGGAGATGTCGATCGTGTTGTCGGGCAGGCCGGCGCCGCCGTGACGCTTGGTGACCTGGTAGCCGAGCATGGTGCCGACGGTCCGGTTCACGTTGCGGATGGGCAGTTCCAGCGTGACCGGCGTGCCGTCCTCCAGCGCGCCCTCGGCGAGCTGGATGAGCGTGTTGTCCAGCGCGTGCCGCAGCCCGTGGTCCTGCTCGGCGGTGCGCCGCAGCGGGGTGCCCTGGGGCAGCTCCGGGCGGTGCAGGATCGGCGACAGGTCCAGGCCGCCGGCCTTCCAGTGGTTCTCGGCCGCGCTCACGTCGAGCATCTCGACGTGCCCGATGGCCTCGTCCAGCGAGCGGAAGCCCAGCTCGGCCAGGTATTCGCGGATCTCCTCGGCGATGAACTCGAAGAAGTTGACCACGAACTCCGGCTTGCCGGCGAAGCGCTTGCGCAGCTCCGGGTTCTGCGTGGCGACGCCGACCGGGCAGGTGTCGAGGTGGCACACCCGCATCATCACGCAGCCGGACACGACCAGCGGCGCGGTGGCGAAGCCGTACTCCTCGGCGCCCAGCAGCGCCGCGATGACCACGTCGCGGCCGGTCTTGAGCTGGCCGTCGACCTGCACGACGATGCGGTCGCGCAGGTTGTTGAGCAGCAGCGTCTGCTGGGTCTCGGCCAGGCCGAGCTCCCACGGCGCGCCGGCGTGCTTGAGGCTCGTCAGCGGGGAGGCGCCGGTGCCGCCGTCGTGGCCGGAGATGAGCACCACGTCGGCGTGCGCCTTGGACACGCCCGCCGCGACCGTGCCGACCCCGACCTCGGCCACGAGCTTGACGTGCACGCGGGCGGCCGGGTTGGAGTTCTTCAGGTCGTGGATGAGCTGGGCGAGGTCCTCGATCGAGTAGATGTCGTGGTGCGGCGGCGGCGAGATGAGGCCGACGCCGGGCGTGGAGTGCCGGGTCTTGGCGATCCACGGGTAGACCTTGTGGCCCGGAAGCTGGCCGCCCTCGCCGGGCTTGGCGCCCTGGGCCATCTTGATCTGCAGGTCCGCCGCGTTGACCAGGTACTCGGACGTCACGCCGAACCGGCCGGAGGCCACCTGCTTGATCGCCGACCTGCGGGTGGCGTCGTAGAGCCGCTCGGGGTCCTCGCCGCCCTCGCCGGTGTTGGACTTGCCGCCCAGCCGGTTCATCGCGATGGCGAGCGTCTCGTGCGCCTCCATCGAGATCGAGCCGTACGACATCGCGCCCGTGGAGAAGCGCTTGACGATCTCCGAGACCGGCTCGACCTCGTCGATCGGGATCGGGTCGCCCTTGCGCAGCTTGAACAGGCCGCGCAGCGTCATCAGCCGCTCGGCCTGGGAGTCCACCATTCCGGTGTACTCCTTGAAGATCTCGTAGCGCCGGGTGCGGGTGGCGTGCTGGAGCTTGAAGACCGTCTCCGGGTTGAACAGGTGCGGCTCACCCTCGCGCCGCCACTGGTACTCGCCGCCGACCCGCAGCCTGCGGTGCGCGTTGGCGGCCCTCGGGTAGGCGTGCCGGTGCCGCTCGGCCGTCTCGCGGGCCAGCACGTCGAAGCCGACGCCGCCCAGCCGCGAGGTGGTGCCGGTGAAGCAGGCGTCGATGACCTGCCGGCTGAGCCCGAGCGCCTCGAAGATCTGCGCGCCGGTGTAGGAGGCCACGGTGGACACGCCCATCTTGGACATGACCTTGATGACGCCCTTGCCGTACGCCTTGATCAGGTTGCGCACGGCCTTGTGCTTGTCGAGGGCCAGCACACCGGTGTCGACCAGGTCCTCGACGGTCTCGATCGCGAGATACGGGTTGACCGCGCCGGCGCCGTAGCCGATGAGCAGCGCCATGTGGTGGCACTCGCGGGCCTCGCCGGTCTCGATGACCAGGCCGATCTTGGTACGGGTCTTCTCCTGGATCAGGTGGTGGTGCACGGCGCCGGTCAGCAGCAGCGACGGGATCGGCGCCAGCGACTCCGACGAGCCGCGGTCCGACAGCACGATGATCCGGGCGCCGTCGGCGATGGCCTGCGACACCTCGGCCCTGATCTCCTCCAGCCGCGACAGCAGCGCCTGGCCGCCGCCCGCCACCTGGTAGAGGCCGGAGACCACATGCGGGTGGAAACCGGGCAGGTCGTGCTCGTCGTTGATGTGGATGATCTTGGCGAGCTCGTCGTTGTCGATCACCGGGTACGGCAGCACGAGCTGCCGGCAGGAGGTCGGGCCCGGGTCGAGCAGATTGCCCTCGGGGCCGAGCACGCTGGCCAGGCTGGTGACCAGCTCCTCCCGGATGGCGTCCAGCGGCGGGTTGGTGACCTGCGCGAACAGCTGGGTGAAGTAGTCGAACAGCAGCCTGGGCTTCTCGCTCAGCACCGCGACGGGCGTGTCGGTGCCCATCGAGCCGATCGGCTCGATGCCGGTGCGGGCCATCGGCGACAGGATGATCCGCAGCTCCTCCTCGGTGTAGCCGAAGGTCTGCTGCCTCCTGACGAGCGCCTCGTGGGTGGGCATCTCCCGCTGCCGCGCGGGCAATTCCTCGAAGCGGACCAGGCCGGCGTGCAGCCAGTCGGCGTACGGCAGCGCGGCCGCGAGCTCGGCCTTGATCTCGTCGTCTTCGATGATCTTGCCGCGAGCGGTGTCGATGAGGAACATCCGGCCCGGCTGCAGGCGGCCCTTGCGGACCACGTCCTCGGGCGCGAAGTCCAGCACGCCCGCCTCGGATGCGAGCACGACCAGGCCGTCGGCGGTCACCCAGAACCGGCCGGGACGCAGGCCGTTGCGGTCGAGCACGGCGCCGGCCAGCGTGCCGTCGGTGAACGTGATCGACGCCGGGCCGTCCCACGCCTCCATCATCGAGGAGTGGAACTCGTAGAAGGCCCGGCGCGCCGGGTCCATCCCGGTGTGGTTCTCCCACGCCTCCGGGATCATCATGAGCACCGCGTGCGGCAGGCTGCGGCCGCCGATGTGCAGCAGCTCCAGCACCTCGTCGAAGGAGGCGGTGTCGCTGGCGTCGGGGTCGCAGATGGGGAAGAGCCGCTGCAGGTCCCCGGGGATGAGCCCGGACTCCAGCATGGCCTCGCGGGCGCGCATCCAGTTGCGGTTGCCCCGGACCGTGTTGATCTCGCCGTTGTGCGCGATGTAGCGGTAGGGGTGGGCCAGCGGCCAGCTCGGGAACGTGTTGGTCGAGAAGCGCGAGTGCACCAGCGCGATCGCGGTGGCGTAGCGCTCGTCGGACAGGTCGGGGAAGAACGGCTCGACCTGGTCGGGCGTGAGCATCCCCTTGTAGACGACCGTGCGGGCCGACAGCGACGGGAAGTACACGTCGACCTCGTGCTCGGCCCGCTTGCGCAGGCAGAACGCGAGCCGGTCCAGGTCGATCCCGGCCTCGCCGCCGGGGGCGGCCACGAAGAGCTGGCCGAAGTGCGGCATGACGGCCCGGGCGCTCGGCCCCGGCAGCCCGCGGTCGACCGGCACCTCGCGCCAGCCGAGCACGGTCAGGCCCTCCTCGGCCGCGATCTCCTCGATCATGCCGGTGGCGATCCGGCGCGCCTCGGGGTCGATCGGCAGGAAGGCGATGCCCGTGGCGTAGCGGCCGGCCTCGGGCAGCGCGAACGGCACGTCCGCGCGGTAGAACTCATCGGGGATCTGCGTCAGGATCCCGGCTCCGTCGCCGGTGTCCGGCTCGCTACCCTTGGCCCCCCGGTGATCGAGATTGCACAGTGCCGTCAGCGCCTTGACCACGATCCCGTGCCCACGGCGGCCGTGGACGTCGGCCACCATGGCGACACCGCAGGCGTCATGCTCGTTGGCGGGGTGGTAGAGGCCCTGGGGCTCGGGGAACCCGAGGTGGGCAGCAGGCATTGAATCCCTCCCGTCGTCTTCGTCTGTCTCGGACTGCTCCACAGGCGGGGACGACGTTGGCCCTGCTGCATATCGTGGATAGAGGTTACAACACGCTGCCCGAATGGTGCCCACCGCGTCCGCATTGCGAACCTTCATGACATCCCGGCATGCGGGCGGCGGTGTCCCAAACCCCGGAACAGCGAGGGCTTCGGGCCCCGCCGGGTTCCGGACGGGGGCCCGCCGGGTTTGTGTCGCCGGATACGGGGCAGCGATCGATAAGGTTGCCCGCATGGAACGTGACGGGGTGGAACGGCTGCTGGCCGAGGCGGGCGTCGACGGCAGGCGGCTCAGGCACGCGCTGGCGTCGCTCTGCGACGGCCGCTGGTGGACCCTCGCCACGCTGGTCAGGCACACCGCGACGTCGCGGCGGACGATCGAGTCACTGCTGCGGGTCGTCGACCTGGAGCGCTCGGGCGACCGCTTCCGGGTGTCAGAGCCGCACCGGCCCGCCTACCAGGACCTGCTGGCCGTCGCGCCGCCCCCCGAAGACCCGGTGGGCCACCTGGTGCCGCACTACGAGGCGGTGCTGGAGCGGCTGCGCGGCCTGGTCGACGGCGCGCCGCGCGCCCGCCACACGCTCGACCACGTCGCCGCCACCCCCGACACGATCCTGCGCCGCGCCCTGCTGCTCGGCGCCCGCTTCTGGCTGCCGGGGGCGCGCCTGCTCTGCGTCGGCGACCACGACCTGACCTCGCTCGCCGTCAAGCTCGTGCACCCCGAGACGGACGTCACGGTCGCCGACGTCGACGACCGCGTCCTGGCCTACATCGACGAACAGGACCTCGGGGTCCGCACCCGATGGGCCGACCTGCGCCTCACCCTGCCCGCCTCGGCGCGCGACCACGACCTGGCCATCACCGACCCGCCGTACACGCCGGAGGGCATCGGCCTGTTCGTCGCCCGCGCCGTCGAGGGCGTCAAGGACGACGGCCGGATCCTGCTGGCGTACGGGGCCAGCGAGCGGACACCGGCGCTGGCCCTGAAGGTGCAGAACGCGCTGTCGTCCCTCAACCTCGCCTACGAAGCCATCTACCCCGACTTCAACCGCTATTTCGGGGCGGAGGCCATCGGCTCCGCCGCCGACCTCTACCTGCTGCGCCCCACCAGCAAGACCCGGCCCGCCGCCGCGACCCGCCTCGACCGCACCGCCACCGCCATCTACACCCAGGGCCCCCAGGCCGTCGAGTCCGGACCGGCCGCCGACCTGCCCGCCCACCCGGCCGCCGACGCCGATCTCCTGGTCGGCGACTGGCCGGCGGCCCTGCCGCAGACCCGGGTCAAGCTCTCCACCTGGCTGGCCAAGCCGTACGCCGCCACCGTGGAGCGCGTGGCGATCGCCGTCCCGGCCGGGCTGGAGGCGGCGCTCCCCCGGCTCCTGCTGGCCACCCGGGCCGCCCACGTCGAGGTCCGCCTCGCCGTCC
>NZ_LAVL01000354.1 GCF_001083785.1 Nonomuraea sp. SBT364
CCCACCCACCTGACCCCGAACAAAAGCGGCCAGCCCGCCACCCCTGTGACAACCTGGCCGCAACCACCCCGTACGCCCTCAACGCCTCACAAAACCCCCACCAAACGACGGCACGCCCCCACAGCCTCCAACCCCTGCGGAAACCACATCACGGCGCTCCGCAAACCACCCACCCACGGAGCCACATCGGCTGAGCGCAAGCTGACGTAACGGCGAGCACCGCCCACAGCGATCGGCACCGTCAACCCGTCCCCGCCACGCGACGACATGACGAACCGGCGGCGCGACGCCAGCACAGCAGCCGCGGAAGTGACGAGCATCAGCCGTTCACGACCGACGCCCATGGGGGAGCACAGACACACCCCACCCCAGGCGAGCGGAATCACGCCCCGCCCGCAAAACTCGTCGCCAGCGGCAGCGGCATCCTGGCTCATCGACAAACGCCTCGGCGAACACCCCGCCGACGCCGCCCCCCGGCGCGCCGATGGCGATGACGTAGTAGATGACCGCCTTGTAGACGCCGGCCTGCTCAGCCGATCCTGCTCCGCACCGGCCTCGACGAAGCCATGGGCGATGTCACCCAGACCGCAGAAGCCGACACCTCAGCGACACGCCCCAACGGAAAACGGCCAGCCCGCCACTCCCGTGACAACCTGGCCGCAACCGCACAACCTCAGCGACGAACCCCCGGACCCACCGCAACCGGCATCTGCGCCGGCACCGCCGCAACCGGACGCGCCATCTGCTGCGTCCGCTCCCGATCAACCACACCACGCCGATCGGCGCAGCCACCCCCGCAATACCCATTCGTCAGAATCAGCCGCCCACGCAACGGCGTGTACGCATCCCGCCCCGAAGCCGGAACAACCCCCTGACACACCGGACATAACACAGAATCGTTCCCCACGTGCTGCTCCTCTCGCGGCGCGATAGCAGAAGACCACCCTAAACGCCACATCAACAGAGCGGCAGCCAATCAACGAGAAGTCACCACAACTGTCAACCATCCACCCCACCACACCACCGACCCCGACCAACGGGGGAGAGGCCCCACAAAACCCCCTCCTACCAGCCCCAACACCCCCACAC
>NZ_LAVL01000355.1 GCF_001083785.1 Nonomuraea sp. SBT364
CAGCAGCGTGCCGGGGGCGGTGGGGAGCAGGGCGGGCCTCGCCCTCGGGGGAGGCTCGGCTCCGGGGTCGACGAGTTGTCTCGCGATCGCCTCGGCCCACTGCCCGGGATGCTCCCATTCGCGCTCCTTGTAGAGGTGCGCCGGTTCGCCGGTCAGGGCCTTGAGCGCGATCCGGAGCGACTCCGGGTCCTCGGCGTGGAAGCGCACCACCGCGTGCAGCCAGCGTTCCAGCTCCTGCCAGCCGACGCGGTAGGGCAGGGCGGGCAGCCTGCTGGGCTCGCCGATGGGCGGCAGCGGCGACGGAGGCCGGGGCGCACGCGGCAACGCCCGGCGTACGAAGTCGTCGTCCCCCCATTCCACCGAGGCCCCTGCCGCGGCGCCCGATGCCGCCTGCGCCCGTTCGTACGGGTCGCCGTCGGCGGGAGCGGATGCGGTGGGGAATGCCTGGGTGAGGCGGTCGGCGAGGTCGGCGGGAAGGTGGGCGGCCGCGTCGCGGAGGGTCCCGGCGCCGGGCGGGCCGAAGCGGGCGGCGTGCCGCAGGGCGAGGCGTACGGCACGGGCCCGGACGTCGTACGACCGGCAGGCAAAGGCGTGCGCGAGCGCGGGGGCGAACGCGTCGAGGCTGCCGCGGTGCTCCCGTACGGCCTGGTCGAGCCAGCCGAGGCCGGCGTCGACCAGCTTGCGCTCCGGCCTGAACAGGAGCGCGTACAGCCCTTCCACCACGTCGTCGCAGGCGAGCGCGCCGGCCCGGCGCAGGCGGCGTAGCGCCAGGCCGGCCACCTGGGCGGGGGCGGCCGGGAGCAGCCGCAGGTAGTCGGCGGCCCGCTGGGCGGACTCGGCGTCGGTGGGGTCGAGCAGGTCGTGCAGGCGGGCGAAGAAGCGCAGGTCCGGGCCGGAGCCGCCGCGCAGGAACCGGCGTACGGAGCCGGCGAGCGGCGCCTCGCGGGGGATTCGGGCGGCGGCGGCGAGGTGGCGCAGCGACGCGAGGCAGGCCGTCCCTTAGGCACATCTCCGGGCCCACGAGACCGTACTAGGTCTTGTATGGCGTCTTTTGCTTGAAAAAAAAAAAA
>NZ_LAVL01000356.1 GCF_001083785.1 Nonomuraea sp. SBT364
CTAGCTGTATCGACCACGAGCGTTGTTAACAGAGGAGCTTGATCAATAGAGAAGCCTCCGATGTGGTGAAGGTGTCGAATCTGCACCGCACGGAGGCTTCATGTCCCACCGTAACGCCCGGCTGACCGTCCATGCCCGCCGGCTGCTCGTCGATCGTGTTCAAGCGGGACGTCCAGTCGCGCATGTGGCCGCTGAGATGGGTGTGTCGCGGCCCACCGCCTACAAGTGGATCCGCCGCTGGCGTACCGAGGGTGAGACCGGGCTGCTCGATCGCTCCAGCCGTCCGCACGCCGTCCCACACCGCACCCCCGCGGCGATCGAGGCCGAGGTCTGCCGGCTGCGGACCAGCCGCAAGCTCGGCCCGGCCCGGATCGGCCCCATTCTCGGCCTGCCCGCCTCCACTGTGCACCGCATCCTGACCCGCCACGGCCTGCACCGCCTGGCCTGGCTGGATCGGCCCACCGGCCAGCCCATCCGCCGCTATGAACGCGACCGGCCCGGCGAGCTGGTGCACGTCGACGTCAAGAAACTCGGCCGCATCCCCGACGGCGGCGGCTGGCGCGTCCACGGCCGCGACCAGCGCAGCCATCACCACAGCCGCACCGTCGGCTTCGACTACGTCCACTCGGCCATCGACGACCACTCCCGGCTGGCCTACAGCGAAGTGCTGCCCGACGAGAAGGCCGCCACCTGCGCCGCCTTCCTGCGCCGCGCCGCCGCCCACTTTGCCGGCCTGGGCATCACCCGCATCGAGCGAGTGCTCACCGACAACGCGCTGGCCTACCGCCGCGGCATCGCCTGGCGCCAGGCCCTGGCCGAGCTGGGTGCCGTCGGCAAGCACACCCGTCCCTACCGGCCCCAGACCAACGGCAAGGCCGAACGCTTCAACCGCACCCTGCTGGAGGAGTGGGCCTATGCCCGGCCCTACGACAGCAACCACGAACGCACCGCCGCTCTGCCAGACTTCCTGCACACCTACAACCACCACCGATGCCACACCGCACTCGGCGGCCAGCCACCGATCACCCGTGTCAACAACCCAACGGGTCAATACA
>NZ_LAVL01000357.1 GCF_001083785.1 Nonomuraea sp. SBT364
GTTCGGGGTGGACCGCTGGGCGGGTGGTTGTCAGAGGTGGGCGGCGGTGGCGAGCAGGGCGCCCGCTTGGCGGACGGCGTGGGCCAGGTGCTGGTCGGAGCCCGGCGGGCCGCCGGCCAGCACCGCGTAGGCCAGCGGGCCCATGAGGCCGACGTCGGTGCGGATGCCGTCGTCGGTGCCGGTCTTGTTGGCGATCCGGGTGCCCTCCGGGTCGTGCCACATCAGGGCCGGGACGAGGCCGTGGTCGGTGTTGGCCAGCATCCACTCGCGCATCAGGACCTGCCATCCGTCCGGGCCCGCCAAGCGCCCCGCCAGGCCCGCCAGCTCACCGGCCGTGCCGATCGCGAACGTCGCCGGGTGCCCGGGGCCGCGCGGCTCCCTGATCCGGTCCAGCAGCCGGGTGCGGGTCAGGCCCAGGGCGGCGCCGGCGGCGTTCACCCGGTCCAGGCCGATCCGGCGCAGTAGCGCGTTCGTCGCCGTGTTGTCGCTCACCGCCGCCGTGAGCAGGGCCAGGTCGCCGACCGTCCACGCCCGCGCGGACAGCCCCAGCAGCAGGCCCGAGCCGCCGCAGTAGTCGTCGTCGTGCACCGGCACCGGCTCGTCCGGGTCCAGGATGCCGCCGTCCACGCTCATCGCCACCTCGGCCAGCAACAGCAGCTTCCCGACACTGGCCAGCGGCAGCTCCACATCCTCGTTCAACGCCAGTCCCGCCGGCGACGGGCCGGGTGGCACTCCGGGAGCCCCACCGGCAGGGCGCGTGTCAGGGCGCATGTCAGGGCGCATGGCAGGGCGTACGGACACGGCCAGCGTGCCGGGGCACGCGGCGGCGATCCGCTCCAGCGCCGCCACGATGGCCCCCCGCCCGCCGCTCGCCACCTCAGCGAGATCCGCGCCCTCCACCGCCGACGCGGCCTCCCGGAGAACCGCCGCGGCCGCCCGCCCGGCGCGCCCCACCTCCGAGCCGCCGTCCCGCAGGGCACTGCCCTGCTGTGCGGTGCCGCTGTCTTGGTCGGCGTCGCCGTTCCGTGCCGGGGTGTGGGGTGGGAG
>NZ_LAVL01000358.1 GCF_001083785.1 Nonomuraea sp. SBT364
GTGGAGAAGCCCCCCTGCCCACACAGGGCCCCCCGCCTGCGGGGGTTCAGGTCTCTACGAAGGGTCAGGCCCCTGCGGAGGGTGGGGTCTCCGCGGCGGTTCCGATCTCCACGGAGGCCGAAGTCACCTCGGAGACCCAGATCTCTGCGGAAGGCCACGTCTCCGCGGAGGGACGGGGCACCTCGGAGGTCCAGGTTTCTGCGAAAGGTCAGGTTTCTGTGGAGGGACGGGGGACTTCGGTGGGCCACGTCTCTGGGGAGGGACGGCTTCCCGAGGCGGCGGAGCCTTCCGCAGAGCCCCACGTCGCCACAGCAGCCCAGCCCCCGACCTCCGGGCCACCCTCCGCGCACGGACACTCCCCAGCGGCGGACCAGCCCTTCGAAGAGGGCAACTCCCGCACAGAGGGCCACCCTCGCGCGGAGAGGCCGGCCCGCAGAGATGGGCGCTCCCGCATGCAGGAGCGGCTCGCCGGGGCGGGGGAGCATTCCGCTGGGGGCCCGGAGCCCGCAGACCCCCACCCTCCGGCGAACGGTCAGCTCCCTGCGGAGGGGCAGGCCCGTGCGGAGCGGAGGCTTCCTGGGGATGGGGAGCCTTCTGAGGAGGGCTCCGAGCCCGCAAGTGGCCAGCCTCCGACGTACGGGCAGCGCCCCCCGGAGGGAAGGCCCGGCGAGGAGAGACGCCTTCCCTCCGAGGGGCGACCCTCCTCTGAGGGGCGACCCTCTTCTGAGGGGCGGCCTCCCTCCGAGGGGCGACCCTCTTCTGAGGGGCAGCCTCCCGCCGACGGACCCCCCACTGAGGGGCGGCCTCCCGCCGTGGGGTGGTTCGCCGGGGTTGGGGAGTCTCCGGGGGAGGGCCCTGAACCGGAAGGACGGCCGTCCACCGGGGGACGACCTCCGACCGACGGTCAGCGTTCCGCTGAGCGGCGGCCTCCCGCTGAGCGGCGGCCTCCCGCGGATGGGCGGCCTCCCGCCGACGAACCGCCTCCCGCCGACGAACCATCTCCCGCCGATGGGCGGTCTGCCCGGGAGAGGGGGCTGGGGAAGGG
>NZ_LAVL01000359.1 GCF_001083785.1 Nonomuraea sp. SBT364
CAGGCAGCCCCGGCCGCCGCTCCGGCGCAGGCCGCCCCCGCCGCCCAGGCCCCGGCAGCCGCCGAGCCCGAGCAGGTCGAGGTCGACACCACGCTGCGCGGCCGCACCGAGAAGATGACGCGCTTGCGCCAGACGATCGCCAAGCGGATGGTGGAGTCGCTGCAGACGGCCGCCCAGCTCACCTCGGTCGTCGAGGTCGACGTCACCAAGATCGCGCGGCTGCGGGCGAAGGCGAAGGACGAGTTCTTCCGCCGCGAGGGCGTCAAGCTGACGTTCACCCCGTTCTTCGCGATGGCCACCGTCGAGGCGCTCAAGCAGCACCCCAAGCTCAACGCGACCATCAACAACGAGACCAACGAGGTGACCTACTTCGACGTCGAGAACCTCGGCATCGCGGTCGACACCGAGCGCGGCCTGCTCGCCGCCGTGGTCAAGGACGCCGGCGACCTCAACCTGGCCGGTCTCGCCCGCAAGGTCACCGACCTGGCCGAGCGCACCCGCGCCAACAAGGTCACCCCTGACGAGATCACCGGCGGCACGTTCACGCTGACCAACACCGGCAGCCGCGGCGCCCTGTTCGACACGCCGATCCTCAACCAGCCGCAGGTCGGCATGCTCGGCACCGGCGCCGTCGTCAAGCGGCCCGTCGTGGTCGACACGCCGGAGGGCGAGGTCATCGCGGTGCGGTCGATGGTCTACCTGGCGCTCACGTACGACCACCGCCTGGTCGACGGCGCCGACGCGGCCCGCTTCCTCACCACGATCAAGCGCCGCCTGGAGGAAGGCCGCTTCGAGGCCCAGCTCGGCCTGGCCTGACCTCCGCACGCTCCCCCGGGGCCGGACGCGCACCCCGCGCGCCCGGCCCCGGCCGCGTCTCCGGGCCCGCGTCCGGCTCGGGAAGACGCCCGCTTCCCTCAGGGGACGCCCCGGCCGGGCACACAAACGGGCCGGCACCCGTGGAGCGCTTCCCGGAGGGGTCCGGGGGGCGGCGAGTCGCGGGGCCGTTCGTGCCCCGGCGGGTGGTGGCATGGCGGTGCCT
>NZ_LAVL01000360.1 GCF_001083785.1 Nonomuraea sp. SBT364
CCCTGCCCCCACACCTGCCCCTCACGCCCCTGTCACCTGGTACGGCTCGCGTACGAGCAGGGGGTTCTCTTGCCGGATTTTATCGTTTATCGTCGATTTTCGATGAATGATGACAGGGGGCCTCTGGCGCGGGCCGAGGCCGAGGAGTACGCGAGCTGGTTCAGGGCGCTGGCCGACGCGACGCGGATCCAGATCGTGTCGCTGCTGGCCCGGCGGCGTGAGCCGATGACCGTGGGGGAGATCGTGGCCGCCTCGGGCGTGGGGCAGTCCACGGTGTCGCACCACCTGAAGATCCTGGCCGAGGTGCGTTTCGTGCTGATGGACAAGCAGGGCACCGCCCGCCTTTACCGGATCAACGACACCTGTGTGAGCTGCTTCCCCACCGCCGCCGACGTGGTGATGGGCAACCCCGTGCCGGCCGCGCCGGCCTGCGATTGAGGAGACCGTCATGGCGCACGACGAGATCGTCGGCCGTTACTCGGCCCTGGCCCGCGCCGCGCCGGCCGGGGAACGCGTCACCGACTGCGAGCCGGACGCCTTCGCCGGCGGGCGTTTCGGCGCCGCCGGTTACGACGGCACCGAGGCGCTGCCCGGCGGGGCTGCGGCGGCCAGCCTCGGGTGCGGCAACCCGGTCGCCGTCGCCGAGCTGCGCGCCGGGGAGACCGTGCTTGACCTGGGGTCGGGCGGCGGCCTCGACGTGCTGCTGTCGGCGCGCCGCGTCGGCCCGCACGGCAAGGTGTACGGGCTGGACGCCAGCGCGGACATGCTGGCCCTGGCCCGGCGCAACACGGCGGGCACGGCCAACGTCGAGTTCCTGCACGGCGGCATCGAGGCGATCCCGCTGCCCGGCCAGGCGGTGGACGTGGTGATCTCCAACTGCGTGATCAACCTGTCCGACGACAAGGCGGCGGTGCTGGCGGAGGCGTTCCGGGTGCTGCGCCCGGGCGGCCGGTTCGGCGTCAGCGACGTCGTGACCGACGCGGTCGGCCACACCGAGACCGGCGAGGGCGGCGGGGGAG
>NZ_LAVL01000036.1 GCF_001083785.1 Nonomuraea sp. SBT364
CCTCTTCGTCGGCAGCGCGAGATGGTTATAAGAGACAGTTCGAATACGCCGCCCGCGATCCCCCGCCGGCGTTCGGCGGATGGGCCGCCCGCAATCCACCGCCGGCGACCTTCGGATGGGCCGCCCGCAATCCACCGCCGGCGACCTTCGGATGGGCCGCCCGCGATCCATCGCCGGCGTTCGGCGGGTGGGGGGCACGCGATCCACCGTCGGCGACCTTCGGGTGGGGCGCACGTGATTCATCGGTGGTGGCTTTCGGGTGGGGCGGAGGGGCGTCGCGGGGCAGGGTGCGGGCCAGGATGGCCATGACGAGGCTGATGACCCCCACGCCGGCGGCCACCGCACGCCATCCGGCACCACCGGCGAGCGCTCCCGCCGCGCCGGCGAGTGCGAGGCCGGCGGGGACGCACATGCCCCACAGGGCCAGGGCGCGCTGCCTGGGCCCGCCGTCCAGGAGCCGGCCCAGCAGGGTGGGCCCGGTGATCATCACCAGCGCGTACCCGGCCGCCTGCACCAGGCGCGGGACGGCCAGCGCCACCACCCCACCGGCGAGAGCGGCCAGCGCGCCCGCCACGGCCAGCGCCACCAGGCCGGCCACGAAGAAGCCGCGCACCGCCCGGCGGTCGAGCCACATCCCGAGCGGCAGGCAGCCGAGCGCGGCCACCAGCGTGACGGCCGACGACAACCACCCGACGGCGGTGAGCGGCAGCCCGAACTCGCCGCCGATCGCCGCGAGGAAGGGGATGAACTCCCCGAGGGCCATGCCGGCCACCACACCCGCCGCCGGCACGAGGAGAACAGAACGAGAACCCATCCGAGCACGCACCTCCCATGATGCGGGGAGACGCGACCGGAGATCCGGCCCGACCCTCAAGCCCGGGACGGGCGACGTCTGAAGGAGGGTCCTCGCGGGGCGGCATCCTGTGCCGCCCGCTCATCATAGGCGGAGTCACCGCGCCTGACCCCGGCCGCAGTGTCGGCATACCGAGAGCTTGCCGCCCGCACGCCATCATCGTCGTGTGCTGGACAGACGATCGTTCCTCGCGCTGGGGTTGTCGCCGGTGCTGCCGTACCGGGCCGCCGACCCGTTCACGCTGGGGGTGGCCAGCGGGGATCCGGCCCCGGACGGGTTCGTGCTGTGGACGCGCCTGGCGCCCGAGCCGCTGGCGGAGGACGGGCTCGGCGGCATGCCGGCCGCGCCGGTGGACGTCCGGTGGGAGGTGGCCACCGACCCGGGCTGCGCCAAGGTGGTGCGGCGCGGCGTCCGGCAGGCGGTGCCGGGCTGGGCCCACAGCGTGCACGTGGAGGTGACGGGGCTGCGGCCGGGCCGGCCGTACTGGTATCGGTTCAAGGTCGGGCAGCACCTGTCGCCCGTCGGCCGGACGCGGACCGCGCCGAGGCCCGGGGCGATGCCGAGGGCGCTGCGCCTGCTGGTCGCCTCGTGCGCCAACTACCAGCACGGCTACTTCACCGCGTACGCCCGCATGGCCGCCGAGAGCCCGGACCTGATCCTGCACCTGGGCGACTACATCTACGAGGACGGTGCCGAGCCGGGCGCGAACGTGCGCGACCACGAGGGCCCGGAGCCGACGACGCTGGCCGGCTACCGGCGGCGGCACGCGCTCTACAAGACCGACCCGGACCTGCGGGCGGCGCACGCGGCCGCGCCCTGGGCGACGATCATGGACGACCACGAGGTGGACAACAACTGGACGAACCTGATCCCGCCCGAACGTCGCGGGGCCGCCTTCCGCGCCTACTACGAGCACATGCCGCTGCGCGCGAGCGCCCGGCCGGGCGGGGCCGCGATCCAGCTCTACCGGCGGCTGCGCTGGGGGCGGCTGGCGACCTTCCACCTCCTGGACACCCGCCAGCACCGCGATCCGCACCCGTGCGGCCACGGCTACACGGCCTGCGACGCGCCCCTGGCGCCCGGCCACACGATGATCGGGCTGGACCAGGAGAACTGGCTGCTGGACGGCTTCCGTACCTCCCGGGCCCGCTGGGACGTCGTCGCCCAGCAGGTCTTCTTCGGCCACCGCGACCGCGACCCCGGCCCGGAGGAGGTGCTGCGGCGGGACGCCTGGGACGGCTACGCCGCCTCCCGCACCCGCGTGACCGGCGGCTGGGTGAACGCCGGGGTGCGCAACGCCGTCGTGCTCACCGGCGACGTGCACGCGCACTGGGCCGGGAACCTGGTCCTCGACTACGACGACCCCGGTTCGGAGCCGGTCGGCGCGGAGTTCGCGGTGACGTCGGTGACCAGCGGCGGCGACGGCCACGACCCCGACCCGGCCGGCGACCCGCTGCTCGCCGGCAACCCGCACCTGCGCTTCCACCTGCGCCGTCGCGGCTATCTCGCGGTGCGGATCACGCCCCGCGAGCTCACCGCCGACTGCAAGATCCTGCCGTACGTGAGCGCGCCGGGCGCCGGGACCGTGACGGCCGCCGGATTCACCCTGCGCGACGGCGTCCCCGGGCTGCCTAGGCCCGCCGCGCCCGGAGCGTAGAGGTGATCAGGAGCAGCAGCGCGCTCTGCGCCAGCATGCCCGGGGCGAGCGGCGGGGCGTTCCCGACGGACTTGGTGAAGGCGTACCACCACTGGGTGAGCGTGGAGAGCGTGTTCCAGGAGGGGTCGAAGGCGCCCATGCCGTGGTTGACGGAGACGTGTGTGAAGACGCCGTAGACGGACGCGAGCAGGACGGCGGCCGCCAGCACGCGCACGACGGTGAGCGTGCGCGGCGAGTCGCGCAGGGCGAGCGCGAGTGCGATCCCGAGCAGCAGCAGCGCCGCCCACGGGATCAGCTGGGCCGGGCCGCCCCAGTGGCGTTCGACGGCCAGTTCGAAGGCGGCGCCCAGGATGCCGATCGCGACCAGGCCGAGCAGGGCGAGGCGGAGCATTCCCGGCCCGGTCCTGGCGGGCGGCGCGGCGGTCTTCTCGGGGCGCAGCGTCTGATGCGAGGGGTCGGTCACGGAACAAGGGTCCCCCGGCATCCTCAGAACAGCCTCAGGGCAAGGTGAAGATTTGGTGAGAATTCAACTAAAGAGCCCGGCCCGCAGGCCGGGCTCTCCCCGCCTCTAGTACTTGACCTTGCGCAGATAGCGGTATCCGACCTCGGCCGTCTGCCGGGGCGTCACGTCCGGGGTGTCGTTCTCGACGATGTACTCCTTCACGCGGTGCTCGTCGAAGATGCGCCGGAAGTCGATCGTCCCGGTACCGAGGTCGGCCATGTCACCGTCCAGGTGCCGGTCCTTGACGTGGAACTGGAGCACCCGCTGCGGCGCCCGCCTGATCACGTCGAGCGTGAACTTGACCGGGTCGGCGACGCCGCGCCCGACGCCGCCGGTGACCGCCCAGTACAGGTCGATCTCCAGGTGGACCAGGCGGGGGTCGAGCTCGGCGGTGAGCACGTCCCAGGGCGTCCTGCCGCCCCCCAGGTCGGTGGTGAACTCGTGGGCGTGGTTGTGGTAGCCGTACCGGATCCCGGCGGAGCGGGCGGCGGCGGCCTCCACGTTCATGCGCTCGGCCCACGCCTTCCACTCGTCCTCGCTGGAGGAGCTCAGGTAGGGCACGACCATGTAGGACTGGCCGAGGGTCAGCGCATTCTCGATCTTCGTGTGCAGCGCGGCGTCGTCGGCGCTGATGCCGTCGTGGCTGGACGTCGAGCGGATGCCGAGCCCGTCGAGGAACTCGCGCAGTTGCCTGGCCGTCCGGCCGAAGTAGCCCAGCGCCAGCTCGACCTTCGGGTATCCGATCTCGGCCAGGTAGGCGAGCGTCGCGTCGTAGTCACGCGACAGGTCGTCGCGGACCGTCCAGAGCTGGATGCTGATCAGACCCGGCGGGATGCGGTGCCTGCCGCCGCCCCTGCCGGGCCTCGTCGCCACCCCGGCCGCCGCGGCGGCCGGGGTGGCGGCCGGGGTGGCGGCGAGGGCGGCCGCCCCGAGTCCGAGGCCCGCGGCGAGCAGTGACCGCCTGCTCGGGCCGTAGCCGTAGCACATGGAATCTCCTAACTGGTGGGCTGGAGGACGACCTGGTGGCTGCCGGTCAGCGGCGGCAGGCCGCCGGTTCCGGGGTCGGTGTAACTGGCGACGAAGACGCCGGTGAGCTCGTCGTTCTCGGGATCGTGCCCGCCCGGTTCCGTCGTCTGGATGGAGCCCGTGCAGCCTCGGGCCGTGGTCTGCGGGTGGCCGTGGTCGTCGTGGCCGAGGATGTAGTTCACGGTCACGTCGGCGCAGTCGACGGGCTGGTCGTCGGTGACCCGCACCTCGAACTCGACCACGTCGCCGAAGGAGAACGTGTCCCCCGCCGCCGGTCGCACCAGCTCGACGACCGGCGCGGCGTTGCCGATCACGATCCGCACGGACGTGGCCGCGGACATCCCGCCGCTGTCGCTGACCCTCAGCGTCGCGTTGTAGAGGCCGTTCTCGGTGTAGGTGTACGTGGCCTCGGGCCGGCGGGAGTCGACCCTGCCGTCGGCGTCGAAGTCCCAGGCGTAACGGAGCCTGTCACCGTCCGGGTCGGCGGTGCCCTCGCTGGTGAAGGAGACCGTGAGCGGCGCGTGGCCGTCGGTCACCGACGCCGCGGCCACCGGGACGGGCGAGTGGTTGCCCTTGTGGCCGATGTAGTCGAAGCGGGAGAGCTGGGCGTCCGGGTTCTCCCGGAAGTAGCCGTCGCCGTACTCCAGCACGTAGAGCGCGCCGTCGGGGCCGAATTCCACGTCCATCGGGTTGTCGAAGACGAACGACGGCAGCACGTCCTCGATCCGCCCGTCGGGGTGGAACGCCTTGACGTAGTCGCGGGTCCACTCGTAGAAGAGCGGGACGCCGTCGTAGTACTCGGGCCACGCCACGGGCGCGCGGCCCTGCGTGTCGCGCCGGTCGAAGTCGTAGGCCGGTCCCGCCATCGGGCCGATGCCGCCGGTGCCGAGCGCGGGGAACTCCTGCGAGGCGCCGTAGGAGTACCACACCTGCGGCTGGACCACCGGTGGCAGCTCGCGCGCCCCGGTGTTGTGCGGCGACTCGTTCACCGGCGCCGCGCAGTCGAACGGCTCGCCCGACGCCCCGGTCGCGAAGTCGAAGTCCACGTACGGCAGCCGCGCCGTCGCGCAGTACGGCCAGCCGTAGTTGCCGGGCCGGCGGATCAGCGCCCACTTGCCGGTCCCCGACGGGCCGCGCGCCGGGTCGGCGTCCCTCGCGTCCGGCGAGTAGTCGGCGACGTAGAGGTCCCCGGTGGAGCGGTTGAGCTCGATGCGGAACGGGTTGCGCAGCCCCATCGCGTAGATCTCCGGCCGCGTGCCCGGCGTGCCCGGCGGGAACAGGTTCCCCTTCGGCGCCGTGTACGAGCCGTCGCCCCTGACCTTGATCCGCAGGACCTTGCCGCGCAGGTCGTTCGTGTTGCCGGAGCTGCGCTGGGCGTCGAAGGCCGGGTTCCGGTCGGCCCGCTCGTCGATCGGGGTGAAGCCGTCGGAGAAGAACGGGTTCGTGTCGTCACCGGTCGACAGGTACAGGTTGCCGTCGGCGTCGAACACGATGTCGCCGCCGACGTGACAGCAGATGCCCCGGTCCACCGGCACGTCCAGGATCCTCTGCTCGCTGGACAGGTCGATGGTCGCGCGGCCGAACCGGAACCGGGACAGCCGGATCAGCCCCTCGAACGGCGCGAAGTCCTCCGGAGTGCCGGTGAACGGCGCGTCGCCCTCGTTCACGTCCGGCGTCGCGGGGTCGTCGACCGGGGTGTCGAGCGGAGGGGAGTAATAGAGGTAGACCCAGTCGTCCTTCTTCGAACCCTTGCCGAAGCCGGGGCTGAGTGCGATGCTCTGCAGCCCCTCCTCGTCGTGCTGGTAGACGTCCAGCCGGGCGGCCAGCGTGTTGAGCCCGGTCTTCGGGTCGTGCAGCCAGACCTCGCCGGTCCGGGTGGTGTGCAGGACCCTGGAGTCCGGTAAGACCGCCAGGTCCACCGGCTCGCCGGGGTTGTCGTTGAGCGTCACCTTCTGGAACTGGTCGTCGGGCGGAGGCGCCAAGGCGGTTCCCGCGGCCTGGGCTGTTCCCGCGGCCTGGGCTGTGGCGGCCGGCATGAGGATCGCCGCGGCAGACAGGGCCGCGAGCGCGGTTCTCGCTCTCATACCTCTCCCTTCGGTCGGCGTGGAGGGATAAGAGGGAGCAAATATCGTGAATGTAACCGTGTTACGCCGATCGGGGAGGACCTAATTACGGGTGATCGCTCTACTTTCGCGGCCTATTGGACAAAGTGCCGCGCTGATTTGCCCCTGCTGGGCGGGCAGGGTGAGATGACCCGGTGATCTTCCGCATCCTCGGTCCCGTCACGATCGAGACGGGCGACGGCGTCCGCCCGGCCGGGGCGGTCAAGCAGCGCACCATGCTGGTGGCGCTGGTGGCCGACGCGGGGCGGCTCGTCACCATGGAGACCCTCATCGACCGGGTGTGGGGCGAGTCCCCGCCGAGCTCCGTCCGCAGCTCCCTGTATGCCTACGTGACCCGCCTGCGCGCCCAGCTCGCCGGCATCGAGAACGTCTCGCTCGTCCGCAACCCAGGCGGCTACACGCTGCTCGTGCCGCCCGGCCAGATCGACGCCGGCCACGCGCGCGCCCTGGCTGAGCGTGCCGCGCGGGCCGGGGACGAGGAACGGGCCGCGCTCCTGGACGAGGCGCTCGGCCTGTGGCGCGGCGTGGCGCTGACCGGCGTCGCCGGCGACTGGGCCGAGCGCTACCGGCAGAACCTGGAGCAGCAGCGGATCGCGCTCGCCGCCGACTGGGCCGAGAGCGCGCTGCGGCTGGGCAGGAGCGGCGAGGTCATCGGCGTGCTGACGCCGCTGCTCGTGGAGCACCCGCTGGCCGAGCGCCTGATCGGCCAGCACATGCGCGCCCTGCACCACAGCGGGCGGCACGCCGAGGCGCTGACCGCCTACGCCGCCGCGAGCGAGCGCATCCGCGACAAGCTCGGCGTCGACCCCAGCCCCTGGCTGCGCGAGGTGCACGCCGGCCTCCTGCGCCGGGACCCCGCGCCCAGGAGCGGCTCGCCGACCGGCCGCCTCTCCCAGTTGCCGCCCGACATCACCGACTTCACCGGCGCGTCCGCCGGGCTGGCCCGCGTCCTGGCCACCGTCGAGGGCGCGGGGCGGCCCGGCACCGCGCTGCCCATCGTGTTCATCTCCGGGCGCAGCGGCGTCGGCAAGTCCACGCTCGCCGTCCGCGCCGCCCACCTGCTGCAGGAGCGCTACCCCGACGGCCAGCTGCACATCGCCCTGCGCGGTGCCCAGGCCCGGCCCGTCACACCCGCCGAGGCGCTCGACCGGCTGCTGCGCCTGCTCCGCGTCGAAGGCCACGACGAGAGCCTGCCGCTGGAGGACAAGATCGAGCTCTACCGGCTGGCGCTCGCCTCCCGGCGTGTCCTCGTGGTGCTCGACGACGCGGCCGACACCGCGCAGATCCGGCCGTTGCTGCCCGGCAGCGGCACCTGTGCCGTGCTCGTGACCAGCCGCCGACGGCCCGACGGGCTGCCCGGCGCGACGGTCGTCGAGCTGACCGAGATGGCGGAGGCCGAATCGCTCGACCTGCTGCGCGCGATCGTCGGCGCCGGACGGGTCGCCGCCGAACCCGACGCGGCCCGTGCACTCGTCGCGCTGTGCGACCGGCTGCCGCTGGCCATCCGCGTCGTCGGGGCCCGGCTGCAGCGCAAACCTCACTGGTCGCTGGCCCACCTCGCGCACCGGCTGGACGACGAGCGCCGCCGCCTCGACGAGCTGTCCATCGGCGACCTGGGCGTACGGGCCGGCATCAGCGCGAGCTGCGCCGAGGTCGGCGCCCCCGCCCTGCGCGCCTTCTGCCTGCTCGGCCACCTCGACCCGCCCGACTTCGACCTCATGGTGACCGCGTCGCTGCTGAACCTCGGGCCGGAGGCGACCGAGGAGATCGTCGAGGAGCTCATCGACGCGCGCCTGGTCGAACCGCTACCGGCCGGTGACGGCCTGATCCGCTACCGGATGCACGACCTCGTCCGGCTGTACGCCAAGGAGCGGGCCGCCGGCACGATGCCCGCGCCCGAGCTGGCCGCGGCCGTGCACCGGGCGCTGGAGAAGATGCTGGCCCTGTGCGAAGGGCTGACGCAGCAGCTCCCGATCGCGCTGCCCCGCCTCGGCGGATCGGCCCCCGCGCTGCCCGCCGACGACGCCGGGCAGTGGTTCGCCACCGCCGAGTCGGCGCTCATCGTGGCCGTGGAACGCGCCGCCGAGCTGGGCCTCGACACGCTCGCCTGCGCGCTGGCCGACACGCTCATCTTCACGTCCTTCGGCGGCTCCAACCGCTTCGCCGGCTGGAACAGGACCCACACCGCCGCGCTCGCCGCCGCCCGGGCCAAGGGCAACCGCCGGGCCGAGGCGGTCATCGAGTGCGGGCTCGGCCAGCTCGCCTACAACGGCGACGACTTCGACGAGGCCGAACGCCGTTTCCGGGTGGCCCTCCAGCTCTTCCGGGCCGAAGGCGACGAACGCGGCGCCGCCGTCGCGCTCAACGGCCTGGGCACCGTCCACCGCGAGGTCGGCGAGCACCACACCGCGCTCCCCCTGATGGAGCAGGCGCTGGCGGCCCTGTCCGCGCTCGGCGACGAGGAGGGGATCGCGCACGCCCGCTACGGCATCGGTTTCTCCAACCGGGAGCTCGGCCACGACGACCAGGCCGTCGGCAACCTGCGGGACGCGCTGGCCCGCTACCGCGACCTCGGCCACCGCAGGGGCGAGGCGCTCGCGCTGCGCGGCATCGGCCTGGTCCACCGGGCGCGCGGCGAGCTGGCCGACGCCGAGGACCTGTGCGGGCGCGCCCACCGGATCATCCTGGCGACCGGGGACGAAGTGCTGGTCAACTACACCTCCCAGGCGCTGGCCAAGGTCTGGATCCGGCAGAACCGCCTGGCCGAGGCCGAACCGCCGCTCCGCGCCGTCGTCGCCGCCACCGCCCGCTTCCACGACCGGGTCGGCACCGGGCTCGGGCTGCGCACCCTGGGCGAGCTGAGCCTGGCCGCGCACCGGCCGCGGGAGGCGCTCTCCTGGCTCGGCCGCGCCCTCGACACGTGGGACGAGCTGCGGCTGCCGCTGTGGCGGGCGCGCACGTTGCGCGACGTCGGCGCCGCCCACGCGCTGCTCGGCGAGCGTCCCCGCGCCGAGCGCGCCTGGCGCGAGGCCGCGGACGTCTTCGGCCGCTTCCTGACGCGCGACGCCGCCGAGCTCCCGGCCTGGCGCGCCCGGTGGACCAGCGACTAGGTCCGTCACCTTCGCCGGGTCCCCGGCATCGCCCGCGTCAGCCGGGGAGGCGCCGTTCCAGGCCGTCGAGCAGGGCCTGGAGGCCGAACTCGAAGGTGTCCGCCGGAGCGGTGGCGTAGTCGCCGGGGCGCGGCGTCTCGACCCGGCTGCGCAGCCGGGGGAACTGCCTGGCGATGTCGGCGGCCTTGTCCAGCGTCTCCTGGAACGCCGCCGACGCGTCGCCGCCGTCACGGCTGAGCCGCCTGGTCAGGGACGCCTGCGCGGCCACGCCGAGCACGCTGCCCAGGACGAAGGTGAAGACGACGCCCGCCGCGCGGTCGGCGGCAGCGCCGGTGAAGCCCCCCGCCTCGTAGACGGCCAGGCTGCACTCGTCGTAGCGGGCCTTGCTCACCCCGTAGAACAGGTGTGAGCCGAACGCCTGGACGAGCCAGGGATGCCGGCTGAACATCGCGTGCAGGCCGGTGGCCAGTTCGGTGGCGGCCGCGCGCCAGCCGACGGCGTCGGGGTCCGGCAGCCCGATCTCCTCCCACACGCGGTCGCCGACGAGCAGGATCAGGTTGTCCTTGCTCTGGACGTGCCAGTAGACAGCGGTGGCGGCGGAGCCGAGCCGCTTGCCGAGACTGCGCATGTTGAGGCCGTCGAGGCCCTCCTCGTCGAGCAGCTCGATCGCGGTTTCGACGATCTGTTCCTTGGTCAGGGTGTCGCGCGGCATGCGGCCACGATACTCGACTTGCACTTAGTTCAAGTAGCGGTTTACAGTGCTCTTGCACTTAGTTCAAGTCGAAGCGAGGAGCCCCCCGTGAACACCGTCATCGCCATCAGCCAGCTGCTCGTCGCCGGCGCCTTCGTGAGCATCCCGATGGTGCGGCACCGCTACGGAGCCACCGCCATGAGCAGCGCCCAGGCCGAGCTCCAGCGCCAGGGCGTGCGCACCACCGTCCTCCAGGAGAACGGAATGCGCTTCGACGCCGGCGGCCACGAGACGGCGGTCCCCGCCACGGTCGCCGCCGTCATGGTGGCGGTCGCCGGGCTCAACCTGTCCGGCCACGACTGGGCCCCGATCCTGACCTGGATCTTCCAGTCCCTCGTCCTGGCCGGCAACTGCGTCATCATCTACAGCCAGCTCACCGCCGAGAAGTCCGTGCGCGCCGCCTTCCTGCGCAAGGGCGACCCGATGCTGGCCAAGGTCGACGTCGCGGCCCTGCTCAAGGCCGCCGAGGACGGCTTCCCGGCCTGGACGTGGACCCTCCAGAACGTCCGCCACGTCGTCGTGTTCGGCGCCTCGGTCCTCTCCCTCGTCCTGCTCGCCCTTTGAGCGGCCGCCCTGCCCGTACTCCTGACGCGCTCTTTCCGCCTTCACCAGGTGACCGGGGGGATGATCCGGGTACGCGGTCGGAAGCCCCCACGAACTGGAACGCGGAGGACCGCACGATGCTCCTAGTCAACCGAGAGTGTGTCCGCCGGCTGCTCGACGCGCCGGACCCCGACACCGTCCTGGTCTTCGTCCGGGGTGACTGCCTGGTCATGCCGGCCGCGGAGGTGGACGAGAGCCACCGGAGCCTGGTGATCGCCCGGCGGGCGGACGTGGCCGGGCTGCTGCCCGGCGGCACCGTCACCGACGAGCAGCTCGACGAGGTGGCGACCCGGCTCGACAACGTCGCCAGGGACCTGGCCGGCTAGGCCAGGCGCGCGCACCGAAGGCTCTCCCACATCAGCCGCCAGACCCGGCCGTCGCTGCCCTCGATCAGCTCCGACATGCGGTTGGGCACGTAGGCGAAGGCCAGGCCGGTGTCCGGGTCGGCGAAGGCGAACGCACCCGTGGCGCCGGCGTACCCGAAGGCCCCCGGCGCCCCGAAATCCGGCCACATCGGCCCGCCGGGCAGCATGAACCCGGCGCTGTAGGCCGTGTCGAGCCGCAGGACCAGGTCCCGGCCCCGGGCCTCGACCGTTCTGGCGCGATCCGTGGTCTCCGGGCGCAGCAGCCTGATGCCGTCCACCTCGCCGATGAGGGAGGCGTACAGCCTGGCCAGGCCGGCGGCGGTGCCGACCCCGCCGGCGGAGGGCACCTCCGCCCTGTACAGGCGTGAGCCGCCGAGCAGCTCCGGAGTGAGGACCACGCTGCCGTAGGTGGCGCGGTGCAGCAGCGAGGACGGCTCGCAGATCGCCCGGTTGAGCTCGTGGAGCCCCGGGTCCGCGCGGCCGTTGCGGACCTCGCCGGCCGTGGGCGCGACGACGCTCGCCAGCCGCCCCTCCTGGTGGGCCGGGATCCCGATGTGCAGGTCGAGCCCCAGCGGCGCGGCGATCTCCCGGGCGAACAGCTGCCCCACGGTGAGCCCGGTGACGCGGCGGACCACCTCGCTGACCAGCCAACCCAGGGTGAGGCAGTGGTAGCCGTGGGCGCTCCCCGGCCGCCACGCGGGCCTGGCGCCCGCCAGCACCTCGGCCACCGGGCTGCCGAGCTCGATGTCCTCGATCGTCAGCGGCGGATCGATGACCACGACGCCGGAGCGATGCCCCAGGATCCACCGGAGCGGCATCCCGCCCTTGCCCTCGGCGGCGAACTCAGGCCAGTAGTCGGCCACCGGCGTGTCGAGGTCGAGCACCCCCCGGTCGACCAGCAGCAGCACGGCCGTGACCGCCATCCCCTTGGTGGTCGAGGCCAGCAGCGCGAGCGTGTCGCGCCGCCACGGCCTGCCCTCGCCGGCCAGCCCGCCCCACAGGTCCACGACGGGCGCGCCGTGCTGGTAGACGCAGAGGGACGCGCCCAGCTCCCGCCCCTGGGCGAAGTTGTCCGCGAAGCGGTCCCGCACCGAGGCGAAGCGCGGGTGGCAGTCCCCCCGGATACCGGCCACGGCCTCCGGCTACCCCGCTGACCTGCGGACAAACGACGATCACCGGGCAGCGCCATACCCGTTCGCGCATGGTTTGAGCGAAACGCGCGTCCCGATGCGTACCTCCAGACGGCAGATCCCGGTTATCTGGAGGTCCTTCATGCACCGCAGAGTCGCCCTGCTCTCCGCACTCACGCTCACCCTGACGGCCGCCCCGGTGTCCGCGCAGGCCACCGCCGCGCACGGCCCCGGCCCCGTCAAGTGGTCCGCCACGGACTCCTGGCCGGAGCGCAGGACCGTCCTGCAGTACTGGACGACGCAGCGCCTGCGCGCGGCCCGGCCGCTCTCGACGCCCGCGCCGCGCCGCGCCACCCGCTCCGACCGGCCGACGCGGGGCACCCCGTGGGCGACGCGCGGCGTCTCCTCCACCCAGTCGGCCCAGGTGGCCAACAGCCCCGGCGCGCGCTGGACCGACGGCGGCGCCATCGCGCGCACCACCGGGCGCGTCTTCTTCACCACCGCCGACGGGCAGAACTCCTCCTGCTCCGGCACGGCCGTGACCAGCGCGAACGAGAGCGTCGTGATGACCGCCGGGCACTGCGTGAAGCTGAACGGCGCCTTCCACCGCAACTGGGTGTTCGTCCCGGGCTTCACCAACGGCCGCGCGCCGCTCGGCGCCTGGGTGGCGAGCCGGCTGCTGACCACGCAGCAGTGGAACGCCCGCGAGGACATCAACTTCGACGTCGCCGCCGCCGTGGTCGCACCGCTCCAGGGCCGCACGCTGACCGACGTCGTGGGCGGCCAGGGGGTGGCGTTCAACCAGGCCAGGCGGCAGCAGATGTTCTCCTACGGCTTCCCGGCGGCGGACCCGTTCGACGGCTCGTCGCTCATCTTCTGCAGCGGGCGCGCGTTCGACGACACCGTCATGACGCGCGACCTGGGTCTGCGCTGCCGCATGACCGGCGGGGCGAGCGGCGGCCCGTGGCTGCAGGGGTTCGACGACTCCACCGGGCTCGGCTGGGTCACCTCGGTCAACAGCTTCAAGTACGACTTCGCGCCGGACTTCATGTTCGGCCCGTTCTTCGGCAACGAGGCGATGGCCGTCTTCCAGGCCGCCCAGCGGACCGACGCGACCTGAAGCCCGGTTTGGGGCTGCTGTACCGTGAACCCGCACATGGGGCCCCAGACTGGGAGAAGCGGTGAGGAAGAGGGCGCCTGCCCTGCTCGAACGGTTCCAGCATCCCGCACAGGTGATCGTGACCGGCTTCGCGGTCGCGGTGCTGCTGGGCACCGCGCTGCTGGCACTGCCCGTCGCGACGGAGTCCGGTGAGTCGACCGGCTGGCTGACGGCGCTGTTCACGGCCACGTCGTCGGTGTGCGTGACCGGGCTGGCCGTGGTCGACACCGAGTCGCACTGGTCGGCGTTCGGCGAAGTGGTGATCGCGCTGCTGATCCAGATCGGCGGGCTCGGCATCATGACGCTGGCCACGCTGTTCACGGTGCTGGTGGCCGGGCGGCTCGGCCTGCGGGCCAAGCTGTTCGCGCAGGCCGAGACCAAGGCACTCAGGATGACCGACGTGCGCTCCGTGGTGCGCAGGGTGGTGCTGTTCAGCCTGGCCTGCGAGGCGGTCGTGGCGGTGGTGCTGACCGGCCGGTTCCTGCTCGGCTACGGCGAGCCGGTCGGGCGGGCGGTCTACCTGGGCGTCTTCCACGCGGTGTCGTCGTTCAACAACGCCGGGTTCGCCCTGTGGTCCGACAACCTGATGGGGTTCGTCACCGATCCGTGGATCTGCCTGACCATCGCGGCCTCGGTGATCGTGGGCGGGCTCGGCTTCCCGGTCTGGTTCGAGGTGCTGGGCAACTGGCGGCACCCCGGCCGGTGGTCGGTGCTGACCAGGATCACCGTGTGGACGACGGTGATCCTGCTGGCCGGCGGCACGCTGATGTTCCTGGCCACCGAGTGGCGCAATCCGGGCACCCTGGGCGAGCTGGACGATCCGGGCAAGGTGCTGGCCGCGTTCTTCGCCGCCGTGATGCCGCGCACGGCCGGGTTCAACAGCCTGGACATCGCCGCCATGCACCCGTCGAGCTGGCTGGTGACCGACCTGCTGATGTTCGTCGGCGGTGGCAGCGCGGGCACGGCCGGCGGGATCAAGGTCACCACGTTCGCGCTCCTGGCGTTCGTCATCTGGGCGGAGATGCGCGGCGAGGCGTCGGTGCACGTGGGACATCGCCGGCTGCCCGGGTCGGTGCAGCGCCAGGCGGTCTCGATCAGCCTCATCAGCGTGGCCCTGGTCGCCGTCTCCACCTACCTGATGCTGGCGCTGACCCCGTTCAGCCTGGACCGGGTGCTGTTCGAGGTCGTCTCGGCGTTCGGCACCACGGGGCTGTCGACCGGCATCACCGCCCAGGTCGGCGTGGCCGGGCAACTGCTGCTGGTGGTGCTCATGTTCGTCGGCAGGACCGGCCCGCTCACCCTCGGCTCGGCACTGGCGCTCAAGGAGCGCACCCGGCACTACCGGCTGCCGGACGAGAAGATGATCGTCGGCTGACGATCTCAGTGGTGGTAGGCGTGCACCACCGCGTGGCCCTTGCCCCTGCCGATGATCCACTTGTTGATCGGGGTGGTGACCAGGAAGGCCACCAGCAGGGCCACGGCCAGCGCGCCCCAGAACAGGCCGGAGGCGAGCCCGGCGTCCATGGCCCCGGGGATGGCGACCATCACGCCGTTGTCCACGATCTCCATCACGATGATCGACACCGTGTCGGCGGCCAGGGCCAGCTTGATCGCGTCCTTCCAGGCCACACCGGCCCGGCGGAGCGGGATGAGGGTCAGCAGGTAGCCGAAGAAGAAGGCGAGCACGACGGCCAGCGCGATGGACGGGACCGTGTGCCAGCCCAGCGCGGTGGCGATCACCAGCCCGAGCACCTCGCCGATGGCGCAGCCGGTGAGGCAGTGCAGGGTGGCGGAGGCCGCCATCCGCCAGGAGGCTCTGCCCGGGCCGGTGTGCGCGTGGTGGTGATGGTGGTGCTCGGACATGCTCGTCATACCCCCTGCTAGTATCTTCGCCGCGACGTTAACATACCCCCGGGGGGTTATCCAAATCTGTCGGCGGTGATCTCTAGTGTCCGTCGCATGACACATCAGGTGGCCGCCTGGCAGGCGGTCCGTGCCCTCATCACCGGCCGCGACACCCGCGCGCTGGCCGACCGCCTGATCGCGCTGACCGAGGCGGAGCGGGCCGGCGTGGCGGGCCGGCTGCCCGGGTTCGTCAAGGAGCTGCGCGAAGACGCCGCCCGCGGGTTGCGGGAGCCCGGGCAGGCGGACGACACCCCGGCGAGCCTCTGGGCGTCGCTGCTGCTCGCGGGGGCGGGCACGATCCCGGGCGCCGCCGCGGCCACCACCTGGCTGACCCGGCGCGAGTTCAACCTCCGCTGGTCGCCGGAGCACGACTGGTCCGAGGTGGCCCGCGTGCTGGCCGGGCGCCCGGCCGCCTGGCGGGCCGACGTCGCCGGCCGGCTCACGCGGAAGATCCGCAGGCCCGACGACCGCACCGTGCCGCTGGTGCTCGCGCTGCTGCGCACCTGCGGCGCCGAGCCTCCGCCACACGACCCGCTGATGATCGCCTGGCTGACCGCCGGCGTCGTGCCCGGCGACCCGCTGGCCGCCACGCTGCTCCCGAGAGTCTTCGAGGCCCAGGGCGCCGGTCGCACGCTGCGCGAGGAACGGCTGTCGCCCCGGCCGACCCCCTGGCTGGCCCTGTTCGCGTCCGGCGCGCTGCCGCGTGAGGCGGTCCTCGACGGCTGCGCGGGCCGCTTCCTGCGCGGCGGCGACGCCCTCGACCTGCGCTTCTTCGTACGCCTCCACAAGCTGCTCGACCCCGCCCCCGAGGAGTCCGCCACCCGGTCGCGCGACTACCTGCGGCTGCTGCCCGCCGCCCCCGGCCCGGTGGCGGAGCTGGCTCTCGCCCAGGTCCGCCGCACCGGCCCGCACGACCCCGCCGACGTCACCGAGGCGATCGGCGCGCTGGCCTTCCGCGCCGAGGCCAAGCTGGCACTCGCCGGGCTGAGCTGGCTGGGCGAGGAGCTGCGGCGAGCGCCGGCAGCGGGCGCACCCGGCTCGCCGTCGCCGCGCGCCGCCTCCCGGGCCGACGAGCTCGCGCCCGCGCTGGCCACCGCGTTCACGCACACGTCCTACGAGGTGCGGCGGCGCGCGGCCCAGCTCGCGCTCAAGCACGCCGCCGCGTTCCGTACGGGCTCCGCCGCGCTGGCGGAGGCGGTGCCGTCGCTGCCCGCCGAGCTGGGCAAGCGGGTGGCCGCCAGGTTCGGGGGCGAGGCGGCTGCCGAGGAGGCGGCCGAGCCGTTCGCTCCCCCGCCGCTGCCCGAGATCGCCGAACCGGGCCCGTTCCCGGCGCCGACGCTCGCCGTGCGCGCGTGGGACCTGCACAAGTGGGAGGAGGCCGAGAGGTGGCTCGCCGCGTTCGTCGAGCAGGCGGCCCGCGACCGGGCGGCCCTGCGTGAGACGCTGATGCCGGATTACCGCGACCTCGTGCCGCACCTGTATACGAGCGACCGCTGGAACGGCACCGGCGAGTGGATCGCCGCGCTCGCCCTGGGGGTGATCGATCCGGGTGGCGATCCCGGCGTGCCCGATCCGGCGTCCGCCGACCCCTGGGGTTCGGGCTTCTCCCTCGGGAGGATGACCGTCGACCGGGACGCGCCGGACGAGACGGACGGGCCCTTGCAGGTGTTCGGGAAGTTCTTCACCCACCTGGTGGGCGAGGTCTTCACGAAGCTCGGCGCCCCCGCCGAGGTGACGCGGCACTGGAACCGGCTGCCGGATCCCTCGTGGACCTCGCCGCCGCACCTGTTCGCGCTGCGCCGGCTCAGCGAGCTCTACGCGGCGCTGCGCGCGGACGCGCTGCCCCCGGTGCTGCTGGCGACGCCCACCGTGGCGACCGGGCAGCTCGACCCCGGGGTGCTGGTCGACCGGCTGGAGGCGTGCTCGGCCGCGGGCGTCGAGCCGCTGCCCGCCGACCTGGCGCAGGCCCTGCTGCGGCTGCCGCGCGGCGCCTGGCCCGAGGCCGCCGGACGGGCCGCGCGCCTCGGGTCGCGGGGCGCCGCGCAGGCCGCCGCCTGGCTGGCCGGAGGCGGCCTGCCCGATCCGGCCGCCGGGCTGAAGTGGGGACACCCGGAGGGCGCGACCGACCACTACTTCGAGGACCGCCCGGCGCTCAGGCCGCAACCCGTGCTGCGGGCCGAGCCGACCGGCAACGAGCTGATCGACGAGCTGCTGCGCGAGCCGCGGAGGCCGCCCTGGGACCATGACAGCCACGCCGTGGGCTGGTGGCCGGCGATCCTGCCGTCGCACCGCGAGGTCGTCGCCGTCCACTACCTGACCCACCTGTTCGCGTCGGGGTTCCACCCGGAGCACCTGGCGGGCCTGGCGCGGGCCGACGGACCCGTCGGTGACGCCACCGCCATCTTGCTGGCGTCCTTCCTCGCCGTCCGCAGCCCGGAGGCGGTGCCGCTGCTGCTGCGGATGGCGGCCCGGGGCGACCTGCCCGCCGAGGCGGTCGGCCGGCAGCTCGCCTTCCTGATCCTGCGCACCCGGCGCGAAGCCCGTCCCGCACTGGAGTCGCTCGCCGACGCGGCCCGGCAGGGCGGGCACGCGCAGGTGTGGGAGATCCTCAAGGCCCTGCTGCCGGTCCTGCTGCCCGGCGCGGGCGAGCGGCCGGCCGTCGTCCACTCCGAGGCGGTCGCGCTCGCCGCCGACGTCGCGAGCTGGACGGGAGCACGGGACGTGATCCCGGCCGTGGCGGTCCACGCGGCCGGCCGGAGCCGGAGCCGCTTCGCCCGCGAGTGCCGCCGCCTGCACGACCAGCTCACCGCCGACGGCGGCGACAGCGATGGCGTCGGCGGCAGCGATGGCGTCAGTGGCGTCGCCGTGGGCGTCAGCGGTTGAGGCGGTCGGTGACCAGGTCGGTGAAGCCGTTGGCGAGCAGGATGACGGCGATGGCGGTGAGCAGGATGCCCGCGACGCGGTCCAGCAGCATCGCGCCCTTGAGGGAGATGCGGCGCTGGACGTGACCCGCCGCGTAGAGGGTGACACCGGTGACGACGGCGAAGGCCAGCGCGGCGACCGACAGCACCACCTTGTCCCGGACCGAGACGGCCTCGGCGGCGGCCGCGACGCCGAAGGCGAAGGTGGTGCCACCCACGGTGAGCGGGAACGTCACCGGCGTGAACAGCACCGACTGGACGTTCACCGGCGGCCCGGAGACAGGTTCGGGTTCGTCCATCTTGTCCAGCTCCTCGACGGCGCCCGCCCTGCCGAGCATGAGCGGGATCGAGGCGAACGCCAGGGCGATGCCGCCGGTGGCGGTGAGCGCGGCGGTGCTGATCCCGAGCAGCTGCAGCAGCGGCTCCCCGACCCACAGGGCGACCAGCACGAACACGGCGACGTTGACGGCCAGCCCGAGCGCCAGCCGGGCGACCTGCCCCCGGTCGAAGGTGCGGACGATGGGCAGGTAGGAGGCGAGGGCGGCGACGGGGCTGTAGAGCCCGAACAGCGCGAGAAACAGGAGAAGCGCGGGGTGGCTGCTCATCGGGGCCGCGTCAGATGCCGTCGCGCTCGATCGGGCAGGTCATGCAGTGCGCGCCGCCCCGGCCCTTGCCGAGCTCGAACCCCTCGATCTCGATGACCTCGACCCCGTGCTCGCGCAGCTTGCGGTTGGTGAACTGGTTCTTGTGGTAGCCGATCACCACGCCGGGCGCGAGTGCGAAGAAGTTGTTGCCGGAGTCCCACTGCTCGCGGGCCATCTGGTAGTCGTCGCCGCCGGTCGGGATGATCTCCAGCTCGCTCAGCCCGAGCGCCTCCTGCAGCGCGCCGGTGAAGGTGGCGTCGCGGTGCACGTCCAGCGTGCCGTCCTTGTCGCCGGGGCGCAGTGAGTAGGAGGTGGCGTTCTGCAGGAACGGCGGGTAGGCGGTGGCCTTGCCGACGTCCAGGAACGTGAAGACGGTGTCCAGGTGCATGTACGAGCGGCTCTTCGGGATGTCGACCGCGATCACGCGCTCGGCCGCCCCCGCGGCGAACAGCGACAGCGCGATGTGCTCGATGGTGCGCACGTTGGTGCGCTCGCTGATGCCGATGGCCACCGCGCCGTGGCCGATCGGCATCATGTCGCCGCCCTCCATGGCCGCGTTGCCGTACGACTCCTCGTTGAAGCGCTCGTCCTCGCCCGCGAACGGGTACCAGAACGAGAAGTCCTCGTGGGCGAACATCGGGTGGTGATGGTAGACGGTGGACTGGTTCATCGTCTCCAGCAGGCGGGCGTGCCAGAACATCGGGTTCAGCGACACCCCGCCGTAGAGCCAGGCCGACGGGTCGCGCTGGTAGAGCGAGTTCGGCAGCGGCGGCAGGACGAACTCCCGGGGGTCGGCCGACGCCGCGACGAGCGAACGGTCGTCCAGGTCGGCGTGCCCGCCGATGCCGAACTCCTCCTTGGTCAGGCCGCCGATCAGGTGGGTGGCCAGCTTGTCGCCGTTCCACCCGGACAGCGTCTCCCTGACCGTGTCGACCAGGGCGGGGCCGACGGTCAGGTGGGTGACAGCCTGCTCGACGGCGTGCTGCTTGGCCTCGAACGAGGCGTCGAGCGCCTCGGCGAGGAGCTGGTGGTGGTAGAACACCTCGACGCCGCGCTCGCGCATCACCGCGACGAACGTGTCGTGCTCCTTCTGCGCCTGCTCGACCCAGAGGATGTCGTCGAACAGCAGCCTGTCGTTGTTGGCGGGGGTGAGCCGTTTGAGGCTGAGCTCGGGGCGATGCACGATCACCTTGCGCAGCGTGCCGACCTCGGAATGGACACCCAGCATCTTCCGGTCCCCCCATCGCTACAAAGCCAGGTGATTCCGCACGGCCCCGCCCGCCAACCCGAACATGCCGAACCTTTGCCGGATTTATCCGGCAGGAAAGGAGGGTGACGCGGTCCTAGGGTGGGCTCATGGATCTCGACAGCGCGCTCTGGGACGCCGAGCCGGGCTGGCTCAACACCGCCTCCTACGGCTTGCCGCCACGCCGGGCGTTCGAGGAGTTGCAGGCCGTGCTGGCCGAGTGGCGGCACGGCAGCGGCGACTGGAAACCCTGGGACGCCGCCGTCGGCCGGTCTCGCGCCGCGTTCGCCCGGCTGGTCGGCGCCCCGCCCGAGGACGTGTCCATCAGCTCGACCGTCTCGCAGATCATGTCCACGGTGGCCACCGCGCTGCCGCCGGACGCCGAGGTGCTCGTGCCGGAGACCGAGTTCACCAGCAATTTGTTCCCGTGGGCGGTGGCCGCCCGGGTCACGACCGTCCCGGCCGACCGGCTGGCCGACGCCGTCACCTCCTCGACCGCCGCGGTGGCGTTCAGCCTGGTGCAGTCCGCGACCGGCGAGGTCGCGCCGCTGGCCGACATCGTCGCCGCCGCCCGTGACCACGACGCGCTCGTCATCGCCGACGGCTCCCAGGCGTGCGGCTGGCTGCCGGTCGGCGTGACCGGCGTCGACGCGCTGGCCTGCGCCGCGTACAAGTGGCTGATGGCGCCGCGCGGCGCCGCGTTCGGCTACCTGTCGCCGCGGCTGCGCGATCGCATGCGCCCGCTGGCCGCCAACTGGTACGCCGGGGCGGACGAGGGCGGCTCCTACTACGGGCCGCCGCTGCGGCTGGCGGGCGACGCGCGCGCGTTCGACCTGTCGCCCGCCTGGTTCTGCTTCGTGGGCGCGGCGCCGGCCATCGAGCTGCTCGATGAGATCGGCGTCGAGCGCGTCCGCGAGCACGACGTGGCGCTCGCCAACCGCTTCCGGGCGGGCCTCGGCCTCGAACCGTACGACAGCGCCATCGTCGCCGTCGACGCGCCCGGCGAGCGGCTCGCGGCGGCCGGCATCCGTGCGGCGGTGCGGGCCGGGAGGGTGCGCGCCAGCTTCCACGCCTACAACACGACCGCCGACGTGGACCGCGCGCTGGAGGCGCTCGGCACCCCCATAACACCGCGATAGGGGGTCATTTGGGACGACCACTTCTTGCATGCGGCCTCGTACGGTGGCGACACCCCCCGTAATACGAGGAGAGTCACATGCTCCCCAGAAAGACCCTGACAGCGGGCCTGGCCTTAGGGATCACCCTGGTGGTCGTCCCCGCCGTCGCCTACACCGCACACAGCGCCACCGCGGACGACCTCACCCCCTACGCCGCGGCGCAGGCGCGGGCGGCCGTCAACGAACCACCTCCCGGCCTGATCGACGCACTCAGTGACGACCTCGGCATCAGCGCGCAGCAGGCCGAGACCCGGCTGGTCAACGAGGCCGCCGCGGCCTCCGTCGAACCCGGCGTCCGCGCCGGGCTCGGCGCCTCCTACGGCGGCGTCTGGCTCACCGGACCCACCGCCACCATGATCGTCGCCACCACCGACCAGGCGCAGGTCCCCGCCATCCGGAAGACCGGCGTCGAGGCCCGCGTGGTCGGCCGCTCCCTCCAGCAGCTCGACCAGATCAAGGCCACCCTCGACCAGGCCGCCGCCAAGGCGCCCAGAACCGCGCCCGTCTGGTACGTGGACGTCGTCAACAACGACGTGGTCGTCCTGTCGTCCTCCCCCGCCAGGGCGCGCGCCTGGGTGAAGGCCAGCGGGGCGGACGCGTCCGCCGTCCGGGTCGTCCGCTCCGACGAGCGGCCCCAGACCTACTACGACGTACGCGGCGGCGACGCGTACTACATCGGCAGCGGCTCCCGCTGCTCCGTCGGGTTCTCGGTGACCAAGCCCGGCTCGCAGGGCGGCTTCGTCACCGCCGGCCACTGCGGCACCACCGGCGCGACCACGACCGGGCACAACCGCGTCAACCAGGGCGTATTCCGCGGCTCCTCCTTCCCGGGCAACGACTACGCCTGGGTCGAGGTCAACACGCAGTGGACGCCGACCGGCGTGGTCAACGCCTACGGCCGGGGCATCCAGCCGATCCGCGGCTCCCAGGTAGCCCAGGTGGGCGCCTCGATCTGCCGGTCCGGCTCGACCACCCAGACCCACTGCGGGCAGGTCAGCCAGCTCAACACCAGCGTCACCTACCCGCAGGGCACCGTCTCCCAGGTGACCAGGACGAGCGTCTGCGCCGAACCGGGCGACTCGGGCGGCTCGTTCTACTCCGGTGACCAGGCCCAGGGCGTGACCTCGGGCGGCTCGGGCAACTGCAGCTCGGGCGGCACCACGTACTTCCAGCCGGTCAACGAGATCCTCCAGGTGTACGGCCTCACGCTGGCGGGCTCCGGTGGAGGTCCGAGCCCGACGGGGTCGCCGACCGGCGGCCCGACCGACCCGCCCGGCGGCACCTGGGCGGCCGGCACCACGTACGCGACGGGCTCCACGGTGACGTACGGCGGCGCCACGTACCGGTGCCTCCAGGGCCACACCGCGCAGGTGGGCTGGGAGCCGCCGGTCGTGCCCGCCCTCTGGCAGCGCGTCTGAACCCCTTCTGATCAGGGCCCGGACCGGGACGCTCCCTCCCCCGGCCCGGGCCCGCGGAATTGTCGGTGCCGGCCGGTACTTTCCGATCATCCCCCCGACGATGGAGGTTGGTCGATGTACCGACAGGGAGACATCCTGATCGTGCCGGTGCCCGAGGAGACCGCGCCGCGCGTCGTCCGCCCCGAGCCCCGCGACGCCCGCGGGCGCCTCGTGCTGGCCTACGGCGAGGCCACCGGGCACTGCCACGCGATCCCGGGTCCCGGCACGCTGTCGGGGGGCTTCCTGCACCTGCCGGATGGCGGCCGCCTGGTGCACGAGGAGCACGACGCGATCTCCCTGCCCAAGGGCTGCTACCGGGTGGTCCGCCAGCGCGAGTACGTGCCGGGCTCCTTCCGGGTGGTGGCCGACTGATGAGCGTGCACACGGAGGAGCGGGCGGCGTGGGACCGGGCGGCGTTCGCCACCGGCCGGGGCGACGACGTCGAGGGAGCCGTCCGGCAGGCCTACCGGGAAGCGGGCCTGCCGGACCCCGAGCACGTGATCACGGTGGCCTCGCCGCTCGCCGGAGCGCGGGCGGCCGCCCGGCCCACAGCCGGCGCCGCCCGGCGCGAGCAGCCCCCCTCCGGAAGCGAGGCCACCCGCGTCGAAGCGGCGCCCGAAGGCCCGCCGATCGGCGTCGTGGCGGCGCCCGATGGGCTGCCGGTCGGCGTCGTGGCGGGGCGGTCGGTGCGGCACGAGGTGCGGACCTTGCCGTGGGAGCGGGCCAGGGCCGTGCTCTCGGCGGAGCTGGGCCCGGCCGGCTGGGCGGCCCGGTGGACCGAGACCGGTGGCCGGCTCTGGCCGCAGGTGAGCCGGCTGGTCGCCGACGTGCGCCGGGCCGTCGCCGACGCCGGGGGCGACGAGCTGCGCCGTGTCACGCTCGACGCGGTCCTCGGCCAGCATGACGCGCCCTGGCTGTCGGCCTTCGACGCCCCCGGCGGGCGGCCCGACGCCCACGACGACGAGCCGTGGCTGTCGGCGCTGGGCGGGCTCAAGCGGGTCGCCGGGTGCGCGGGCTGGTGGTGGCCGTACGAGCGGGTGGCGATCGTCAGCGCCCGTCCCACGGAGCTGCACCTCGACGAGCTGGGCAGGCTGCACGCGGCGGGCGGTCCCGCGCTGGCGTATTCCGACGGGTTCGCCCTGCACGCCTGGCACGGCATGCCGGTGCCCGCCGACTTCACGATGACCGACCTCACCCCGCGCCGCATCCGCGAGGAGGCCAACGCCGAGCTGCGCCGCGTCATGCTGGAGCACTTCGGCCTCGACCGCTACCTGGCCGAGTCGGGGGCGCGGCCGGAGCATTCGGACGAGACGGGCGTCCTGTGGCGGATCGAGCTGCCCGACGACGAGCCGATCGCCATGGTGGAGGTGGTCAACTCCACGCCGGAGCCCGACGGCACCCGCCGCACCTACTTCCTGCGGGTGCCGCCGTGGGTGCGGCGGGCGCGCGAGGGCGTCGCCTGGACGTTCGGCGTGAGCGAGGACGACTACCGGCCGGCGCGCGAGACCTGAGGCCAGGCCGCCGGCACCCGTTCCAGCACCCCGTCGCCGAACACCTCGTACAACCCGAGCGGCTCCAGGTGCACGTAGCCGATGTGGCAGTCGCAGGAGGCGGCCGGGCAGGCGCGCGGCCGCAGCTCCGGCGCGTAGCTGCCGTCGTAGAGGTTGCCCAGCGGCTCCGCGATGAAGTGGCAGCGCCGCACGTCGCCGTCGCCGTTCACGGACACGACGCTGTCGCCGGTGCGGCACGGCAGGCCCCGGCTGGCGTGCGGGAAGCGGCTGTGGTGGAAGAGCGGGTCGACGGCCGCCCAGTCGGCGGCCTCGGCGTCGGTGTAGAGGCGCCCTTCTTCGGCGTTCACCCACAGATACGTCTCGGGCGGCAGGTCGGCGCGCAGCCGCCGGGCGTCGGCCAGGTGCGCCGGATCGCCCACGACGCCGACGCTGTGCCGCACGGTCAGCGACCGGATCTTGTCCAGGAAGCGGTCGTAGGGCACCTGCGTGGGGTGGTAGGTGACCCAGAGCGCGGCCCGGTCGGAGGCGTCGGCGAGCCAGCCGGTGCGGCAGCTCAGGTTGGTCTGGATGGCGACCCGGCGGACGTTCGGCAGCCACGACAGCTCCACGAGCGCCCGTCGGTACCAGGATCTGACCAGCCCTTCGCCCCACGGCGTGAACAGGATGGCGATCTCGAAGTCCTGCCCGGCCACCCAGGCGGCGAACCGCTCCAGCGCGGCCCGGTCGGCGCGCAACTGCTCAGGCGTGTCGCGCCGCTTGGCGAACGGGCAGTACGCGCAGTCGTAGTCGCAGCTCGCCAGCGGCCCCCGATACAGGATCGTCAGCATGCGGCGTACCCGTCCATGAGCGCCCTGACCCGCGGCGAGAACAACGCGGGCCCGATCGCGTCGGAACGGGCCAGCCCTTCGGGCGTCAGCCTGACCGTCTCCGGCTCCACCACCAGCCACTGCCGGAACCGGTCCAGCGGGAAGTCGTCGAGCACGTCGGCGCCGAACCGCTCCCGGTAGAGCCCGCGCGCCAGCCCGCCGGCCTGCAGCAGCGACTGGATCAGGTGCCGCCGCGCGCGCTCGTCCGGCGACAGCGCGAAGCCCACGTTGGCGGCGCCGAAGTCGTCGCGGCCCACGTAGTCGTCGATGATCGCGCGCACCTGCCGGGCGCCCACCGCGTACTCGAAGGAGTAGTGCAGTTCGCTCGTGTAGGAGCGGGCGCCGCAGCCCAGGCCCACCATGCCGTCGGTCTGGCAGCAGTATTCGGTGGCGTTCGCGGTGCCGGGCAGCCGGAACATCCGCATCGACACCTGCTCGTAGCCGGCGTCGGCGAGCCGGTCGCGGCCGATCCGGTAGAGCTCCAGCCGCTGGTCGTCCCAGGCCCGCCCCTGCTTGCCGAGCCCGGTCAGCGGCCGGACGTACAGGGGGTAGAGGTAGATCTCCTCGGGCTTCCAGGTGAGCGCGGTCTCCAGCGAGTACAGCCACGATGCGGGGGTCTGGCCGTCGATGCCGTAGATGAGGTCGACGTTGAGCACGGGGACGGCGCAGGCGCGGATGGCGTCGAGCGCCGCCTCGACCTCGGCGCGCTTCTGCGGCCGGACGGCGGCACGCGCCTCGGCGGCGACGAAGCTCTGCACGCCGATGGAGATCCGCGTGGTGCCGCGCTCGGCCAGCACGGCGAGCCGGTCGGGGGTGGCGGTGGCGGGCGAGGTCTCGACCGACAGCGGGATCGCGCCCAGGTCGACCGCCATGGCCCGCTCGGTCAGGTCGAAGAGCCTGGTCAGCTCGCGGGCGCTGAGGTAGGTGGGGGTGCCGCCGCCGAACGCGGCCGTGCTGAACGCGGTCTCCGCCAGCGCGTCCGAGGTCTGCGCGGCCTGGCGGCCGAGGGCGTCGAGGTAGGCGGTGACCAGGTCCTCGGGGGCGCCGGTGCGGGTGAACAGGTTGCAGAAGCCGCACCGCATCTCGCAGAACGGGATGTGCACGTACAGGGCGCCGGGCCGTTCCCCGGCCCAGACGTCGGTCAGGGCGGGCCGGGGGTCGAGCGGGCGGTAGGCGGTCTTGTGCGGATACGCGTAGACGTATCCCTCATACGGGCGCATGTGGCTCCAGGATGAACTGCGTGTACGGGACGGTCCACACGACCTCGTGGCCGATCCGGTGGCCGACGTGGCCGTCCTCGCCGTACGCCGTGCCGTGGTCGGAGCAGACGATCACCAGCGTGGGACGGGGCATGAGGTCGTAGAGCCGGCCGATGTGCCGGTCCACGTACGTCAGCGCGGCGGCGTGGGTGTCGCGCGAATCGGTGGTCGCGCCGGGCAGGTAGAAGTGGTTCGGCTGGTGCAGGGCGGACACGTTGAGGAACAGGAACACCCTGGTCTTGATATTTCGCAGTATTTCGTCCACGCGGTCGATCTGATTCTCCAGCGACCGCGGGTCCGTCACCCCGAACTCCGGCTCCCAGTGGCTCTCCGCGAACAGCCCCGGCAGCGCCGACCCGAGCGGCGTCCGCTTGTTGAAGAAGCCCACGCCCCCGACGCACACCGTGTGGTAGCCGGCCCGCGCCAGCCCGGCGGGCAGGTCCGGCGCGTCGAACACCCAGGTGCCGTCCGCCGTGGTCTCGCTGCCCGGGAACGTGGCCGCGAACAGCCGGGGATGCGGCCCCGGCGTCACCGGCGTGGGCAGGAACCCGGCGAAGATCGCCGCGTGCGAGGCGTAGGTGAAGCTCCCCGGGCTGTGCCGCCGCTCCCACCGCGCCCCCCGCGGCAGCAGGTCGGGCAGCCGCCCGGCCCGCGCCAGTTCGTCGGCCACGTCGTAGCGCAGGGTGTCGAGCGTGATCAGCAGGATGTCGTGGCTGCCCACGATCTCACGCATGTCCATCGAGCACCGCCCTGACCTGCTCCGCATACGTATCCCGGTTATTTCCTGACAAATCACCCAGCCCGGGCAGCAGGTCCCCGAACGCGTTGACCTCCGCCACCGCCACCGACCGCCAGTCCGTCCCCACCATCACGTCGACCCCCGTGCCGAGGCTCCCCGGGAAGCACGCCGCCGCCCGCGCGCACGTCGCGAGCACCCGCTCCCACAGCTCCGCCCGAGCCCGCACCATCTCCAGGTCGCCGCGCTCGCCGCCGAGGTGCAGGTTCGTCATCGGCCCGCGCCCGACCCGCACCACCGCGTGCGTCGGCTCCCCCGACACGGTCACCACCCGCAGGTCGAACGCCCGCCCGCGCACCGACGCCTTCGGGAACCACCGCTCCACGTGCAGCCCGTCGGGCGCCAGGAAGTCGACCAGGCGCCGAACGTCCGCCTCGTCCTCGTACGTCCGCAGCCGCAGCGAATTGAGATACGCCTCCCCCGTCCAGGCAGCGGAGGTGACCGCCTTGACCCGCCCGGCGTGCTCCTGGAACGCGATCACGCCCGACGCCGACGACCCGTGGGCGGGCTTGACGAACACCCGCTTCCACCCCCGCCCGGCCATCAGGTCCCGCAGCTCCTCGTACGACCCGGCGGCGAAGCCCGGCGGCACCGCCACCCCGGCCTCCTCCAGCACCGCGTGGCAGCGCCGCTTGTCGAACAGCACGCCGATCTCCGCCACGTCGCCGAGCAGCCTGACCCCGGGGATCGCCGCCACCCTCGCCAGGCCGGCCGTGAACCCCGCGTACCAGGTGGCGCCCCCGCCCACCCGCGCCGGCTCGCCGGGCCCGCGCAGCAGCGCGTCCACCTCGCCGTCCTCGCCCGGCGAGTCGATCCGCAGCAGCGCCCCCTCGGGCGCGCTCAGTTCCTTCCCGGCCAGCACGTCCCGCCACGGGATCACGTACGGCTCCGGCAGGCCCCTGGCGGCCACGGCCGCGCCGAACATCGTCACCCGCCGGTCGCCGGGCGTGCCGACGACCGCGAACCGCACGCTCACTCGCCCACCGCCACGAACCGCCACTCGTCCTCCTGCTTGGCGAGCTGCGGATCCGACAGGTCCACGGCCACCCCGGGCAGCGCCTGCCGCACCCGCGCGGCCATCGCCTCGCTCAGGAAGTGGTAGCCCAGGTCGAGCGCGCGCAGATGCGTCAGCGGCTGCCCGCCGAGCAGCGCCTCCGCTCCCACGTCGGTGAGCACCCCCATGCCCAGCGCCAGCGACTCCAGCCGCGCCACGACGGGCGCCGAGGCGACGGCGGCGGCGATCTCGTCCTGGATCTCGCTGTCCTGCAGCCCCAGGTGGCGCAGCGCGGGCAGCCGCTCGCCCGACAGGACGCCGCCGAGGTCGGCGACCGTGGCGTCACCGCCGTAGTACGACTCGCCCAGCCACAGCTCCAGGTGCTCCAGCGCGGGCAGGTCCGCGCCGGACAGGGCCCTGACGACCTCGGCCGGCAACCCGCCGGACTCGAAGCGCAGCATGGTCAGGCCCTCGTGCCGGACCGGCCGCAGTGTCAGCCCGCTCGCACCGCGTACGTCGAGGCGCCGCAGCCGGGGGAAGGCCGTCAGCAGCGGGGTGATGTCCGCGTGGGTGATCCAGGAGATCTCGGCCACCTCGGGCTCGGCGTTGCCCAGGAACACCGACCTCAGGTGAGGGAGCTCGGCGGCCCGCGCGGCCAGTGCCTCCGGCGCGCCCGCCGCGCCGGTGCCGGCGATCACGACGGACCGGATGTGCTCGCCGCCGACGTCGGCGAGCAGGCGGTCCAGCTCGTCGGCGGCGTGCGACTCCTCGCCGTCCTGGTCGAACAGCTCCCAGGCGGCCCGCGCGGGGTCGTCCGCCCGGTCGCCGGCCTCCACGATCGGCAGCCCGTCGAACTCCACGCTCACTCGCTGACCGCGACGTAGGTCCAGCCCCGCTCGGACCACTCCGAGCCGGACAGGTCCAGCTCGACGCCGGGCAGGGCGGCGGCGAGACGCGTGGTCATCGCCTCGGTCATGAAGTGGTGGTGCAGGTCGAGCTTGCGCAGGTGGGTGAGCGGCTGACCGCTCAGCAGCGCCTCGGCCCCGGCGTCCCGCAGCACCCCCATGGACAGGGCCAGCGATCCGAGCCGCGCCACGACGGGCGCCGAGGCGACGGCGGCGGCGATCTCGTCCTGGATCTCGCTGTCCTGCAACCCCAGATGGCGCAGGGCCGGAAGGTGTTCACCGGACAGGATGGCGGCGAGGTCGGCCACCGTGGCGTCCCCGCCGTACTCGGACACGCCCAGCCACAGCTCCAGGTGCTCCAGCGCGGGCAGGTCCGACGCCGCCACGGCCCTGACCACGGCCGACGGCAGCCCGCCGGTCTCGAACCGCAGCATCCGCAGCGCCTCGTGCCGCACCGGCGACAGCGCCAGCCCCGCACCGCCGCGCACGTCGAAGCGCTCCAGCCGGGGGTACGCCTTCAGCAGCGGCGTGACGTCCGACTGCTGGATCCAGGAGATCTCCGCCTCCTCCACGACGACCGCGCCGAAGAACAGCGAGCGCAGTGCCGGCAGCCGCGCCGCCTCCGCGACCAGCCGCTCGACGAGGTGCGACGAGTCGTCGTCCGTGCAGTCCTCCCACGCGCCGATCACCAGGGCGGTCACCCGCTCGGTGTCGACGCTCGCGAAGAACCGGTCCAGGAGCTCGCCGATCGCGTAGGGCCCCTCGTCCCACTCGCTCGTGCCGAGCCGCCAGGCCACCTCCCCCGGCTCCGGCAGCGCGTCGTCCTCGCCGAAGAAGCGCGCGACCGGCAGCCCGGCGTACGTCTTGGAGTAGTCGTGCACATAGTCCATGTCACTCGTCCACCGCTACGTAGATCCAGTCCTCGTCGATCTCCTCCTGCTCCGACAGGTCGACCCGGACCCCGGGCAGCGCCTCGGCGACCCGCTCGGTCATCTCGTCGGACAGGTAGTGATGGTGCAGGTCGAGCGCGGTCAGGTGGGTCAGCGGCTGGCCGCTGATCAGCGCCTCGGCGCCGGTGTCGGTGAGCGCGCCCATGGACAGGGCCAGCGATCCGAGCCGCGCCACGACGGGCGCCGAGGCGACGGCGGCGGCGATCTCGTCCTGGATCTCGCTGTCCTGGAGCCCGAGGTGGCGCAGCGCGGGCAGCCGCTCGCCCGACAGGATGGCGGCGAGGTCGGCCACAGTGGCGTCCCCGCCGTACTCGGACACGCCCAGCCACAGCTCCAGGTGCTCCAGCGCGGGCAGGTCCGACGCCGCCACGGCCCTGACCACGGCCGACGGCAGCCCGCCGGTCTCGAACCGCAGGATCCGCAGCGCCTCGTGCCGCACCGGCGACAGCGCCAGCCCGGTGCCGCCCCGCACCTCGAACCGCTCCAGCTTCGGGAACGCCTCCAGCAGCGGTGTCACGTCGGACTGCTGGATCCAGGAGATCTCCGCCTCCTGCGAGGCGATCGCGCCCAGGAACAGCGCGCGCAACGCGGTCAGCCGGGGCGCGTGCGCGACCAGCCGCTCGACGAGGGCCGCCGAGCTCGTGTCGTAGCAGTCTTCCCAGGCCCCGATGACCAGCGCCGTCACGCGGGCGGGGTCGACGGACCCGACGAACGCGTCGATCACCTCGACGATCTTGTCAGGCCCGTCGCTCCACCCGTTCGCCATGAGCCGCCAGGCCACCTCACCCTTCGGCGGAGTCTGGCCCTCCGACGGCGGGTGGGCGACGGGCAGCCCGGCGTACGTTTCCGAATAGGGCAACTGATAGCCGAAATGCTGGTCGTACTCGATCATGGGCAGGACATCCTCGAACGGGGGGATTCGCGGGTCCTGTCCTACCAGATCGAGCCGACAATCACCGCTCTCTGTAGTCGGCCGCCACGCCGATCAGCGAGATGAGCCCCGAGGCGAACTCCATCGCCTCCTCGTGCCCCTCGCTGAACGGCGGCTGGAAGCCGACGCCCTCCCAACGCTGGGTTTCGGCGTTCCACAGGTCGCTGCCGACCTCGAAGTCCCAGCCGTAGATGCCGAAGTCGTACCAGAGCTCGTCGGCCGAGTTGCCGGAGGCCGAGTAGAGCACGTCGGTGACCGGGCCGGTCTGCTGCGGCCAGGTGACGGTGCCGCGCTCGGCGGCGATGGCCTCCTCGATGGTGCGGGCCGAGCGCAGGAAGTACGCCTCCTCCTGGGCCGTCGGGCGGGGCAGGGTGACACGGCCGTCGAGCTTGTAGGCACCGGGCGGCCACATGAAATAGCCGCCGTAGCTGTGCACGTTCATCGCGAACTTGATGTTGCGATACTTCTGCGCGAGCCAGATGACGTTGCGGCTCTCCGGCTCGGAGTGCTCGCCGGGCCCCGCGTAGGTGCCGCTCTGGCAGTTGGCGGAGGCGCCGAAGTAACCGTCGTGCAGCGAGCCGACCGCGTAGTTGCGGTTGACGTCCACGCCCCAGGTGTTGCGCAGCGCCGGGTCGGACTGCTGGGCGGGGCAGTGGTTGGTCATGTTCTTACGCTGGGAGTTGAAGTCGTAGAAGCTGTAGTTGGCGCCGTCGGGGTTGACCGTCGGCACGATGAACACCTCGGTGCGCTGGAGCAGCTTGCGGGTGGCGGGGTCGTGCGCGTAGTTGCGCAGCAGGCGCTCGGCGGCCTCGATGGTGACCAGCGGCGTCACCCACTCCCTGGCGTGTTCCTGGGCGTAGGCGAGGACGCCGGTGCGCGAGCCGTCGCGGTGCGCGCCGATGCGCAGCGCCAGCACCTTGGCGGGCTCGCGGGAGATGTCGGCGGGCGCCTTGAGGAAGTCGCTGAGCTGGGTGAGCGGCACGGGTGCCAGTACCCCGGCGCCCGGGTCGGCCCGGTACGTCGAGGCGCGCAGCCCGGGGGTGGCGTCGAGCGCGGCCGCCACCTGGGCGGCGGTGCTGCTGATCGCGCCGGAGCCGTCGGTGGCCAGGCTGACGGTGATCCGCTTGCCGTCGACGCGCACGCCGAGCGCGCGGTCCGGCGCTCCCGGGTCGACGAGCTCGACGGCCAGGTCGTTGCCGCCTTCGTGCCCGTACGCCCGGGAGGTGACCACGACGGCGGCGCCGGGGACGGTGCCGAGCACGGCCTGGGCGTGCCGCCGGTAGCCGTTGGTCAGGTGCGGCAGCTCGACGAGGTCGGTGAGCCGGGGGAAGCTGCGGTGCAGGGCCTTGATGCGCTCGTTGAGCTGCGCCGGCGGCATGTACTGGGTGACGAAGTCCTTCTGGTAGCGGTGCCCGGTGCGGTCGGGGCGCTCGCCGTCGGGCCACTCCCTGACGCGCGCCTGCGCCGTGCCGCCGGTCGCGGACGTGACGGTGACCCGGTCGGGCCGGGTCCCCACCGGGGCCGGGGTGGCGAACTGGTGGCCCAGGTAGGCGCCCGCGTCGAGGTAGGGGGCCATGGCGACCTGGCCGGTGGCGCCGCGCCTGCCCTTCCACGTGGCGGTGAGCGTGGCCGCGCCGCCGGCGCTGCTGGACGCCTCCACCGACAGGAAGTAGCCGTCGCGGGACTTGAACCAGACCGCCCGCTCGATGACGAGCTGGTCCCGTGCGGTCGCGGTGGTCGCCGGCGCCGGGGCGGGCGTGCCGGTGGCCAGGGTCGCGCCGAGCGGCCTGAGCGCGGCGAGCTGGCTCGCCGTCACCACCGCGTCGACCTGGATGCTGCCGTCGGCCTGGGGCCGCACCCGTTCGGTGAGGTCGGCGCCGGCGGCCACCAGTCGCTCCATCGCCGCCCGGTCCGGGACGGAGAGGGTGACCAGCGAGACCGGCTCGGGGTCGGTGGGCCCGGCCACCGCCGGGATGGACGGTTCGGCCGTCACGAACGTGGTGAGAACGACGGTCAGGACAACTGCGGCTGCCCGAAAGCCTCGCATCGGCTCCTCCTGGATCACCCGTATGGAGATCATTGAAAGCCGACCGGGGCGAACCGGCAAGACCCCACGCCCTCTTGCGACCCTCCTCGAAGCTGCGGAAGGATCTCCCAATCAACCCCCCGCCCTTTGGAGCACCGTCGTGGACTCACAGGAGAGCATCGGCCGGTTCGGCTACCGCCAGGAGTTACGCCGCGGGGTCGGTCTGACCGATCTGGTGTTCTACGGCCTGATCTTCATGGTGCCGATCGCCCCCTTCGCGATTTTCGGTCTCGTCTACGAGCGTTCGGGCGGCATGCCGGTCCTGGCGTATCTCGTCGGCATGATCGCGCTGCTGTTCACGGCCGCCTCGTACGCGCAGATGGTCAGGGCGTTCCCGCTGTCCGGTTCGGTCTACAACTACGCGGGGCGGGGGATCGCCGCGCCGGTCGGGTTCATGACGGGCTGGGCGATCCTGCTCGACTACCTGCTCGTGCCGAGCCTGCTCTACCTGATCGCGTCCATCGCCATGAACGCCAGCATTCCGCAGGTGCCGGTGTGGGCGTGGCTGCTCGTCTTCGTCGCGATCAACACGGTGATCAACCTGCGCGGCATCCGCATGACGATCAAGCTCACCAAGGTGATGATCGTCGCCGAGCTGGCGGTGCTGGCGCTCTTCCTGCTGGCCGGGCTGTGGGCGCTGCTGAACGGGGCGGGACGCGGGTTCAGCCTGTCGCCGCTGTTCAACCCGGACACCTTCTCCTGGCCGATCATGTTCGCGGCGGTGTCCGTGGCCGTGCTGTCGTTCCTCGGCTTCGACGGGATCAGCATGCTGGTCGAGGAGTCGACCGGCGGCTCGGAGCAGGTGGGCCGGGCCATGCGGCTGGCGCTGATCCTGGCGGGCGTGCTGTTCGTCACCCAGGTGTGGGTGGCCGCCCTGCTGGCGCCCGAACCGCTGAACTCCAGCACCGCCTTCTACGACGCCGCCGCCGTGGCCGGGGGCGAGTGGCTGCGGCACCTCACCACCACCGCCACCGCGATCTCCTGGGGCGTGGCCAACACGCTGGTCGCCCAGGTCGCCGTCTCGCGGCTGCTGTACGCGATGGCGCGCGACCGGCAGCTCCCGGCGTTCCTGGGGCGGATCTCGGTGCGCAACTCGGTGCCCGCCAACGCGATCCTGCTCGTGTCGGCGCTGTCGGTCGGGATCGGGCTGTGGATGTCGTCCATCGACGGCGGCGCCGACCTGCTCGCCAGCCTGATCAACATGGGCGCGCTGGTCGCCTTCGTCGTCCTGCACGTCTCCGTGATCGTGCACTACACGGTCCGCCTGAAATCGGCCAACCGCTGGGCGCACCTGGTCGCGCCACTCGTCGGGATGGCGATCCTGATCTTCGTGGTGATCAACGCCAACATCCTCGCCCAGGTGGTGGGCCTGGCCTGGCTCGGCGTCGGCGCGATCGTGCTGGCCGTCCTGTACGCCGCCGGGCGCCGGCCCACGCTGCGCGACGCCGCCAAGGAGCCGGCGTGACCGGGCAGCGGCTCCACCACGACCTGTTCCTCATCGCGCACGACAAGTCCGGCAAGCCACTGGCCCACCGGTCCGCGACGTCCCTGGCGCTGGCCGGGGCGGTGCTGATCGACCTGGTGCTCGCCGGGCGCGTGAGCCTCACCGGCGGCCCGGCCGTCGTCGTCGGCCGTTCCGCCACCGGCGACGCGGTGACCGACGGGCTCCTGACCCTGATCGCCGGTGACCGCCTCGGCCACGACGCGCCGTACTGGATCAGGACCCTGGCGGAGCAGGACGTGCACGACCGCACCCGCGAGGCGCTGGTCGCCGCCGGCCTCCTGGTGCCGGTGACCCGCCGCCGCCTGGGCATGCTGCCCTACCTCCGCCACGAGCCCGCCGACATCGCCCTCCTGGTACGGGCCTCCGCCGGGGTGCGGTCGGCGGCCGAGGGCCGCAAGAGCCCCGACGCGCGCAGCGCCGCGCTGTGCGGCCTGATGGCGGTGCTGCAGATCGAGAGGGCGCTCTACCTCGGCCTGCCGTCGCTCAACGAACGGCTGCGCGCCCTCGCCACCGGGCACTCGCCCCTGGTCAAGGAGCTCATCGGCATGGTCGACACGCTCGTCGGAGAGGCGGCCGTCGCCGTCTACCGGTGACCGGTCGCGGCTCTCGGGGCGGGCCGGGTGATACTGGCCGCAGGACCCGATCCATGGGAGGCACCGGTGCTCTACCTCTTCGGCTTCGAGCAGATCGGCGTGGCCGTCAGCGACCTCTACTTCGTCGACCCGGATCCCGGCGCGGGACAGGAGGGGGCGGAACGCGGCGTCCGCCTGGAGGTCCGCCGGCTGGAGCCGGGCGAGCTGAAAGGCACCATCTACTCGGCCCGGCCGATCACCGTCGACCGTCCGCTGTGGCGGGTGGACCTGCTGGAGTCCGTCGACGGCCCGCCCGGCAGCTTCGACCGCACCCACCACCACCCGGGCACCTCCGGGTGGGAGCCGGGCGAGCGGGTGTTCGACGAGGCGCTGTCGGGCGAGCCGCTGAAGTGGCTCGGCGAACGGCTGGCCGATCCGGAACTGGCCGGGCTCGGCCCCGACCTGGTCGGCCCGGCGGACGCGGCGAGCCTGCGCGAACGCGTCCCGGAGATCATCGACACGGTCGCGCGCCTGCTCGCCGAGGTCCGCGAGGGCCGGCTCGCCCAGCCACCCGCCGGCGGCCCGGCCACCAGCGTCCGGGCGAGCTGGCTGTAGGTGTCAACGGCCGCCCCCGTGGTAGCCCTCCCTTGTACGGCAACCGACACGGGGAGACACCATGGCCGGACTCCTGACGGACGAGGAGATCGACACCGCGCTGGCGGCTCTGGAGGGCTGGCGCCGCGAGGGCACGGCGCTGACCAGGGACATCCCGATCACGCCTGACAACTTCGACTGGCTGCGCGAGGCGGTGACGAACGAGGCGGACGCCCTGGACCACCATCCGGAGATCGAACGCACCGGCTCCGGCATCCGTTTCCGCCTGTCGACGCACAGCGCGGGCGGGGTGACCGCCAAGGACGTCGAGCTGGCCGCGCACATCGACCAGGTGGTCGACGGCGCGGCCCGCGACCGGGGCTGAGAGGCACGCGGGCTGTCAGCCGAGCATGGACTCGATGGCCTGCACGGCGGCGGCCCGGTGCCCGGCCAGCAGCGCGACGGCCCCCTCGGCGTCGCGGCGGCGCAGCAGGTCGAGCGTGGCCCGGTGCTCCTCGATGACCCGCTGCCTGTTGTGCTCCTCGGCGTAGTAGACCGAGCGGTAGGCATCGGTCGAATCCCACAATGTCCTGATCAGCCTGACCAGCCGGGGCAGCCCCGCGCACTCGAAGATCGCCATGTGGAAGCGCCGGTTGGCCTCGGCCATGGCCAGCACGTCGGCCGCCTCCGCGGCCCGTTCGACCTCGGCCTGGGCCGTCTCGGCCGCCGCCAGCCCGGCGTCGGTGAGCCGCCCGACCGCGCGCCGGACCGCCTCGGCCTCCAGCAGGTCGCGGATGAGGTAGACCTCGCGCAGGTCGTCGAGCGAGAGCTGCTCGACGAAGTAGCCCCGGTGCGCCCGGTGGCCGACCAGCCCCTCGCCCTGGAGGGTCTTCAGCGCCTCGCGCAGCGGGACGCGGCTCACGTCGAGCTCGCCGGCCAGCACCTCCTGCCTGATCGGCTCGCCCGGCCGCAGGCGACCGGTGGTGATGGCCCGCCTGAGCTCCTCAAGGACGAACTGCTGAGCCGTGGGCGGGCGGCGAGAGGTCATTTCCCCAATATCCCACGGACCCACTGCTCGTCCCGGCCCAGTTCGGGCGGGTCGAGTCGGTAGGCGGGCGGCGTCACGTCCAGCCCGATCGGGTTGGCCACCTGCCCGCCGGCCAGCGGCTCCAGCCCCAGGTCCGCGGCGAGCGCGAAGGCGGCGGCCAGGTCGTTGATCGGCCCGCACGGCACCCCGGCCGGCGTCAGCGCGGCGAACCAGGCGTCGGCGCCACGCGTGCCGAGCGTCGCGTTCAGCTCGGCGACCAGTTCCTCGCGGTGGGCCACCCGCCCGCCGTTCGTGCCGAACCGCGCGTCGTCCGCCAGGTCGGCCCGCTCCAGCACCCCGCACAGCGCCCGGAACTGCCGGTCGTTGCCCGCCGCGATGACGATCGGCCGGTCGGCCGCCCGGAACACCTCGTACGGCACGATGCTCGGATGCCGGTTGCCCATGGCCTCCGGCACCACCCCGGCGGCGGCGTACGCGGAGGCGTGGTTGGTCAGCGCGGACAGCAGCGACGACAGCAACGACACCGTCACCCGCTGCCCCTGCCCGGTGCCGTCACGATGCCGGAGCGCGGCCAGCACGCCGAGCGCCGCGTGCAGCCCGGTGATCACGTCGACCAGTGCCACGCCCGCCTTCGTGCCCGGCCCCTCCGGCTCGCCCGTGACGCTCATCAGGCCACCGACGGCCTGTGCGATCAGGTCGTACCCGGGCAGTCCGGCGCCCTTGCCCGTGCCGAACCCGGTCACCGAGCAGTAGACCAGCCCCGGATTGAGCGCGCGCAGCGTGTCGTAGCCGAGTCCGAGCCGGTCCATGGTGCCGGGTCTGAAGTTCTCCACGAGCACGTCGGCCCGCGCGGCCAGCGCCCTGGCCACCTCCAGGTCGCCGGGGTCGCGCAGGTCGAGGGCGATGGAGCGCTTGTTGCGGTTGACGGCCAGGTAGTAGGTCGCCACCCCGTCTGCGTCGTGCGGCGGCCCCCACGAACGGGTGTCGTCGCCGCCGCCCGGCCGCTCCACCTTGACCACGTCCGCGCCGAGGTCGGCGAGCAGCATCGTGGCGTACGGGCCGGCCAGCACCCGGCTGAAGTCGGCCACCAGCAGCCCGTCCAGCGCTCCGGTCACAGGGGTGTCCATGGCCAATGCCCTCCAAGCTATGACATATTTGGATTTTGGATCCAAAATACAGGAAGGGCTTCGCCGTGCATCCCTCGACGCTGTTCGCCATCGACGGCCTCCTCACCGACGAGGAGCGCGACATCCGCCGTGCCGTGCGCCAGGTCTGCGACAAGGAGATCCGGCCGCACGTCGCCGGCTGGTTCGAGACGGGCGAACTGCCCGCCCGCGAGCTCGCCCGCACGCTCGGCTCGGTCGGCGTCCTCGGCATGCACCTCGACGGCTACGGCTGCGCCGGGCTGGGCGCCGTCTCCTACGGCCTGGCCTGCCTGGAGCTGGAGGCGGCCGACTCGGGCCTGCGCAGCCTGGTGTCGGTGCAGGGCTCGCTGGCCATGTACGCGATCTGGAAGTACGGCAGCGAGGAGCAGAAACGCGAATGGCTGCCCCCGATGGCGGCCGGGGAGCGCATCGGCTGCTTCGGCCTCACCGAGCCCGACTTCGGCTCCGACCCGGGCGGCATGCGGACCACCGCCAGGCGCGACGGCTCCGACTGGGTGCTGAACGGCACCAAGATGTGGATCACCAACGGCTCCGTGGCCGACGTCGCCGTCGTGTGGGCCAGGACCGACGAGGGCGTGCGGGGCTTCCTGGTCCCGGCGGGCGCCCCCGGCTTCACCGCCCACGACCTGAAGCGGAAGGTGTCGCTGCGTGCCAGCGTGACGAGCGAGCTGGTGCTCGACGGCGTCCGGCTGCCCGCCGAGGCGATGCTGCCGGGCGCGCGGGGCCTGTCGGGGCCGCTCGGCTGCCTGAACGAGGCCCGCTTCGGCATCGTCTTCGGCGCGATGGGGGCGGCGCTCGACTGCCTGGAGACGGCCCTGGACTACGCCGCCTCCCGCGAGGTGTTCGCCCGCCCGCTCGCCTCCTACCAGCTCACCCAGGAGAAGCTCGCCGACATGGCCCTGGAGCTGGGCAAGGGCATGCTGCTCGCGCTCCACCTCGGCCGGCTCAAGGAGGCCGGCACGATCACCCCCGAGCAGGTGAGCGCCGGCAAGCTCAACAACGTCCGCGAGGCCCTGGACATCGCCAGAACCTGCCGCACCATCCTCGGCGCCAGCGGCATCACCCTGGAGTACCCGGTGATCAGGCACGCGGTCAACCTGGAGTCGGTGCTCACCTACGAGGGCACCTCGGAGATCCACACCCTGGTCCTCGGCAAGGCCCTCACCGGCCTCCCGGCCTTCCACTAGCTCCGATGCGCCTCGCCTGCCGGACCCTTGCCCGCCGTTTCCGGCGGGCGTAGCTTGACTGTGGAGCCGTCGGATTTCGTCCACCCGGAAGCGACACGAAGTGCCCAGAATAAAGAGCGTCCTCGTGGACATCGGCGGCGTCCTCACATCCGACCCATGGCAGGCCATCGTCCTGACCCCTCGGCTGGGTCTGGCCGATCGCCTGGGGCTGGACCGCGCGACCGCCGCCTCAGCCGGCGATGCCCTATGGCCGCAGTTCTCGCTGTCCACGCGCCGGGAAGGCGACTACTGGGTCGAGTTCGAAGCGGCCGTCGGCACCCCGGTTCCTGGCGACCTCGTCGACGCCGCCGAAAAGGAAGCGCTCAAGGTCAACCAAGACTCCGCAGCCCTCTTCGAGCTCCTTGTACGATTCGATATCGAGTGGGGCTTCATCAGCGACAACACCGCGTTCTGGTATCCGAAGCAGTTGCGGCTGCTCGGGCTGGAAGACCATGCGGACGCGCGCCTCGACTTCCTGTCCCACCTGCGCGGCGTCTCCAAGTCGAGCCCCGGCGCGGGCCTGTTCGAGCTGGCAGCCGACGAGGTGGACCCCAACACCACTCTGGTGATCGACGACCGGGCGCACAATCTCGCACGGGCGGCCTCCCTGGGCTTCGAGACCCTCCATCATTCGATGGACGGAGAGGAGCCCTTCCACCGAAGCATGAGACCCCACCTGGAGTAGTCTTATGCGCCCATTCCGCCGCGACGCCAAAGCCATCGACTCGACCGGCCGGACGGGGCCGATCGACAAGAATGCGCCTCTCCAGGTCATGCTCACCGAATACGAGTGGCTTCGCCAGGAAAGCCTGAATGCCATCAACAACCGGGTGATCATCGCCAACTTCATGTTCGGCGCCGTCGCTCTGATCACCGCCGCCCTCGTGAGTATCGAGTCGCCCAGCCTGCTGACGGGAATCACTGGAGTGATCTTCGTTCCGCAGATAGCCAAGGTCGGATTGATGATCTGGCTGGGCGAGTACAACCGCTCTCAGCGCGCCGGGAAGTGGCTGTCCGACCTGGAGAAGCGGATCAACCGAGCGGCGGGCCTCGAAAGGGCGATGTACTGGGAGAGCGCCCTGATCGGCAATTCCGTGCACATGACCTACCCCTACCTGTCCGTCGTGCTGCTCCTCCTCGGCACCGGTTGGGCGGCCACCGTCACCGGGTTCACCATTCTCATCGCCCTGCTGCGTGACCTGGCGACACAACTTCCGTGGCTCCCGATCCTGATCGTCCTGGCATTGCTCACCCTGGTTACGGAGGCGTGGTTCATCCGCTTCTTCAGGGCGAAATGGAAGAAGATCCGGACCGACTATTCGAAGGACGGTCCTTCCATCTGGCTCATCTGAGTACCCGTCGGGCCAGACCGTTGGATCCCTCCAACTGCTGGAGCCGTACCGACCGGCGCCGCGACTGCTCGCGGCGGGTGCTGATGGAAGGCCACTACGCTGTCCGGCACGACGGCAGCACGGCCGTCCTCTATCAACCGAACGCCCGACCGACTCCCTTTCCACCATCCACTGGACCCCGGTCAGGAGGCTCCGGCCGCGCTCATGACGGCCCGGGCGATCTGGTTTCGCACGGGCCGGGGGGTGGACGGCAGGAGGTCGGCCAGGTCGGTGCGGTGGGCCTGGAGGTATCCGGCGCCGAGGTTGGAGAACAGCGAGAGCGTGTGGGTGATCTGGTACGGCTCCAGGCCGCTCCCGGCCAGCACCTCCCGCATCGTCGACAGCGAGACCGGCTGGTAGCCGACCGGCCGGTCCAGCACGTCGCTCAGCACCTCGGCGATGTCCTGCCCGCCGACCGCCTCGACGCCTTCCAGCTCGTACGTCCTGCCCGCGTGGCGGCTGCGGCGGCCCGCGGCCAGGTCGCGCCCGCTCTCCGCGGCGACCCGGACGGCGACGTCGGCCAGGTCCTCCTTCGCCACGACCGACACGCTTCCGCCGCCGAACGGCGCGGCGAAGACGCCGGTCTCACCGGCCGACGCGGCGGCGGCCGCGGCCAGCCCGACCGGGACCTCGGTGTAGAGCCCGTTGCGCAGGACCGTCACCTCGAACGAGGCGGCGGCCAGGCGCGCTTCGGTCCAGCGGTGCGGCAGCGCGATCGTCATCAGGTCGCCCGAGCCCGCCAGGCTGGTGTAGACGACGTGCCGGACGCCCGCCGCCTCCGCCGCGTCCACCACGGCGCCATGACGGGCGAGCACCACGTCGTCCTCGGCGTATCCGGCCGAGACGAACACGAGGACGTCCACGTCCCGGAATCCGCCGGCGAGCGACGCCGGGTCGTCGAAGTCGATCCGGCGCGCGTTCACTCCGTCACCCGAGCGGGTGCCGCCGACCACCTCCAGATCGTCCTCGCCGGAGAGACCGCGCAGGATCAGGCCGCCGAGGCCGCCGGAGACACCGGTGACGAGAATCATTTGACGCTCCTAGGTGTTGATGCAGATCAGTGTTGATGCGGATCGGGAACGCATCGATCATCCACACCGGACGAACGGCCCGTAAGGAGGCACTTTCGTGTCAGCCACGAACACGGCGGTAAGCCCACAGGTCACTGGCCCGTGCGGCGATGACGACTGCGGGATCCGCGACGTGCTCGACCGGCTCGGCGATCGCTGGACCGTGCTGGTCCTCGTCGAGTTGTCCAAGGGGACGCGCCGCTTCCGGGAGCTGGAACGGGCGATCCCCGGCATCTCCCAGCGGATGCTCACGCTGACGACCAAACGGCTGTGCCGGGACGGACTGGTCGAACGGACCGTCTACCCCACCATCCCCCCGCAGACCGACTACCGGCTCACCCCGATGGGCGAGAGCCTGGCGGGCATGGTGTCCGCGCTGGCCGACTGGTCCCGCGACCACAAGGACGCCATCACCACCGCCCGCGGCGCCTGGGACCGGGACCACCTGTAGCCCGCCGAGCGGGAGCGTACCGGCACGAGGCGCAGCGCCGCCCTCTCCCGCCTGGACCCGGCCCGCGGGAAGAGGCGGGCGCGTGGGTCGAGCGCACCAGGAGCAACCGGGCAGGCCGCATCGACTCCCTGCGGGCCCATCTCGACGGCGGCGCCGCCGAGCCCGACCACGCGGCCCTGCACCAGCTCTAGGCCTGAGCGGCGTCAAGGGAAGCTCACCCACGGACTAAGCTGTAGGGGAACGATCCCTAACATCGATCAGGGAACGCCCGCCAACGGGTGCCGCGTGAGGAGCAACCATGCAACGACCTGCCGCTGAGACCAGGGACCACGTGCTCCGCGTGGCCGGCGGGCTGTTCTACTGGAAGAGCATCCGGGCCACCGGCGTCGACCTGGTCGCGACGGAGGCCGGCGTCGCGCCGACGACCCTGTACCGCTTGTTCGCCTCCAAGGACGGCCTCGTGGGCGCGTACGTCGAACACGCCGCCGGGGAGTTCCGCGAGACGTTCGCGGAGGCGGTCGCGGCCGCCGGCCCCGACCCGCGCGAGCAGATCCTGGCGGTCTTCGACACGGTGTACGGGCAGGTCGCCTCCGAGCAGTTCCGCGGCTGCGCGCTGCAGATGACGCTGGCCGAGTTCCCCGACCGCGACCTGCCCGCGCACCGCAACGCGGTCGCGGCCAAAGCCTGGTTCCGCGAGAGCATCGGCGAGCTGACCGCCCGGCTCGGGGTCCGCGACCCGGCCGCTCTGGCCGACCACCTCACGCTGGTCTTCGAAGGGCTGAACGCCTCCGGCCAGTCCCTCGGCCCCGAGGGCCCCGCCAAACGGGCGCGCGGCCTGGTCGAGGTGCTCTTGACAGCCGCGCTCGCCTGACGGTCATACCTGGAACATACCCACCGCGATCACACTGGCGATCGGAGGTGCACGATGTTCCAACTGTTGGGGCGCCTGTCGGTGGTCGACGGCGGGGGCCGCGCGATCGACGTCCGGGCCGCGAAGCAGCAGGCCATCCTCGCCGTTCTCATGCTGCGGCCGGGCGGAGTGGTCAGCGTGGATCGACTGATGACGGAGCTCTGGCCGGACAGGCCACCGGCCACGGCCAAGGCGAGCCTGCAGACGTACGTATACCGCCTGCGACGCACGCTGGCGCCGCTCGCCGCCCACGGTGTCACCCTGAACACCCACGGGCACGGCTACACCCTCATCGTCCCCGATCGAGCCGTCGACATCAGGGCGTTCGAGCAGCACTTCTCCCGGGGAACGGACGCCCTGACCGCGGGCAGCCCCGCGGTGGCGGCCGTTCTGCTGCGGGAGGCGCTGGACATGTGGCGCGGCCCGCTGGCGCCGGAGATCGACGTCGAAACCGTCCGCTGTGAGCGCCGCCGTCTGGACGCGGTGCACCTGACCGCGTCCGAGCTCTGGGTGGAAGCCGAACTGCGGCTCGGCCTCCACAACCGGGTCATCCCGGAACTGGAACGCCTCGTCGAGGCCCACCCTCTCCGTGAGTCACTGTGGGGGATGCTGCTGCGTGCCCTGGCCGGGCTCGGCCGCCGTGCCGAAGCGCTCGCCGCCTACCGGCGCATGCGCGACATCCTGAGCACGGAACTCGGCGTCGAACCGGCCGACCACCTACGCCGGCAGCATCAGGACATACTCCGGGGCGCGTCGTTCTGACACCGCCCGCTCGTACCAGGGTGCCCTCTGGCCGGAGCCTGCCAGAGGGCCGTCCCTTTACTAACCTAGGCGCATCGCTTTCGCCAGTAGACCGAGCAGTCGCTCCGCCAGCATTTGTAGTAGGCACAACAAATGCTGCCGGTGCAGGTCGTGTGGTCGATGATGCAACGAGCAGTACAGGCGGCCTGCGCGTCACCCGCCGGTACGGCGAAGGCGACGATCCGGTCCGCCAAGGCGGTGATGTACTTCATCGGTCCCACCTCTTCTCCGGGGAGTTACTCGCACAGGGTGACCGTGCGGTAGCTGCAGTCACGGTTGTAGCACCGCATCTTGTAGCAGCCGGTGTTCGGGTCGTAGCTGATCTGCACGCACCTCGGGGTGCACGCCGCGTCAGCCTTGGCCGTGGGAATCAACCGGTCGATGAGCTTGTCCAGCATTCTGTCTTCACCTCCTTCGATGCCTCGGGTCCACTGGGCGCGGATTCGTGATATCCGCGGGCTTGGAGGCGGAAGAGGCGCGCATAGGTGCCGTTCACCGCCATGAGGTCGTCGTGACTTCCCCGCTCGGCGACGCCGCCGTCCTTGAGGACGACGATCAGGTCGGCGTCCCGCACCGTGTTCAGCCGGTGGGAGATGAGCAGACTGGTCTGGCCGGCGCGGTGGAGGCGCATCCGGGCGTGCACGTCGGCCTCGGCCTCGGGATCGAGGCCGGAGCTCGGCTCGTCCAGGATCATCAGGTCACGGTCGTCCCGGAGGAAGGCCCTGGCCAGGGCGGTTCGCTGCCACTGGCCGCCGGAGAGCACGACGCCCGTCGAGGAGTCCTCGCGGTCCTCCTCGCTGGCGAACATCCGGGTGAGCAGCGTGTCGTAGCCGCGGGGAAGGGCCGCCAGCAGCTCGTCCACCCCGGCCTTCCGCGCGGCGGCGCGGATCCGGTTCAGGTCGTCACGGGCGTCCACGTCTCCCACACCGATGTTGTCGCGGGCGGAGAAGTCGTAGGTCATGTGGTCCTGGAAGACGCCGCTGATCCGTTCCCGCAGCGCCTCCGGCCGGACGTCGCGCAGGTCGGCCCCGTCCCAGAGGATCGCTCCCCGGCTCGGGTCGTAGAACCGGCAGAGCAGTTTGACGAGCGTGCTCTTGCCCGCGCCGTTGAGCCCGACCAGCGCCACGGCCGCGCCGTACGGGATGAACAGGTCGACGCCGCGCAGGATCCAGGGATGGTCGTCGCTGTAGCGGAACCACACGTCGCGCAGCTCGATCCCCCGGCGCAGCCGCGGCAGCGGCGCGGGGTCGGCAGGCACGACGAGGTCGGGCTCGGCCCTGATGACCGCCACGTAGTGGCCGAAGAGCCGCAGGTTGTGGTCGGTCGTCGCGATGCCGCTGACCAGGGTGTCGAGCCCGCCCTGGACGGCGACGACGGCGATGGTGAACATCGACACGTCCCCGACGGTGAGCGTGCCGGTCCGGGCCGCGGCGATGGCCCACACGAGCCCGCCTCCGGCCACCACGGCGGACAGCAGGGCGAGCAGCCCCTCGGCCGACAGCTCCTTGCGGTCCATCCGCCGCTTGGCCTCGTGAGTCGTCGACAGCTCGGCCATGAGGCGGCCGCGCAGGAACCCGCCCAGGTTGAAGAGCCTGATCTCCTTGGCCGCCTCGATCGTGCTGAGCAGAGTGCTGTAGAAGAGCTGCCTTCGCTCCGCCGGACCGATCTCCCACATCAAGGTCGTCCGCCGGCGCGACAGCTTCAGTTGCGCGATGAGTGCCGGTACGGCGGCGCACAGCACGATCAGCGTCATGGCGGGGCTGATCACCAGCAGGGACCCGACGAAGCCGGTAACGGTGACGGCGGAGCGGACCAGGCCGAACGCCTCGGTGACGATGCCGTCGGCCCTGGACGTCCCGTCCTCGGCCAGGCGCAGCCGGTCCAGGAAGCGCGAATCCTCGAAGGGCCGGAGCCCGGGAAATCGCGCCGTCGCGGCGAAGAGCCGGTCCGTCGTGGTGGCCGTCATGGCGCGGCCGATCTGGCTGCCCAGATAGCGCGAGCAGTGCGGCAGGATCGCGGCGACCACCCCGGTGCCGGCCAGCCCCGCGGCCAGGGCCAGCAGCTCGGCCAGGGAGGCCGCCCCGGTGAGGCCGTCGATGACCAGTTTGGTCAGCCACGCCACCGCGACCGGCGCCGTGGCCATGCCCAGCAGGGTGACCCCGTACCCGATCATGGGGGCGGCGGCGCCGCTCCAGCCGGTCGCCGCGGCCTCACGCGCCGAGGCGGACAGGCGCACCCCGTCAACGGCCATGCTGCAGCTCCAGCTTCCTGACGGTGACGGCATGGAGATCGTCGGCGTGGAAGAAGCCGTGCTCGCGGGAGTCGAAACTGACCTCGGTGTTGTCACCGATCAGGACGAACCGCCCGGCCGGCACGACGTCGTCGGCGACCACCCGCCGCACCTGCTCCGGAACCGGATCGCCGGGCACGGCCGCGACACGTTTGATCAGGAAGCCGCTACCGTCCGGGCGAGGACTCGCCACGACGGCGATCTGCCCGTTGCGCAACGCCGCCAGCTCCGTACGCCGGGACAGCACCCGGTCCCCGTGGGTCAGCGTCGGGGCCATGCTGCTGCCGTGGACGCGGATCACCACGTACGTCGCGCGCAGCCGTACAGCCAGCAGGGCCAGCCCCGCGACGCCGCAGGCCGCCACCACGAGCGCCCGCCTCACGGCGCCGTGACCTCGTCGGGCATGATGTGGCCGCTGCTGACGACCGTGTCCCCGGCGCCGATCGTGATGACCGTCGGGTACCCGCTGACCTTGAACGCCCTCTGCAGAGGGCCCTGGGGCGCCTCCTTGACGACCTGCGCCACCTGCGCGAGCCGTTCGACGTCGGCTTCCGGGTTCTCGGAGGGGCCGGCGACGACCACGGCGAGGACACCGTCCGACGTGCCGCGCGCCCGCTCCACGAAGAGCGGCAGCAGGTCCTTGCAGGGCTGGCAGCCCTGGGAGAAGAAGCCGACCAGCGCGGGCGCGCCCAGGAGTTCACCGGAGATCGGCTCGCCGCTCGTGGTCATGGCGGCGAACTCCGGGACCCTTTCGCCGGGCAGGAGCCCCTCCGCCGGCATCGACGGCGAGCTCTCCCTGCGCAGCCGGCGGATCACGCCGATGGTCAGCAGCATGTTCACCATGCACAGGAGACCGATCAGCACGACCGCGGCGATCAGGTACTGCATCACACACTCCCCGTTCTGTTCATGAACAACCCGGCGATGTCGTCGAAGGCGACGAGCACGACCGCCCCCACCAGCCCGGCCGGTATCGCCACCGCCAGCGCCGCCGCGGCCGGTGGCCCGCTCGTCAAGGTCAGCGCCATCCCGCCCAGCGCCACCACCACCAGCAGCAGCGCGTTCCGCACCAGGTGGACCCAGCCGAGCGAGACCACGGACGGGCCGAAGCAGCGGCAGGACACCCGCGCGCCCCGCCGGGCGCTCACGGCGATCACCACACTGAACGCGCCGAGCATGATCCCGCCGAGGACCAGCCCGATCTCCGGGATCACCATGAGAGCGACCGTCGCCGCCTCACCCGCCGCCACCACCGCGGCCACCGGAAGGCGCAGCCGCTCCGGCACCATCACCAGGGTCGACGCGAACGAGCGCAGGTCCGCGCGGCTGCGCAGCTTGGTGAACGCGGCGACGGCGAACACGGACCCGATCAGGACCTGGCACGCGACAAGCAGGAGATCCACGCCTCGGATGCTTCCCGGCCCCGCTAGCCCGCCCCTAGCGCGCCACTAGCCCGCATGCGCCAGAGGGGTCCCAGCCCCCTCCCCGAGCGTCGTCAGCCGCGCAGGCCGCGATAGCGAGCCTGGTCCAGCGGCAGTTCCTGCCCCGTGGCGAGCTTGAGCGCCACGTCAGCCACCAGTGCGGGCACCTCTGGATGAACATGCGCGAGGTGAGGCGGCACCCACGAACGATCGTGCAGCCGAGGATGCCCGGGCTGCGAGGACAACGCCGTGAGCACGAAGACCAACGGCGCCCAGATGGTCCGGAACCTCAGCCCGATCCGGTGACCCGTCATGTCGTCGACCATGTGGATCTGGAACAGGTCGGCAGCGTCCATGTCGCAGAACTCGGCCCTCCCCCAGGCGAAATGCGCCCAGGTGTCGGGGTGCGTGAAGTGGGCGCCGTGCGTGGTGACCGTCAGCGGCCCGGCGCCGTCGATCACCCACTGTCCCTGCGCCTCCGCCCTCGCCTTGCTCTTCCTCATCGCGTTGGCGGCCTCGTTGATCGCGTGCGCGGCGACGACGAAGGAGAGCGACCCGAAGGCGAACATGTTGTCCCGCCTGTACGCGACAGCGCTCTGCGGCTTCCAGGTGTGGCGCTGCGCCGGCCCCACGAGGAGAGCCCGCTCCCCGGGTGCCAGGCGTGCGGGGCTCGGGACGAAGGGGCGCGACGTCAGCTCCTCCGTCGTCCTGGCGGCCAGGATTCCGCAGAGGAATCCCCAGTCCTGGTAACTGATGACGGGCGGCGGAGGCACGGGGCGCACAGGGGTCCTGCCTGAGGGGTCACACGGGACGGATGGCGTGATCATACCGACCCACCGGTACGAGCGACAGAGCCATCCCGGCCTGGACATCGACATGGCCGAATGCCCGCTGATCACTTGGAGCCTTCGGACTATGATGGCGCCCGCACGGCATAAAGTGCCGTGAATCATCTATTCTCGCGACCACTTCATTTGAGGGCGCCGCATTTCCGGCCTGACGGAGACGGAACTGGGCCTTATGTTTGCCGGACATCGGCAGTCGCCTTCTCGGATTACAGCAATCGAACGTCGACGTGCTCGTTCGACATGGAGCCTTTTTCATCCTGGGTAAAGGCCCTCCTCGATGAGCTGCAGCACGAGGATTGCTTGCACGAGCGTGGTCGCGCGATGCGGCAGCAGCGCAGCTTGGTCAGTACCTTCCAGGTTTTTCGAGGTGGCGACGGCGCGCTCGCCGATGGCGCGGATGCGGGCATGGGCGTGGTCGACCGCTCGCTGCCGGCGTGACAGCCATCGTCGGTGGCGATGCCGCTTGAACGGCGTGCGGATGGTGCCGCCTGCGCGCCTTGATGGCCCTTGTCGGCGAAGGTCTTGACGCCGGCGCTGGTCAGGGCGTCGATCAGGCATCGTACGAGCGGCGGTCACGTCGTGAACAGCACCCGCACGCGCGGGCGAGGCCCACACCAGCCGGCCCACCGGATGGGCCAGCAGCTGCACGTTCATCCCGTGTTTCTTGTGTTTCCCGCTGTAGTACGGCCGCTCATCGGCGAGGCGGCCGATCGGGATGGGTGTGCCGTCCAGGATGGCGTGGGCCGACCGGCCCGCTCGTGCCGTGGCGGCGTGCACGTCGTCGGCCAGGACGGCCACAAGGTCCACGGCTTCGCGGACGTAGCGCCAGGCGTGCGTAGGTGTCGCCGTTACGCAGATGGGCCAGGACCGGCAGCGCTTGCTGGGCCGGGCCTAACCGCCGCCATCGGCAGCCTCGTTCGGCCCGCTGTGTGCGGACGAGTTCGGCCAGGCGGGCCCGGGTGTGGTTGGGCAGCCGAATCGAGGCACGGTAAGACGCAGCGAGGCTCCCGGTTGGGGCATCGAATCTTGGTCGACTGCTGTCTTACCGGGAGCCTCTTCTCATGCCAACCGGTCCCGACACCGCCCCTGCTGACCTGCGCGATCAGGTTGGAAAGCCTCAGTCATGAACGCCGAAGGCCCGCCGGTGGTCACTGGGGCTCTCATGCGTCCAGCGGAGGGTAACGGCCGTACTTGTCGCTCGACGCGGCCCTGGTCCGGTCATTCGGCATCGACATCCCGTCGGCGACTGGCAGAGAAGCAACACACTTTGGCCGCATTGCCCGTATCGGCATGACAGGTGGAATGGCAGACTGTGCGGGTTCGAGAATCGGCAGGATTCAGGAGTGTGCATGAGAGCGAAGAGAGTTGCCGCAGGCTTGGCCGGAGTACTGATGGTCGGAGCCTTGCTGAGTGGCGCTTCGCCAGCATCGGCCAAGACGGCGGCGACCGGTAACACCGCGGCGTACAAATGTGGTTACAACCACTTCACAGAAACCCCCGACCGGCGGGCGAAGTACAACCACTGCGGCCCGAACAACTCGGTGCAGATCATGGTAGAGAACTCGTTCTGGTGGGACTGCGGACCGTACACCGTCTATCGAGGCGTTACCGATATCGAGGCATGGTGTGGCAACATTCGCACCCTGTACGCGTGGGCCGTGTAACGACGGCCAACGTCCGCGCGACATGGCGGCCTCCCGAGACTCGGGTTGCGTCCACGGGAGTGGTGTACGAGTTTGGCCTGGTCACAGGCGTGGCGCCGTGAAATGAAGACGGCCATCGAGTGATCCTTCGAGTAGCTAGATCAAGATCGAAGGAGAACCAGTCGATGGCCGCAGACAACAGTGTGACGCCCGCGCAGTGGCTCGCGAAGCAGATCGAGACCGACGACCCTGACATGTTGCGATCCATGGTGAAGACCATGGCCGAAGCGTTGATGTCGGCCGAGGCTGACAACCTGTGCGGGGCCGCCTACGGCCAGCGCAGCGACGAGCGGACCAACTCCCGCAACGGCTACCGGGCGCGCGAGTGGGACACCCGCGCAGGAACCATCGAGCTCGCGATTCCGAAGCTGCGGTCCGGCTCCTACTATCCGGACTGGCTGCTGGAGCGACGCCGACGGGCCGAGCAGGCGCTGATCAGCGTGGTCGCCACGTCCTACCTGCTCGGCGTTTCCACCCGGCGGGTGGACAAGCTGGTCGAGCAGCTCGGCATCAAGCACATCTCCAAGAGCCAGGTCTCGCAGATGGCCAAGGTGCTGGATGAGCAGGTCGAGGCGTTCCGCACCCGCGCGCTGGACGCCGGCCCGTACACCTTCGTCTGGCTGGACGCCTTGACCCAGAAGGTGCGTGAGGGCGGTCGCACGATCAACGTGCACGTGTTGGTGGCCACCGGCGTCAACGCCAACGGCCAGCGCGAGGTCCTCGGCCTGGAGGTCACCTCGGCCGAGGACGGTGCCGGCTGGCTGGCGTTCCTGCGCGGCCTGCTCGCCCGGGGCCTGTCCGGCGTTCAGCTGGTCATCTCCGACGCCCACCGCGGCCTGGTCGAGGCCATCGGCGCCGCTCTGCCGGGCGCGTGCTGGCAGCGCTGCCGCACCCACTACCTGCGCAATCTGCTCACCTGCGTACCCAAGTCAGCCCAGCCGTGGGTGGCCACCCTGGTGCGCACCATCTTCGACCAGCCCACCGCCGAGCAGGTGCGCAGCCAGCACGCCTGGGTCATCGAAGCGCTGGAGGCCAAGTACCCGGCCGCTTGTGAGCATCTGGACGCCGCCCGCGAGGACTTGCTGGCCTTCGCCGCCTTCCCGCGTGAGACCTGGCGGCAGATCTGGTCGAATAACCCGCAGGAACGACTGAACAAAGAGATCCGCCGCCGCACCGACGTGGTCGGCATCTTCCCCGACCGGGCCGCCATCATCCGGCTGGTCGGCGCGGTGCTGGCCGAGCAGACCGACGAATGGATCGAAGCCCGACGCTACATGGGCCTGGACATCCTGGCCAAAGCCCGCGTCCGGCTGATCACAAGCGACACACCGACCCCGAACCAACTCCCACAGACACTTACCGCTTAACCTGCAGAAACAGGATCACTCGGAGATCGATTCATACACCACGTCCGTGGACGTGACCGAGACTCGGGGGGGCCGCCATGTCGCGTCATGCACAAGTTTCACCGGGTACGAGTGCGGGTCGCACAGACGTTGGGCGGGTACGGCCGAGGCGCCGATCGGGACTCTGTCCGTGTGGCGGGAGCTTGTTGACGCGGCGCGCTCACGCCCGTGTCCGAGCCATCGCCGCCGCCGATCTGTGGGCTCTGCTGCAGGTGGCGACTGTCACCTGGCGTGAGGACTTTCCCGGGCCTGCCGGGTCGCAGCCCTCACAAGACAAATGGGCACCACGTCGAAGCTCTTGCCCGGGTGTCCGCCCACCCATGGCAGTGCGCTGAACACGCGGGAACTCGTCAATGTCAACGGCGGCCGGACATGCGACGATAGAGCATCATCCGGTCGTTGTGGCCCAGCCAATGGACGGCAACAGGACAAACGGCCTCCTCATACCAGTGCCGCTCCAGCTCATCGAAGAAAGCGCGCAGGGTCTGGTCATGGTGGGGAGGCCGCACCAGCAGGAGACCCCTGTCAGGGTGAGCGCGCACGGCCGCTGGATCAGCTGATGACTCCAACAGCCGGACCCGGCCCCGATCTCCAGCAACTTCCGGTCGCCGATCGCCTCGGCGGTCCAGGACAGGGCCGAAGACGTGACCACTGCCCAACTGTAGATGGCCGACAAGTCCTCACGCCGCAGCATGAGTGAGGCGGCCGGATGCCCCTGCGGCAAGTGATCGAGGATGTCGGGTGAGCTCGTAGTTCTGCAGAACGGCCATCGCCTTGCAGAGCGCGCCTGCCATGTGCGGGCAGCAGCGGAGCTTGCGGAGGATAAGCCAGCTCTTGAGCTGGGCGTTGGCGCGTTCGCCCGGTCCGCGTAGCCGAGCGTGGGAGCGGTTGGCCGGCTTCTGCGACAGGGGCTTGTTGCGGCCCTTGTACGACGTGGCGCTCGCTGAATACCCCGGCCATGCCGACCCGGGGTTCACCCTCCGGGTCTACGCCCACATGATGCCCGGCTCCCACGACCGCGCTCGGAAGGCCATCGACGACCGGCTGTTCCGTCCGCGCGAGGTCTCTCACGGAACAGGCACGGAACAGTGATCATGTAAGACGCCGCCCCAAGACAACCGAACCCCGCTTCCCAGCACCGGAAAGCGGGGTTCTCGCACGTCAGAAGCTACTTGGCCAAGTGTCTGCTGATGACCAGCCGCTGGATCTGATTGGTGCCCTCGAAGATTTGCATGATCTTGGCCTCGCGCATGTACCGCTCCACCCGGAACTCGCGCGTGTACCCGTACCCGCCGAACACCTGCACCGCGTCCGTGGTCACCTTCATGGCCGTGTCGGTGGCCACCAGCTTGGCCACGGACGCCTGCCGGCTGTACGGCAGGCCGGCGTCGCGGCGGCGGGCGGCGTCCAGGTAGGTGGCTCGCGCGCAGTCGACCCCGGCCGCCATGTCGGCCAGCAGGAAGCCGAGGCCCTGGTGGTCGATGATCTTCCTGCCGAACGTCTGCCGCTCCTTCGCGTACGAGACGGCCTCGTCCAGGGCGGCCTGGGCGAGGCCGGTGGCGCAGGCGGCGATGCCGAGGCGTCCGGAGTCGAGGGCGCTGAAGGCGATCTGGAGCCCCTGCCCCTCTTCGCCGAGCAGTCGTTCGTCCTCCAGGAAGGCGCCGTCCCAGTGGGCGCCGGTCGTGGGCACCGCGTGCAGGCCCATCTTCTCCTCGGGGCGCCCGAACGTGAGGCCGTCGGCTGCCCCGGGAGCGAGGAAGCAGGAGATGCTCCGGTCGCCGGTGCGGGCGAAGAGGGCGTAGAAGTCGGCGATGCCGCCATGGGTGATCCACGCCTTGTTGCCGGTGATCCGGTAGCCGCCCTCGACGCGGTCGGCGCGGCAGGTGAGGGCGGCGGCGTCGGAGCCGGCCTGGGGCTCCGACAGGCTGTAGCCGCCGATCAGGCGCCCGGCCAGCATGTCCGGCAGCCATCGCGACCGCTGCTCCGGCGTCCCGTAGGCGAGCACCGGGAAGCAGGCCAGTGTGTGGACGCTGGTGGCCACCGCCACCGAGGCCCACCGGGCGGCGAGTTCCTCGATCACCTGCAGATACACCTCGTACGGCTGCCCGCCGCCGCCGTACTCCTCGGGGTAGGGCAGGCCGAGCAGCCCGGCCTCGCCCAGCGTCGCGAACAGCCCGTGCGGGTACGTCTCGGCGCGTTCGTGCTCGTCGACCCTGCGGGCGAGCTCCTTGTCGGCGATGTCGCGGGTGAGGTCGAGGAGGTCTCGGGCGTCCTGGTCCGGCAGCAGGCGGTCAACGGTCACGGCTACTCCTGGGAAGAGGCGTTCAGGTGCGCGAGGGCCTTGGCCGCCCGCTCGCGGAACTCGGCGACGCGAGCGAGCTTGATGTCCTCGTACCCGCGGATCATCTCCGGCAGCGCGGCGAGGTCGGCCACGGCGTCGGCGGTGCCGGGCGTGAGCCGGTTCAGGGCGTCTCGCATGAGATCACGGTATTCGCTGACCAACTCCCGTTCGACCCGTCGTACGTGGGCGTAGCCGAAGACGTCCAGGGCGGTGCCGCGCAGCACCCGGGCGGCGCGCAGGCCGCGGAAGACGGGCGCGGCCGTGCGGCGCAGGCGGATCTTGCGCTTCATGCCCAGCGCGCGCAGCAGCGGCGGGTGCAGCAGCACCGACACGACGGCGTCCGTGCCGTACTCCTGCTCGCGCCTGGCCTGCTCGGCCGGGTCGAGGTGGAGGCGGGCGACCTCGTACTCGTCCTTGTAGGCCATGAGCTTGTGCAGGCCGCGGGCGTAGGCGAGGCCGATGCGGGCGCCGGCCTCCTCGCCGGCGCGCTCGGTGGCGCGCGCCGTCACGTGGCGGACGTCGTCGGCGTACGTGCGCGCGTAGGTGGCGTTCTGGTAGCCGGTCAGGTCGGCGGTGCGGCGGGCCAGCACCTCCTCCAGGCCCGGTTCGGCGGCCGGAGCCTCGGCCGGGGTGACGACGGTGGCGCGGCCCCAGCGGAAGGCGGCCAGGTTCTGCTCGACGGCGGCCTTGTTGAGCCGGATGGCCTGCTCGATCGAGGCGGCGGAGATCGGGATGCAGCCATGCTGGTACGCGGCGCCGACGAGCACCATGTTGGCCGGCATGTGGTCGTTGAACAGGGATTCGGCCAGGCCGTGCGCGTCCACGTACAGGTTGTCGGCCTGCCGGGTGGCCGACTCGACGCGGGCGAGCGCGCCTTCGGTGGAGCCGAGCCGGTCGCGGCCGGTCACCATGGCGGCGGTGGGCACGACGGTGGTGTTGACCACGGCGATCGTGCGGTCCGGCGCGGCGGCGGCCAGGTTGGCGTCGGCGGCGGCGCCGAGCAGGTCGAAGCCGATGAGCACGTCGGCGCTGCCGTTCGCGGCCCGTACGGAGCCGGTGATCGGGTGCGGGGCGATGCGGATGTCGCTGACGACCGGCCCGCCCTTCTGCGCCAGGCCGGTCTGCTCCAGGCCGGCCGCGTGCAGGCCGTCGAGGTGGGCGGCCATCTGCAGGATCTGCGAGACGGTGACGACCCCGGTCCCCCCGATGCCGGGCATGCGGATCAATGCTGATTTATCTGGGAACTTCGCCACAGGCTCCGGCAGAGACCCCGGCGCCTCCGGCACCGGCCGCTCCCGCTTCGCCGTCCCCGGCTTCACCAGCAGGAACGACGGGCAGTCCCCCTTCAGGCAGCTCAGGTCGGAATTGCAGGACGGCTGGTGAATGCGCGTCTTCCGCCCGAACTCGGTCTCCACGGGCTGCACCGACAGACAGGTGGACACCTCGCCACAGTCGCCGCAACCCTCGCAGACCCGCTCGTTGACGACGACCTTCTCGACGGCGACGGGCAGCTTGCCGCGTTTGCGCAGCCGCCGTTCCTCGGCCGCGCACCGGTCGTCGTGGATCAGCACGGTCACCCCGTCGAGCGCGGCCAGCTCCCGCTCCACGTCGGGGAGGTCGTCGCGGTGCCTGACGGTGGCGATCGGGTCGAGCGTGATGTTCCGGTACGTCTCGGGCTCGGGCGTGGTGACGACGACGCGCCGTACCCCTTCGACGGCGAGCGCCCGCGTCAGCGCGGGCACGTCCAGGCGGCCCTCGGCGCGCTGGCCACCGGTCATGGCGACGGCGTCGTTGTAGAGGAGTTTGTAGGTGATCGTCACCCCGGCGGCGATGGCGGCCCTGATGGCCAGGGAGCCGGAGTGATGGAAGGTGCCGTCACCGAGGTTCTGCACGAAATGCCGGTCCTCGGTGAACGGCGCCAGGCCGATCCACTGGGCTCCCTCGCCGCCCATCTGGGTGATGCCGACCTGGTGACCGCGCCCGTTGCCGTCCAGCGCGATCATCGCGTGGCAGCCGATCCCGACGCCCACCAGGGTGTCGTCGGACGTGCGCGTGGAGGTGTTGTGGGGGCAGCCCGAGCAGAAGTACGGTGTCCGCGCCGCGACGACGGGCAGCAGGGCGCGCCTCTTCACGGAGGAGCCGGCGCCGGCCAGTGTGAGTGCGGTCCGCGGCAGGCGGTCGGGGCCGAGGCAGGCGGCCACGGCGGCGGCGACGGACTCGGCGCCCAGCGTGCCACGCGCGGTGAGCAGCTCGCGCCCGGTCTCGTCGGCGCGCCCGACCACGACCGGCGTCCGCTCCCCGCCGTACAGCGCCTGCTTGAGCAGGCCCTCGATGAACGGCACCTTGTCCTCGACCACGAGCACCCGCTCCAGATCGGAGGTCATGGCGACCAGCTCGGCGGGGTCGAGCGGGAACGGCATCCCGAGCCGGACGAGCCGCACCCCGAGCCCTTCGAGGTCCGCCTCCCGCACCCCGAGGTCGGCCAGCGCCCGCAGGACCACCTGGTACGACGTGCCGGAGGCGACGATGCCCAGCGTGGCGCGCGAGGAGGAGAACATGACCCGGTTCAGCCCGTTCGCCCGCGCGTAGGCGCGGGCCAGGTCGAGCCGCCGGGTGAGCATGTCGTGCTCGGCGTCGAGCGAGGCGGGGCCCACCAGGATCGGCGGCGGCCCGGCGTCGGCGCGCTGCGGCGCGGGGATGCCCGACCGCAGCGCGTCGAGGTCGACGGTCGCCGAGGCGTCGGCCACGTCGGCGAGGATCTTGAGCCCCGTCCACAGTCCGGAGGCCCGCGACAGGGCGACGGCGTGCAGGCCGAACTCGATGATCTCGGCCACGGTGCCCGGCGCGAGCAGCGGCATGGCCAGGCTCTGGCACATCGGCTCGCACGAGCTGGGCACCGTGGAGGACTTGCTGCCCGGGTCGTCGCCGATCCAGGCCACGGCCCCGCCGAGCGCCGCCGTGCCCGCCACGTTCCCGTGCCTGATGGCGTCGGCGGCCCGGTCCAGGCCGGGGTTCTTGCCGTACCAGAAGCCCGTCACGCCGGCGTGGCGGCGGCCGGGGAGCTCGCGCAGGAGCTGGGTGCCGGCGACGGCGGTGGCGGCGAGCTCCTCGTTGAGCCCGGGCTGGAACACCACGCCGGCCTCGTCGAGGAAGCGCCGGGCGCGGCCCATCTCCAGGTCGACCCCGGCGAGCGGGGAGCCCTGGTAGCCGGAGACGAAGACGCGGGTGTCGAGGCCGCGCCCGGTGTCCAGGCGGCGCTGCTCCAGAGTGAGGCGGACCAGGGCCTGGATGCCGGAGATCAGCACCCGGCCGCTCTCGGCGGCGTACCTGTCGTCGAGGGACACGCTCACGCGTACCTCCTGGCGGTCGTGCGGTGGGGACCCCCAGCACAGCAACGCACCCGGGATGAGCGCAAGTATCAGCGGGAAAACCGGGACGAAGACGCAAAGACTTGGAGCGGTAGGCGGGGAATGCATATGTTCTTTGCGGCAAAGGAGGGGGTTCGCGCATGTCAGTCGTGGACGAGATCGATCACCAGGTGCTGCGGCTGCTGCGCGAGGACGGCCGGCGGACGTTCTCGGAGATGGCCGAGCGGATCGGCCTGTCGGTGGCGGCGGTGAAGCGGCGGGTGGACCGGCTGCGGGAGCTGGGCGTGATCACCGGTTTCAGCGTGCAGATCGACTACGCCAAGCTGGGCTGGGGCATCGAGGCGTTCACCGAGCTGCGTTACCCGGGCACGACGCCGGTGAGCGAGATCGTCCGGACGGCGACGGACGTGCCGGAGGTGCAGGCGGTGTTCACGATCGCCGGCGACCCGGACGCGCTCATCCACGTCCGGGTGCGCGATCTGGGCCACCTGCAGCAGGTCATCGACCGGCTGCGCCGCGCGGGCGACGTGACGGGCACCAAGACACTCCTCGTGCTCGGCTCGTGGACCCGCGACGCGCTGGCGTGAGCGGCCCTTGTCGGCACGATTCCCGAATGCCATTCTGGAATCGCTGCCGAAGGAGCGTTCATGGACAAAGAGGCCATCCGCCGCAGGTATCTGGAGGAGCGCAACAAGCGGCTCCGCCCCGATGGCAATGACCAGTACCTACGGCTCACCGGGCAACTCAGTCACTACCTGGACGACCCGTACACCCCGCTGGCCGAACGGGAGCCGAAGCGCGACCACGTGACGGTCGCGTTCATCGGCGGCGGGTTCGCCGGGCTCGTCACCGGGGCGCGGCTGAAGGAGGCCGGCGTCGACGACGTGCGCATCGTCGAGAAGGGCGGCGACTTCGGCGGCACCTGGTACTGGAACCGCTACCCGGGCGCGCAGTGCGACACCGCGTCCTACGTCTACATGCCGCTGCTGGAGGAGACCGGCCACGTCCCCACCGAGAAGTACGCCCACGCGCCGGAGATCCTGGAGCACTGCCAGCGGATCGGCAAGCAGTTCGGGCTGTACGACAACGCGCTGTTCCACACCGAGGTCACGGACCTGACCTGGGACGGTACGCGGTGGATCGTCTCGACGAACCGGGGCGACGCGTTCACCGCCCAGTTCGTGGCGATGGGCGTCGGACCGCTGCACGTGCCGAAGCTACCCGGCATCCCGGGCATCGAGTCGTTCCGCGGGCACTCCTTCCACACGAGCCGGTGGGACTACGCCTACACCGGCGGCGACCCGCTCGGCACGCCGATGGACCGGCTGGCGGACAAGCGTGTGGCGATCATCGGCACCGGCGCGACGGCCGTGCAGTGCGTGCCACACCTGGCCAGGGCGTGCGGCGAGCTGTACGTGTTCCAGCGGACGCCGTCGTCGGTGGACGTGCGGGACAACCGGCCGACCGACCCCGACTGGTTCGCCTCGATCGCGACGCCGGGCTGGCAGCAGCGCTGGCTGGAGAACTTCACCGCCAACCAGACCGGCGCCCTGGAGGAGGACGACCTGGTGATGGACGGCTGGACCGACATCTCCCGCCGCGTCCGCGCCAAGATCGCCGAACTGCCCGCCGAGGAACGCAGCCTGGAACGGATGCTGGAGGCATTCGAGGACTCCGACTTCGAGAAGATGGCCGAGATCAGGGCCCGCGTCGACACGATCGTGGCCGATCCGGAGACCGCCCGGCGCCTGAAGGCGTGGTATCGGCAGCTCTGCAAGCGGCCGTGCTTCCACGACGCGTATCTGCAGGCGTACAACGAGCCGGGCACCCACCTGGTCGACACCGACGGCAAGGGCGTCGAGCGGATCACCGAGGCCGGCGTGGTCGCGGGCGGCCGGGAGTACGAGGTCGACTGCGTCATCTACGCCTCCGGGTTCGAGGTCGGCACCGAGTTCGACCGCCGCGCCGGATACGACCTGACGGGGCGCGACGGCGTCCGGCTGTCGGAGCACTGGGCCGACGGCATGCGCACCCTGCACGGCATCCACGTGCACGGCTTCCCCAACGCCTTCATCGTCCAGCCCACGCAGGGCGCGAACCTGATCTCCAACATCCCGCACAACCTCACCGAGGCCGGCCGCACGATCGCCACGATCGTCAAGCACGCCCTCGACCGGGGGTACGCCCAGGTCGAGGTCACCGGTGAGGCCGAGGACGCCTGGGTGGAGCTGCTGCTGTCGGGCGCGGGCTCCCTGCTGGGGTCGCCCGACTGCACGCCCGGCTACTACAACAACGAGGGCGTGGACCCGGGACGCAAGGGCCGGCTCATGGTCGGGTATCCGCAGGGAGCCATGGCCTACTTCCGCTTCATCGACCAGTGGCGCTCCTCCGGCGACTTCGCTGGACTGGCGTTCCGCTGAGCCACCTCAGGAATGGCCGGCCGTGCGCAGGGGTCCGCTTCGTCGTCGGGGAGGTCGTACCAGTGGATGTCGGCGGGAAAGGGGTCAAGATCGATCACGAGATCGTCCTCAGGGGAGAAGGGCGTGGCTGGGTCGTGATCGACGACACCGCGCGCCGGCGACGCGACCGAAGTCCACGTGCGGGCGCCTGGTCAGATTGAGTCCCTGGCTCATGAGGGAAACGTACGTCGGCACGGCCCCGTAAGTCAATATTTCCTACTAGCTTTACAGGGATTGTAGCCGCGCGGGCGGGAACGGGTTGTCGGGCAGGAGGATGACCCGGCGGCCGTCCTGCGGGTGCAGCGCGGCGTCCAGGTGCAGCAGGGCCGCGCCGATGCCCGCCGCGCCGACCATGTAGCCGGTGTCGGCGGTCAGCTCGCCCGGCCGCAGCCGCCGGTAGGCCTGATACCAGCGCAGGCCCCGGCCGTCCGCGCCGTCGGCCGTGCCGATCAGGTGGTCGGCGAGCGCGCCGGCGTGTTCCAGGTACGCCTCGCACCCCGAGGCCGACCACAGGCCGACGAACAACTCCAGCAGCCCGGCGGCTCCGCAGCATTGGCACGCCACGTTCCAGAACCCGGGCGTGCGCCGGTGCGGAACCTCGCTCTCGATGACGCCGAGCGCCAGCCGCTCCACCCAGTCGAGGTCGCCCGGGTCGCCGGCCACCCGGTGGAGCTCGTGGAACATCCGCGCCACGCCCGCCGAGCCGGAGCAGAACCCCAGATAGTGCAGCTCGCGCGCCTGCGGCACGTGATGCGGCACCACGGCGCACCGCCCCGCGACCACGCTCACCTCCCGGACGAACCCGGCTCCGCGCCGCGCCGCCTCCAGGAACCGCGGGTCACCCGTCGCCCCGTAGAGCCTGGCCAGCAGGAAGGCGGTGCCGGCCGTGCCGGCCAGGAACCCGGGGGCCACGGCGTCCTCCGGCAGCGCCGCCCGGTCGCCGCCGGAGCGGACGGCAGGCGGTGCCGCCTCGTCGCCGCCGGGGAAGCCGGCGGCCGGTGGGGCGCCGAAGCGGTGGCCCGGGACGGCCAGCGCGGCGATACGCCCGCCCGCCTCCAGCGCCACCTCCTCGCAGGCCCGCACGCCGAGCGCGGTGGCCGCCCGCAGCAGGCCGAGCACGATGCCGCCGTCACCCCGCTGGGCAGGGTCGCCCGTCCACCCGGGGCCGCCGGGCAGCGGGCGGGCGGCGGCGGCGATCCGGGCGGCGGCGGTCGCGGCCTCCTCCTCGAACCCGGCGTCGCCGAGCGCCCAGCCCGCCTCCGCGAGCGCGACCACCGTGCCGGCCAGGCCGTGGTAGAGCGTGAGATCCGCCTGGTCGCGCCAGGTGGCCACCAGATAGCGGGCTCCGGCTCGGGCGTCCTCCAAGTACGCCTCGTCGCCGGTGGCGGCGGCCAGTTCGAGGAAGAAGAGCACGATGCCCGCCGCCCCGGCATACAGGGAGGCGGGCTCGGCGGGGACGGCGGCGCGGCCGCCGTGGTCGGGGTTGGCCGCCCAGTGGCGCCGGCTGCCGTCGTCGACGGCAGCCGACCGGATCCACCGTGCCGCCTCGATCGCGGCGTCCAGGGGCGTGTGCGCGCGGGTCGTGTCCGAGCCCATGCGCTCAGTATCCCACAGGGTTGGTAGGGAATTCGGTTCGATGTTATCGCTAACATTCGGTGCCGGGAAAGGCGGGACTTTCCCGGCGCACGGTGGCTATCTGTAGGTGATGTCGGACGAGGAGTAGAGGCAGTTGACGCCGTCCGCGCCCTCGCCGATCTTGCTGGGCTCGCCGCCCTTCGGCACGCCCTTGTACTTCTCGCAGATGGTGGCGCTGCCGTACACGGTGATGCGGCTGAACCTGGCGGTGTCGCCCCAGTTGGTGTTGATCCCGGCCAGGACCTTCGTGGAGCGGGCGGTGACGCCGTCCATGACCACGTGACGCTGGTAGGAGCTGGAGCAGTTGCCGCAGGCGCGGTAGAGCTTGCCGGCGTTGTGCACCTGGAAGTCGCGGATGGTCAGCGTGCCGGCGCCGTTGTGCTGGAACACCTTGTCCGAGGCCGACTTGGCGCCGCCGCCCTCGACCAGGTAGCGGGCCGAGGAACTGGAACTGCGGAAGGTGGCGGCGTCCTCGCCGACGTCGTTCCACCACACGTTGCGGATCGTGCACGAGCCCTCGCAGTGGATGCCGTCACCGGCCGGCGCGTCGATGATCACGTTCTGGATCGTGCCGCCGTTGGCCACCACGAACATCGGGTCCTGGCTCTCGCCCTGGCCACCGTCACCGATGCCGTAGTAGCGCTTCATCCCACCGTCGAAGAACGAGCCCACATCACGCGTCTCCGTCTGATGCACGCTGCCGGTGTCGGACGGCCACGAACCGCTGCCGTCACCACCGCCACCGCCGCCGCCCGAGCCCAGTTTGACGAGCTGCCACTGCTGGTTGGCGCCGTTCAGGTCGTCCCACTGGGAGATCCGGGCGCCGTCACCGGTGGCCCACTCCCAGGTCTCCAGAGCCTTGCCGCTGTGCCGGTTGATCAGGCGTACGTGCCCGCCGTCGGAGTCGGCCAGGCGGAACTGCTGGTTCCAGCCGTTGGTGTCGGCCCACTGGACGATCTCGGCGCCGCCTTCGGCGTTCCACTCGTAGACGTCGAGCACCTTGCCGCTGTGCCGGGACTTCAGCCGGTAGTAGCCGTCGCCGGAGCTGACGAACTGCCACTGCTGCTGGTTGCCGTCGTTGCGGGCCCACTGGACGATCGGGGCGCCGTCACCGGTGGCGAAGTTGTACAGGTCCAGGGCCTTGCCGCTGTGCCGGTTGACCAGCACGTACCAGGCACCGGTGTCGACGCTGGCGGCCTGCGCGGCAGGCTGGACGGCGACCGCGCCCGCCAGTGCCGTCACCACGGCGGTGACGGTCAGCGACAGGCGGCGTAAGAATTGACGTAACACGTCCGCTCCTTCGGGTAAGCGCTTTCCCTGATTGATCCCACGACGGTGCCGGGGCGTCAACCAGCGGGCTCGTCCCTCAGTGGTGACCTGCGGCGATCCGCTGAAAGTTTCAGCCCGGGAAGTCCAGGACCAGGAACTCGTACTCGCCCTCGGAAGCCTGCTTGAAGGTCTGGTCGCCGTCGTGGTCGATGAAGACCGTCAGGTACAGGTCGTCCCGCTGATCCGACACGGGGATCTGCGCGCCGTCCTTGAAGATCGCGGAGAACAGCACCTTGTCCTGGGCGTCCGAGTGGTGGGCCACGCGGTCGCCGATCAGGTAGTTGTGGCCCTGGTTGTTGAGGAAGAGGGTGCCGGAGCCGTGTTCGTAGTCGGCCATGCCGGTGCCGGGGGCGAAGCAGGGGTGATCGGCCGTCTTGGCGCCGTCGGTGACCTCGAAGATCGAGTCGTCGGTCCAGGCGCAGACCTGGACCGCCCGATCCTTGGCGAGCGTGGGGACGCGCAGCTCGAACGGAGCCGCCTGCAGGGTGACCTTGGTGACCGGGTCGTCCAGGTCGGTGAGGGTCAGCGGGGCGGCCGCGCCGTTCTGCCAGAACTCCAGGCCGAGCCGCGGCGACCGCGCCACCACGTTGCCCGCCGACGCGGACGCCGACGTGGACGCCGATGCCGACGTGGTGACGGTGGTCGTCGGGTCCTGGGCGCCCGCCAGGTTGGCCAGCACGACGGCGACCCCGGCCAGCACGGCGACCGTGCCCGCCACCGCGCCCACCACCAGCCCCCGGCGCGCCCTGCCCGGTCGCGTGGACGGCCCCACCGCCTCCCACGTCCCAGGAGTCACGCCGGGGGCCGGAGTCCCTGCCGGCGCGGGAGGCGGGACCGGGACCGGACGGCCCATCGGCAAGGGGGTTCCGGCAGGGTCGGTGCCGCGGTTCATCAGGCTCATCAGCAGCTGGGCGGCCGTGGGCCGGCGGGCCGGGTCCTTGTGCAGGCAGGCGGCCACGTAATGGCGCAGCGGATCGGCCAGGCGGCCGAGGTCGGGCTCCGCGTTGAGGATCCGGTTGATCACCGCGGGCAGCGGCTCGTGCCCGAACGGCGGCCGGCCGTTGGCCGCGTACGCGATCGTGCACGCCCATGCGAACAGGTCCAGCTCCGGCCCCGCCGGGTGCCCGGACAACTGCTCCGGCGACATGTACGAGGGCGTGCCCACGACGCCGCTGGCCGGGCCCGCGGTGGCGTCGAACGGGCGGGCGATGCCGAAGTCGATCACCCGGGGCCCGTCGGCGGCCAGCAGCACGTTGGCTGGCTTGAAGTCGCGGTGCACCACCCCCGCCGCGTGGATGGCGCCCAGCGCGGTCGCGGTCGCGACGGCCAGCCGGTCCAGCTCGGCCCCGGCCAGCACGCCGCGCTCGTGCACCGCCTCCTGCAGCGAGGGCCCGTCGACGTACTCGCTGACCACGTACGGTGGATCGGCGTCGGGATCGGCCGCCAGGACGCGGGCGGTGCAGAACGGCGCCACCCGCTGAAGGGCGGCCAGCTCCCGCGTGAAGTAGCGCCTGGCCTCGGGGTCGTGGTCGAAGCGGGCGTGCAGGAGCTTGACGGCCACCTCCCGCCCGTCGGGGGTCTCGCCGAGGAAGACCGTGCCCTGCCCGCCCTCGCCGAGCCGCCCGCGCAGCGGATGACCGGCGATCTCGCGGGGGTCGTTCGGCCTGAGAGGGCGCGTTCGCCGCTGCGGTACGGGCATGCGTCCGATTGTGCCGGGGTCAGCCGATCCGGCGATAGCCGCGTACGTAGTCGACCGTGAACCGTTTGGGGTACGGGCGCACGCTCGCCACCGGCTCGGGGAACTCGTAGATGCCGAGCATCAGCTGCATCGGATAGGCCGGCGACTGGTTCACCGTCCTGACGTGCCGGCCGTCCACGGAGAAGGAGACCCGGTCCGGCGTCCACTCGACGGCGTACACGTGGAAGTCGCGGGCGTCGATCGGCAGCGTCACCTGCGTGAAGTCGTCGGTGATCGACGGATCGCCGAACGGGTGGACGCCCATGCCCACCCGCGTGGCGTCACGGCCGACGTCACGGCCGAAGATCTCGCACACGCAGATCTCCGCCGACCGCTCCGGCTCGTCCTCGTAGCCGATCATCCACAGGGCCGCCATGCACCGGGGGTCGTCGGTGGTCCTGGCACGCATCTCGATCAGGCCGTACCGAGGGGTGTAGAGCCGCACGTCGCGCTGCGGCTCACGGACCACGGCCCCCGAGCCGCGCCCGTGCTGGCCGATCGTGCTGCCGAGCGGGCCGGCGAACACGCCCGTCTGCAGGGACGACACCCGCAGCGCGCCCTCCAGCTCCGGGCACCACGGCGGCTGGTCCGCCTCGATCAGCAGATCCAGCCGGCCGTCGCCGACGCGATGCCGGGCCGCCGAGGCGTCGCCGGTGGTCCACTGCGGGAGGTAGCGCGGGACCCAGCGGCTCCCGTCCAGCCGGTCGCCGTCGAAGGTGTCCTCGAACTCCAGCTCGTAGCCGTCCATCAGCCTTCATCCGCCGGGTTCGTCCTCAGCACCTTGCCCTTGCGGTCGGCCACCAGGTAGCCGCCGTCGTACGTGTCGCTCAGGTAGACGAGCAGGACCTGCCGGGTGCCGCTGGTGAACGGATAGTCGGTGTCCACGATGAAGTAGCGGGAGGTGGGTTTGGGGACGTTCAGGGCCTTGGGCGCCTTGCGGAACAGGGCGGGGAGCACGCTCCAGTCGTACGACTCCAGGTCCACCGCCGGGGCGGACGAGGTGCCGCCGGGGCCCTGCTTCGCGGCGACGCCGTCGCGGTAGAAGTAACGGTCGTAGGCGCCCTTGCGGCCCTTCACCGGGGCGTCGGCGGAGGCGTAGGTGGGGTAGACGGTCAGGCTGAGGACCTTGGTTCCGCCCATGACGGGCTTCAGGGCCTTGATCATGGCGCGCATGCCTGCCTCGGTGTGCAGGTTGACGCTCTCCGGGTCCTGCTCGGGCGTGGTGGTGGTCTCGTCCGGCGTCTCGTCCGGCTCCGCGGTCTCGTCCGGCTGGGCGAGGTCGCCGGTCGCCCCGGGGGTCTCCCGGGGTTCCCCGCCGAGTGACGGGAGCTGCGTCCACACCACCGCCGCGATCGCCACGACGGCGGCGGCCGACATCGCGGCCACGGCCCTGCCGGTCTTCCGCCGCCTCTTCGGCGCCCCCCATCCCCCAGGCGGATGGGTCATCACACCCCCGTAGGCCTGACCACCCGGATGGGGTGGTGGGCCCGCAGAAGGCTGCCCTCCGAAGGGCGGCCCGCCAATCGGCCGGCCCGGCGGGTGGGTCGGGCCCCCGCCCGCGAGGTGCGCGGGGGGATGCGTCGGGGCGCCCCCGTAGGCCGGGCCGGCCGGATGGGGTGCCGGGCCTGCGAC
>NZ_LAVL01000361.1 GCF_001083785.1 Nonomuraea sp. SBT364
GCCCGGCCCCGCTCGGCCACCAGCTCCCGCTCCCCGAACGGCCGATACGACGGCCCCAGCTCCGCCAGCGCGAACCGCACCAGCCGCACCGCCGACGACACACCACCCCACACCGCCAGCCGGTCCCGCCCGTGCCGCCGGTGCTGGTGCTGGTGCTGGTGCTGTGGCCGGGGAGGTGGGGTGGCTGGAGGCGGGTGACGAGCCTGAGGTGGCCGCGCTGCTGGATGAGCACGCGCCTGATTCGTACGCGGTGCCGGGACTGGCCGGGGTGCGGCGGTGGCCCGGGTTACGGGTCGGTGGTGAGCTGGCGGCGGGGGCGGCGGACGGGTGGCCGGCGCCGTCGGGGGGGGTGCTGGCGGGTGTGGCGACGGTGGGGCGGCTGCGCGGGCTGGGGCTGGCCGAGCGGGTGTGCCGGTGGGTGTCGCGGGAGCTGGTGGCCGAGCGGGGCCGGGCGGCGCTGATGGTCGACGATCACAACGTGGCGGCGCTGGCGGTGTATGAGCGGATCGGCTACCGGCGGCGCCGGGTGCTGGCGGCGCATGTCACCTGAGTGTGTGCTGGTCGCGTACGAGATCGAAAATTAATTCGGGTGAGGTTGGGGGAGGTGTCAGGCACAGTGGACGCGTGATGACCGATTTTGTGCCTGGTATCGAATTGTCCCGTGCTTTCTACCGGGAGGCGGTGGCGCCGCTGCTGGCGGGGGTGCCGCACAGTGCGGCGTTGATCGGGCCGGGGTCGGAGGTGTTGTCCTTCGACACGGGCCGGTCCGCCGATCATGATTGGGGGCCCCGGGTGCTGGTGTTCGTGTCCGGGGAGGGGGCCGGTGAGGTGGAGGCTGCGGTGGCGCGCGGCCTGCCCGAGAGTTTCGGTGGGTTTCCCACTGTTTTCGACTATCACGGTGAGGTGCGGCCGGGGGTGGTCGTCGCGGATCTGGGGGAGTGGCTGCGGTTGCAGCTGGGGTTCGATCCGCGGGGCGGTGTGTCGCTGCTGGACTGGCCCTCTC
>NZ_LAVL01000037.1 GCF_001083785.1 Nonomuraea sp. SBT364
GGGGTGGGCGGGCTGGGGTGGTCAGGCCAGGCAGAGTTCGTTGCCCTCCGGGTCGGCGATCGTCACCCACCAGGTGGGGCCCTGCCGCCCCTTGTGGAGCACGGTGGCGCCCTTGGCGACCAGCCGCTCGACCTCGGCGTCGATGTTGTCGGCACCCACCCGGACGTCCAGATGCACCCGGTTCTTGACCGTCTTGGCCTCGGGCACGAGCTGGAACAGCACGCGCGGAGCGCGCTCCAGCCCGCCGGGGTGGCGGATGGCGGCGCCCTCCTTCCACACCAGGTTGCCGCGGTGGAAGGCGGTGTCGTCCTCGGACGCGTGCCCCTTCTCGATCAGGCTCCGGATGAACGCCTCGTCCTGCCGCTCCACCTGCCAGCCGAGCGCCTCCGCCCACCAGTCGGCCAGCGGGTGCGGGTCCTGGGTGTCGATGACGATCTGGATATCGAATGCCATGTCCTGATCCTAAGTAAGGTCGGTGCCCATGACGGCACATGAGGAGTGGACAGAGGTCGGCGACCGGGTCTATGTCAGGCGGCACGCGTCGTACGACCTGAACGTGGGGTTGGTCGTCGGCGACGGGCACTGCATGGTGCTCGACACCCGCATGTCGCACCGCGAGGCGGCGGACCTGATCGCGGCCATCAGGCGGATCACCACCAGCCCGTGGACAGTCGTCAACACCCATGCGCACTTCGACCACTATTTCGGCAACGCCCTCTTCCAGCCCGCCGAGATCTGGGGGCACGTCAGGTGCGCCGAGGAGATCGAGCGCGACGGCCGGGAGCAGCGCGCCAAGGTCGCCGGGTTCGTCCCCGAGGAGCGGCGTGCCGAGGTCGAGGAGGTGGAGATCGTGGCGCCGGACCACACGTTCAGCACGACCGCCACGCTGGACATCGGCGGCCGGACCGTCCATCTACGGCATTTCGGGCTTGGGCACAGTTCGAATGACATCGTCGCGCACGTGCCCGACGCGGGTGTGGTGTTCGCCGGTGACCTGGTCGAGGAGGGCGCGCCGCCGGCGTTCGGCGACTCCTACCCGCTCGACTGGCCCGGCACGACGGCGCGCATGCTGGAGGAGACCCGCGAGCTGGTGTACGTGCCGGGCCACGGCGCGGTCGTGGACCGGGACTTCGTGGTGGCGCAGCACGCGGAGCTGACGGCGGTGGCGGAGCTGGCCAGGCAGGCTCACGTGGAGGGGCTGCGCGACCTCGTCCGCAGGTTCCCCTACGACGAGCAGGTCACCCAGGAGCTCATCCAGCGGGCTTTCCTGCAGCTCGACCAGACGCTGTGAGGGTGCCGGGCACTGTGAGGGAGGCGGACGCGGGCGCGACGCCCTGAATCGGGAACCGGGCGAGCAGGCCGTCGTCCCCGGCCGTCAGGGTGCCGCCGTGCAGGGTGGCGATGTCGCGGGCGATGGCCAGGCCCAGCCCGGCGCCACCCGCGTCCCTGGCCCGCGCCTCGTCCAGCCGGGTGAACCGGTCGAACACCGCCTCACGCTGCCCGGCCGGGATGCCGGGGCCGTCGTCGCGCACCTGGAGCACGGCCCGGTCGCCGTCGGTGCCGACCCGTACCAGGACGCGGGAGGCGGCGTGCCGGACGGCGTTGTCGGTGAGGTTGGTGACCAGCCGGGCGAGGTGGCCACGCGAGCCGCGGACCACCACGTCGGGTTCGATCTCCAGGTCGAGCTCGACGTCCGGCCGTCGCCGGGCGCGCAGCGCCTCCTCCATGGCCACCTGGCCGAGGTCGACGTCGGCCGCGGGCGGCGGCTCACCGGCGTCGAGCCGGGCGAGCAGCAGCAGGTCGGCGGCCAGCGTCTGGATGCGTTCGACGTCGGCCAGCGCCTCGGCGGTCAGCTCGCTCGGCTCGGCCAGCTCCAGCCGGGCGCGCAGGGTGGCGATCGGGCTGCGCAGCTCGTGCGCCGCGTCGGCGACGAACCGCTTGTGCGTCTCGACGGACGTCTCCAGCCGGTCGAGGGTCCCGTTCACGGTCGTGGCCAGCGCCGCGACCTCGTCACGCGAGCGCGGCACCGGGACGCGTTCGTGCAGGTCGCGGGCGGTGATGTGGGCGAGTTTGGCCCTGATCGCGGCCACCGGCCGCAGCACCCTGCCCACCGCGAACCAGGTCATCCCGGCCACCACGGTCAGCAGCGCGGGCAGGCCGGGCAGCAGCACCCCGTTGAGCGTCGCCAGCGCCTGCTCGGCCCCGGCCAGTGAGGCCCGGCCCCACACGGTGGTGGCGCCGACGGGCGTCGCCACCCGCAGCTGGGCGACGGCGTAGTCGTCCGCCGGCGCCCACGTGGCGAGGACGTCGACGCCGCCGATCCGGACGTCGGGGTCGGTCATCGTGACCTGCTCCGCCGGGAGGGCGGGCACCGCCTGGACGGCCAGCCCGGGGGCGACGGCGGCCGCCTTCCTGGCCGCCTCGATGCCCGCGCTGCCCTCCAGGCTGCCGCGCAGCACCACCACCAGCGCGATCGCGGCGGTGCCCAGCGCCAGGGCGACGATCAGGGTCGCCGCCGCCGTGGCGCGCATCCGTACGGACGACGCGTTCACTCCGCCTCCAGCCGATAGCCGGCGCCGCGCACCGTGACCAGCGTGGTCCTGCCGAACGGCTGGTCGATCTTGCGGCGCAGCGCGCTGATGTACACCTCGACGATGTTCGGGTCGCCGTCGTAGGAGAAGTCCCACGCCTGGGCCAGCAGTTCGCTCTTGGAGACCACCTCGCCGGCCCGCCTGGCCAGCCCGTGCAGCACCGCGAACTCCTTGGGCGTCAGCGCGATCTCCGCCCCGCCCCGGCGGCAGCGCAGCCCGGCGGGGTCGACGACCAGGTCGCCCACGGTGAGCGACACGGGCCGCTCCCGGCCGCCGCGCCGCACCAGAGCGCGCAGCCTGGCCAGCAGCACCACGTACGAGAACGGCTTGGACAGGTAGTCGTCGGCGCCGTTGTCGAGCGCCTCGGCCTCGTCGTAGATGCCGTCCTTGGCGGTGAGCATCATGATCGGAGTCCAGTCGCCGGCCTCGCGCAGCCGTGAGCAGAGCGCGTAGCCGTTCAGCCGGGGCAGCATCACGTCCAGCACGATCACGTCGTAGTCGTTCTCCGTGGCCAGCCACAGCCCATCGCGCCCGTCGTGGGCCACGTCGACCGCGAACCCCTCGCCGGCCAGGCCGCTCCTGACCAGCTCGGCCAGCCGCTGCTCGTCCTCCACCAGTAGCACCCGCACATCGGCAAGCGTGCCGTATCCGGCCTAAAGCCAACCTGAAGATCATTTAGGGCGCGTTCAGGGTCGCTTCAGGTACGGCCCGGCAGCCTGTGATCGTCCGACCCGATCCACGAAGGAGAAGTACATGATCAAGCGACGTTTCGCGGTGCTCGGCGCGGTCGCGGTGCTGGCGCTGGCGGGGCTGGGTGGCTCCGCCCTGGCCGCCGACGACGCTCCGCAGCGCGTGACCTGCACCACCGCTGACGGCAAGAAGCTCGACCTCGAAATGATCAAGGCCATTCCGGCGCTCCCCGCCGAGCACGCCGAATCGGGCGCGGTCAAGGCGAGCGAGTTCCGGGCGACCGAGTCAGGCACCGTGAAGGCGGCCGAGCCGGGCGAGATCAAGGTGGCCGAGCCGGGCGAGGTCCAGGTGGACGTGCTCGACGCCGACGCGGAGTCCGTGCCGGCGCTCCCCGCGTGGCCCGCGACCTCGGCCGACGGCACCCCGATCAAGGCCGAGGCGCTTGAGACGATCTCCTGCGTGCGGAGGAAGTAGGCGTCAACCGGCGCAGGTGTCGTGCGTGGCGTCGAACCCCTTGAGCGCCTCGCCGTCGGCCGGGTCGAGCGCCTTGAGCCCGCGCCAGTCGTCACCCAGGATCACCACCAGCCGCGCCGTCCGGGCCGCCGGCACCAGCTTCGGCCTGCCCGCCGGCAGGTCCTTGGCCAGTGTCGGCACCCGCGTCTCGCCGTTCGGCCCGTAGAGGATCATCGACTTCCGGTACGGCTTCCGTACGGTGTCGGCGATCTTGACGATGTGGTAGCCACGCTGTTCGAGCGCGGCCGCCACCTGGGCGCCGAGACCGCTGCGGTAGGTGCCGTTGCGCAGCTCCACGGCGACCTTGGACCTGGGCATCTTGGCTTGGCCACCCTGGACGCCGGTGGGCTCGGCGTCCTTGGCCACGATGTGGAAGAGCTGGTTCGCCTGGGGCTGCACCCACTCGACCCGGCCCGGCTGGCTGACCGAATAGTGCCACGGCGTGGTGATGAAGCGGATCCGCCCGGCCGTGAGTCCCCGGAGGCTCTCGGCCAGGTCCTTCATCACGCCGGGCGTCAGGCCGGGGTCGGTGGTGACGGCCTTGGTGCCCGCGTCGAGGAAGCCGAACAGCCGGACCGGGTCGGTGAGCGTCTCGCCGCTCATCACCTTCTTCGCCATCGAGGCGATGAACATCTGCTGCCGCTGGATCCGGCCGATGTCGGATCCGTCGCCGAAGCTGTAGCGGGCGCGGACGTAGCCGAGCGCCTGCTCGCCGCCGAGGGTCTGCCGCCCGGCGCGCAGGTGGAGCATGGCCTTGTCGTCGTCGACCGGCTCCGGCAGGCACACCTCCACGCCGCCGACGGCGTCGACCATGTCCTTGAACCCGCTGAAGTCCACCTTGACGAAGTGGTCGATGTGGATGCCGGTGAGCGCTTCGACCGTCTTCCAGGTGCAGCCGATGCCGCCCGAGTTGAAAGACTCGTTGATCATGCCGAGGTGCGGTTGCTGGCCGGGCAGCCGGCCCTTGGCGCGGCACGCGGGCAGCTGGACCATCGAGTCGCGCGGGAAGCTGATCACCATCGCGTCGTCCCGGCCGGACGACAGGTGGGCGAGCATGATCGTGTCGGTGCGCTCGCCGGTGATGCGGTGGCCGTAGCGGGCGTTGCGGCCGTCACGCTGGTCGGAGCCGACGACCAGCACGTTCAGCGCGCTGGTGGCGACCTTGGGCGGGCGCGTGGCGCCGAGGTCACCGGCCACGTCGGTGTGCGCCACGTTGCCGGTCAGCCGCACGACGACGGCGACCGCCGCGCCGGCCACGAGCAGGACGGCCGTCGTCGCGGCCACGACCAGCCGGCGTAGCCAGCGCCGCCGCCGTGGCGGGGCGCTCGACGGGGTCGGCGGTGCGTCGACAAGCCCGCTGCTCACGTGACTCCAGACGTTCGGGGCCGCGGGCAGGCGCCCTGGGCTCGTAACGGGTTCCGGCCGGAGCGAGTGTAGTTCAGCGGGGCCGCGAGGCATGGGGGATCGGCGCAGTTCAGCCGGGGTCAGTCCGGCAGCGGCACCCGGAGCGAGATCGTGCCGCGCAGGTCGAGCCAGGCCGCGCCGGGCCCGCGCACCAGGCGCAGGACGACCTCCTCGCAGCCGGGACAGCGTGCCACGAGGCCCGGTTCCGGCCCGTACACCCGTAGTGAGGCGACGGGGCCGGCCAGTCCGCAGCTCGCGCAGCGGCCGGTGGCGGCGGTGACGTCGACGGCGAAGATCTCGCCGAGCGGTCCCGCCAGGGCGTTGCCGTCGAGGTGTTCGATGCTCATGGTCAGCCTCCGCTGGGGCCGAAGCGTTCGGTCCGGATCTTTTCTGGCGCGTGCCCGAGGGCGAGCAGCAGGTCGGCCGCGGCCTCCACGAAGCCGGTCGGGCCGCAGACGTAACAGTCGGGCTCGAAGCCGGCGGGCCAGCCGCCTTCGGCCAGGTCGTCGAGCATGACGCGGCCGGCGGCGCGCCGCCAGCCGTCGGGCGTGGCCCGGGTGTAGAGGTAGCTGACGTCGAGGCCGGGGTCGGGCCGGCGCAGCTCGTCCGCGTAGTAGCGGCGCGCGGGGTCGCGCAGCGAGTAGACCAGCCTGAACGGCGTCCGGCTGCCGGCCTCGCGCCGGGCCCGGATCATCGCCATCAGCGGCACGATCCCCGACCCGCCCGCCACCAGCAGCACCGGCGCGGCATCGTGGGGCCGCCACACGAACCAGCCGCCGACCGGCCCCCGGATCTCGACCTGGTCGCCGGCCTCCATGACCTCCGTCAGGTACGGCGAGACCTCGCCGTCGGTCACCGTCTCGACGGTCAGCTCGATCCGGTCACCGTCGGCGGGCCCGGCCAGCGAGTAGCTGCGCTGCGCGGTGTAGCCGTCGTCGGCCGTCAGGCGCACGTCGACGTGCTGGCCGGCCAGGTGCCCGGGCCAGCCAGGCACCTCGAACACCAGCGTGCGCGCGGTGGCCGTCTCGGCGCGGGACGCCAGCAGCTGGGCCTCCCGCCAGACCAGGCGGCGCACCTAGTCGCCCTGGTAGCGCTGCTCGCGCCACGGGTCGCCGTAGTCGTGATAGCCGGCCGTCTCCCAGAAGCCCGGCCACTCCTCGGTCATCAGCCGGATGCCGCGCACCCATTTGGCCGACTTCCAGAAGTACAGGTGTGGCACCAGGAGCCGTGCCGGCCCGCCGTGCCGGGGCTCCAGTTCCTCGCCGTCGAAGCGGTGCACGATCCACGCCTTGCCGTCGAGCAGGTCCTCCAGCGGCAGGTTCGTGGTGTAGCCGCCGTAGGAGTGGACCAGCGCGTAGTCGGCGGTCGTCTCCACGTCCTCGAACAGCACGTCCAGCGAGACGCCCTCCCACGTGGTGTCGAACTTGCTCCACTTGGTGACGCAGTGGATGTCGACCGTCGGCGTCTCGGCGGGCAGCGCCATCAGCTCGTCCCAGGTCCAGCGGTGCGTCCGCTCGGCCTCGGTGTCGATGGCGAACTCCCACCGGTCCAGCGGCACGCGCGGCGTCGGCCCGGCCGACAGCACGGGGAAGCCGCGCTCCTCGTACTGGCCGGGCGGCAGCCGGTCGCGGTCCTCGGTGCGGCGGCCTCGGAAGCCGCGCGAGATGATGGCCATGGGCACACCATGGCATCATCGGCACGGGCCAAGCATCAGTTGAATGCGTGATTTCCGATCATTTGACCGTAGGACGTGGGGTCACCAGCCCCGACTCGTAGGCGAAGACGACGAGCTGGGCCCGGTCCCTGGCCCGCAGCTTGGTCATGGCGCGGCTGACGTGAGTCTTGGCGGTCATCGGGCTGATCACCATCTGGGCGGCGATCTCGTCGTTGGACAGGCCGCGCGCCACCAGCGCCGTCACCTCGCGCTCCCGGTTGGTCAGCGTGTCGAGGCCGACGGGCTCCGGCTCGGGCCGCCGCGCCATGTAGGCGCCGATCAGGCGGCGGGTGATCGACGGCGACAGCAGCGCGTCGCCCCTGGCCGCCACCCGGACGCCCTGCAGCAGGTCGTCGGGCTCGGTGTCCTTGACCAGGAACCCCGCGGCCCCGGCCCGCAGCGCGTTGTAGACGTACTCGTCCAGGCCGTAGTTGGTGAGGATCACCACGTGCACGCCGGTCAGCCGCTCGTCGGCGGCGATGCGGCGAGTGGCCTCGATGCCGTCCATCACCGGCATCTGCACGTCGACCAGCGCCACGTCGGGCCGGTGCGCCAGGGCCATGGCGACGGCCTGCGCGCCGTCGGCGGCCTCGGCGACGACCTCGATGTCATCCTCGGCCTCCAGCAGGGCGCGGAAGCCGCCCCGGATGAGCGCCTGGTCGTCGACGATGAGGACGCGGATCATGACGCCCGCTCCAGCGCGCCCGCGAACGGCAGCTCGGCCCGTACGGTGAACCCGCCCTCGGCGCGGGGCGCGGCGCGCAGGCTGCCGCCGAGCGCGGTGACGCGCTCGCGCATGCCGAGCAGCCCGGTGCCGGGGACCGGCGGCCTGCCGGGGTCGGCGCGCCCGTCGTCGTCGACCTGGACGACCAGCGCGTCGGGCCGGTAGTCGACCCGGACCAGCGCGGAGGCCCGGCCGGCATGCCTGGTCACGTTGGTCAGCGCCTCCTGGACGATCCGGTAGGCGGCCCGGTCGACGTCGGGCGGCAGCTCGCGCCGCTCCCCGGTGAGCGTGACGGTGGCGGCCAGGCCCGTGGAGCGGGCCCGGTCGACCAGGTCGCCGAGCAGGTCGAGGCCGCTCCCGGCCGGCTCGTCGGCGGAGTCGCGCAGCACCTCCAGCGTGGCCCGCAGCTCGCGGATGGCGTCGCCGCCGGCCTCCTGGATGGCCAGCAGCGCGGCCGGCACCTCGTCGCCGCGCTTGCGCGCCAGGTGGATGGCCACCCCGGCCTGGACCTTGATGACCGAGATGCTGTGGGTGAGCGAGTCGTGCAGCTCCCTGGCGATGCGCAGCCGCTCCTCGCCCGCGCGGCGGCGGGCCGCCTCCTCGCGGGTGCGCTCGGCCTGAGCCGCCCGCTGCTCGGCCTGCTCCAGGTAGGCCTGGCGGTGCTTGCTCACGGTCGCGGCCACGCCCGCCGCGACGAACCAGCCGACCAGCAGGAAGGTGTCCTGCACGATCTCCTGCGAGGTCCTGGTGGCGTCGGTGGCCAGCCCGGCGGCCAGCGACCCGATCAGGAACACCACGCTCACGGCGATCGCCACCAGCCGGTGCCCGGTGCGGATGGCGGCGAACGAGCAGATCAGCACGGGGAACGCGGTCGGCGGCGTGGGCAGGGCCTGCGTCGCGTAGAGCAGCATGGCCGAGGCGGCGACGAGCAGGGACGGCACCGGCGCCCACCGCCAGGCGACCAGGGCGAGCGAGCCGACCAGGACGGCCACGTAGTCGAGCGGCCGCGTGCCGGGCGCGGCGAACACGACGATCAGCAGGACGGCGGCGACGACCGCCGCGAGCGTCACGTCGGCGGCGCCCGGCCGCCTGCCCTGCTCGAACCTCATTCGAGCAGCCTAGAACGCGTCGGCGCGGCCGTCATCGGACCCAGGTCTGAGGTACGGCTACTCCCTGTGCGGTAGTGGCCCCCACCGCGCTTCTCCGCTCGCCGTAGCACGGAAAGCCATCCCTTGCAGGACGACCGCGACCCCTCCCGGCCGCCACGATGTGGCGCAGCCGTTGAAAGGAAACGCCATGAGATTCCTCCCTGTCCTGCGTGCCGTAGTGGTTCTGCACGTGCTCGCCATGCTGGCCCAGTCGGTGACGGCGGGGTTGCTGCTGTCGTCGCCCGGCGGACGGCAGATGCATGTGCTGTCCGGCGTCGTGCTGCTGGTCGTCGGGCTGGCGCACCTGGTGGCGGCGATCCTGGTGTGGCGTCCCGGCGGCGGGCCGGCCGCGTTCGTCGGCCCGGCGGTCGGCCTGCTGGTGTTCAGCGGGGTGGCGGCGGCCCTGGGCGGCATGGGGCTCAAGGTGCTGCACCTGCCGCTCGGTGTGCTCCTGTTCGGTGGCACGATCATGCAGCTCGGCCGGGTGCTGCCGCGCCGTGACCCGGTGGCGGCATGACGCTGTCGAGACGGCGGGCGCTGCGGCTGTTCGGGCTCGGCGCCGTCGCGGCGGCCGGACTGCCCGGCTGCTCGCTGTTCGAAGGCACGCCGCAGCCCCAGCTCCTGGCGAGCACCGCGCCGCTGCCCAAGCCGTACGCGGTGCCGCTGCCGGTGCCGGAGATCGCCAAGCCGTCCCGCACGACCGGCGGCGTCGACTACTACGACCTGGCGCCGCGCGCCGCCGACGTGGAGATCCTGCCCGGCCTGAAGACCCGCGTCTGGGGGTACGGCGGCAGCTTCCCCGGCCCCACCATCGAGGCGCGCAGCGGCCGCAGGACCGTGGTGCGCCTGGCCAACGAGCTCGACGTGCCGACCGTCATGCACCTGCACGGCGGGCACACCCCGCCGGAGTCCGACGGCTACCCCACGGACCTGGTGCGACCGGCCGGGCGGCGCGACTACGACTTCCCGCTCGACCAGCGGGCCGCCACGCTCTGGTACCACGACCACCGCATGGACTACACGGGCCCGCAGGTGTGGCGCGGCCTCGCCGGGTTCTTCCTGGTGCGCGACGCCGAGGAGGAGGCGTTGCCGCTGCCCGCCGGGGAGCGCGACCTGCCGTTGATGATCTGCGACAGGTCCTTCTCCGAGGACGGCCAGATGCCCTACCCGGGTCACGGGGACAGGCCGGGCGCCCTGGAGCCGTACATGGGCGGTGTGCTCGGCGACGTCATCCTGGTCAACGGCGCGCCCTGGCCGGAGCTCCGGGTGGCCCGAGCCCGCTACCGGCTGCGACTGCTCAACGCCTCGAACGCGCGCACGTACGAGCTGTCCACGGGCGGCCCGATCGTGCGGATCGGCAGCGACGGCGGGCTGCTGACCGGGCCCGTCACGGTCCGGCAGGTGCGGCTGGCGCCCGCCGAACGGGTGGACGTGATCGTCGACTTCGCCGCGCACAAGGTCGGGGACCAGGTCGAGCTGCGCAATCTCGCGGGGGAGGGGCCGCAGGCCAGGGTGATGAGGTTCGTCGTGGACCGGGACGCCCGCGACGACTCGGCGGTGCCCGCCAAGCTGTCCACGATCGAGCGGCTGGACCCGGCCAAGGCCGCCGTCACCCGTGACTTCGAGTTCAGCAGCGGCAGCATGCACGGCGGCACCGGCTGGCTGATCAACGGCAAGCCGTTCGATCCGAAGCGGATGGACGCCAGGCCGAAGCTGGGCGACACCGAGGTCTGGCGGCTGTCGAGCGACGTCGCCCACCCCGTCCACCTGCATCTGGCGCACTTCCAGGTGCTGTCGGTGAACGGGAAGCGCCCGGCGGGACCGCCGGAGTGGAAGGACACCGTCGAACTGCGCGACGCCCAGACCGTGGAGATCGTCACCCGGTTCACGGGCTACAAGGGCCGGTACGTCTTTCACTGCCACAACCTGGAGCACGAGGACATGGCCATGATGGCCAACTTCGAGGTCGTGTGAGTCACAGGCAGGCGGGCGGCCGGTCGGAGGGCGGCCACACGTAGCCCAGGTCGTCCGGGTCGGCGCCGAAGAACGGCCGGTAGAAGGCCGGGTCCTTGCGCAGCAGGGCCGAGCGGTGGCTGAGGTGCAGGGCCGGGTCGCCGAGCCACGGCGGCAGCTCCCCGGCCAGCGCCAGCTCGGGCTGGGACCGCACGTCGCCGGTGCCGCAGGTGTCGGCCAGCTCGTGCGTCATCGTGGCGGCGCAGGTGTCGGCCCGGCCGGTGGAGCACCAGTGCCCGCACACCTCCAGGCCGTAGCGGACCAGGGCCTCCTCGTAGCCGGCCCACATCTTGACCGCCGGGTGGTGCCGCCAGCCGTAGCCGGGGACGGTCAGCGCGCGCAGGATCTGCAGCGCCTCGACGCGCTGCTTGCCCAGGCGCAGCGGGTCGAGCACCCGGGCCGTGCGGGTGAAGTCGGGAAAGGGCAGGAAAGTCTGCACACTGTCTGTGCTTCCCCGATCACCGTCCGGACATGTGGGCGTCGAGGAGGGCGCTGAGCGCGGCGGCGGCGCCGAGCAGCGCCCTGGAGCGGGCCTCGATGCCGGCCTCCCTGGCGGCCAGCGCCGTGGCGACGTCGTCCCAGCGCCGGGCCCTGCGGAGTTCCGGCATGAGGGCCCGGAGCGGGGCGATGCGGTAGCCGGCCAGCCGGAGCTGGTGCACGATCCGGGCGTCCCGCACCTGGGCCGGCGTGTAGCGCCGCGCCCCGCGCGCCGGGGCGCGGCCTGGGACGACGAGCCCCTCCGCGTCCCAGTGGCGCAGCGTCGACGGGCGCACGCCGAGAGCGGCGGCGAGCTCGGAGACGGTCATCGAATCGGACGGGCGCACGCCTTCGATCGGCTCGGCGGAGATCTTCCGGGCGGCCTCCTGGGCCTGCCGCAGCTCCCGGCGTTCGGCGTCGAGCCGGGCGTGCGCCGCGTCGAGCAGCGCGAGCACCCCCGTGGCCGGGAACCGGTGGGCGGCCCGGACGATCTTCTTGGCCTCGACGGGGCCCACCCCGGCCGCGAGTGCCCGGTAGGCCAGCGCCGACTGGAGGTGGATCTCCCCGTAGACCCGGTAGCCGCTGGCGGTGCGCGCCGCCGGTGGAAGCACGCCGTCACGCTCCAGGTTGCGCACCTGCTGGACGGAGCAGCCTGCCCGGCGCGCCACGTCGACAGTGCGCCAATGGAGACCTGCCACCCTGAATCCCCTCGACACCGGCCCTGAAGTCTCCACAAGGACTTTAATGCAACGCTGGAACACATGAAGAAAGAGGAGATCATCGAGTTCGTGGCGGACCTGGACGGCGTCCTGACCCTCAGGCCGGGGCCCGGGGACGGCACGCCGGAGCTCGCCTGGGGCGACACGTTCTTCTACTACTCGCCCGACGGCGTCGTCCCGACGACGACGCAGCCGTTCGCGACCGTCGTGACCAAGAACTACCCGGACGACGAGGCGTCGCGCCTGGACCGGCCGGACGCCTTCCGCGTGAACGTGGCCGCCGGGAAGGACGCGTTCGTCCGGTGGACCGGTCACGCCCCCCGCGAGCCCGCGACCACCGATCCCAGCACCGTGGACACCGTGATCGCGCACCCCGTCTACGGCGCCCAGGGCTGGCTGGCCGTGGTGAACCCGGGCCCGCGCACCGAAGAGACGCTCCGTGAACTGCTGAGCAAGGCTTACGAGCTGGCCCGCGCGCGCTACGAGCGGCGTGCCGAGGACTGATCCGCGTCCAGGCGGTCCGCCGGCGGCGGGGGCGAGCCGGCGCGCCGCCACCTCTCGAACCCCGCCACGGTGGCGGCGATCACGGCCACGCCCAGCATCACGCCCGCGACGACGTCGCTGACGTAGTGCACGCCCAGCGCCACCCGCGTGCACGCCACCGTCACCACCAGGAACCAGGCGATCGCCCAGGCCGCCGCCCGGGCCCGGGGCCGCAGCAGCGGCAGCGCGGTCAGCACGATCACCCCCGCGCCGAGCGTCACGTTGAGCGCGTGCCCGGAGGGGAAGGAGTCGCCCTCGGCCAGGGCCACGGGATCGGGCAGGTCCGGCCGCGCCCGATCCACGATGATCTTCATCAGGGCGCCGAGCAGGCCGCCGACGGCCATCGTCGTGACAGCCCAGAGCGCCATCCGCCGCGCCCCCCGCCGCACCAGCCAGATCGCCAGCAGCACGACCGCCACCCGCCACGACAGCGGCCCGAACGCGTCGGTCCACACGATGAGCGCGTTGGTGACGTCCGGATTGGCCTGCGCGTACGCGTGCAGCCGCCGCGCCACGCCCGCGTCCAGCTCGTTGAGCGGCATCCTGGCCACGACGAGCAGCAGCATGAACGGCACCATGAGCGCCGCCACGGTGGCGGAGGCGATCGTCAGCCGCACCCCCAGGCCCATCTCGTCCCGCATGCACCGCGGCTACCCGATCAGGCGGCGATCAGTCCGACAATGTGATCGTGCCGGAATTATCCAGACGGTCGTTCCTCCAGCTCGCCGCCGCCGGAGCGCTGATCCCCCCGGGCGACCCCTTCGAGCCGCTGCGCCGCCACTGGCGCGAGGTGACCCTGGACGGCCGGACCCCCGGCGCGGCCGCCGGGCACGCCCGCACGATGGCCCCCGCCGCCGGGCACCTCTGGCCCGGCCTGCCCTATCCCTCGCTCAAGGCGACCCCGGCCCGCCTCCTGGCCATGGCCCGCGCGCACGCACTCACCGGCGACGCCGGCGTGGCCGCCGCCGTCGCTACCGGCCTCGACCACTACCGCCGCCACGTCTACACGGCGGGCGCCGACCCCGTGGGCAACTGGTGGGACTGGGAGATCGGCGCCCCGGCCAAGCTGCTCGACGCCGCGCTCCTCATCGGCGCGCGGGACGACGGGCTGGCCGAGGCCGTGGACCACTTCGTCCCGGAAAGCCGCCTCGCCGACTACAGCGGCACCAGCACCGGCGCCAACCGCGTGGACCTGTGCACGGTGACGCTCCTGCGCGCGATCCTCACCGCCGACCCCGCCAAGGCCCGGCTCGCCACCCGGGCGCTCTCCCCCGTCTTCCGGTACGTGAGCGAAGGCGACGGGCTCTACCGCGACGGCTCGTTCATCCAGCACACCACCGTCCCCTACCAGGGCGGGTACGGGACGGTCATGCTAGAGGGGCTGGCGACGCTGCTCGCGGTGCTGCGCGGCTCGCCCTGGGAGATCACCGACCCGGGCAGGCGGATCGTGTTCGACAGCGTGGAGCGGTCGTTCGCGCCGTTCGTGCACGACGGCGTGTGCATGGCGCTGGTCGGCGGGCGCGGCGTCACCCGGGGCCCGGACGGCGGCCACGCCCGCGGGCTGCGGCTCGCCTCGGCGATCCTGCTGCTGGCCGAGTCGGCCGGTCCGGGCGAACGGTCCCGCTGGCAGGCCATGGTCAAGGGCTGGGCGGTACGCAATCCGTACCTGCTGGACGACGCCCGGATCGGCCGCGTGGTGGACGACGGCGCGGTCGCGGCGGCGGCGGAGCCGGTCGGGCACCGGCTGCTGCCGATGAGCGCCCGCGCCGTGCACCGCAGGCCCGGCTGGTGCGCGGCCCTCAGCATGGCGTCGCACCGGATCGCGCACTACGAGCACGGCAACGGCGAGAACGTACGCGGCTGGCACACCGGCTCCGGGATGCTCCACTGGTGGGGCGAGGGGCACCGGGACCAGTACGCGGGCACGTTCTGGCGAGACGTCGACCCCTACCGGCTGCCGGGCACGACGGTCTCGGCCCGGCGGCTGCCCGAGGCCGGGGGCGGGGCGTGGGGCGAGCCGTGCCCGCCGGTGCGGTGGGTCGGCGGCGCCACCGACGGCACGTACGCCACCGTCGGGCAGCATCTGCGCGGGCTGGAGAGCACGCTCGACGCGTTCAAGTCGTGGTTCTTCCTGGACGACGCCGTGCTCTGCCTGGGGGCGGGGATCACCTGCTTCGACGGGGCGGTGGTGGAGACCGTCGTGGACAACCGGCGCAGCGGCGCGCGGCTCACCACCGGCGACGGCTGGGCGCACCTGGACGGCCACGGCGGCTACGTGGTGTCCGGCGTGCGCACCCGGCGGGCCGGCGGGCACGTCGTCCTCTGGCTCGACCACGGGCTCAACCCCTTCGGCGCCGGGTACGCCTACACGCTGCTGCCGAACGCCTCCGAGGCCGCCACCCGCGAACGGGCGGCCGATCGCGGGTGGGCGCGGCTGCTCGCCAACACCGCCCGCGTGCAGGGCGTGCGCGTGCCGTCGCTGGGGCTCACCGCGGTCAACTTCTGGACGGCGGGCACGGCCGGGCCGCTCACCGCCTCCGCGCCCTGCGCCGTCCTGGTCAGGGAGCGGGACGACGGCACCGCCACCGTGAGCGTGTCGGACCCCCGGCGCGACCTCGACGAGCTGACCGTGAACTGGGACCGGCCGGTCTCCCGGGTGCTCCGCGCCGATCCGCTGCTGGTCCGAGCCACCACGGGGGCGCGGGCCGTGCTCACCTTCGGCCGGCTCGCCACCCGGGGCGGCGCGTCGGAGACCGTCACCCTGCGGCTCGCAGCACGGCCAGCCAGCGGCCCCGCTCCGGACCGCAGCCGGCACTGGTGAACCCGCTGGAGAGCGCCACCCGCTCGATGTCCGCCGCCGACACCACCGCCCAGCCGAACCACTCGCCGACCGCCGCGCCCCGGCGCAACCGGACCCGGTCCACCCGGCTCCTGACGCCGGGCGGCTCGACCTCGGCAACGACCGTGCCGCCCGGCCGGACGAGCTGCCTGACCCGGCGCAGCAGCGCGCCGGGGTCGCCGCCGATGCCGATGTTGCCGTCGGCCAGCAGCGCCGTCGCCCACCGGCCGCTGCCGGGCACCTCGTCGAACACGTCCCGCAGCAGCGCGAACCCGCCCGCCCGGCGGGTCAGCGCGACCGCGTGCGGCGTGATGTCGATGCCCAGCGCGTGCACGCCGCGCCGGGCCAGCGCCGCGGTCAGCCGGCCCGGCCCGGAGCCGATGTCGAGCGTCGGCTCCGCGCACCGGGCCAGGATCGCCTCGTCGCCGTCGATCGGCTCGAACCAGCGGGCGGCCTCCAGCACGACGCGGGTGCCGTCCACGTACTCGATCTCGGCGCTCGCCCCGCCGAGCGCGTCGGCGTAGATCTGCCCCATCACCGGGCGGCCTCCCGCAGCGCGGCGGCGAACAGCGACCCGGGCGCCAGCCCGGCCACGGCGGCGGCGTCGGCGGCCGTGTCGACGTCGACCAGCTCGGGCAGGACGCGCACGGCCAGCCCGGCCCGCTCCAGCCGGTCGAGCTGGACCTTGCCGGTCTCCGGATGCGACATCGGCACCCCCAGCAGCAGCGCCGGATCGGGCGCCCGGAGCCCGAGCAGCCAGAACCCGCCGTCGGCGGCCGGGCCGAACACCGCGTCGTCGTCGTCCAGCGCCCCGGCGGCCACGCCGAGCAGCTCCGGCGTCACCTGCGGCGTGTCCATGCCGATCAGCACCACCGGCTCCGGCAGCAGCCGGTAGGCGTCGGAGAAGGCCGCCGCCAGCCGCTCGTCCAGCCCGGCGCCACGCTGCGGGATCACCACGAACCCGGCGGGCAGCCACCGCCCGGGCAGCCCGTCGAGGGCGAGCACCCGCTGCGCGGCGGGTGTGGCGGCCACCGCCCGCAGGCTGTCGGCCAGCGCCGCCTCGGCGAGCGCCGCCGCCTGGCCGGGGCTGAACGGCGGCGTCAGCCGGGTCTTCACCCGCCCCGCCACCGGCTCCTTAGCGATGATCACGATCTGCGCCATGGGACGACGGTACGGTCGCCGGGCGCTCCCAATCCTTACGAGATGCGGACGACCGGCGAGCCAGCCACCCGGCCCCGGCCGCCAGGGCCGCCACCCCGTACGCGAGCGTGGCCGGACCGGCGAGATACGCGACCGCCCCGGCCGCCGCCACGCCGAGCCACTCCCACCGCCCGTCCAGCGCGACCAGTGCCACCAGCAGCAGCGCGTACCAGGAGTAGCCGGGGGTGAACAGCAGGAACAGCGCCCCGGTCACCACGAGGGCGCCGCTCCACGGCCGCCGCTCGTCCCCGTGGCGGAGCACGTACAGCACGACCAGGGCGAGCGCGGCGATCGCCGCGAAGGGCGCCCACGCGTCCGGCAGGACCAGCTTCAGCAGCGCGTACCTGTCCCGCGCCGCGGGCGTCTCGTACCCTTCCTCCGCCACGTATCCGAACAGATAGCCCACCACGGACCCCCGGGAGGCGAGCACGTACGGCAGGTACGCCAGGCCGGCGACCAGCCCGGCGGGCACCACGATCCGCAGGACCCGCCGCACGTCCACCCCGTCGCGCAGCACCCCGGACAGTGCGCCGGGCAGCGTGACCGCGGGCAGCAGCTTGGCCGCGACCGCCGCCCCGAGCAGCGCGCCCCGCCCCCTCACCACGCAGAACGCGAGCACCACCAGCAGCACGCCCAGCATGTCGACGTGCGCGTTGTTCACCGCCTCGACGGGCACGGCCGGGCACCACGCCCAGTACGCCGCCCGGCGCGCCCCCGCGAACCGGCACAGCAGGAGCAGCGTCAGCACCGCGAGCACGGCCCCGCCGAGCTGCAGCACCTTGTGCCTGGACCCCTCCGGCGAGACCCGGTGGACGGCCAGGAAGTACACCTGCGCCACCGGCGGATAGATCGTGTGCACCGTCGGCCGGTTGATCCGGGTATGGCCGCCGGGGAACAGCCACGCGTCCCGCAGCGGCGCCAGCGCCGGATCGGCGGGCGCGTGGTCGTACGGCGAGATGCCCGCCGCCTGCACCCGCCCGTCCCACGCGTAGCGGTAGGAATCGGAGCTCGTGCTGGGCGGAGCCGCGAGCCCGGTGGCGGTCACCGCGATCCCCCCGGCCACCACCAGCGCCGTCAGCGGCCGCCCCGGCACCCGCCGCGCCGCCCACACCGCCGCCGCGAACAGCGCCCACGCCACCAGCTGCCAGGCCAGCGTCGCGGGCGGCCCGAGCATCGCCCTGACCAGCACCGCGACGAGTACCGTGACCAGCGCCGCGGGAATCACCATGACACGCACCCTTGGAAGGGTGGCCCACGCGCCCCCGCCGATTCCTTACGGCCTGCGAACGTCATCGCGCACGCCCTTCAGCCCGTCGCGGGCGCCGGTTAGCGTCGGCCCGGTGAAGGTGTTGGTCACCGGCTCGGCCGGGTTCATCGGCGCTCAGGTGGTGGCGGCGTTCGAGGAGGCGGGGCACCAGGTGCGCGGGCTCGACCTGCGCACCGGCGCCGACGTGCGCGACCCGGCGGCCCTCGACCGGCTGCTGCCCGGGATCGACCTCGTGGTGCACCAGGCGGCCAAGGTCGGACTCGGCGTGGACGTCGCCGACCTGCCCGACTACGTCTCCGTCAACGCATACGGCACGGCGGTGCTGCTCGCCGCCATGGCGCGGCACGGGCCGCGGCGGCTGGTGCTGGCGTCGTCGATGGTCGTGTACGGCGAGGGCGCCTACGACTGCGCCGGCCACGGCCGCGTCAGACCGGGCCCCCGGGTGCCCGCCGACCTGGCGCGCGGTGCGTTCGAGCCGCCCTGCCCGGTGTGCGGCGCGCCCCTGCGCCGCGCGGCCGTCGGCGAGGACGCGCCGCCCGACCCGCGCAACGCCTACGCCACCAGCAAGCTCGCCCAGGAGCACCTGTCGGCGAACTGGGCCAGGGAGACCGGCGGCAGCGTGCTGGCGTTGCGCTACCACAACGTCTACGGGCCGGGGATGCCGCGCGACACCCCGTACGCGGGCGTCGCCGCGATCTTCCGTTCCGAACTGGAGGCGGGCCGGCCGCCCAGGGTGTTCGAGGACGGCCGCCAGATGCGGGACTTCGTCCACGTACGCGACGTCGCCCGCGCCAACCTGCTCGCCGCGCTCGCCCCGCCCAGGCCCGGCACGCTGACCCCCTACAACATCGCCAGCGGCAGCCCGCGCACGGTCGGCGAGATGGCGGCGGCGCTGGCCGCCGAACGCGGCGGCCCGCCGCCGGTCGTCACGGGCGAGCACCGGCTCGGCGACGTCCGGCACATCGTCGCCGCCCCCGACCGCGCCCGGGCCGAGCTGGGCTTCCACCCCGAGATCGGGTTCGCCGCCGGGATGAAGGAGTTCGCGTGGTCATGACCGTCGACGTCGTCCTGCCCTGCCTGGACGAGGAGGCCGCGCTGCCCTGGGTGCTCGGCCGCATGCCCGCCGGCTACACGCCTGTCGTGGTCGACAACGGCTCCACCGACCGGTCCGCCTCGATCGCCCGCTCCCTCGGCGCCCGGGTGGTGAGCGAGCCCCGGCGCGGGTTCGGCGCAGCATGCCACGCCGGGCTGCTGGCCGCGACCGCCGAGATCGTCTGCTTCATGGACGCCGACGCCTCCCTCGACCCGCGCCAGCTGCCCTCGGTCGTCTCCGCGCTGGAGGCCGGGCGCGACCATCTGGTGCTGGGCCGCCGCGTCCCCCGGGAAGGCGGGGCCTGGCCGTGGCACGCCCGGCTCGGCAACGTCGCCCTGGCCGCGATCCTGCGCCGGCGCACCGGCTTCCCGCTGCGCGACCTCGGCCCGATGCGCGCCGCCCCCCCCCCCGCCCTGCTGGGCCTGGGCGTCACCGACCGCCGGTTCGGCTATCCGCTGGAGACGGTGCTGCGGGCCGCCGCGGCGGGCTGGCGCCTGTCCGAGGTCGAGGTCGGCTACCTGAGGCGGGAAGGGCGCTCCAAGGTCACGGGCACGGTACGGGGCACCGTAAGGGCGGTCGCCGACATGCGGCGGGTGATGGCGTCGCTATGACAGGGCGCCGGGCTGCCCGCTCGCCAGGCGGTACCACTCGTTCGCCAGCATCTGGGCGCGGGCCTGCTCGGGGAGCGAGGTGAGCAGCGTCATCGACGCGCCCCGCCCGACCTCCGACTCGTGCGCGTGCATGGCCGCCCACTTCCGCCCGGCCCACCGGCCCACGTCGAGCCGCGTGGAGACGTCCTCGTCCGGGACGCCCGGGAGCACCTGGCCGGGCTCCGGCGGCGTGCCGAACACCGCCTCCCACTGCGCCGCCACCACGGACCTCGGGACGGTCGCCAGGTAGAGCCCGCGCGGCCGCCACGGCTCACCCGCCTCCGGGAAGAGCTGGTCGTAGCCGGCCGCCTCGACCGCGGCCAAGGTCACCCGGTGGGCGTGCACGTGATCAGGATGCCCGTAGGACCCGTACCCGTCATAGGTGAGCACCACGTCCGGCCGGAACTCCCTGATGTGCGCCACCACCCGGCCGACGGCCTCGTCGAGCGGCACGTCCACGAAACGCGGCGCGCCGGGCGCGGACTCGGCCTTGCCGGCGTCGGCGTAGCCGAGCAGCCGCGGCTCGCCCGCGCCGAGGATCTCCAGCGACCGCTCCAGTTCGCCGGCGCGCACCGTGCCCGCCGCCCAGGTGCACGTCACAACGGCCGTCGCGGCTCCCTCGGCGGCGTACTTGGCCAGCGTCCCGCCGGTCCAGATCGCCTCGTCGTCCGGATGCGCGTGCACGGCCAGCACCGCGAACCCCATCCCGGCACCCCCTGTCCTGTGGAAACCGCCGCCCGGGACCATACCGTTCCCGACCGTGGAGGAGAAGCGGTCGCGATCAGCCGGACGTACCGGCTCTGGCCGCCAGCCGCTCCCTGACGGCCAGCGAGACGGCCAGGACCTGCGGCCCGAGCAGCAGCGCCGTGCACAGCAGGGCGTACCAGAACCGGAGGCTGAACGGCCCGAGCAGCAGCCCGCCGGCCGCCCACAGCAGCACGGTCACCGCCACGGGGACCACGAACACGACGAACCAGCCCAGCACCCCGGCGAACCCGGCCAGCCACACCCACCGGAACCAGCGCCCGGCCCGCAGGTCGGCCGGGGCGGCCCCGGCGAGTTCGGCGGCCTCCTCCCGGGTGAGGCGGCCGAACGCGCGCCGCAGCAGCAGCGTCTTGACCCGCCACAGATCCCGGCAGCCCAGCGCGTTGACCAGCACCGCGTACACATCGGTACGCAGGAAGATCATGCACTGCCACAGCAGCCCGGCCAGCTTCACGAACACCCACACGGCCAGCGTCGCGTCCACCGGCGCGGGCGGCGACCACAGCCCTTCGTGGATCAGCAGTCGGGCGCCCAGCAGCAGGCTGAGCAGCACCACGTCCACCGCCATGCCGCCCAGCAGCGGCCCGTACCGCTGCCGGCGCGGCACCGTCCACACCTGCGTGAGGTCGGTCTCGAAGACGAGCAGCATGATCCGCCGATCCACCCCGAACCGGGACGTGACGCCGATCGCCCGCGCGGCCAGCCAGTGCCCGCACTCGTGCAGAGCCGTCGACACCATGACGAACGGCATGAGCAGCAGAGCGCTCAGCCCGATGTCGTCCAGCAGGAACGCGTCCCGTGCCGGGCTCGGGAACAGCGACGGCGCGGCGACGAACACGGCCAGGCAGAACAGCGCGAGCGCGCCGTAGACGCTCCAGGCCACCGGGCCGAAGAAGGGGCGGGCCACCCGCCGGCTCACCCCGGCCATCCAGCGCCGCATCTGGATGGGCGCGGTCCGCACGGCCGGGCGTTCCTCGCCGGGCCTGTCGTCCACGAAGCCGAGCTCGGCGAGCGTCGCCACGAACGCCGGCAGGTCGACGGGCTCCCCGGCGAACGCCTCGGCCTCGACCGCGGCCTCCTCGACGGTCGCGCCGCGCAGCAGCGCCGATACGATCACCCCGCCCACGGCCGGCATGGACACGAACGTGCCGGTGCCAGGATCGCCGACCAGGACCTCGTCCCCCTCCTCGACCAGCGTCAGCGGCCGCAGCGGAACGACGGTGCCGCCCATCCCGTCACCGCCGGGCCAGGGCGCACGCCGGGCAGTCCGGATCGCGGGGGAACGGCTCCCGGCTGGGGACGAGCCCGTCACGCAGGTCGACGACGATCCGGCACCCGGCCGCGCGCGGCGGCTCGATGCCGGTCAGATACCGCATGACCTCGTACGCGACCAGCGACCCGACCTGCATGGCCATCGGCCCGGTGAGCCCGTTGGCGAGCTGGAGGCCCCGGGTGAGCCGGTGGGCCACCCCCGCCGAGGTGCGTTCGCCGGCCCCGGGCAGGTCCGACTCGTCGCAGCGCAGGCAGGCGCTCCGGCCCGGGTCGACGGAGAAGTAGACGAGCTGCGTACGGGTCATCCCGCCGGCGACCAGGGGGACGCCCGCGCGCAGCGCCGCCTCGTTCACCCACAGGTTGGCGTCCGGCGCGCCGTCCAGGCCGCCGGCCACCACGTGCACGCCCTCGGTCAGGTCCTTCAGGTCCTCGGGCCCGGAGATCCACCGGTCGACGGCGCGGACCTCGATGCCCGGGTCGTACTCGCGCACCCATTCGGCGGCGCGGTCCACCTTCGACCGGCCGACGTCGGCGTGCCGGTACAGGAACTGGCGGGCGAAGTTGCGCGGCGCGATGTCGTCGCGGTCGACCAGCGTCAGCGCGCCGCCGGCGAGCCCGGCCAGGCACTGCACGAGCGAGGAGCCGCCTCCGCCGGCGCCGAGCACGAGGACGTGCGAGTCACGCAGCCGCCGGACGAACTCCGCGCGCGAGGTGTGCAGGCGGGCGAAGGCCCCGAAGAAGGTCAGATTGGAGAAATGGCGCTCGTCGGCGCCGGGCTCGCCCAGCCACCGTTCGGCGGCGTCCTCGACCAGGCCGAGGGAGTCGAGGCCGGCCAGCCCGTCCCGGACGTCCTCGGCCGTCACGGCGATCCCCCGCGCGGCCAGCGCGGCGCTCAGCTCCTCCGCCGTCGCGGGCCCGCCGGCGAGCTCGTCCAGGAGCGCCGCGATCCGGCCCTCCGGGTCTGCCAGCGTGAACGCCTCGCGCGGGTCGTGGACCACGATGAGCTCCTCGCCGAGGGACTCCCAGGCGCATTCCTTCAACATCACTCGCATCGCCACTCCGGACGCTCGTCGGGCTCTTGAGGGAAGACCGGGGGACGGCCGGACCGTCCCCCGATGCCGCCTCAGGTCACGAACTGGGTCGCCTTGACGGCCTCGACCTTGCGAACCTCGATCTTCATGGAGCCACCTCCTTCCGATGTCCTCGATCAAGGTCCTATTCGCGCCCATAAGATGCCCATATCGTCGCTATAAAAGGTCCCCCGTCGGGATTGCTCGGGAGGCGGAAGTGGACTTCGCGATCCTCGGCCCGGTCCGGATCGCCGAAGCGGGAAGACCGGTGCGACTGGTGGGCAAGCCGCGCGCGGTGCTCAGCGTCTTCCTGCTCCACCCGAACACCGTCGTCTCCAGCGACCGGCTGATCGCCTCCGTCTGGGACGACCCGCCCCGATCCGCCCTGGCCAACCTGCAGAACTACGTCTCCGTGCTCCGCAAGGCCGCGATCGACGTGGAGACCCGGGAACAGGGCTACCGCCTGCGCCTGTGTCCCGACCGGCTCGACCTGCTCGCCTTCGACGAGGACGTACGGCAGGCCCGCCTGGAATCGGCGCGTGGCGAACTGGCCAGGGCCCACCGCCTGTTCGGCCGGGCGCTGCCGCTGTGGCGCGGCCGGCCCGCCGAGGACGTGCCGCTGACCGGCGAGATGAGCGCCCGCATCACCGAACTGGAGGAGCGGCGGGAGAGCGCCCGGCTGGGCTGGATCGACGTGCGCCTGCGGCTCGGCCTGCACGACGAACTCGTCGGCGAGCTGACCCCGCTGGTGGAGACCGCCCCGCTCAACGAACGCCTGTGGCACCGGCTCATGGTGGCGCTGCACCGGGCCGGCCGCCGCGCCGAGGCGCTGGAGGCGTACCGGCGGGCGCGCTCGGTGCTCGTCGCCGAGCTGGGCGTCGAACCCGGCCAGGAGTTGCGGAACGCGCACGCGGCGATCCTGAACGACGCCCCCGTCGAACCGCCCGCACCGGCGGCCATCCTGCCCGAGCCCGCGTGGGCGGGAATCTGCCTGCTTCCCGCCGACATCGCCGGGTTCGTCGGCCGCGAGTCCGAGACCCGCGCGATGACCGCGGCGCTGCGCGGCACGGCCGAGGCCGCTGCCGCTCCGGTGATCGTCACGGTGTCCGGCCCGCCCGGCGTCGGCAAGAGCACGCTTGCCGTGCACGTCGCCCACCTGATGCGGGAGCGGTATCCCGGCGGGCAGCTGTTCGTCCGGCTGGGCGGGGCGTCACCGTCCCCCCGCGACCCGTCGGACCTGCTCGCGGAGCTGCTGCGGGCGCTCGGCGTGGACTCCGGCATCATGCCTGCCTCCACGGAGGAGCAGGCGGCGATGTACCGGGCCAGGATCGCCGACCGCGCCGTCCTGGTGCTGCTCGACGACGCGGGCGACGCGGCCCAGGTGCAGGCGCTGATCCCGGGTACGCCCGGGTCGGCGGCCGTCGTCACCTCCCGGGGGCCGCTGCCCACGATGCCGGGCACGGTCGCGCTCGTCCTGGACGTGCCGCCGCCCGACGACGCCCGCGACCTGCTCGCCGGGGTCGCCGGGGCCGACCGGGTGGACAGCGACCCCGAGTCGGCGGAGGCGATCCTGCGCGCCTGCGGGCGGCTCCCGCTCGCGCTGCGCATCGCCGGGGCGCGTCTCGTCACCCGTCCCGCCTGGCCGCTGGCCGAGTTCGCCAGGCGGCTCGCGGACACCTCGGCACGGCTGAACGAGCTGCACGCGGGGCAACTGGACGTGCGCACCACGTTCGCGATGAGCTACGCGACGCTGTCCCCGGCAGCCCGGCGCGCGTTCCGGCTGCTCGGCGCGGTCGCGGCCGACAGCGTGGCGGCGTGGGCCGTCGCCGCGCTGGCGGGCACGACCGTGCGCGACGTCGACGACTCCCTGGAGGAGCTCGCCGCCGCCGGCCTGATCACCGCGAGCGACGTCGACGCGGCGGCGCAGACCCGCTATCGCATGCACGACCTGCTGTGGAGCTTCGCCGCCGAGCTCTTCGCCGCCGAAGAGAGCGAAGGACGCCGGGCGGCGGCGCTGCGCCGGGTCGCCGACGAGGCGCGCGCCCTGGTCACCGAGGCCGCGCGCGAGCTCCCCCTCGCCTTCGCCCCGCCGCCTCCCGGCACCCCGGCACGCACACCGCCGTCCCCCGCCGACGCCGCCTGGCTGTCGGCCGAGCGCGCCGTGCTCGTCGCCGTGGTGACAGCCACCGCCCACGCCGCCCTGACCTCAGCCCCGGCGGACCGTGCCGTCCTGGTGCGGGCGTCGGCGGACCTCGCCCACGCGGTGGCGCCGTTCCTGGTGGTACGCGGCTTCCACGACGACGCCGTCGCCATGCTGGACGCGGCCATCGAGGCGGCCGAGGCGGTGGGCGACGCCTCCGCCGAGACGCGCCTGCGGCTGGTGCGCGCCGACGCCGAGGCGGACCGCAGGCGCGCCCACACGGTCGCCGAAGAGTTCCGCCGGTTGCTGGCGCGCTGCGAACGCGGGGGAGACCGCCACTCGGCCGCGTACGCCCTGCTCGGCGTCGCCGGCACCCTGGAGGACGACCTGGAGGCCGCGCTGACCGCCGCCACCAAGGCGGCCGATCACTTCCGGGCAATCGGCGACACGAACGGCCTGCTGACCGCGTGGACCGAGGTCGCCGTGGTCCAGCTCTACCTGGGCCGCCACGACGACGCCGCGACGACCTGCCGCCGGGCGCTGACCTTCACCGAGGGGGAGAGCGCCGTCCACAGCGCCCGCTTCCTGCGCACGCTCGGTGTCGCCTGCTACGAGACGGGCCGGACCGAGGAGGCCGTCGGCCACTACCGGGCGAGCCTCGACCTCAGCCGCGAACTGCGATGGACCAACGGCGAGCGGATCGCGCTGCGCCGGCTGGCGGAGGCCGAGGCGGCACTGGGCCACTTCCATCGCGCCGAGCGCATGCTCGCCGACTGTGCCGAGATGTGCGCGGGCGCCGGCGACGCCATCGGGGCGGCCCTGACCGTCTACACCCTGGGAGACCTCCGCCGCTGGCAGGGGGACGAACGCGCCGCCCTCGCCCACTTCACCACCTGTCAGGCCCTGCTCAGCCCGCACAGCGAGGTCGTCTGGTCGGCCCGCGCGCGCGACCAGATCGCCCGCTCCCGGGCCGCCCTCGGGTTATAGTCATGCCCATGAGTATTCAATTGCGTGAGTACGAGTGATCCGTGGCACTCAGACACGCGGTCCTGGCGGCGCTGCTCAACGGTGAATACAGCGGCTACCAGCTCACCAAGATCTTCGACATCGGCGTCTCCAACTTCTGGTACGCCGCCCCGCAGCAGCTCTACGCCGAGCTGACCAAGCTGGAGGCCGACGGCCTGGTAGCGGGCCGGGAGGTGGTCCAGCGGGGCCGTCCCAACAAGCGCGTCTTCAAGGTCACCGAGGCCGGGCTCGGCGAACTGGCCGCCTTCGCCGCCACCCCGGCCAAGCCCCTGCTCATCCGCGACGACCTGGCCGTCAAGGTGCACGCCGTCGACCTGCTCGACCCGGAGCCGGTGATCGAGCAGCTCCACGACCGGGCCCGGGAGGCCGCCGCCAAGCTGGAGGTCTTCGAGCAGATCCTGGTGAGCCTGCGCGGCGACCAGGACGAGGAGGCGTTCCTGCGCGACGGCGAACACGTGGGCCCCTACCTTTCCTGTCTGGCGGGATGCCGACTGGAACGCGAGACTCGCGACTGGTGCCGGGAAACCGCGCGGACGCTCAGCGCGCGCCTGGCCCGTGCCGGAAAGGACATGTCATGACCGCTTACACGCGCTACGTCGCGCTCGGGGACAGCCAGACCGAGGGCCTCGGCGACGGCGACGACCGCGACGGCCACCGCGGCTGGGCCGACCGCCTCGCCGAGCAGCTGGCCGCCGCCGACCCCGGGCTGCACTACGCCAACCTCGCCGTCCGCGGCCGGCTGGCGGCCCAGATCCGCGCCGAGCAGTTGCCGGCCGCGCTGGCGCTGCGTCCCGACCTGGCCACGGTCATGGCCGGGATGAACGACATCATCCGCCCCGGCTTCGACGCCGCGCTGGTGGTGGGCGAGCTGGAAGCCATGTTCGCCGCGCTGACCGAGTCGGGCGCGCACGTGGTCACGGTGACGTTCCCCGACATCGGGAAGATCGCGCCGATGGCCCGCCCGCTCCGGCCCCGGGTGCTCGACCTCAACGCCCGCATCCGCGACGCCGCCGCCCGGTACGGGGTCACGCTGGTCGACACGTTCGCGCTGGAGTTCGTCACCGACACACGGATGTGGTGCGTCGACCGCCTGCACGCCAGCCCGGCCGGCCACGCCCGCATCGCCGCCGCCATGGCCCACAGCCTGGGGCTGCCCGGCAGCGACGACACCTGGATGCTGCCGTTCCCGCCCCTGCCCGCGCCGGGCGCCCTGCGATCGGCGGCGGCGGAGGTGCGCTGGCTGGCCACGTTCGCCGGGCCGTGGATCGGCCGCCGCCTGCGCGGTCGCTCCTCGGGCGACGGCCGCACGGCCAAGCGCCCGGAGCTCACCGCCTGGGTCGCGTCGACGGCCGGCCGTACGCCGACCACCTGAGCGGCCGTCACGCAGCCGTCGCGACGCCCTCCTGGGCGCTAAGACGTCCATTCCACCTGCGGCTGGACGTACGGGAGTCTACGGGCGTGCCGCGTGGGCATCCGCCCGGTGGGCGTCGTCGCGGCGCTTCCGCCAGAGCCCTCCATAGGCGGCGGCGAAGAGGGCCGCCAGCAGGGCCGCTCCGGCCGCGACGCCGAAGCTCCACCCGGCGCCCCCGCTCGACAGCACCGCCGCTCCGACCGCCCCGGCCACGCTGCTGCCCACGACCCTGACCAGTGCGTTCACCCCGCCGGCCGCCGCGGTCTTGGCGGGCTCCACGTGCTCGACGGCCATCGTCCCGAGCGCCGCGTAGCCGAGGCCGACCCCGAGCCCCAGCAGGGTCGCCGCCCCGTACAGGTCCGCGCCCGAAGACCTGGACACCGCCAGCCACAGGGCGGCGGCCGTCACCAGCGCAGAGCCGCCCGCCACGAGCGCGGACGCGGTGAAGCGGCGCATCAGAGGGCCCGCGAGCACCGAGACGACGAGCATCAGCACCGTCGTCGGCAGCAGGTAGATCCCGACCTGCAGCACCGACGCCCCGAGCGCGCCCTGGGCGACTGCCGACACGGTCGTGATGGCGGCGAACAGGGCGAACCCCAGCAGGAACGATGCCACGGTCGCCCCCACCGTCCCCCGATGCAACAGCATGGGGATCTCGATCAGCGGCGACGCGGTACGGCGCGCGGTCGCGACCCACAGGGCGGCCACCGCCACCGCCATGCCGACCAGGCCCAGCGTCGGCGGCGAGGTCCAGCCCCAGGCCGCGCCCTTGCTGATGGCCAGCAGCAGGCAGACGAGCCACACCGCGATCAGCGCCGCCCCGATCAGGTCCGGCCGTCCTGATGCGCGCGTGGGCGCCTCCCGCACAACGGTCGCCACCAGGACGAAGCTCATCGCGGCCAGCCCGGCCAGCGCCCAGAACACCGCCCGGTGGTCCCCGCCCAGCAGCCCGGCGAGGATCATGCCGCCGCCGCTCCCGACGCCGATGGTGGCGCTGAGCACCCCGATCGCGCTCGGCAGCCGATGACCGGGCACCATCTGCCTGACCAGGCCCATGGCCAGCGGGAGCAGCGGCGCGGCCGTGCCCTGCAGCACTCGGCCGGCGATGAGCAGCGGCAGCGTGCCCGCCACCGCGCTGAGCGCCGAACCGGCGACGAGCAGTCCCAGGGCGACCAGGGACATCGTGCGCCGGCCGTACATGTCGCCGAGCCGCGACAGCAGCGGTATCGAGATCGCGCCGGACAGCAATCCGGCGGTGAGCGTCCAGGAGACGGTGATGGACGGGGCGTGGAGTTGCCGTTCGAGGCCCGGCAGCAGTGGCACGACGACGGTCATCTGCAGAGTTCCCACGGCCACCGCGAACGCGAGCACCGCTACGGCCCAGGAGTTTCTATACATGTATAAAAAGTAACACGACAGCATGCCCCCACGTACGGGAAGAACCACCGAAGATGCCCGCGCCGAAGACCGCGAGCACGCCCGCGTTGCGTTCGGGCCGGCGGATCGGGGAGGTCCTGGCATCCCCGCGCTCGGCGCGGACCCGCGGGCGTGCTCATACTGCGCCCGGGTCGACCGCCTCTCAGACAATCGCCTCGGCGCCCGGCGACCGGCTCATGACTGGCTGATCCTCAGTCCGCGGGGTGAAACGGAAGCCCGACCTTCTCCCCCTTCATCAGCCTTTCGATCGACTCCTGCATCACCTTGCTGTCGTTCAGGTGCGGGAACGGCTCCCCGGCGGGGACGTCCACGCCCAGGAACCGGCAGAGCGGCTCCCACCCTTCCCGCACGTCGAACACCAGCAGCCGCTCGGGCGGCAGGCTCTCCTTCACCGTGGCCGTGTGCCGCTCGAACGCCGCGATGGTCTCCTTCTCGTCGGGGACCTCGCCGAAGGGCCGGTCGCTGCCCAGCCCCTCCCGGATCATGCGTTCGAGCAGCGGGCGGGTGGTCATCATGTTCTCCACGAGACCCGTCATCTCCGGCGCCAGCTTCTCGCTCTGTAACCGCGCCGGGCCGTTGTTGATGAGCGTCCGCATGCTCGCGAACCAGGCGTTCGGATCGCGTACCGTGAGGACCACCTTGGCCTCCGGGTACGCGGCCGCCAGCTCGCGCCAGAAGAACGAGGCCGGCCAGTCCACGGCGGAACGAAACCCTTCGAGCACGTGCTCCCATTCCGGAACCACGTCACCGTCGGCCAGAGGCGCCCACCGCCGGGCGCGGTCGGAGTCGGACCCGACGTCGAACATGTGGTGGCAGGGCCCGAACCCCAGCCTTTCCAGTGCCGCCTTCATCGAACTCGTACCGGTGCGCGGGAAACCCGCGCCGATCACGGTCAGCATGGTGTTCCTCCATGAGGTGTCGGCTTGCCCCGATCATGGTGGCGCGATCATGACCTGGCAATCCCCCATGCCCGTACGGCCCGTCAGCCCGAGCTGACGGCGCGGTCGAGCAGGACCATGAGCTGCCGCAGTTCGTCGCGGTCCAGCGCCGCCAGCGGGGTCTTCTCCAGCGCCGTCCGGACCAGTTCGTCGCGGACCTCGCGGCCCTTGGCGGTCAGGACCAGGACGCGGGAGCGGCGGTCGGCCGGGTCCACCGCGCGCTCCACCAGGCCCCGTTCGGCCAGCTGGTTGGTGATGAAGGTCAGGTTGGGGGCGTTGCAGTAGAGGCGCCCGGCCATCACCTTCATCGAGGGAGGCGACTCGTCCGGGTCGATGGCCCACAGCGCGTGGAACGTCGCCGGTGTCAGGTGGTGCCCGGCCAGCGCCTGCCCGAGCAGGTCGTTGGTCCGCATCCAGATGTCGTGCGTCGCGGCCAGCACCGTGGCGAGCTCGGGCGTGGTCATGTCGCCATCCTACCGACGTTTCGAGGCTCGAAGTATTGTGTTAACGTCATTGCTTCGAGACTCGAACCAATGGAGGATTCCGTGGCCGACGACTACCGTGGCGTCACCGCGCTCGTCACAGGCGCGTCCAGGGGGCTGGGACGGGCGTACGCACGGGAACTGGCACGCCGGGGAGCGCGCGTGATCCTGCTGGCCCGCTCGGACGAGAGCCTGCGGGAGCTCGCCGCCGAGATCCGGGAGCGGCACGGCGGGCCGGACGCCGAGATCATCACCGCCGACCTCGCCGCCCCCGGCGGTCCGGAGCGAGTCATGCGGGAGCTGCACGCCCGCGGCCTGACCGTCGACCTGCTGCTCAACAACGCCGGGGCGGGCAGCGCGGGCCCGTTCCTCGGCCGCCCGCTCGAACCGCAACTGCGCTCCGTCGGGCTCAACGTCGTCGGCCTGGTCGCGCTGACCCACGCGATCGGGGCCGAGTTGGTCGCCCGCGGCTCCGGCGGCATCATCAACGTCTCGTCCACCGCGGCCTTCCAGCCCATGCCCTACCAGGCCAGCTATGCCGCGACCAAGGCCTTCGTGCTCTCCTTCACCGAGGCGCTGGCGGAGGAACTGCGCGGCACCGGCGTCCATGTCATGGCCGCGCACCCCGGCGCGATCGCGACCGGCTTCTTCGACGGCACCTCGGCCACGATCGACCCCCGCGTCGCCGACGCGCCGGCCACCGTCGCGGCGCGCACACTGGACGACTACGCCGGACGACGCCCGGTGTCCTACCCCGGCCGGGCTTTCAACCGGGCGCTGACCTGGCCCGCCCGCCTGCTGCCGCGCACCGTCGTCGCCCGGATCGCCGGCGGGTTCAACCGCCGGCTCCGCATGCACGAAGTCGTCGACCTCGCCTGACTCTCCGGCGATGTGACAGCCGCAGCCGTCTTCGACCACGCACGCCCGGCCGCCGAGGTCGAAGAGCACCGGAACCGTCGGATGCGGACCGACGCGCCGTCGCGCGGATCGCTGAATCCTGCCATCATGACCCCGTGGCGACGGCGGCGACCGGAGTTATCCTGAAGTGGAGATCCTCATCCGCCCCAATTGACCAGGATGAACAGAAGATGTGCGGCAGATGACACATTTCATGCGCGTCTGATCACAGACAGGGATCGCGACGGTTGCACTCCGCCTGCGCCGACGGCTGTTGTGTCCTTGAGTTATGAGAAATCTCCCCAAGAAGCGCCGCATCGCCCAGAAGAGGGACCAGGCATCGAAGTCGGACGGCGAAGTTTTCTCTCTCGCCAACACCGCCATACAGGCTGCTTCTATAATCATCCCCATACTCGTGTCGCCGATCGAAGGCCCCGGGATCCCGCTGTGGCTGGTGCTCATTCTGGCCGCGCTCTTCTGCGTGCCACTTGTCGTCGTGACGCTGCTGTGGGCCTACGCCAAGCTGGGAAGAGGCAGGAGCATACGAACGAGGACTCAGTTGTGGCGCAAGATCAGCGAGGCCGGCGTCTCGCTGTGGCTGATCATCGCTACGCTTTCGGCGCTGATGTAAGGACCTGGAGTGAATGACGAGGCAGAGATCCCAGGCTGGTGGATCGGCTTCTGGGATTATCTCGATGACGCCGAGCGTCAGGCACTCCTCGACCTCGGCAGGAAGAGAACTTTCGCCGCCGACACCACTTTGCTGCACGAGGAAGAGCCGTCCAATCACGTCCTCATCGTCATGAGTGGCTGGGTGAAGGTCACCTGCCAGGACTCCGAGGGCCGCGAGGTGGTCCTCGCCCTCAGAGGGCCGGGCGACATCATCGGTGAGATGGAGGTCATGCTGGAGGACTCCGGGCGTTCCGCGTCCGTCAGATCCCTCCTCAACAACTCGGTCGACGCGCTGGTGCTCCCCCCGTCCAGATTCATCTCCTTCCTGGGTCACTACCCCAACGCCTGGCTGGCCCTTTACAAGGTGCTGGCCTACCGCCTGCGTCAGTCCAACCGCAACGCACGCGAATTCGGGCGCATAGGCGTACGGCAGGCTCTCGCCCGTCTGCTGCTGGAACTGGCGGTTCGTCACGGCACCAAGAACGCCGACGGCTCTGTCACTGTTCAGGTTCTCTCCCAGGAGGAGATCGCCGCCTTCATCTGGTCGTCACGCGACGCCGTGGCCCGCGAATTGGTGCAGTTCCGCGAACGGGGGCTGTTGTCCACAGGACGCAGGAGCTACACGATCAACGATATGGGTTCGCTCCGTAAGATCGCGAAGTCCGGGGGCTACTGAATCGAGGGCTGGCGGGGACAACCGATACCGGAAGAGGCGTAATAGTGCTCGCGGCTGAATGAGTAGGTCTGCGTGCCGCGTACCGCGCCGTTGAGCGCGGCGAGGAAGGAGCCGAGTTGACCCATGGCCGACCAGCGCTTCCCTTCGAGAATCTCGCTCACCAGTCCGGCGGTGTAGGCGTCGCCGCAGCCGGTCGGATCGACCATGCCGCCCGGGACCGATACTGCCGCGACCGGATGAGCCCGGCCTCCGGCATGGACCACCGAACCGGCGGCGCCGTTCGTCGTGACGTAGATCTGCAACCGATCGGCGACCTCGGTGGTGGTGTATCCCGTTCGTTGTTGCAGCACGCGGCGTTCCTCTTCGTTGACAACGAGGTAGGACGCCAGTGCGATCAGTTCGCGCAGGTCTTCACCGCTGAACTCGGTGACGACCTGCCCCGGTATGAGCAGCGTCGGTATGTCCGCGGCCGTCAACGCCCGTACATGGTCGATCATGGCCTGGCGGAAGGTCGGCGCTACGACGGCCAACTCGGCTCCACGTGTCGCGGCTTCGCTCAGTTGGGCCTGCTGGGCCGCTGCCCCGGGATGGAACGCCGTGATCTGGGCTCCGGCAGGGTCCGACAGAATCACGCATCGAGCGCTCAGGACGGACTCGTCCACTCGGACGTGCTTCAGGTCGATCCCCAGCTTCAGGAGATGTTCCCGATACGGCGGGAAATCGGAGCCGACGACGGCCACGGGGGAGGCTTCATATCCCAGCAGAGCCAGTCCGTAACTGATGTTGGCAGCGCAGCCTCCGTAACTCGTGTGGATCTCCGGAGCGAGGAAGGCCATGTCCGCGGAGTCGCGTTCGACTCCTCTGTAGCTCGCAAGCGTCTCGTCGATGGCGACGACCATATCGACGGCGATATTGCCGCTCACCAGCACTGACACGGTGGCTCCTAAAGACGGCCGTGAGCGTGCAGCCACTCGAAGATGATCTGGTCCACAGGAGATGACAGATGGCGGTCTTCGTACCCGAGCCAGACTACCTTGGCGATCTCGGTGGCAGGCTTAATTTCGCCTGAATATTCAGCCTCGTAGCAGCGCATAATGACCTGTACGCCGTCCGGATGGGCGTCCGCCTGAGCCTCGAACACTCCTAGGAAGGACACGGAGGGCTTGATGATGTCGACCGTGAGTTCCTCGCGGATTTCACGGTCAAGAGTCTCCAGATCGGTCTCGCCGGGCTCGCGCTTCCCGCCCGGAATATAGTATCGGCTCCGACCTTTCGATAGAGTGCTGAGGATCCGCCCCTCGCGCAGATGAACCCAGGCAACCTTGTCGATCGTACGGCTCAACTCGGCTCCAGTCCCGTGACGTACTGATCAAGAGATGTCTCGCGGGCGAACTCGGCGGCTGCGCGTCCCAGGCGATGCATTTCCCGCAGCCCTCCCTCGTCCGCCTCGACAGGTGCTCGCACCCGCCACTCCTCATACGGTAGGAGATAGTCTCCCAAGCCGCCGACATGCGCGGCCAATTGCTCGAGGGTGACCAGCTTGTCCTCGGCGAGCCCGGCCCACCAGGTGCGCCTGAGCGCAAGGTGGGCAGAGGGACTGAACGCCCGCATGCCGCCATCATATATTGCGCATTTCTCGAAAAGAGAGTCCAGTTTACTCAGTCGTGCCCGCTCGAATTCCAAAGTGGGCGCATAGCCGGTGCGCAGGAAGTCGAAATGGTGCTGGGGCAGGCCGGGAAGGCCGGTGCCCGGCAACTGGAACACCGCTTCCAGGACGACGATCGTCGCGGCTGTCTCCGGATGCGATTCGGCCAGGGCCCGCTGGATGGCCGCCACCCCGGATGCCGCCGCCATGGTCACGATCAGCAGATGCCGGGGTCGACCCCATTCACGGATCGTCCGGAGAGCCAGGCTGACGGTTTTTCCGGTCGCGACGATGTCGCCGAAGGCCATCAGCCCGCCGAGAGCTTCCGGCCGGAGGTAACACAGGCCGGTCTCCCCCTCGGGCCCCCGGTCGGTGCCGATGAAGCTCACTGTGGGGGTGGCGCCACGCCGGGCAAGAGCCCTGTCCAGGGCGAAAGTCAGTCCGCCGCGGAGGATCACCAGCACGTCGTGGCCATCGCCCGCGAGCGCCGTCTCCAGCCTCCGGTCCACCTCCGCCGCCTTCGACACGGACTCGGCCGCGGCTTGTGCGACGAGGTCGATGTAGGCCGGGCCCACCAGGGTCGGATCGGTCAGCAGCGTTCGTGAGGGCCCGGTCGAGCAGACCACCACCCGTGCGGGCCCCTCACTGTCGTAGGTGTAGCAACCGTCCACTTCGAGCGCGGTCAACCGCATACGGCCTCCTAGACCTTCCGAGCCGGCAGTCGCGGCTCCCTGCCCTGGTAGGCGGACAGCAGCGCCTCGACCAGATAGGAAGAATGCGCGCCGTCCAACGGCTTGGTGGCGGCGGGCAGCGGGTCGTCGTTGGTGACGCCGGCAACCCTGAGAGCTGCCGGGGGAATGCCGAAGGCGCCGAGCAGTCGATCCCAGTCGATCGGGCTCGTACGGCTGGGCAGCCCGCCGGATGACTCGTAGATGCCGTTGTCCACGATGACGACGCTGAGATTCTCCGGCAGTTGGGCCGCCAGAACCGGGAGCACGGAGAGATTCATCAGCAGCCCGCCATCGGTTTCGAAGCCGTGGACCCGAACAGCCGGCGCCGCGAGCGCGATGCCCAACGCGAGCGGGATGACGTCGCCCATGCTGTCGATGAACAGCGTACATTCGGGCCGCGCGCGGTAAACGACCTCACTGGTGCGGCCGGGGGCGCAGACGATGACAGACTGCTGAGGGGCGTCCCGCAGAACGCTCGCCACCAACTCTTCGGTGTTCACCGTTGTGCTCCCGCCAGGAGGGCACGATCGGCGACAAGCGCCACGGAGCACTGGCCGGTGCCGAGCATCGCATAGGCGTCATCGAGTGCGCCGGCGAACTGGTCGGCACCGGACACCCGCTTCGACCTGATCCTCAGCGTTCTCAGATGGTCATCCATGGTTTCGCTGTGCGCGATTCCCCACCAGTTGGGCTCGCCGAAGTCGCCGCGATGCGAGATCAGCATCACTACATGCAGCCGGTGGGACAACAGGAATCTGGAAAGGGTCTCGCAGGCCCTTCTGAGCCCGGAGTTCTCCATGATGAGGAGAGTCCTGACACCGGCGAGGGTGGCCCCGGCCGTGATGCCCACGGCGGTCGCCTCATCGCAGGTCTGGACGTATCGGATCTCCCCCCTCTCGGTGACGAGGCGGCACAGGGGGCCGAGGAGCGAATCCGGCAGGGCGACCACCATGCGAACATCGCTGGTGAGCAGGTCGCGGTAGAGCCGCTCCACCGTCAGCAAGTGCGTCCTGCCAGCACGCCCACGCCGTACGACGTGGTCGTGGAGGAGGTGACGGCACCGGGGCCGCGGTGCGACATGCAGAGGTGTTGGGCGGTGAGGCTTGCCCAGGTCCCTTGCGCGCCCGCCCCCGCCATGAGCAGATCGGCGATCTGTTTGGTGAGGATTTCCTGCAGTTGGAAACGTCGCGCCAGGCAATCGACCAGCCGGGGGATTTTCCCGAGGCCGATGATCGTGTTTCCGGGGAGATACGCAACTGCCGCCGTGCCGAAGAAGGGCAGGAAGTGATGTGAGCACATGGAGACGAAGGGAATGTCCTTCACCTCGACCAGCCCATGCGTCTCACCGTCCTCGATCCGCACCACCGGCTTGAGCAGCGACAGCGGTTCGATCTGCTCGCCCGCCAGCAGATCCCGGTAGGCGTTGCCGATGCGGCTGGGGTTCTCCTCGATACTCCGGCTCAGCACCGCGTAACCCGGGGAGGAGGGCCCCAGGACCTTGCCGCACCAGTCAAGCAGGATCTCATCCATTGCCTGGACCTGTTTCGAGGAGTTCCACGATGATGTTCCGATAAACCGTGGAGCCGACGTTGCGGAGAGAATGGGGCAGGCCGGCCGCGTGATAAACCGATTCGCCCAGCCGGTCGTCGCACGCTTCGACGCTGCCGTCGGAATAGTGGGTCTCCGTGCTACCGCCCGACACCACGACGTAGACGTAGTCGCAGGAGTGCTGGTGAACCGGGGTCTGCTCGCCGGGGTTAAGATCCAGGGTCCATACCCGGACATACTCATCTTCGTAGGTTAATCTTGTGCCGATTGGTGCGGACATCCATCCCCTCATCGGTTGATTTCCGCCAGTATTACATTCATCGACGATCCCGAAAAGGCACATTCTGGATCGGTACTTTCACGTAGTGACGCATCGCGTTCGCGGGGTGGGGTGCCCTCCGGCAGGGCCCCGCGGGGTCCGCGCCTGCCGTCACGCCCTGTCAGGTCCCAGATGACGAGGCCGGTGATGAACACCCCGGCGATGACCAGGTTCTGCGTGATCAGGCGTCCGGCCCGGCGGGAGAGGGCCACCGAGACCGGGACGGCGGCAGGCTCGTCCCGTACGACCACGGCGTCGGCGGTCTCCAGGGCGAGGTCGGAACCGGCCGGGCCCATGGCGGCGACGGTGGCGGCGGCGTCGGGCCGCAGGCGCTCGGTGATGCCGAGCACCCCGACCGGTTCGCCGACGCGGCTCCCACCGCCGTCAGCCGGCACCTGGCAAGCTCCGCCTGGCCGGCCTGGTCAAGGGGCGCCGGGAGGGCACGTTCGGCTACCGCACCGCCGCCGACGAGTACGTACGCCGCCTGCTCACCCAGGGGCTCCATCACGCCGACCGCGCCGACCGCGGCGGTGATCAAGAGCTGGCGCGGGAGGAATAGGGGAGCAGGGCCATCTCGCGGGCGTTCTTGACGGCCTTGGCGATCTGGCGTTGTTGCTGGACGGTGATGCCGGTGACGCGGCGGCTGCGGATCTTGCCCCGGTCGGAGATGAACTTGCGGAGCAGGGCGGTGTCCTTGTAGTCGATGCGGTCGATGCCCAGCAGCGGGTCGGTCTTCTTGCGCGGGGTGCGGCGGGGCTTCACGCGGTCTCCTTGATGTTGAGGATGGGGGCGAACGGGTCGTCGTAGCGGGACCAGGCGTCCGGGCCGGCTTCTTCTTCCTCCGGGGTGAGCAGGCAGGAGTCGAGGAGGGCGTGGAAGCGGGCGGTGTCGAGGTCGGGGCCGGTGAAGACGAGGTGCTGGACGCGGTCGCCGTGCTGGTTGTCCCAGTCCAGGGCGGCGGTCAGGCGGCGGGCGGGGGAGACCAGGTCCCAGGCGGCTTCGGGGAGTGCGGCCAGCCAGGGGCCGGCGTCTTCGGCCGAGACGATGCCGGCGACGGCGTCCCAGGCGAGGAGCTGGTTGGGGCGGGTGGCCAGCCAGAAGCGGCCGCGTGAGCGTACGGACTCGGTGACGAGGTCGTCGACCGCCTCGAAGAGGCGGGCGGGGTGCAGCGGGCGGCGGCTGCGCCAGACGGTGGTGACGATCTCGTCGGTCTCGGCGTCGCAGGGCAGCTGGGCGGTGGCCGGGTCCACGCGTTCGGCCAGCTCGCCGGTGCACACGGCGGCGCCGGTCACCGAGGGCAGGGTGCCGACGGCGTGGATCGGGGTGATCGGAGCCAGGTGGGAGAGGACCGCGCGCGACAGATCCCGATCCTCGTCGTCGCCGCCGTGCAGCACCAGGGCGGTGGGGTATTCGAGCTGCCTGGCCAGGACCTCCGCCAGGTAGCGCTGGTCGCCGGAGGCGGCGGGCTTGCCGACCTCGCGCAGGCGTTCGCCGCGGGTGATGTCGTCCGGCAGGGCCGCGGGGTCCAGCGCGGTGAGCACGGCGGTGAGGCGCAAGGTCTCGTGGGCTTCGTCGCAGTCGACGGCCTCGGCCACCGATCGGGGCTCGACCGAGTCCCACAGGTCCACGATCAGCAGGGGTGACGCGGGGGCCAGCTGGATGAGCCGGGGGATCAGATCCTCGCGCACGGTGCAGGTGACGCAGCCGTGGGCCAGCCGTACGTCGACCGTGTCCAGCACGCCGGTCACGTCGCGGACGGTGCGCCGGACCAGCCCGTCGGCGACCTCGCTCAGGTCGTGGTGGATGGCGAGCGAACCGGGATGCGTGGCGAGGAGCCGTTCGACGGTGGCGGTGCGGGCCGTGCCGTGCAGGCCCGCGACGAGGACGACGGGGGTGGCCACTCAGCCTCCAGGTGTAGAAATGAAAACCGTTGTCGTTATCATGGCACAGCTCCGCAAGAAGGAAGGAATCGCTTGGCCAGGAATGAGGTGCGTCCCGTGATCAAGCTCAAGTCCACGGCCGGCACCGGCTACACCTACGTGACCAGGAAGAACCGTCGGAACACGCCGGACCGGCTCACGCTGCGCAAGTACGACCCGACCATCCGTCGGCACGTGCTGTTCAGGGAGGAGCGATGAAGAAGGGCATCCACCCCGGCTACCGGCCGGTCGTCTTCCGCGACCCCGCCGAGTGGACGGCCGGCGGGACGTACCCGGTGGTGGGCGTCTCCTCGGCGAGTCACCCGCTCTACACCGGCCGCAACCGCGTCCTGGACACCGCGGGCCGCGTCGAGCGGTTCAACCAACGTTACGGAAGGACCTGATGTCCGCGCACTGCCAGCTCACCGGCGTCAAGCCGGTCTTCGGCAACAACGTCTCCCACTCCCACCGGCGCACCCGCCGCCGCTGGGACCCCAACATCCAGCAGCGCCGCTACTGGCTGCCCGGCGAGGACCGTTTCGTCCGGCTCACCGTCAGCGCCCGCGCGATCAGGACCATCGACAAGATCGGCGTCGAGGCGGCGGTCGCGCGGATCCGTGCCCGGGGAGGGAAGGTCTGATGGCCAAGAAGAGCAAGATCGCTGCCAACGAGCGGCGCAAGGCCGTCGTGGCACGCCATGCCGTACGCCGCGCCGAGCTGAAGGAGGTCATCCGCACCGGCACGCCGCAGGAACGGGCCGATGCCGTGCGCGAGCTGGCCCGCCGGCCGCGCGACGCCAGCGCCACCCGGGTGCGCAACCGCGACTCCGTCGACGGCCGCCCGCGCGGTCATTTGACGAAGTTCGGGCTGTCCCGGGTGCGTTTCCGGGAGATGGCCCACCGCGGCGAGTTGCCCGGCATCACGAAGGCGAGCTGGTGACCGTGGCCGTACCCAAGCGCAGGACCTCGCGCAGCAACACCCGGCACCGCCGCAGCCAGTGGAAGGCCGCCGTCCCCGAACTCGTCCCGATCACCGTGAACGGGCGCGACCTGCTCGTGCCCCGCCGTCTCATCCGCGCCTACCAGCGAGGGTTGATCACGGTCGCATAGAGGACGTCCGACCACCGGGCCGCTGCGCAGCGCAAGGGACAACCAGCGCGGGCCCGGTGGTCAGTGAGTTCACGAGCGGCGGCTACAGGGCGGCGTCGAGCAGGCAGCGGGGCGACCCGTGCAGTTCGTCCGTCACCACCCGTCCGGCCACGCCGAACACGTCAGCCAGGAGTTCCGGCGTGATCACGTGCTTCGGCTCGCCGTCAGCCCAGACCCGTCCCTCATGGAGGGCGACGATGCGTTCGGCGAAGCGGGCCGCGTGGTCCAGCTCGTGCAGGACGGTCACGACGGTGAGGCCGCGGATCTCGCGCAGGGTGCGCACCAGGTCGAGGACCTCCAGCTGATGGCGGATGTCCAGGTGCGCGGTCGGCTCGTCCAGGAGCAGGATGCCGGTGTTCTGGGCCACGGCGAGCGCCAGCCGGACGCGCTGGCGCTCGCCGCCGGACAGCGTGTCGAGGACGCGGTCGGCGAGATGGGCGACTCCGGCCAGCTCCAGCGCCTCGTCCATGGAGTCCGACTCCCGCAGCAGGCCGAACGGCCCCTGATGGGGATATCGGCCCTGGCGGACGAGCTGGCGTACGGTCAGCGCGGGGACAGGCGGCAGGCTCTGGTGCAGGACCGCCAGCCGCTGCGCCACCTGCCGGCGCGACAGCGACTTCAGGTCCGCCCCGCTGAGCAGGATCTTGCCGGACGACGGTTCGAGCAGGCCGGCGATCAGGCGTAGCAGCGTGCTCTTGCCGCAGCCGTTGACGCCGACCAAGGCCAGGAACTCGCCGGGTTCGACGGTGAGGTCGATGCCGGTCAGGACGGGCCGGGTGGCGTACGAGAAGTGCAGGTCCTCGACCTTGACGCTCATTGTGACCTTCCCAGTCGGATGAGGACGGCGGCGCCGGCCAGCGCGGTGATCACGCCCGTCGGGATGCCGAGCCGGTGCGTGCCGTCGAGGAGCTGCCCGGCGAGCTGGGCGAGGCTGTCGGCGCCCGCGAGCGCGATGGCGCCGACGACGGCGACGGTGCGGACGCGGCCGCCCAGTCTGCGGGCGACGTGCGGAGCGGCCAGGCCGACGAAGGCGATCGCCCCCGCCAGGCTGGCCGCGCCGGCGGTCAGCGCGATCGCCAGGGTCAGCGCGATGGCCCGGCCGAGGCCAGGGTGCAGGCCGAGCGAGGCGGCATGGTCGTCGCTGGGCGACAGGACGGCCAGCATGCCCGAGCAGGCCCACGCCACGGCGATGCCGCCGGCTATCCACCAGGAGGCGAAGGCCAGGTGCTCCCACACCCGTCCCTCCACTGAGCCGATCAGCCAGCGCAGCGCGTTGCCGAACCTGCTCGGCTGGTAGGCCAGCAGCATCGTGGTCAGCCCGGCCAGCAGCGCGCTGCCGAGCAGGCCGTGCACCACCAGGCCGGCCGGGTCACGGCCGGCCGACAGCAGCCAGGTGAGCCCGCCGCCCAGCGCGCCCCCGGCGAGGGCGGCGAGCAGTGCCCCCGCCGCGGAGTCGGCGGGGAACAGGCCGAGGGTGAGCCCGCCGAGGATGCCGAGCACCGCGCCGGGGTTCACGCCGGAGAACTCGGGCGCGGCCAGCGAGTTGCGCAGGGTGGCCTGCAGCACGTACCCGGCGACGCCCAGGGCGGCGCCGGTGAGCAGGGCGGTGAGCAGCCTCGGCACGCCCAGCTCCCACACGATCTTCTCTGCCTGGCCGTCCGCGGCGCCGTCGAGCAGCCCGGTGATCGCGCCGAGCGGCTGGCCGGAGACGAGCAGGTGTGCGGCCGCGACCGCCAGGAGCAGGGTCACCGCCGCGACAGCCCGCGCCGGGCTCGTCGTGGACGTCATGAGGCCGCCCGCCTGCGCAGCAGGGCGGCCCCCGCCAGCACGCCGGCCGGCGCCGTCCACGCCCCGAGAGGCGTCTCCACCGGATCGAAGGCCAGCCGGGCGGCCAGGTCGGCCGTCAAGGTGACCAGCGCCCCGAGCGCGGCCGACCATGGAAGCCAGCCCCGGGCTCCCGCGTCCGGGCGCAACCGCCTGGCCAGCACCGGCGCCAGGAAACCCACCCACGCGATCGGGCCGCACGGGCCCGTCACGGCGCCGATCAGCAGCGTGGACACCCCGAGCACCCCGAGGCGGGCGAGGTTCACCCGGCTGCCGAGCGAGGCGGCCGCGTCGTCACCGAGGCGCAGCAGGCCGAGCGCGGGAACGCAGAGCACGACGAGGGGAAGCGCGACGGCGAACCACGGCAGCGTCTCCGAGGCCTGCTCCCACATCAGGCCGGACAGGCTGCCGACGAGATAGCGGAAGAGCATGTCGTACTGAAGGCGGTCGGCGGTGGCCATCACCGCCAGCAGCAGCGCCTGGATGCCGGTCGAGACGGCGGCGCCGATCAGCAGGACGCCCCCGGCGCTGCGGCCCGACCGGGTGGCGGCGATCGTGACGAGCCCGCCGAGCGCGGCGCCGAGCAGGCCCGCCAGCGGGTACAGCGAGGGCGGCACGGGCAGCGTCCAGATCACGCACACGCTCACCGCCAGTGCGGCCCCGGTGGAGACTCCGAGCATCTCGGGCACGGCCAGCGGATTCCTGAGCGACTCCTGCAGCAGGAGCCCGGCCGTGCCGATCGCCGCCCCGCCGGCCAGGCCGATCAGCACGCGGGGCACGCGCAGCTCCCAGACCACGAGGTGCGCGATCGACTCCGGTGACATCCCGAGGAGGTCCTGCGGAGCCACGAACGGCGTGCCGAGACAGAGGCCGGCCAGTGCCACGACGGTGAGGCAGAGCCCGGCCGCCCAGGGCGCGAGCGGGCGTCCGGCGGTGATCGCCGGACGCCCGCCGAGCGCAGCGCTCACCCCGGGGCCTTGGCGAGCGCCTCGTCGAGGATGATGCCGAACGCCCTGGTGCCCCGGCCGGACGCCCACAGCTCGGTCGGCACCTCGAACACCTTTCCGGCCGATACGGCGGGAACGCGCTTCCACACCGGGTTGTCCTTGTAGTGGTCGCTGACCTTGGTGCCGAAGGACTGGATGAAGATGATGTGAGGGGCCTTGGCCAGGATCTCCTCGATGCTGTAAGCCTGCGCGGTCTCGAAGCCGCCGCCCTTGCTGGGCCAGGGGTAGGCGAAGAACTGCGACATGAAGTGGCCCAGTACGTCCTCGGTGGTGTTGACGCCCACGGAGGTGCCTCCGTACATCGCCAGGACCGGCGTCCTGTCCAGCCCCGCCGCCCTGGACCGGGCCGCCCCGTCGGCGAGCTTGGCGCGGAACCGGCTCTCGGCCTCGGCCTGCTGTTGCCCGCGGTCGGTGAGCTGGGCGAGCGCGCGCAGGTAGCCGATGGAGTCGTCGTACGACTTCACCTGGACCACCCACAGCGGCGCGAACTTCTCCACGGCGGTCCTGAGCTGGTCGTGCACCCCGGCGAGGCCGATCACCAGGTCGGGCTTCGCCTCGGCGATCTTGGCGACGTCCTCGCCGCCGAAACTGCCGGGGATGACCGGGATGTCGGCGCCCTTCGCGCCCAGGTAGTCGGAGCGGGAGAGCAGGCCGGGCGTGGTCGTGGCCACCGGGGTCAGGCCCAGCTCGACGAGGGCGTCGTCGCACAGCCCGGTCAGGCAGACCACGCGCTCGGGCTTCTTCTTCAGCATGAACGTCCTGCCGTGAGGGTCGGTGACGGTCAGGGCCGCGCTGACCGGGGAGACCGGGGCGGCGGTCGTGGTGGCGGCCGGTGGAGGTGCCGTGGCCGTGGTACCGGCTTGGGGGGCGCTCTGACCACAGGACGCCACCAGGACGAGCGGGATCAGGGCGACGAGGCATCGGCGCAGCGCAGGCCGGGCGCGGCGGCCGCCGATGGAGAAAGCGCCGCGGCGCATGGAGCCTCCAGTAGTGAAAATCATTGTCGAATCTAGACGATGAAAATAGTTATCATTTACCCTCGCTTCGCATCAAGTCAGCACATCGTGCGTCAGGGATTCGGAAGGACAGCGCGTGATCGTTCATCGCCGGCTGCTGCAACTGGCCGGCAGCGTGAGGGGGCCGATCGTGGCCTGCGTGGCCCTTGGCCTGCTGGTCAGCGCCGCGTATGTGACCCAGGCGGTCCTGCTCACCGCGGCTCTGGCGGCCCTGATACGCGGTGACGCCCCGGCCGCGGTACACCTGCTGGCCTGGGTCTTCGCGCTGATCGCAGTGCGGGCGGCGCTCCTGTGGGCCAGGGAGGCGGTGACCGTGTGGGCGGGCGGGCTGATCAAAGCCAGGTTGCGCGACCGGCTGATCGTCCACCTGGGCCGACTGGGCCCCGCCCACCTGTCCGGCACCCGCACGGGGAATGTGCAGACCACACTGGTGGATGGCGTGGAAGGGCTCGACCCGTACTTCAGCCGCTACCTTCCGCAGGTCGTGGTCACCTTCTGCGTGCCGGTGGCGCTGGTCGGCTGGCTGTTCACGGTCAACGCGGCAGCAGCCGCCGTCCTGGCCGCCGCCGTAGCCGGTGTCCTGATCATCCCCAGGTTCTGGGACGCGACCCTGCTGCGGCGGGGACGTGGCCGGTGGGCCGCGTTCGCCGCGCTGGCCTCGGACTACCTGGAGGCGATGCAGGGCATGGCGACGCTGCGGGCCTTCGGCGCGGTCGGCGCCCTGGGGACGCGACTGGCCGGGCGGGCCCACGACCTTTACCTGACCACGATGCGTCAGCTCAGGATCTCCCTGGTCGAGACCGGGATCAGCGCGTTCTTCGTGCAGGCGGGCACCGCCGCGGCCGTCCTCGCCGCGACGACCTCGGGCAGCGCGTGGGAGGTGTTCGCGGTCCTGGTGATCGCCGTTGAATGCTTCCGCCCCGTGAAGAACCTCTCCGACGCCTGGCATGCCGGATATCTCGGGATAACGGCGGTCGACGGCATCGAAGTCCTGCTGGCGGCGTCCCCTGCCGTCGAGGACCGGGGAACGCGGCACGACTTCCCCGCGCCACCCGCCATCACGTTCGAGGGCGTCACCTTCGCCTATCCGGGCTCCGAACGGCCCGCCGTCCGCGGCGTCAGCTTCACCGTCGAGCCGGGCCGCACCGTGGCCCTGGTCGGTCCGTCGGGCGCGGGCAAGAGCACGCTGGCAGCTCTCCTGCAGCGCCACCACGCCCCCGACGAGGGGCGGATCAGCATCGGCGGCGTCGACGTACGCGACCTCACCCTCGACGCCCTGCGCGGCGGCGTCGCGATCGTCGCGCAGGACACCTACCTCTTCCACGGCACCGTGGCCGAGAACCTGCGCCTGGCCAGACCCGACGCCACGGACGAGGAACTGATCGCCGCCGCCCGCCCGGCCGCCGCCCACGACTTCATCACCGAGCTGCCCGACGGCTACGACACGCCGCTGGGGGAGCGCGGCGCGACACTTTCGGGCGGGCAGCGGCAGCGCCTGGCCATCGCGCGGGCGCTGCTGGCCGACGCCCCCGTCCTGGTGCTCGACGAGGCCACCTCGCACGTGGACCCGCGCACCGAGCAGGCCCTGTCCGAGGTGCGGCGAGGCCGTACCTGCCTGATGATCGCGCACCGTCCCGACACCATCCGGCAGGCCGACCACGTGGTGACCCTGGAGAACGGAACCATCCTGGAGACCGTGGCATGAACCCGTCCATCCGCTGGCTCGCGGGCGCCGTCGGCGCGCACCGCCGGGCCTTCGTCTCCACCCTGGCCGCGAACCTGCTCGGCCAGGCCGCCGCGCTCGGCGCGGCCGTGACCGGCGCCTGGCTGGCCGGCCGGGCGATCGCCGGCCACGCCGCGCCCCTCGACCTGGCCGGCGCCGTGCTCGGTGTGCTGGTCGTGGTGGCCACGCTGGCCGCCTGGTGGGAGACCTACGTCGCGCACGACCTGGCGTACCTGGTGCTGGCCAGGCTCAGAGGGCAGGTGTACGACGCGGTCGCCAGGATCACTCCGGCCCGCCTGCTGGGCCGCCGCAGCGGCGACCTGTCGGCGGCCGCGCTGTCGGACATCGAGACCCTGGAATGGCTGTTCGCGCACACCCTGGCACAGCTCATCACGGCGGGCACCGTGCTGACGGCCGGGAGCGTGGCCGCGGCGATGATCGACCCCCTGTTGCTGACCGTCTCGCTCCCGCTGGCCGCATGTGTGCTGGCCGTGCCGCTGTGGCTGCGGAAGGCGTCGCGGCGGCACGGTGATGAACTGCGGGCCGCCACCGCCGAACTGACCGCCGACGTGGTCGACACCGTCCAGGGCATGCGCGAGCTCACCGCCTTCCGCGCACTCGGACGCCGCCGGGACCTGCTCGCGCGCAAGACCCGCAGGCTGGCCCGCGCCCAGGCGGCGAACGCCGCCCGCGGCGGGCTGGAGGCGGCCCTCACCGACCTGCTCCTCGCCGTGGCCGCGGCAGGGACCCTGCTCCTGGTCGTCACGGTCATCCGGACCCCTGCCGACGCCCCCGTGGCCATGGTGCTGGCCGCCAGCTCGCTGGGCCCGGCGGCCCAGGTGGCGCTGCTGCTCAAGGAGTACGGCACACTGCGCGCCGCCGCCGACCGGGTGCACACGCTGGTCACCGCGCCCGCCAACGTGCCCCCGCCGCGAGAGCCCCGCGAGGTGGCAGCCCAGCCGGACGTGGTCTTCGAGGATGTACGTTTCCGCTACACCCCGGACGGGCCCGAAGTGCTGCGCGGGGTGTCCTTCCGCATTCCGTACGGCAGGACCGTCGCCCTGGTCGGCGCCTCTGGAGCGGGCAAGTCCACCTGCGTGTCACTGCTGCTGCGCCACTGGGATCCGGACGACGGGCGCGTCCTGGTGGGCGGCGTGCCACTGCCGGACATCGCCGAGCTGCACCGGCACGTCACCGTGGTGCCACAGGACGTACACCTGTTCGCCGGCACGATCGGCCAGAACGTGCGACTTGGCGCGCCCGGCGCTGACGTGGCCGGCGCACTGCGTACCGCCCAGCTCACCATCGACCCGGAGCTACCCGTCGGGGAACGAGGCGTCACCCTCTCCGGCGGCCAGCGCGCCAGAGTGGCAGTCGCCCGGGCGCTGGCCACGCGGGCGCCGGTGCTCGTCCTGGACGAGGCGGTGGCCAACCTCGATCCCGACAACGAGGCCCGCCTCACCGAGGAGCTCCAGCGAGCCGCCGCGGGCCGGGCCACGCTGGTCATCGCGCACCGGCTGTCCACCATCCGGCAAGCGGACCACATCGTGTTGCTGGAGGAGGGCCGCGTCGCGGCCGAAGGCACCTACGACCAGCTCGGCGAGAGGTTGTCACATCTGTTCGCAGCGCGACCGTGAAATCGCACCCGATGAGGACAAGCCAGGCGTGGGGGCGATCACTTCGTGCATCACGCGTCTCCGCTGCCGACGAGGTACCTGCCGAGTTCGGCGGGGCCGGTGCGCACGGGCTCGAGGCCGTGCCGGGCTAGTTCCGCCGTGAGCTGTCGTTCGTCGAGGACCCACCAGTCGTAACTCGCGGTCACCTCGCCGACGACCCGCCGGTCATGGGCGCATGCCCGCCCCGACGAGGGAGGTGGCGTCCAACTCGGCCATCTTCCGCTCGTCGAGAAGCTGGGCGAGGGTCGTGCGCACCCGTTCGACGACGGGCTCCTCCAGACCGGCGAGCATGCCGCGAAAGCCGCTGCCCAGCGCCACCTGCCAGGCGAGCGCGGCGTCCAGGGGGAGGCGCAGAGGCGCGCGGGTCACCTTCACCTCTGTCAGCCCGCGGGCGATCAGCCAGGCGGCCAGTCGCTCCTCCGAGTCGAGCCGGGATGCCGCCTGCTTGCTGGAGGGCGGAGGCGCCGGGGCCTCGCGCACCCGTGCGACCGCCTCGGCCAGCAGCCGGCCGAAGCCCTCCACCGCCCCCTGCGCCCACGCGGTGACGACCAGCTTCCCACCGGGCCGGAGCAGGCCGGTCAGGCGGGCGACGGAGGCGTCCATGTCCGGCAAGAAGAAGACGCCGTGGACGCATTTTCGCAGCCCGTGTGTAAACCCCGGCGCCGCTCGGCGTTCGTCCTCTGCCTGAGGGGACCGCCGCGATGATGGTCGAAGGCCGCGCCCCTAGGCTGGTGACCGGTTCCCGGGATGCCCGGACAGGCGTGGAGGAGATGCCCGTGGCGGGCTACAGCGACAGCAAACAGGGGCATCAGCGACGGCTGCGCCGGATCGAGGGGCAGGTGCGCGGCCTGCAGCGGATGATCGACGAGGACAAGTACTGCATCGACATCCTCACCCAGGTGTCGGCGGCCACCAGTGCCCTGCAGTCGTTCGCCCTGTCCCTCCTGGAGGAGCACCTGGCCCACTGCGTCGCCGAAGCGACGCGCAAGGGTGGTCCCGAGGCCGAGGCCAAGGTCAAAGAAGCCTCCGAGGCCGTTGCTCGGCTCGTCCGTTCCTGACCCCGGACCGTCGCGGCTCACCCGCTACCGGGCAGCCGCCCAGTCCAGCAGGGCCTGCGCGGTGTCGAACCGGGAGCCGGAGTCGGTCGCGCCGAGGATCACGCCGACCAGGCGGTCGCCGTCGCGCTCCGCCCCGAAGGCGAGCGTGTAGCCCGCGGCCCGGGTGTAGCCGGTCTTCACGCCGAGGGCTCCGGGGTCGGCGAGCAGGCGGTTGGTGTTCTTCCAGGCGTACGAGCCGTGCTCCGGCGTCGCCTCGACGGAGTGGTAGCGGGTCGAGGTGACCTTCTTGAGGGTCTCGTTGTTCAGCACGGCCTTCGCCAGCACTGCCTGGTCACGGGCGGTGGAGTAGCCGCCGCCCTGGTACGGCATGCCGTCAGCGTTGACGTATCGGGTGTCGTTCATGCCGAGCTGACGTGCGGTGGCGTTCATCTCGGCGACGAACTTCGGCACGCTCGGACCGTAGGCGCGGGCGAGCGTGTGCGCGGCGTCCGCGCCGGAGGGGAGCATCAGCCCGTACAGCAGGTCCTCGACGGTGAGGGTGTCGCCGGCACGCAGACCGGCCACCGATGCCCCGCCCTGGCCGGCGTACTCCACGTCCTCGGCGGTGATCTTGACCGTGTCGGTCGGCTTGGCCTGCTTGAGCACGGTGTAGGCGGTCATCGCCTTGGTGATGCTGGCGACCGGCCTGCGTGAGTCGGCTCCCTTGCTGAAGTGCACCTCGCCGCTCTCCGCGTCCATCAGGTACGCGGCTGGGCTGAGCACGGTGGGAGCGTGGACGGGATGCTGGGTCTGGGAAGCGGTGGCGGGCGAGGTGGCGGCCTGGGCGGTACCGGCACCGACGGTCATGCCGCCGGCGGTGACGGCGAGTCCGAGCAGGGCATGGCTGAGTCGATGGGTGAGGCGCATGAAGGGATTGCTCCTAGCTTCCATACCGCCTACCGGGTTAGCTGACGGGTTCGGGCGTGGAAGTGCCCTACGGCGCTGGGTTCGGCGCCGATTCACCCCGAGAAGAGAGTGGGTCCCCGGCTCCGCGTGATGGCGGATTAGGCGGCCGCGCGAAGGCGCGGTCCGGGCAAAGGATGACAACGACCGCATGAGGCAGGCCGCTACCGTAGCCCGCTAACCTAGCAAATCGGTATAAAACGGTCAAATCTTCCCCTTTGGGGTGCTCGGGCATGTCGGTGGCCGTCTGTCTCTGGCGTCGTGGTGGCCGGCTCTTATACGGTAGGGGGGTATAGTACATTTACCGATCCTCGGAGGACCTCATGCGACGCCTTGCCGAACTGGAACCCGCCGAAGCGCCTGGAAAGTCGCGCGAGCTGCTGGAGGACATAGTCAGCCGCAGGGGTGGTGTCGGCCCCATGGTCGCCACCATGGCCCATTCGCCCGCCCTGTTGCAGGGTTACCTGGAGCTGTCGCGGGCGATGAAACGGGCGAAGCTGCCCAGGGCGCTGAGCGAGAAGATCTCGCTGGCCGTGCAGGAATGGATCGGCTGCGCGTACTGCCTGGAAGCGCACGCTGAGGGGGCCCGTGAGGCGGGGGTGAGCGAGAGCGACATCGCGCTCGCGCGCCAGGGTACCTCGGCCGACGCCCGCGAGGCAGCCCTGATCGCGATGGCCGTCCGCATTCTGGCCGAGCCGTCGTCGATCACCGATGAGGACGTTGCGGAACTGCGTACCCACGGCTGGAGTGACCGGGTCATCGCGGAACTGCCCGGGCTCGTCGCGCTCAACCAGCTCACGGGGACGTTCAACCTCGTTGCGGGACTTGAGCCGGCGGCACAGGAGGCGTAGGCCGTTCGGCCCTCAGACAGGGATCGGGCCGACGCGTTCCGCGGGCATCGACCGGATGGCGGAGCGGCTGGTGAAGTCCACGTGACCGCAGTCCGGCGCACAGCCGATCAGGGCCAGGGGCACCCGCGCCGCGCCGCGTTCCAGCAGGTCTGCCGCAGACGTCATGGAAGAGGTCGGCTACGAGCTGGTCGCCGGCTGACCCCCGCTTGGCCGAGGTCGAGCGTCCACCCGCTTGTTCCGGCGGTTCGATTCCCGGCGCGTGAACATGACCGGGTCCTGGGGCGGCGCCGCTCGCTCGATGGGGGCGACCATCTCGTCGAAGCGCATCCCATGGCCCTCTCCCCGACGCTGACCCCGAAGGCGCCCCGGCCGGGCTCGGAGGCCGGACGTACCCGGCCCCAGAGCTGGGCCGTGCTCGGCGAGGATCGCCTGACCGGCCCCTTCGCCGGCGGGCAGGTAGATGTGGGCCGGCGCGATCAAGGCGAGCGGCCGGGCTGTCGTCCAGGGCCGTTGGCCTGTTGATCGCACTGGCCCAGTGGAACCGCGCGGGGGGTTACCTCGGCTGCCAGCGGCCGATCTTCTTGGAGAGGAGGGTGGCGCCGATGCGCGTGTAGAACCGCTGCGCCGCCTCGTTGGCCTCGGCGACCTCCCAGCGGATCACCTTGCCGTCGGCGGCCTCGGCCGCCGCGCGCATCAGTTGCTCTCCCACTCCGTGGCCGCGTTCGGTGGCGGCGACATAGAGGTCGTCCAGATGGAGATAGTTCTCGCCGGACCAGAAGCTGATCCGCTCCAGCCAGGAGACGTAGCCGACGGGCTGGCCGTCCCGTTCGGCGATCAGGTAGGTGATCTCCGGGCGGGCCAGCATCTGCCGCAGGTCAGGGACGCTTACGGTGATGCCCCATGCCTGGTCCTGGTGTTCGGCCAGCTCGCAGATGAGGGCGTGCACGGTGGCGGCGTCCGCGGAGGTGGCGCGGCGAATCGAGATCATCGGAGTCCTTTCACGATGGGTTGCAGGTAGGGGTCCGGCGACGGCGGTGCCGTGGCGGCGATGCTGCCGACCTGGGGGAGCATCGGGTAGCCGAGCACCTGCGCGGCCGGCCCGAGCCGCTCCTTCGAGTCGGCGAGCTGACCGAATGATCGGCGACGTACGATACCCCCGTTACGTATCGACGCGATTGAACCCTACCCGGGCTAGGTATCTCGGGTACATGGATGTTGAGCGGAAAACGGCGCGTCCGAGCTGGGTTATCCGTGTTCGGCGTGCCGCCCGTGGTCGGTGACCTGGGCGTCGAACCAGGCGTGCAGTGCCTTGATCAGGAGCGGGTCGGAGGTGGTGTAGGTGACCTGGGAGCCCGCGGTGATCGGCGTGTCGCGGATGTCGATCCGGCTGTGTCCTTGTTCAAGTTCGCGCAGGCCCGGCATCTCGGTGCCGTGGATGGAAGCAGGGTCGCCGTAGTCGCCTTGCCTGAAGTTGGCGGCTTCCATGGCGAGGTGCTCGCGGACGAGCTTGACCTGCTGTGCGTCGGCCGGGTCGTCCGCGGTGACGGTTTGCACGCCGCCGGTGGCGGTCTTGGTGAAGCGGTGGGTGGTGCGCTCAAGGTCGAACGGCATCACCTGCTGGCCCTTGTCCGCGATCTCCGCCTGCCGCTCGGCCAGGGCGGGTTGCCCGTTCCGGCCGATGAGAGCGTAGCCGCCGACAGCGGCGGCGACGACCGCGAGCGCGGCGATGACCAGCAGGACACGTCGATTCTCAATCTTCATCCATCGCCTCCGTGAGGAGCTCAAGGGCGCGCAGCACGTTGGCGTGTTCGCCGGCGGGGACCCGGTCCAGCACCGCCGCGAAGCGTGCCGCCCTGGCCGCGGCCAGCCGCGCCGCGGCGTGGGTGCCCGCGGGGGTGAGCTGGACCAGCACACCGCGCCCGTCGTCCGGGGCCTGGGCACGTTCGGCCCAGCCGCGGTTGATGAGCTGGGTGACCAGGCGGCTGGTGCTGCTCTTTTCCAGGCGGAGCCGCTGCGCCAGATCGCACTGCCGCAGCGCGCCGTCCCTGGCCAGCTCGCCCAGCGCGTGGGCCTCCGACACCGGGATGGGCTGGCCGCAAGGCGTCCGGTCGGGCCGGTGCAGACCGAAGGCTCGCACAAAGCCCGCCACCGCCTCCTGGAGCTCGCGTTCATCCGCCATGGTTCGACCCTACAACCATCTTGTTGCACGATACAACTAAGCGCCCATGCGGAATCCTGGTCGGAACAGACCCGAACCCTGGCCCACCTCGTCCCTGCCCGTCGCGTGCCGATGCATGGACACCGCGCCGAGCGCTTCGGCGTCGGCGATCGTGATGGCGGTCCGCAGGACGTGCTTGCGGTTCAGCGAGCCCTTGGGGACGCCGGTCTGCCGCGCCGCCGACAGCACAGCCGGACCGGGCGACCGCTCCTCTCGGCTCGCCCGGCCGCTGTCCGCCGTACGGGCGCCGACCTTCGCCTCGACCGGCCCTTCGTCACGCAGGGCCGCCACGAGGTCAGGCGCAGGTGTAGCCGGACGGCAGGGCGGTGTCGCCGTTGGGCCTGCTCGCTTGGAAGCCGAAGCTGGTGGTGCCGGCTCCCGGCGCGAGCGTGCCGTTGTGGCTGACGCTTCTGACCGTGACGCTCTGGCCGCTGGTGGTGATGGTGGCGTTCCACGAGCCGGTCAGGGTGTGCCCGGCCGGCAGGGTAAAGGTGACGGTCCAGCTGGTGATCGTCGAGGTGCTGGTGTTGGTGATGGTCAGCGGCTGGATCACATACCCGTTCCCCCACTGGGACTGCACGGTCGGAATGGCCGAGCAGGCACCGGTCGTACCTCCCTGAGTGGTGATCTGGACGGTGTTGGAGACCGGCGAGGCGTTACCGGCGGCATCCCGCGCCCGGACCTGGTAGCGGTAGGTGGTGTCCGGGGACAGGCCCGTGTCGGTGAACGAGGTCGTGGCCGAGGTGCCGACCTGGGTGAACGTGCCGCCCATCGCGCCGGGAGCGCGCAGGATCTCATAGCCGGTCACACCGGTGTCGTCAGTGGAGGCCGTCCAGGTCAGGCTGGTGCCGGTTGTGGTGGTGCCCGAGGCGGTGAGCCCGGCCGGGGCGGTCGGCGGCATGGTGTCGCCTCCGGTGGCGGCCGTGGTGAAGGTGGCCGGCGCGGAGTTGCCCGACAGGTTGCCCGCGCCGTCACGCGCCCGTACGTACACCTGGTATTGGGTGCTGGCACTCAGCCCGGTCAGGGTGATCGTGGTGGTGGTGGACTGGCCGAGCTGCGGGTCGGTGGCGCCCTGCTCCCGGTAGACGTCGTAGCCGGCCAAGCCGGAGCCGCCCTGGTCGGTGGACGCGGTCCAGGTCAGCGTGGCACTGGCGGCGGTCACGTTGGACGCGACCGGCGTGCCGGGCGTGGTCGGTGGCGTGGTGTCGGCCGGACTGGTGGTCAAACCGAAGAACTCGATGGCGTAGAGGGCCATACCGCTCTGCGGAAGAGCATGCCCGGCGCCCTGGATACTGTACGCCTCCACCTGCACGGTGCCGGACGGATTGGCGTACCGGCTGCGGTTCCAGCTTGCCCGCGGGGTGTCGGTGCTGGTCGGGGTCTGGCTCAGCCCGAACACATTGGTCCACTGCTCGATCGACTCTCGCAGCAGCGAGTAGGGCACGAGGGTGTCGTTGGTGCCGTGCCACAGCTGCATGCGCGGGCGGGAGCCGGAATATCCCGGGTACGCCTGGCGGACCGCATCGCCCCACTGCTGGGGTGTACGGTCCATGCTCCCGCCGGTGCACCTGCTGCTTCCGGGCGGGTAGTCGGAGGCGCCGGCGAAGCAGTTGAAGGGCACACCCATGAAGGAGGCCCCTGCCTTGAACATGTCCGGGTAGACGGCGAGCATGTGCTGGGTCATCATGCCGCCGGACGAGCTTCCAGTGGCGTAGACCCGGTTCGGATCTCCCTGATGGTTCCGCTCGACGTAGTCGATCATCGAGCCGATCGAGACCGGATCGCTGCCGCCGCCGCGCTGCTTGGCCGCGTCCGACCAGGTGTCGAAGCAGTTGCCGAACCCTGCCGACTGGGTGGCGGTCGGGTAGATGACGATGAAGCCATATCGATCCGCCAGCGAGGCGAACTCACTGCCCTGGTAGAAGCCGGGACCGGAGCCGCCGCAGCCATGCATCGCAACCACGATCGCCGGCGAGGCCGGGCGCGAGTCCGGCACATAGACGTGCATCCGCATGTTGCCCGGGTTGTTGCCGAAGCTGGTCACCTCCACCAGGGTGGCGGCGACGGCCGGCGATCCGAGTACAACGGTCATGACGGCAAAGAGCGCCGCGGCGCAGGCACCGGCCAGCACCGTGGTCAATCGTCTCATTCGCGCTCCTCCTCTCCAGATCCGCGGCGCGCCACGGATCGGTCCGCCGCGTATTGACGTCGGTCGCTGGAAAATAAAAGGGCCACGATCTGCCGTCAATGCACGCCTGGTGCGCATGCCCGGCAGCTCACCTGGCAATGAGCCGTTTCCCCTGGTTATCAAGTAACTTGTTATCAAGGACCTTGATAAGGGAATGAGAAACTTACATCGGAGCCCGTCCTGACGGGGCGCGATATCGTCTCCTGGTGACCGATCCGGGTGTCCCCGCGGCCGCTGCGCCGGACGCACCGCCGCCCCGTGTGAGCTACCTGGTGTTCCGGCTGGAACGCCGCATCCGCGCCTGCCTGGATGAAGCGCTCGCCCGGCACGGCATGACGACCACCGGATACATGGCGCTCAGCGAGCTGCGCCTGCGCGACGCCCCATCCTCGGCCGATCTGGCCCGCATCGCCTTCGTCACTCCGCAGGCGATGAACCTGGTCATCCGCGATCTCGAACAACGCGGCCTGATCCGCCGCGATCCGCATCCCTGCGGCGGCCGTGCTCTGCGCACCCGCCTTACCCCGAAAGGCTTGAGCACCCTCCGGCGATGCGACCGCTCCCTCGACAGCATCGAAGCCGTCATGCTCGCCGAGATCGGCGACCCGGACCGCACGACACTCACGGAAGCGCTCACGCTGTGCGCCCGAGCCCTCCACCCGGACACACGCCCCTGACCTCGGTCCTTCGGATGAGGCAAGCAGGATGGCGCGGGCCGAGCGGCCTGCTTCCTGAACGGTACTGCGGAATCGCGCGCCCAGCCGCGGGCGCGGTGAAAGCACGGTGCCTCAGCGCGGCGTATCACCAGGCGTTGATGGCGAAGTCTGATCGCAAAGGCGGAAGAGTCCACGCGGCGCAGGTAGTTCTGCACGATCTCGGTGAAGACGCGTTGGTTGTTGCGGACGACGAACCAGTTCGCGGGCCGAGCCGCCCGACGTGCTCGGCGTAGTCGTGGAGGACGCCTGCGGTGCCTTGCCTTCCCTTCTCGGTCTTGGTCGTGGTGCGGTCGAGCGGGTCGTAGGCAGTGCGCAGGGCAGCCAACGGCTGTGTTTCGGTCTCCGTCAGGGCTGGAGGTCGGTGAACGTGAGGATGGTCGGGCCCGTGCTGCCGGCGTAGCCCGGCGCGAGGCAGTCCAGGAGCGGCGTGATGGGGTTGGCGATGGTGACTCCCTCGGAGGTCACGGTGTCGCCGGCGAACTTGCCCGCGGTGACGGTACCGATAACGGCGAAGGCCGTCTGGCCCGCGACCAGGTTGAGCGTGACGGTGTAGCTGATCGTCGAAGACTCGCCGGTGTTCCAGGTCACCGTCTCCGTCGCGGGCATGGAGCCGGACAGACAGCCCAGGCTCCCCTGCCCGGAGATCGTCGACGTGCCCGAGGAGATGTCCGGGTCGCTCGACACGCAGGTCGGGTAGTTTCCGGTGCCCGTCATGGTCACAGCCTGCTGGGTCAGGCGCAGCTTCGGAGAGAAGGCGAGGGTGTTGGTACCGTCGATCGAGCAGAGGACGTCTTGGCCGATCGCGTGAGCCGGTCCGGCGTGCACCATGCTCAGCGGGCTGAGCAGCGCGAGGATGGTTCCGCAGACCGCAGTCCTGACAGAGGCGACTCTGGTGAGCATACGGGCGTCCCTTTCGCAGTGAGGCGAAGCACTCGAAGGCACTGGAGGGATCGGGGTTGTTACAAGTTCCCCCGACTTAGGACAGTAGATATTACTTAGCGTGTCCGCAAGGTACGAATTTGCAACCTTCACGGTCATGGCGAGGAACCGATGATGAAGCTGTCATGTCTTCATAGCCGCAGTGTTGCGCTCGGTGAACGACGTCCGGCCAATCCCTCCCATTCGTCCCCGACAGGGAGCCTCCTGTGACCTTTCGTCCACCTCGGCGGGCCCGAGGCGTGCGCGTCCTGATCGCCGTCGCCGCCGCCCTCAGCGTGGTCGTTCCGGCCGCAGGTCCCGCCCATGCGGCCGCACCCGCGCAGTGCCAGGGCACCGAGACCGTCACGTACAGCCCGGGAGTCACCTTCACCCCGCGCAACATCGAGATCACGGTGAGCGGGCAGTTCAACTCCTGTATCGATGGCGCGGGTCAGGTGACGAGCGGGACGTACGGGGAGCAGTTCACGATCTTCGCCGGTTGCAATGACCTCTTGGGTGGATTCGAGGGCCAGCGGGCCGTCCAATGGAATACCGGTGACAGCAGCGTCATCGAAGGCACCGGCAGCAGCAGCGCCGTGGCCGGTCAGGTCATCACCACGTTCACCGGCACTGTCGTTCAAGGCCGCTTCCAGGGCGCCTCCGCAGTACAGACCGTCACGCTCGTTCAGCCGGGGGTGCTGCAGTGCCTCACCACCGGGTTCACCAGCGCAACCGGGCTGACGACGCTCACCATCACCTGAGCCGGCCGGGCCCACGGGGCGGCGGCCCGAGCGCGGTGCGCGATCCCGGCAAGATCGTGGCCGACCGCCGCACGGCGGCCGTCCCGCACGCTCTCACGGCCCATGTTCACCGCTGCGCCACCCAGCCCCGGGGGCTCACTGTACGGGCACCTCCAGCTCATCGAAAGCGGCGACCTTGACCCGCATCGTGGCGGCGGCCGGGGGCAGCTCGAACAGGGCCCAGAGGTCCCGAGCCTGCCGCGGACCGAACCTGGAGCTGAACAGCCGTACCCCCGAGGTGTCGGTGCACGCGCAGTAGAGGTCGACGTCGCCGCCGTCGGGCACCTGCAGCCGGCCGGGCCGGTAGAGCCGTCCCCGCTCGGCGTCGGTGAGGACGATGTTCTGCGCGGCCCGGCGGTTGAAGGACATCCAGTCCTGCGCCTGGTGCAGTTCCTGGATGGACACCTCCTCGGTGCCCTCGTTGCCGATCCGGTAGGTCAGCAGGCCGAGCCCGTCGGGCAGCCGCCGCAACCCGGTCACCCGCAGGGAGATGGGCTGCCCGCCGGCTCTGGCGGTGCCGGACAGCCCCGTGGCGTCCGGCGAGACTGTGGGGGCCGGGGTCGCGGCCGGCGTCGGCTGGGCGGGCTCCGGCCGGGCGAACGTCACCGTGACGCGGCGGTTGCGCCGCTTGCCCTCCTCGGTGCTGTTGCTGTAGAGCGGCTTGCGTGACCCGTACCCCTCGACCTCGAAGGAGACCTCGTCCCGCGTGATGAGGCCGGTCAGCGCCTCGCGTACGGCCTGGGCTCGCCTGCGCGACAGCGGGTCGTTGATGGCGTCGTTGCCCGAGGAGTCTGCGTGGCCCTCCACCCGTACCGTCGGGCCGGTGGAGGCGTCGATCCGCTCGGCGGTTCGCGCCAGCACCGCGCGGGCCCGGCTCGTCAGGGTCGCCTTGTTGACCGCGAACAGCACGTCCGACGACAGGTTGACGTGCAGGCGCTCACCGTCGTCGGCGGACTCCTCGGACTTGTCCAGCGATTCCGACGGTGTGACGATCCGGCGGACGACGGTGCTGACAGGCTGCGCGCCGGGGGAAGGGATGTTCATGCCCGGGGCGGGGACCGGCGGCTCGTCGCTGATCGGCACGCCCGGCATCGGCGGTGCCGCCGGGGTGACCACCGTGGCGGTGGCCGGCTCGCCGGCCGGGGCGGGCGTGACCGCGTACAACGTCACCGACTCGCCGGGATCGAGGGTGCGGCTCAGGCCGTCCCGTGACGTGTCGCTGCACAGGCAGGGCGAGTCCTCCGGCTGGTAGGGCAGAATCCACGACCGCTCACGGGTGTCCAGTACGCCGATGCCGGACGCCCACCGTCGCGCTCCCAGCGGACGCGTGCCGTCGCCCAGCTCGCCGGGCCAGGAGATCCGGCCTCGCGTCGCGGTGTTGGACAGCCTGACCTGGACGACCAGGTGCTCGCCCTGCACCCGGTTCAGCCCCACCACTTCGACCTTGAGAGCGGGCGTGAGCGTGCTGCGCGTCTCGGCGAGCGCGGTCCGGCCGGGGGTGACGGACGGCGTGGACGTAGCCGTCGCGGGCGCGGGCGCGCTGGTGGTGGCCGTGGGAGGGGGTGAGGGAGGGGTGGGCGACGGTGCCGCGTCGGGGACCGTTCCGCACGCGGACACCAAGGACACGACAGCCAGGGATGATGTGATCCGCTTTTTCATTCGAGTATTCACCTGCCGCTTGACCTGCATGGATGTGATCATCGGCAGGCGCAATGTCACAGCGACGGCCGTTGACTCGCTGAATCTCATCGTGGAGTCCGGTGGCGGTGCTGGGCCTTGGTGATCCGGTGGATGACGCCGATCGCCAGGGCGGCCGCCACCCAGTACAGCAGGATGCCCAGCACGTCGAAGGAAGCCGAGTCCATCAGGCTCTCCAGGTCGTGCTCGTCGGCGCTGACCAGCAGTCGCCTTGCCCCGTACGTCACCAGGACGGCCGTCAGCCAGGCCGCCCACCAGAGGTTGATCAGGAGCTTCGGCGGCCGGGCCGGGTGGGTGGCGCGTGCGGAGGCGTACCAGATGTCATCCACGATCCGTTTGGGGAACCAGAGCGCGATGACCGGAATCACCCAGCCCAGGAACAGCCACGGCCTGATGAGCCGGTGGCCGGTGGGGGCGAGGATCTCCGCGTTCTTCCTGACCCGGAAGAGCCAGATCAGGAAGGTCACCATGGCCGTGAGGGAGATGAGCGTGTCCAGGACGCCCGTCACGGCGAGCATACGGTTGAGCCCCTCGATCTCCGTGCCGGACACGGAGTCGCGGTCCGTGATGAGACGGTCCACGGTGTCGACGTAGGAGAAGGTGACGAGCATCGTGAAGATTCCTATGAGGGCATGGCAGCCCAGGGCGAGCGTGGCGAGGAGCGCGACCCCGCGAACCGGACGCAGTCGGGGCGGGGGCGGCGGGTATCCCCAGGGCGCGTTCCCCTGGGGCGCGGGTCCCTGCCAGGGGTGTCCCTGAGGGGCATGACCCGGAGGAGGTGCGTTCCACGAGCGTGGAGGTCCGTGGGGCGCCCGCCCATGGGGCTGAGGCTCAGGAGGAAGAGGGGGCATGGCTGGAGACTTTCTGCAACAAGGGAGCGAGTGTCGGCCGGCGAGGGTTGCGAGCCTGGTCAGCCCGCTCGCGCGCCGCTCTCGCGGGCGATCGGCCGCCAGGCGACGGCGATCGGCACCGCCGCGAGCACGCCGCCCACTCCGGCGATGGCGATGGCAGCGGCCGGATCCGTGAGTTCGGCCAGCAGGCCGCCCGCCGCGATCCCGAGCCCCTGGGCGGCGACGAGCCCTGACCCGGCCAGCCCGACCGCCTGGCCGCGACGGTGGTCCGGCACCGCCCGGACGAACTCGGCGTTGGCCGTGACCTGGTAGGCGGAGAACACCCCGATCAGTGTCCAGAGCAAGACGGACCCGGCCACCCCCGGATCGAAGGCGGCGAACACCAGGGGCACGCTGGTCAGCACGGACAGCGGCCCCAGCAGGGTCAGCCGCGCGCGCGGAGGCACGTACCTTGCGAAGACCGTCACGCCGGCGAGCGTCCCGAGCGGGACCGCCGCCATGAGCATCCCCGCCACCTCGCTCCCGGCCCCCAGCCCGTCGGCGTACGGCACGGCCAGCGCCTGCGGCATCACGTAGAACCCGGCCAGCCAGGCGGCGGCGACCAGCAGCCGGAGCCGGGGGTCCCCGGCGATGAGCCGCGCGGCGGCCAGGAGCGCGTGCGGCGCGGTCTCCGTGGGCTTGGGAGCCGGCCTGGCCGCCAGCCCCCACCGCACGATGATCCCGGCCACCAGAAAGGTGCCGGCGTCGATCAGCAGGGCGAAGGAGGGCTCGACGAACGCGACCGCGAGCCCGCCCGCCGTGAACCCCAGGATCCGGGTGAGCTGGGAGGCCATCTGCAGCGCCGACAGCGCGGTGACGTACCGGTCGTCGTCGAACACCTGCGGCAACACGGCGCTGTACGACGCCCTGACCGGAGCCTCCAGCAGGTGCACGGCGAACAGCAGGGCGCAGAGCAGCCAGAACGGGATCGCCGGCACGGCCATCAACGCGACGAGACCGGCCCTGGCCACGTCGCAGTGGAACATCAGCTCGCGGCGCGGCAGGCGGTCGGCGAGCCCGCCGAGCAACGGCCCGCCGGCCAGCGCCGGCACGAACGTCAGGGCGTACGTGACGGCGGTGATCGCCGCCGAGGAGGTCCGCTCGTACGCGATCACCGCGACGGCCACGCGGGCGAGCTGGTCGCCGAGGTCCGACAGGAGCGTCGCCGACCAGAGAGCTCGGTATTCGCGGGAGGAGAAGACCTGGCGAAAGGTTACAGCCTGTGACACCGGATGGGACTCCAGAAAGGGAGAGGCGGCCCGCCAGGAGCGGACCGCCGGTACGAGATCGCTTAGTGCCAGCTGAAGCCGCGCTTGGCCATGTCCTTCACCTCCTACGGAGATCGTCTTCATGGACATCGTTCCGACCGGGTGTGGCCGTCTCCAGAGGGTTAACCCTGATCTGAACCCATTCGAGGGGATCAAGGCCCGCCGCTCAGAAGGTCAGGCGGACACGGGTGCGCGGCGCTGCGCGACCGTGGAGGCGACGGCTGCGAGCAGCCAGATCACCGGCCCGGACAACCCGCCCGCCAGGTCGACGTGGGCCGGTCCGACCATCAGGGCCAGGAACGCCGCGTCGACGACGCCGAGCGGGACGAGGTTGAGCCAGTGGCCGCGCCGGCTGTTGCGCCGGTTCATCGTGAGGGCGATGACGATGGCCTGGACCCCGAAGACGGCGGCGCACACGAAGAACATCAGGCTCTCCGCTGCGGCCTCGTCCGCCGGGGGCCCGCTCGACACACCCGTCGCGATCATGGCCGTGCCCAGCCCCACGTGCAGCAATCCCCACAGGGAGTACAGCGCTGCGGTGAGGGCCGGCCAGATCCCGTAAGCGGTAAGATATTTCACGCCGTAAAAAGTACACGCTGAAAAGGAAAATGATGGCCAAACCCACAGGACCGGACGAGAGCAGTGGCGAGGACGCGGCGGCGGCCCTGAACGTGATCCGGGAGCTCCACGCCACCCATGGCGCCCTGCTGGAGGCGGTGGCAGGCCGGTACGGCCTCAACCACAACGACCTGCGCTGCCTGGAGATCCTGCAGCGCAGAGGCGAGCTGCCCGCGCAACGCCTCGCCGCACTGAGCAACCTCAGCCCGGCGGCCATCACCAAGGTCGTCGACCGGCTGGTGACGGCGGGTTACGCCGTGCGGCGGCAGAGCACCACTGATCGCCGGTCCCAGGTCGTTCACCTCTCGGAAGGTCATGCGGAGCTACGAGCCGCCACCTGGGACCAGGTCCATGCGGATGCCGTCGCCGTACTGGACGACGTCCCCCCGGCCGAGCTGCGGCGCTTCGTCGGCCTGCTCGGCCGGTTGGCCGAGGTGAACAGGGCGCACGCGCTGCGGCTGACGGCCGCTTCCGGCACTTAAGCCCCTGTCGGCAGGCGTCTAATAGGCTTGAGCATGATCAACAGCTCATGAAAGGCCGGTAGGCATGCGGGTGATGGTGGCCGATGACTCTCTGCTGTTTCGTGAGGGGCTGGCACGGCTCCTCACCGAGCGCGGGTTTCAGGTCACGGGCCAGGCCGGTGACGCCGGATGGCTGGCCACGCTCGTACGCCAGGATCCGCCTGACGTGGTCGTGGTCGACGTCCGCATGCCGCCCACGTACACGGCCGAGGGTCTCAGCGTGGCTCGGGAGTTGCGCGGCGCCTATCCCGGTCTGGGCGTGCTCATCCTGTCGCAGTACGTCGAGACGCACTACGCGGGCCAGCTCTTCCAAGAGGCCGGGGCCGGCGGCGGAGGCGCGGGATACCTGCTCAAGGACCGGGTCAACCGGCTGGACGACCTGGAGAACGCCGTTCGGAACGTCGGCGCCGGCGGTCTGGTCCTCGATCCGTCGGTCGTCGACCGGCTGCTGCGGCGCCGACGTACGCGAAATCCCCTAGACGAGCTGACCGATCGGGAGCGCCGGGTGCTCGGCCTGATGGCGGAGGGGCGGACGAACGCGGCCATCGCCAGGACCATGAGCGTCACCGTCAAGACGGTCGAGGCGCATGTGCGCAACATCTTCGATCGGCTCCACCTGGCGCACACAGAGGACGACAACCGCAGGGTCCTAGCCGTCCTGGCGTACCTGCAGCGCTGAATCTCCCTCTTCCTGCCGGGCGGCCTGATCCCGCCGGCTCATTGCCCGCCCTCCGTCCCTGCCGCAAGCGGCGTCCTGGCGGTGGGCAGGAGGACCTGTCCCGTGACGAACTCGGTCCACAGGCCGAAGCGGAGATCGCCACCCGTCCTCGCGGTGGTCTCGGCGAAGCCGACGGTACGGCCGTGGTGCCGGCGGGTGGCGCCGAACGAGAGTTGGAAACGAGTGGTTCCCACCCGCTCCTGCGGCGGGACGGACGTGGGCGGCACGATCTCGTCCAGCGCCCACCGGTAGTCCTTCCGGTACGGGGACGCGACGCGCTCCAGGGTCTGCTCAAGGATCACGCCTGAGGCGGGCATCACCACCAGCACTCCTGGTGAGCGCCCGATCCGCGTGTTGAAGGCGTGCACCTCCTGCGGCTCGCCGCTCGGGAACTCTCCGCGGCCGCCGCCGATCCGCGACCCGGCCGGGCACGCCGCCACCCCCTTCTGCTCGATCACGGTACGGGCGCAGGTGGGAAACGCCTCGGGGTTGAAGCTCACCGAGCGGTCGAACAGGAACACGAACCGCCTCGCTGCGGCCGGGACGTCACCCGTCTCGGCCCGGCTGCGCCGGTCGAAGGCGATCGTCACGCTCCGTCCGGCGCCGCGAGTGGCCGTCACCGACAGCGTGTCGATGTTCCGCGTGGCCTCGACGTCCGGCTCGTACGGCCGCTGCGGCCCTCCCGGAGCAGGGTCCGGCGGGACGGCGACGCCGACGGCTCCGGCGGCCGGAGCGAGCATGCTCAGTGAGGCGAACGCGGCGACTGCGGTCACGACGGTCTTCATCTTCATGGAACCCTCCAATGCGGAACGGTGACAGCCGGTCACGCGTGCGCGCCGGACTAGAGGGCCGGCTGCTTCCCCCTCGCCCGCCTGCGGGCCCGGCAAGGCCATGCTCGCGGCCGTGCGGGGCAGCTGCCAGAGGGTTAACCCTGCGGCTCGCGCCGTGGGCACGGCTCCGCCGTCACGGCTGGTCGGCGATGGGCAGGCTCGCCGTCACACAGGTGCCCCCGTCGGCGGGACTGTGCACGTGCAGGTGGCCGCCGATCGCCGCGGCCCGGTCGGCGAGTCCGCGCAGCCCGCTGCCCGACGGGTCCGCGTTCCCGGCACCGTCGTCGCTCACGGCCACGGACAGCCGGTCGCCCTCGTCACGGAGCCGGACGACGACCTGCGAGGCCCGGGCGTGCTTGGCGGCGTTGGTCACGGCCTCGGAGACCAGGAAATAGGCCGTCTCCTCGACGCGGAGGTGCAACCGGCGCGCGGGCACCTCCGCCAGAACCACGGGCAGGACCGCGCGTTCGGCCAGCGACTGCACCGCAGGCCCCAGTCCCACGCCCGCCAGGGCCGCCGGATAGACGCCGTGGGCCAGCTCGCGCAGTTCGCCGAGGGCCGCGTCCAGCTCCCTGGCCGCCCGGTCCAGCGCCGCCCCGGCCTCCGGCGCCCCGGCCACGCGGGTGCGGGCCAGGCTGAGCGACATGCCGACGTTCATCAGGCGCTGTTGCGCGCCATCGTGCAGGTCGCGCTCGATGCTGCGACGCCCGGCGTCCATGGCCTCCACCGCCTTCCCCCTGGCGTCCCTGACCTCGCCGTACAGGTGCTCACACTCCGTGAGCAGCCCGCGTACGCGCGTGTTGCCGGCGCAAATCACCCGCGCCAGCACCTCGATCGGCCAGGTCACCAGCGCCACCAGCAGCAGCCCGAGACCGGGCACGGGCAGGAAGACCTCCATCGCCGTCACCCCTCCGGCCAGCCAGCCGAGCAGGGTGAGCAGCAACCCCGCCACCGTGAAGAAGAAGCCGGGCCACGAGACGACGACCGCGTAGGCGAAGAGCACCAGCAACACTCCGGGTGCCAGCTCGCCGATCCCGGCCAGGACAGGGTGGTCAAGATAGCGGAACCCGGGCAGGAACCAGGCGAACCCGATCCCGGTGGTCCGCCGCCCGAGGGCGCTGACGTGCCGCTGCGACCAGACGATCAAGCCCATCACGATGTAAACCCACGCCGCCCATAAAGGCCCGGATGCCCCCGCCAGATCCCACAGCGGCGCCGCGTGCGGGTCGTCCAGCCAGCCGGTGCCGGCGATGTAGCCGATGCTGGCGACCACGGCGAGCATCACGATACCGCCCCTAGCCCAGAGCCCCACGAATTCTCCTTCACCAAAATCACGCCGATCGGCCCCTCCCATGACACCAACCAGCACCGCAAAAGGGGGTAAAAGCCGTCATCCGGTCGGGCGAGATCTAGGGATAACCCCATGGTGGACGTCTTGACGGGCCGAGACGATGTCTCCTTCAACACGCATGAAGTGAGAGGCGATGAGGAGCTTCCCGATGGCAAGGCATGTCGCGGCACGGGCCGGAGCCCCGGCTCTCATCATCGCGCTGGCGGCCTGCGGCATGACGGGCGGGCCCAGCGGCGGCGGGGAGCGTCAGGACGGCGCGCGGGTGGCGAACCATACGGAGGATTCCGCACCGGTATCAGGTCAGTCCACACCACCTGAGACGACGGCGACGACCACCAGCACCACTGCGACCACGCCGGCCGCATCGCCCTCGGCTCCTGCCCCGATCGCCTCCCAGCGATTCAAGCTCGGCGGACGTGACATGACCGTGGCCATCACCCAGCTCCAGCGCGAGGGCAAGATGACCACGCTGAACCTCACGATCACCAACGAGGACGGGCCTTCCTGGCGCATCAGCAATGACCTGGGCAAAGGGCCGACCGACTACACGGTCGGCGGCCTGTCTCTGGTGGACGCGGGCAACG
>NZ_LAVL01000038.1 GCF_001083785.1 Nonomuraea sp. SBT364
CCTCCCCGCCGGCCTCCCCGACCGCCTCCCCGCCGGGTCCGGAACAGTCGGCGGGCGAGGCCTCGGTGCCCGCCGCGCTGCGGTTCACCGCCCCGACGCTGGATGGCCGGACCTTTCGGGGAGAGAGCCTGGCGGGCAGGCCCGTCGCCTTCTGGTTCTGGGCGCCGTGGTGTCCCAAGTGCCTGTCGGACGCGCCCGCCGTCAAGGCGGCGGCCGCCCGGCATGGTGATGTCGCGTTCGTCGGAGTTGCCGGCCTGGACACCGAGGCGGCGATGCAGGAGTTCGTCCAGCGCACCGGAACCGGAGATCTCGTGCACCTGTCCGACACCGAAGGCGCGGTGTGGACGAAGCTCGGCGTCAGCGAGCAGTCCACCTTCGTGTTCGTGAAACCGGACGGCTCCGCGGAGAAGGTCTCCGGCCCGCTCGGCCGGGACGGGCTGGAGGAGCACCTGCGCACACTGGCCGCCCGGTAGCCGAGTCGTGTCCTCCCTCGGTACGGGCCTGTCCGAGGCGCCGCTGGCCCTGGCGCTCACCGCCGGGATGGTGGCCGCGTTCAATCCGTGCGGTTTCGCCATGTTGCCGGCCTACCTCACCTTGCTGATCAACAGCCGGGGAGCCGGCCCCGTCCGCCGGGCGCTGATCCTGGCAGCCGCCATGACCGCCGGATTCGTCACGGTCTTCGGCCTGTTCGGACTGGTCGTGACTGTGCTGGCGGTGTCGGTGGGCCGCCACCTGCCGTGGGTGACGCTGGTCATCGGGGCGATTCTGGTCGGGCTGGGCCTGTGGTTGCTGTCAGGGCGGGAGCTGGTGCTGCGCCTGCCGGGCCTTGCCACCGGCCGCCCCGCCACCTCAGCGCTGTCGCTGTACGGCTACGGCCTGTCATACGCGGTGGCCTCCTTGTCGTGCACGGCCGGGCCGTTCCTGGCGGTCACTTCGGCCGCACTGTCCGGCGGCGGAGTGAGCGGCGGAGTGGCGGCCTTCACCGCCTACGCGCTGGGCATGGGTTTGATCGTCGCCATCTTGTCGCTGGCGGTGGCGCTCGCCCGTGCCGCCATCGTGGCCCGGTTGCGGCGTCTGCTGCCGTACGTGTCCAGGGCCAGTGGCGGCCTGCTCGTCCTCGCGGGCCTGTACGTCCTGTATTACGGCTGGTACGAGCTACGCGTCTTCGCGGGCCAGGACGCGCGCGATCCGATCGTGGGCGCGGTGACCGCCGTGCAGTCGACCGTCGCGGGCTGGGTGGCCGGGCTCGGCCCGGGATGGCTCACGCTCTCGCTTCTCCTCCTGCTCGCCCTGGTGACGCTGGTCGTGCGCCTGGCACGTGGCCGCGACGAAGCCCGCTGAAGACCTGTCCCGATCCTGCCTGTGGCCCTTACCAGATGCACGTGTTCTGGGCGTGCACTACCCGTGGGACGGCAGCGACGGCCTGGCGCTGGGCGAGCGCATCGCCGGGCAGGTCCTCACCACCAAGCTGACCCCGCTGCCCAGCACGCCGCTGAAGGCCCCCGCACGCTGAGCAAGCCGTAGATCAGTTGCTCACTCGGCGAGTTCTCCGTGCACCCACCGGCGCCAACGAAGATCGGGGACCCGCCGAGCGGCAGCCGGCTGACGGTCAGCCGAGGACGAACGGCAGCCTCGCCGCCGACGCGCCCAGCCCGGCCGTCTCCGCGCCGGTCGGGGCGCGCCGCCCGGTGCCGACCAGCAACGCGTCCCTGTCGGAGAACGACGCGGGGAACGCGGTTCCGGCGATCTTCTCCAGCAGCTCACGGGACAGGGCGAGCCCTTCCTCCGGCGGCTCCGCCGCGTCCGGTAGGTGCGCGATCAGGTCGAGGTGGTGCAGCGTCCACTCCAGGACGTAGGCGGTGAGATAGTCGCCCGCGGTGAGAACCACGTCGCGGGTGCCGACCCGCAGCCGAGGGTCGGCGAGCCCGGCGGCCCGGCCCGCGGCGGAGCCGACGTCGTCGAGATGGAACTTCAGCAGCCGGGGTTCCTCGTACGCGGCGGCCAGCCGGACGACCAGCGCGTCGAGCGGGTCGTCGCCGGTCGGGGGAGTGCGGGAGACCTCCCAGTAGGTCACCGCGTCGCGGGTCGGCTCCGTGTCGGCCGGGGTCACCAGGGTGATCAGGACGTCCTGGGCGTCGATGACGAGGTGGCACACCAGATCCCGCACCAGCCAGCCGGCGCAGCCGGACGGCCGCGCGAAGTCCTCGTCGGGAAGCTCGGCGACCGCCGTGCGCAACGCCGCCCATGACCGGGTGAAAGGCTCCACCTCGCCACGGTAACCCAATGATCACCCAGGCGGTTTCCTCAGGCTCCGACGTAGGCCGCGAGGTGCTCGCCGGTGAGGGTGGAGCGGGCGGCGACGAGCTCGGCGGGCGTGCCCTCGAAGACGATCCGGCCGCCGTCGTGACCGGCGCCCGGGCCGAGGTCGATGATCCAGTCGGCGTGCGCCATGACCGCCTGGTGGTGCTCGATCACGATGACCGACTTGCCGGAGTCGACGAGCCTGTCGAGCAGGCCGAGCAGCTGTTCGACGTCGGCGAGGTGGAGACCGGTGGTCGGCTCGTCGAGGACGTAGACGCCGCCCTTGTCCGCCATGTGGGTGGCGAGCTTGAGCCGCTGGCGTTCGCCGCCGGACAGCGTGGTGAGCGGCTGGCCGAGGCTCAGGTAGCCGAGCCCGACGTCGGCGAGCCGGCCGAGGATGGTGTGCGCGGCCGGCGTGCGCGCCTCGCCCGCGCCGAAGAACTCCGTGGCCTCGGTGACCGACATGGCGAGCACCTCGCTGATGTCTCGGCCGCCGAAGCGGTATTCCAGCACGGCCGGCTGGAACCGCTTGCCCTCGCAGTCGTCGCAGGTGGTGGCGACGCCGGCCATCATGCCCAGGTCGGTGTAGATGACCCCGGCGCCGTTGCAGGTGGGGCAGGCGCCCTCGGAGTTGGCGCTGAACAGCGCCGGCTTGACGCCGTTGGCCTTCGCGAACGCCTTGCGGATCGGTTCGAGCAGCCCGGTGTAGGTCGCCGGGTTGCTCCGGCGTGATCCCTTGATCGCGCTCTGGTCGACCGAGACGACTCCGGCCCCGGCGGGGACGGATCCGTGGATCAGCGAGCTCTTGCCCGAGCCGGCGACGCCGGTGACGACGCAGAGCACGCCGAGCGGGATGTCCACGTCGACGCCCTGCAGATTGTGGCGGGTGGCGCCGCGGATCTCCAGCGCGCCCTTGGGGGTCCGTACGGTCTCCTTGAGCGCGGCCCGGTCGTCGAGGTGGCGGCCGGTGATGGTGTCACTGCCCCGCAGCCCCTCGAAGGTGCCCTCGTAGCAGATGGTGCCGCCCGCCGCGCCGGCGCCGGGGCCGAGGTCGACGACGTGGTCGGCGATCGCGATCGCCTCCGGCTTGTGCTCGACGACGAGCACCGTGTTGCCCTTGTCCCGCAGCCGCCGCAGCAGGTTGTTCATCCGCTGGATGTCGTGGGGGTGCAGGCCGATGGTGGGCTCGTCGAAGACGTACGTGACGTCGGTGAGCGCGGAGCCGAGGTGGCGGATCATCTTGGTGCGCTGCGCCTCGCCGCCCGACAGCGTGCCCGCCGGCCGTTCCAGGGAGAGGTAGCCCAGCCCGATCTCCACGAACGAGTCGAGGGTGTGCAGCAGTTTGGCGAGCAGCGGCCCGACCGACGGCTCGTCGAGGCCTCGGATCCAGGCGGCCAGGTCGCTGATCTGCATGGCGCAGGCGTCGGCGATGTTGATCCCGGCGATCCGCGAGGAGCGGGCCTCCTCGCTGAGCCGGGTGCCGTCGCACCCGGGGCAGGTGGTGAACGTGACCGCCCGGTCCACGAACGCCCGGATGTGCGGCTGCATCCCCTCCCGCTCCTTGGACAGGAACGACTTCTGGATCTTCGGGATCAGGCCCTCGTACGTGAGGTTGACCTCGTCGACCCTGACCTTGGTCGGCTCCTTGTAGAGGAAGTCCTGGAGCTCCTTCTTGGTGTAGTCGCGGATCGGCTTGTTCGGGTCGACGAAGCCCGACTCGGCGTAGACCCGTACCGTCCAGAAGCTGTCGGACTTCCACCCGGGGATGGTGAACGCGCCCTCCGCGATCGACTTGGAGTCGTCGTAGAGCTGGGTGAGGTCGATGTCGGAGACCGAGCCGCGGCCTTCACATCGGGTGCACATGCCGCCGATGCGGGTGAAGGTCGCCTTCTCGGTCTTGCGGGCGCCGCGTTCGACCGTGATCGCGCCGCTGGCCCGGACCGTGGGGACGTTGAAGGAGAAGGCCTGGGGCGAGCCGATGTGCGGCTGCCCGAGCCGGCTGAAGAGGATGCGCAGCATCGCGTTGGCGTCGGTGGCGGTGCCGACCGTGGAGCGGGGGTCGGCGCCCATCCGCTGCTGGTCGACGATGATCGCGGTCGTCAGGCCGTCGAGCACGTCGACCTCGGGTCGCGCCAGCGAGGGCATGAAGCCCTGCACGAAGGCGCTGTAGGTCTCGTTGATCAGCCGCTGCGACTCCGCGGCGATCGTGCTGAACACCAGCGAGCTCTTGCCCGATCCCGAAACGCCGGTGAACACCGTCAACCGGCGCTTCGGGATCGCGATGCTGACGTCCTTGAGGTTGTTGACGCGCGCACCGTGGACGCGGATCAGGTCGTGGGTGTCGGCATCGTGCGGCGCAGGCGACTGCGGGTCCGTGTTCGTGCTCATGGTCTCTCCATCTGTTCGCTGGGTCGCCTTCGCGGTCGTGCCGGGATCGATCTGACCAGCTTCGAGCGTATGTCTCAGGTGCCGCGCATCGTCCGCCCGGGGACGTTATCACCACGGGCGCTGCCAGATACTTCGCAGGTCAGCGCAGTTCGTTGATGCGGATGAGGTTGCCCGCGGGATCGCGGAAGGCGCAGTCGCGGGCTCCCCACGGCTGCTCGGCCGGCTCCTGGACGACGTCGGCGCCGCCTGCCTGCACGCGCTTGAAGGTGTCGTCGAGGTCGGTGGTGGCCAGGGTGATGCCGGCGTAGACGCCCTTGTCCATCAGGCTGGCGACGGCGCGCCGCTCGTCGTCGGAGACGCTCGGGTCGATGGCCGGCGGCTCCAGGACGATGGACGTGCCGGGCTGGCCCGCGGGGCCGACCGTGATCCAGCGCATCCCCTCGTTCCCGACGTCGGCGCGGACCTCGAAGCCGAGGACGTCGCGGTAGAACGCCAGGGAGGCGTCCGGGTCGTCATGGGGGAGGAAGGTCGAGTGAATGGTGATGTCCATGGCGGCAACGCTAGGCGCCGCACCGGGACGGGGGCTTCTCCGATCCTGACCGATCCGGCACCGGGCACGTTCAGCACTCGCGCAGCGCCGCGCGGGCCTGCGTGACGGACAGGGGCGGCGCGGGCAGGGGTCGCGCCGCGGCGGCGCGCAGGCCGTCCAGCGACAGCGCCAGGTGCCGCCGCCAGGCTCCCGGGGACACGGCGTGCGTGGCCTTGACGGTCGCCGCCACGCCCCAGATGACGAAGGCCAGGTCGGTGAGCGTGACGTCGTCCCGCAGGTCGCCGGCCCGCTGGGCGCGGTCGAGGATCTCGCGCATCAGGCCGTGCCCTCGGTCGCCCGCCGTCGCCGTCCGCGCGGCCAGGTCGTTGTAGCCGAGGTCGGCGGCCTGCAGCTCGCACACGCCGGTCAGGAACGCGACGAACCCCTCCCAGGCGTCGTCCGTCGCCACCGCCTGCTCGGCCAGGTCGGCCACTCGGGCCACCCGATCGGCGAAGACGGCCTCCACCAGGGCTTCGCGGGTGGGGAAGCGGTTGTAGAGCGTCCCGATGCTCAATCCGGCCGCCCGGGCGACCTCTTCGAGCGGCACGTCGAGCCCGCGATCCGCGAACAGCCGCCGGGCTGCCAGCAGGAGGCGTTCGCGGTTCAGCACGGCGTCCTTGCGCATACCGGTCAGCTTAGCTAACTTGAGGGCCATCTCAACTTGAGGAGGACCTCAACTTATGGCCCGGACCATTGTGATCACCGGCGGCACGAGCGGCATCGGCCTGGCGCTCGCCCGCCACCACACCGGACGCGGCGACCGGGTCGTGGCCGTGGGGAGCGGCGAAGCGGGCGGCCGCCGCCTGCGCGCGGAGGTGCCGGAGGCCACGTTCGTCAGGGCCGACCTGAGCTCCGTCCGCCAGACCCGCGAACTGGTGGCCCGGCTATGCGCCACGTACCCGGTGATCGACGCGCTGGTGCTCGCCGCGTTCCGCTTCAACCCGGCACGGGTGGAGACCGGGGAGGGGTTCGAGCACACCTTCGCCCTGTACGTGCTCAACCGCTGGCTCATGGCCGAAGGGCTGCGCGGCCCGCTGGAGAACGCCCCCGAACCGGTGATCGTCAACCTGTGCGGCGCCGGGCGGGGCGGCCGCATCCACTGGGACGACCTCCAGCTCGAGAACGGCTACCGGGGACTCACCGCGACCATGCAGGGCGCCAGGGCCAGTGAACTGCTGGGGGCGGCCCACGTCTCCACACGGACGAAGTACGTGCTCTACAACCCGGTGTTCGTGGCGACCGGGCTGCACGAGCCCTTCAGGCAGCCGTTGCGCGCTCTCGTCAGGGTGGCGTCGGCGGCGTTCGCCCAGCCGGTGCGCAAGGCCGTGCCGCCGATCGCCGCGCTCGTCGACCGGCCGCCGGCCGCGCCGCTCACGGCCTGGAAGAAGGGCGAGCCCGTCGGCCTCACCGTGGACCGGGCGCAGGCGCGCCGCTTCGAACAGACCGTCCGCGCGATGGTCAGAGCTTGACGCGGGCCGCGACCGGCAGGTGGTCGCTGCCGGTCGCGGGCAGGGTCCACGTGGCGACGGGCGCCACCGCGCGGGTCATGACGTGGTCGATCCTGGCGACGGGGAAGGCGGCGGGCCAGCTGAAGCCGAACCCCTCGTCCGCCGGGGTCATCCGGGAGGTGAGCGGGACCAGGCCGCGGTCGTCGAGGGTGCCGTTGAAGTCGCCGAGCAGCACGACCCTGTCCAGTTCCTCGGCGTCGAGGGCCGCGCCCAGCGCGGCGGCGCTCTCGTCCCGCCATCCGGTGCCGAAGCCGTCCGGCAGCCGGATGCGGACCGACGGCAGGTGGGCGACGTACACGGCCAGGTCACCCGACGGCGTCCGCACGGTGGCCCGCATCCCGCGGCTCCAGTCGCCCCGGACTCCCGCCGGCCTGATGTCCACCGGCCGGGAGCCCGCGAGGGGATACCTGGACCAGAGCCCGACGGTGCCCACGACGGCGTGGTGGGGATGGCCGGGCGTCAGCGCGGCCCGGTAGACGGCCAGGGCGCCGGGCATCAGTTCCTCCACGGCGATGAGGTCGGCTCCCGCCCGGGCCAGGGCGCGGGCGGTTCCTCCCGGATCGGGGTTCTCGTCGCTGACGTTGTGCTGGACCACGGTCAGGTCGTACGCCTCCCGATCGGCGGGCAGCCACCGTGCGCCGAACAGGACGACCCAGACCAGCGCGGGCAGTGTCGACGCCACCAGCGCGACCGCCGAGCGCCGTAACAGGGCCAGGACCACCACCGCCGCAACCGCCAGGCCGCCCCAGGGCAGGAAGGTCTCCAGCAGACTGCCGAGATTGCCCGCGCTGTTGGGCACGACCCGGGGGAACGCCAGCAGCCCCGCCGCCAGCACGGCAGCCGCCGCGAGAACCCGCCCGCGCCGCCTCGGCCGATCTTCGATGCTCATACGCCGACCGTACGGAATCCGCAGTGGATTTCTTTGTGATACTAACCTGGTTCCGGTAGGGAACCTGCGGGTCGGCGCCGCTCAGCACGGGATCAACGGCAAGGAGACGGCTGTGGCACGGGAGTTGCGGGAGCAGGACGCCGTCTGCGCGATCGCGCAGGGCGCGGCCGTGGTCGGGGAGTGGTGGAGCCTGCTCATCGTCCGGGAGGTCATCCGCGGCCGGCGCCGTTTCGACGACCTGCAGGCGGAGCTGGGCATCTCACGCCGGGTGCTCGCCGAACGGCTCAAGCACCTGCTCGACCACGGCGTACTGGAGCGCCGTCCCTATCACCAGCGGCCGACCCGGTACGAGTATCTCCTGACCGACGCCGGCCGCGCGCTGGCGCCCGTGCTGATCGGCCTGCAGGACTGGGCCGACCGCTTCGTCCTGGGCGATGGCACCCTCACCGGCGGCGCCGGGCCCGACAGCCCCGAGACCGAGCGGCTGCACGCGCTGATCGGCTCGGGCGTGCCCGGCCCGCTGCGCCTGCCCTCGGCCGGCGGAGGCGACCTGGACGTGGTGGCCGGCGACGCGCCCGTCACCGTCATCTTCACCTACCCGGCGACCGGCGCCCCCGGCCCGCTGCCGGCGAACTGGTCGCAGATCCCCGGCACGGCCGGCTGCACGCTGGAGAACCGGCTGTTCCGCGCCTCCGCCCCGGCCTTCGCCGGGGCCGGGGTCGCCCTGCGCGGGGTGAGCACCCAGCGTCCGGACGAGCAACAGGCGTTCGCCGAAGCGGAGGACATCCCCTTCCCTCTTCTCTCCGACGTGGATCTGGCCCTGTGTGCGGCGCTGCGCCTGCCCACCTTCCGCGCCGGACAGACCCTGCGCCTCAAACGGGCCGTCGTCATCGTCGACGCCGACCGGACGATCCACCACGTCCTCTACCCGATCACCGACATTCCCGCCGCGGTCGACGAAGCCCTGCGTCTCGGCGCGCAACTGGCCCTGCGTCTTCCGCGTACGGGCTGAGCGTGGGGGAGCACTACAGCTCCGGAGCGCCCCACGAGGTGACGCGCACGACGTCGCCGACCGAGATCTTGCCGGGGCGGATCACCGCGAACCTGCTGCCGAACGCGACCCCGCCCCGGGCGGCCCGGCGATAGGTGGCGAGGGTGCGCAGCGGCTCCGGGCCGGCCTTCCGCCCGGTCTCCTGCTCGACCATGGTGACGGCGCAGCGGATGGCGAGCTTGGCGTGGCCGATCTCCGTCTCGCCGATGCCGACGCGGTGGGCGCGGTCCTCCGTGTGGGGCTCCTCCCAGCCGTCGACGACGATGTTGGGCCGGAAGCGGTTCATGGGCAGCGGGCCGGCGCCGCGCGCGGCGAGCTTGCCGTCGAGGAGGCCGAGCGTGGACCGGGACAGGACGAGCAGGGCGCTGCTGTCGGCGTATCCGGCGGTGCCGGGGGTGCTGCCGCTGGTGACGCGGTGGTGCTCGGGCGGCACGCGGACGAGCCGGCTGCTCCCGCCGAGCACCTGCGAGAGCCATTCCGCGGCGGCCTCGCCCTGGTCGATGCCCAGGTAGCCGGTCCCGAACAGGTCCACGGGCCGCCGCTCGCCCGAGGTGTCCACGCGCAGGCGCAGGGTCTCGGTCCCGGGCGCGCGGAGGGTGAGCCGCTCGCCGTCGGCGCTGACGCCGGGCCGGATCAGGGCCATCCGCGGATCACGGCGCTGGGTGCGGAACACGCCCTGCTCGCTGACGACCATGAAACTGCGGTCGTGCGCGAGCCCGGCGGGCGTGAGCACCGCCTCGCCGGCGGACGTCCCGGCGCATCCCTTGATCGGGTAGTAGGTCAGCTCGCTGACGACGGCCATGGCCGGCCCGCTCCTGATGATGTCCGGCAGGGCTGGGACATGGTGGGTTTCCCTTCCACACTGAGTGAATTCCAGAAGGAAACCTACTACGGGCGGCGAACAGGCTGTCAACTCACCGCCTGCTCGCGTTCTGCCGTTTCACCCAGACGGCGGAACAGGTGCGCCCACCCGCCGCCGGTCTCCTCTTCGAGCGCGGCGGGCAGACCGCTGTGGCGCAGGGTGAGCTCGGTGCTGTCGCCGTCCGGGGTCAGGGTGACTTCGACCCGGGATGCCTCCGGCGGCAGGCCGGGCGCTCCCGGCGTGGCCTCCCAGGCGAAGGTGAAGACGAGACGTTCGTACGGCACGAGCTCGACGAACCGTCCGCGCATCACCGGGCATGGGCCCTCGTGCATCGCCACCCGCAAGGCACCGCCGGGGCGGGCGTCCAGCTCGGCCGTTCCCCACCATCGCGCCAGGCGTGCCGGGTCGGTGAAGAACCGCCAGACCGTCTCGGGCCGCGCCCGGATGCGCAACGTCTGCTCAATCGTCCTGCTCACAACGATCCCTCCCCGTCCTGGTCGCCGGTGTGCGCGCGTTCTTCCCGCTCGGCTTCGCGCTGGAGGCGGCCGAGCGAGGTGGACCACATGCTCTCCAGGAACGCCACCGCCTCGGCCAGCCCCTCGGGACGTAGCCGATAGAAGCGGCGATTGCCCACGCGGCGGACCTCGACGAGGCGGGCCGCGGCCAGCGTTCGCAGATGCTGGGACACCGCGGGGCGGCTGATCTCGGGGAAGCGCCCGGCGATCTCGCCCGCCGACACCTCGCGATCCCGCACCAGGACGAGGATGGCGCGGCGGGTCCGCCATGCCAGGAGACGACAATGCCCCGCGGCCGGAGAACCAGCGCTTGAACGCACTGGTCGGCCGTTGGCGTTCCCAGGGGCGCATCGCGGCCACCGCGACCGGCCCGGCGGTCGGCATCGCCGGGTCGGACACCTACGAGTGGCTGGCGGGCGAGCACTTCCTCATTCACCGGGTGGACGTACGCATGAACGATGAACACGTCGAGGTCATCGAGATGATCGGGCCCTACGATCCGGCGAGCCGGACCTACCCGATGCGCTCCTTCGACAATCACGGCAACTTCCTCACCATGCGGGCAAGCGTCGACGACGACGGTGTCTGGACGTTCGCCGGTGAGACGGAGCGGGCGACGCTGGTGATCACCGACGACGGCGGCGCCATGACGGCCGCATGGGAGCGCACCGACGACGGCTCGAACTGGCGGCACTGGATGGACATGAGCTTCACGAGGCACCAGGTCCAGGACCGGCTTCCGAAGGATCACTGATCGTCGAGCCGGGAATCACCTGGACGAACCGCTTGGCGCACCATCCGGTCCCGGTGTTCCTCAGGCGTGCGGCCTCAGGCCGTGCGGGTGGTGCGCCTCCCGACGAGAGCCGTGACACCGAGGGTGTTGTGAGGTGGACCAGGCGTTGATGGCCGCCCGGGTACGTGCGAGGGTGGGCGGCGACGGAAGGGTTGAGCGATGAGATCGTTCACGGGAAAGATGGCCGTCGTCACCGGAGGCGGCGCCGGAATGGGACGCGAACTGGTCGTCCGGTTGGCCGCCGAAGGTTGTTCGGTCGCCGCGTGCGACATCGACGAGGCAGCTTTCACGATGCTCTCCGTCGAGTGGTCATCAGTTTCTTCTGTCTCGAGGCGCTTCGAGACTGTTCCCAGTGACGTCTCGGCGGGTGTGGTCTCGTCGGCTGATGCGCGTTGCCGGCGACCGCCACGGTGATCTATAGCCGAGTTCGCGGAGACGCTCGGCGAGCCGGTAGGAACTGATCGGGCGTCCGGGTACCTCGTCCGCGCGAGGCGGGCCGCAGCGCTGCGCTCCACAGGATCTGGGAGACGCAGGGAACACGGTGCTTCGACTACGTGCCCGCGCGGCCGGCGATCGTCAGCGCCAATGGAGATCTCCGATCAACGCCGTCTCGGCACCCCCGTCCGCGAAGATGACCTGACCGGTGACGAAGCGGTTGTCCGCACCGGCGAGCCAGCAGATGAGCTCGCCAACCCACTCCGGTCGCCCGGGAAAGCCGCCGAACGGTTGCGGAGCTGCGGTTTCCACAGCGGTGCGTACGTCTTCGCTCGCGAAGATCCAGGAGGCCGCGGGTGTGTCGACGACGCCGGGTGCGACGACATTGAGGGCAATGCCGGCTCCCGCCCATTGGGATGTCGGGGCAACCTTGCGCACCCACCGATTCAGCGCTCGCTTGGCGATGCCATAGGCGCCGGTAGCGCCACCACTGGATGGGTTCGCGTCAGCGTAGGAGACGGCGGCGGCCTCGTCGCCGTCAAGACATGCCTGCACCACGCGCTCGTCCGCGGGCGCCAGCGAGGAGGTCGACGACACGGCCACGGCCCGGGGCGCCTCGCTCTGCGCCAGCAACGGCCGTAGCCCTTCGAGCGTCGCCACCGTGCCGAAGTAGTTCGTCTCCAGGAGCCCGGTCTTGCCGCCCCCGGCGACAGCGAGCACTGCGTCGATGGGCCCACGCTCGGTCACCTGGTCGACCAGCGACTGCCGACCGTCAGGCGTGGACAGGTCGGCCTGGATATCGGCGTCGCCGAGGTCGCAACCGATGACCGTGGCACCGCGCTCACGGAGCATCGTCGCAGTAGCGGCGCCGATGCCCGACGCCGACCCGGTCACGACATACCGCCGCCCAGCAATCCCTGCATACGTCATTGCTACCCCTGTGTATCGGTCCTGGACGGCTGTGTCATTTCAGGATTTTTCTCGTGCTGCGGTCGAAGAGTTCGACGAGTTCGTCGGCGCATAGATCGGGGGCGAGGCCGGCGGAGACGAGCGGGGCCGCACTGTCGATCGAGGCGCGTAGCGCCGCCGCCATGACCTGCGGGCTGAAGGGGCGGAAGGCGCCGGTGCGCTGCCCTTCGGCGAACAGCTGGGCCAGCCGGTTCTGCGATTCGATGTGGTGCTGCTCCCAGACACCCGCACCGCCGTTGAGCAGGATCTGCTGGAGCGCCCGCACCTGCGGCGAGTGGCTGGCGATGAACGCCACGTTCGCCCGGATGACGGTGGCGAGCAGTTCGCGGGCGCCGGTCACGCCCTCGATGGCGGACCTCATGTAACCCTCGGCGTCGGCGACAACCTGGTCGGCGACGGCTGCGAACAGCTCATCCTTGCTGGAGAAGTGGTAGGTGATCAGCCGCTTGCTGCTGAGCCCGGCCTCCTTGCAGATGGCCTCGAAGGTGGTGGCCTGGTAGCCGCGTTCGGCCAGCAACGCGATCGCGGCACGGGTGATCTGCTTCCTGCGAGCCGCGGTCGCCTCGTGACGGGTAGTCATGCCCACCGCACCTACTTGCGGGTGCCGGAGTGGACAGCCTCGCGGCTCACCAGAACTGTGACCACGGCGAGAGTTCGTTTATCCACGTGGATAACTTTATCCGGCTGGATAATCTTATGGCAAGCTCACGGTCGATGATCTGTTCCGCGACGGAGGTGATGCGTTCCTGCGCCTCGGAAAACGCCCCCGGGCCGGTCGCCGCCCTGCAACTGGACTACATCGCGACCCGCGACAACATGAACACCGCCACCAACGCGCCTCTCGCTGGCGGTTCCCTGGCCGCCGAGCAGGCCAGCCCTGCCGCCCCGGCCCTCTCTCCGCCCTCCTCAACGAGATCGGCATCCCAGCGGCCGCCGCCCGCGGTGGTTGCCCTTGCGGGCCGCGGGGTCGAGTCCTTCGAGGGTGGCCTTGCGGATGTTCTCGCGCTCGGGTCTCGGCCATCGCGATGATGGAGCGGCTGCGGGGTGGCAGGACCAGTTATCGCCGAGGTCAGATCAAGGCCCTGCTGCATATCATCCAGCAGTGAACTCTCCCGTCATACTCGAGGCCGCCGCGACGCCGACCGCTCCCGCTCTTGTCCTTCGCCCCTGGCGCGCGGAAGACGTTGCTGCGCTGGTTGAGGTGTACCGGGACGCCGAACTGCGGCGTTGGACGAGCTCTCGTATGGAGAGTGAAGACGATGGCCTGTGCTGGGTTCGAGATCAGGAGCAGGGTTGGGCAGCAGGCGACCGGTTCGCCTTCGCAGTCCTTGAGACGGCCCTTGACGCGGCACCGCTGCGGTTGGTGGGCAACGTGGTGCTCAAGGAAGTCGCGTCCGGCAAGTCTTCCGCAGAGGTCGGCTACTGGACGGCGGCACAGGCTCGCGGACGAGGCGTGGCCCCGCGAGCCCTGGATACTCTCACCGCCTGGTCCTTCGATGCTTTCCGAGCACATGGTCTGGAGCGCCTCGAACTCCTGCATCAGGTCGACAACCTGGCATCCTGCCGCGTCGCCGAGAAGAACGGCTACCAGTTGGACAGGATCCTGCCATCGGCTCCTCCTTCCTATCCTCTCGATGGTCATGTGCACATACGGCGCGCAACCGCCTGACCCCGATCGGCGGCGCATATCCCCGGCAGGCGCGGACACATGGAACCGCGCCTACGGGCCGTCAACGTCGTCTTCACCCGGGCTCCGGCGGCCTCTCCCCGCGAGGTGCGCGGGGCGGGCACCTCCGCCCTTACGGACAGATCCGGATCGAGGCGGCTGCTCATGTCCAGCTCGAACCTGCCGTACGGATTCACGCGCGTCCCAGAACAGCGGCGACAGCGCTCGCCGGTCCGCGACGGTGAGCACGACCTGGAGCCCATCGTGGATGTCCTGGCGCATCTCGACGTCGGCGAGGTAGTCGCCTGAAGGTCGCGGTGAGTATCAGCGGCGGGCGTCCGGCAGGGCGGTGTCGGTGATGGCCAGGTCGTCGCCCAGGTTGAGGATGCGCACCTCGCCGTGATCGAGTCCGAGCCGGTGGCCGATCTCGGTCTCGATCCGGTGGTCGATGATGTGGTGAACGGCTCGGCTCATCAGAAAGGTCTCCGCGGCGGGAGCAACGGTGACCTGGCCGTACTCTTCCGTGCGGAAACGGGTCCGCGAGTGCATGTGAACGAGAAGTCACGCTAGGCCGACCGGCCCTGCTCCGCTGACGGGTGGTGATGGGCCGCTGCGAGACGCGCCTCAGCCCGTCGTCCAGTGACGGAGCTTCTCGGGATTACGCACGACCCAGATGCGCTTGATCTTCTCGTCTGCGACCTCGAACGCGAACACTGTCACGACGACGCCGTCCTGTTCGGCCACCACGCCGGGCTGCCCGTTGACCGTACGCTCCAGGAACGTCATGTTGCCGGGTCTGCGACGGGCGATTTCGATCCAGGCGCGCGCGATCTGCTCGCCGCCCTCGATGGGGTCCAGGAAGGTGGTGGCGAGGCCGCCGCCATCACCGATCGCCACGGCGTCGGGGTCGAGCAGCCCGATCAGGGCGTCGATGTCCTTGGCCTCCCACGCTCGCTTGAAGTCCCGGATGATGCCGGCCTGCTGGGGCGCCGGGGTGGCGGAGGGCTGGGCGGCGCGGATGCGGCGGCGGGCGGAGGAAGCCAGCTGGCGGCAGGCCGCCGGGCTGCGGCCGACGATCTCGGCCACTTCGGCGAAGGAGTAGCGGAAGACGTCGTGCAGGATGAACGCGACGCGTTCGGCCGGGTCATCGCTTCGAGCACGACCAGGAAGGCCAGATTGACCGACTCGTCCAGGGTGATCCGGTCGGCCGGATCTGCGGTCGCACCGCTGTCCGTGGGTTCGGGCAGCGGCTCGGGGAGCCATTCGCCCAGGTAGGTCTCTCGCCTGGCCCGGGCCGAACCGAGCAGGTTGAGGCAGATGCGGCTGGCGACGGTCGTCAGCCAGGCGCCGGGGGAATCGATGGCGTCCTGCCGCTGCCGGGACATGGCGTACCAGCGGGTGTAGGTTTCCTGGACGGCGTCCTCGGCCTCGGCCAGTGAGCCCAGCAGCCGGTACGCGAGGTTGATCAGCTGACGCCGCTCACTCATGATCGCGTCCAGGCTCGGATCTGTCCGGTCTCCGGGTGAACCAACAGCGTCCGGCCTGTTTCGGCTGGTCATCGTGACGGCTCCCTCGGTCGTGTCTGTCTTCATCCTGCTCGACAAGACAGCGTGCCGGAATGTGAGGCCGGTGCCGTCGCCTCACATTCCTGGGGGCTGTGCTGTCGAACCGCATGAGTCCAGCTCGGACGTCCTGGCCACCGCGGAAGGACGTGCCGAGCCCCGCCGCGTGCAAGCGAGCACCTTCGGCACTCGTACGACTACGGCGCGCAGTCGCGGCCTTACCCCAGGGAGCCATCTTGAGCCTGTTCCGGCTTGACGCCAGCATTCTTCCCGGCACCTCGGCCAGCGCCGAACTCGCCGACATCGTGGAAGCCGAATGGACCGCCGCCCACCCGGACGCGCCGGTGGTGCGCCGCCACCTGGGCACCGATCCACTGCCCGCGGACGCCTGGGCGCAGGCCCACACCGGCGCATTGACGCCCGCGTCAGACCGCTCGCCCGCCCAGCGCGACGCACTCACGCTCGCCGAGTCGCTCGTCGCGGAACTGGAGGCCGCCGAGAGGGTGGTACTGGCCGTGCCGCTGTACAACTTCGGTGTCTCCCAGCACTTCAAGGCCTGGGTCGATCTGGTCATCGCCGGGGCCCCCATGGGCAGCCCGGTGCTCAAGGCCAAGCCGACCGTCCTGGCCACCGTGCGGGGCGGCGGCTACGCCCCCGACACCCCGCGCGAGGGCTGGGACCACTCCACCCCGTACCTCAAGCGCGTCCTCGCCGACGTGTGGCAGGCCGACCTCACCATCGTCGAACGCGAGCTCACCCTCGCCGCCACCAGCCCAGGCATGGAACACCTGCGATCCCTCGCCGCCGACCTCCACACCCGAGCCCTGGCCGCGGCCCGGGACGCCGGCTCGAAGAGGTCATAGCCTCTCGCGCGGAGCAGCCCTGCGGCACGCCGGGGGCTCGTCTCTCCCGGCCAGTCCTCGACCGGCTTCGGTGCTGGTCATCGGGACGCCTTGGGGGCGACGACGGGTTCGGGCGCGATCCGCGTACGGCCCGGCAGCAGCGGGATCACGGCCAGCACGGCCGCGAGGAGCACGGTGACGAGCCAGAAGACGCCGTGGAGGCCGGCGGTCACGTCGCCGGAGGTCTGCAGGACGAGGGTGACCAGGGCGATGCCGAGCGCGGCGCCGAGCTGATTGAGCATGTACAGGACGGAACTGCCCTGCGCGACCAGCGGGCCCGGCAGGCTCCGGTAGAGCGAGCCCATCGTCGGCGCGCTGAAGCACCCCATGCCCAGGCCGATCGTCAGCGCCGCCAGCACCGGCCACGCCTGGCCGGTGCCGGCGTCGACCTGGGTGAAGGCCAGGGCGCTGAGCCCGGCCAGCAGGGCGCCGCCGAGGGCCAGGCCGCGGGCGCCGAGCCGGTCCGACAGCCGTCCGGCCAGCGGCATCGCGATGGCCCCGCCCAGGCCGGCCGGGGCCATCAGCAGCCCGGCGGCGAGGACCCCGTGGCCGTGCGCCTGCTGGTAGTACAGCGGGAGGGCGAAGAGGGTCGCGAAGTTGGCCAGGCCGCCCAGTCCCATGATGGTGACGCTCGCGGTGAATCCCCGACTGGCGAACATGCGCACGTCGATCAGAGGCGGCGTGCGCCGGGAGCGGAGCGCGTGCAGGGCGTAGCCGCTGATCAGGACGATGCCCGAGGCCAGCGGCAGCAGCGCCTGCCAGGCGGTGAACGACGCGTACTCCGCGGTCTGCGACAGGGCCAGGACGAGCGCGGCGAACCCCGGCGCGAGCAGGGCCAGCCCCAGGACGTCGAGGCCGACTGCCGGCCGCTGCCCGGCCGGGGGATCGGCGGGCAGCACGCGGACGGCGAGCAGGTAGGCGATCACGCCGGCGGGCACGCTCAGCAGGAACATCCACCGCCATGAGAGGCCGTCCAGCACGGCGCCGCCCGCGACCGGACCGAGGACCGGGCCCAGCGACAGCACCACGCCCATCAGGCCCATGACGCGTCCCGCGCGCTCCGGTCCTGCGGCGCGGGCCAGCAGGATCAGCACCAGCGGGTCGAGCAGTCCGGCGCCGACGCCCTGCAGGGTGCGGAAGGCGATCAGGCTGCCGGCGTTCCAGGCCAGCCCGGCGGCCAGCGAGCCCGCCACGAACAGCGCCAGGCCCGCCAGCCACAGCCGCCGGCTGCCGTACCTGTCGACCGCCCAGGTGGTGAACGGGATGGTGGCGGTGACCGCCAGCAGGAAGCCGGTGGAGGCCCAGCCGATCGTGCTGAGCGAGGCGTCGAGCGCGCCCGCGAGTGTGTTCGTGGCGACCGCGGCCATCGTGCTGTTGAGGATGCCCAGCAGGCCGCCGAGCAGGACGACGGCGATCAAGGCCGGCAGGGGGCGTTCCAGACGATTTGTTGAACTCATGAGTTCAATTTAGTGATCTCGATATTCTATTGGCAACTTGTGCGTTCAGCAGGATGAACTGGTGAGTACAATCGGGGTATGGCTACCGCACGTGGGCGCATCGACAAACGGCAGGCGATCCTGGACGGCGCGTTCACGGTGTTCGCCCGCCAGGGCTACGCCCAGGCCTGCGTGCAGGAGATCGCCAACGAGGCCGGCGTGGCCAAGCCCACGGTGTACAACCACCTCACGGACAAGGCGACGCTCTTCCGGCACGCGATGCGGGCGGCGGCTCAGAACGTGCTGGACCAGCGCCTGGCCGCGCTCCAGCCGCTCACCGAGCCGGGCCCCGACCTCCGCGCCGGCCTGGAGGAGGTCGGCCACCGCCTGGTGCGCCTGCACGCCGACGACCGCTCCTGCGCGCTGCGGCGGCTGCTGTATGCGGAGCTCAATCACTTCCCCGACATCCTCGACCTCGTCGTCGAGAGCGGACCGCAGCGCCTCAGCCAGGCGCTCGCCGACCGGCTGGCCCGGCTCACCCTCGCCGGCCGCCTGCGCGCCACCGACCCCGACCAGGCCGCCGAGCACTTCCTGGCCCTGATCACCGGCCCGCTGGAGACACGCTCCCAGATGGGCACCCGCCGGCTCGGCGACGCCGAACTGGACGAGATCGCCCGCGCCGCCGTCCGCACCTTCCTCCACGCCTTCGGCGTCGAGGACGACCGTCGCGGGTCCGGACCCGAGGAACCGGGTCTCAGGTCATGACGTCCGGGCCGGGCGGGTTCGCGGGGCCGGCAGCCGGAACAGGTGGTGGAGCCGGCGCAGGGCCTGCTGGTCGCCGGAGGCGGAAGCGGCGCCGCCGTTGATCGCCTCGGCGAGGGTCGACCTGCTGGCGGCGAGGTCGCGGAAGGCCTCCCTGCCGATGGTGATGACCACGTCGGGGTGTTGCGCCGGGCCGTGCACGGTTTCGACGGCGCCGTCGTCGACGCGGGCGTGGAAAACCTCCTCCTCCACCCGGAACTCGTACAGGGCCCGCAGGCCGGCGGCGGCCTCGGCGTCGAAGCAGGCCTTGAGGCCGAGCACGGCCCAGCCGGGGTGGAACGCCTCCTGCTCGCGGGGTTCGTCCATCGCCCAGGTCAGCCCCCACCGGGCCAGGGCCAGCACCACCGGTTCGAGGCCCTCACCGGCGGGAGTGAGGGCGTAGGCGGGGGTGCGGGCCGGCGGCGGGAGGGTGACCTTGCGCACCAGCCCTTCGCGTTCGAGGTGCTTCATCCGGGCGGCCAGCAGGCCGGTGCCCAGGCCGCGCAGGCTGTGCTGCAGGTCGCCGAAGCGTTTGGGGCCGGTCAGCAGCTCACGGATCAGCAGCAGCGTCCACCGGTCGCCCACGAGGTCGAGGGTGCGCGCGGTGGCGCAGTACTGGTTGTAGGTGCGCTGTTCCACTTCATCATCCTAATCCTCCAGCTTCTTGTTATTGAACTGAGCTGCGTGGGCATCCAGGAGGAGCCGGGCCAGCGCCCGCGGGTGGGTGAGCATCACGTCGTGCGGGCCGTCCAGACCGATGGGCCGGTAGCCGATCGCCTCGGCGAACCGGTCGAAGGGGTAGGTGCCCGGTCGGCAGTGAATGGCCGTACCGGGGATCCGGTCGACGGCCCCGCTGAGCCGGGCCGTCTCGGTGAAGGTTCGCAGCGGCTGTGGCCGCAGGCGCTGGGCGAGCCAGCGGGCGTCGCCGGGGTCGGTGACGCCGAAGCTCGCCGGGGGCGGGGCGGGGATGTGACGACCGTCCGGGCTCTTCCCGGCGGCGGCGCGGATCGCCTCGGCGAAGGAGTCCGGGGCCAGGCTGAACATGCCCTCGCCGTCGCCGCCGGCCCAGCCGTCCACCAGGATGGCGTGACTCACCAGGTCCGGTCGCAGGTCGGCGGCCTGCCGGACGACCAGGCCGGCGTAGCTGTGCCCGACCAGCGCCACGTCCTCGTCGTCCGCCGCCCGCAGCGCGGCGAGGACCTCGTGGACGTGGGTGCCCAGGCCGGCGTCGCCCTCCAGGCTGAGGGCGGGGGTCATGGTACGCGCGCCCGCTCGCTGCAGGAGTGGGGCCAGCCGCTCCCAGGCCCAGGGACCGTGCCAGGCGCCGGGCACGAGAACGAACGTGGTCATGCCGTTCCTTCCGGGTGAGGCAGGGGCAGGCCGGTGCCGGCCGAGTTCTCCATGGCCGCGCGGTGGCCGTCGGCGGCCGGCCTGTCCAAGGTGGCGAGCGTCACCCGGCGGGTGGCGGTAGCCACGGCCGGCAACAGGTGGCCGACCTTCAATGGGGCCATGCGATCCCTCCGCTTTCGTCAAGTTCTCGAACTTAAGCATAGACTTCCTGATTTTGAAGTCCAACTTTCGACATCCTCAAGGACACCGCCTTCCTCACCGACTTCACCGACGCCTTCACCTCGGTGGCGACCCGAGAGATGCTGGATCGGCAGACGCTGAACCGTCGGCTGCTGCTCGTGCTCTTCGCCCTCGGCACGAACATGGGGATCCGGCAGATGGCCGCGACCGGCGACCACGGCCAGGACGAGGCCGCGCTGCGGCACGTGCGCGCGATTTACGTCACCCGGCAGAACCTGCGGGCGGCGATCGTCGCGGTGGTCAACGCCACCCTGGAGGCCCGCGACCCCACGTGGTGGGGCGAGGCGACCAGCACTGCCTCGGACTCCAAACGGTTCGCCTCCTGGGACTCCAAGCTGATGACCGAGTTCCATGCCCGCTACGGCGGTTACGGCGTCATGATCTACTGGCACGCCGACAAGGGCCGCCTGTGCATCTACTCCCAGCTCAAGTCGTGTTCCTCCTCGGAGGTCGCGGCGATGATCGAGGGCCTGCTGCGGCACTGCACCAACGCCGAGGTCGAGGCGAACTACACCGACACCCACGGCGCCACCACGGTCGGGTTCGCCTTCACCGAACTGCTGGGTTTCAAGCTGCTGCCCCGGATGAAGAACAACGGCGCGATCGAGTTGTACAGCCCTGACACTGTTCAAACTGCCTGGCCGAAGGTGGACAGGATTCTCAAGAAGCGGCCGATCGACTGGGAGCTCATCGCCCGCAACTACGACCAGATGATCAAGTACGCGACGGCGCTGCGGCTGCGCACGGCGGAAACCGAGCAGGTCCTGCGCCGTTTCATGAAGGGCAACGGCCCCAAGCACCCGGTCTACCTGGCCCTGGAAGAACTCGGTCGGGTGGTACGCACCATCTTCGCCCTGCGACTATCTCAGCGACGAGCACCTGCGCCGGGAGATCAACAGCGGCCTGCAGGTCGTGGAGAACTGGAACAGCGCCAACGACAAGATCTTCTACGGGCGCGAAGGCGTGCTGACTGGGGCCGACCGCGAGCACGCCGAGGTGTCCATGCTCACCTTGCACCTGCTGCAGTCCGCGAGATCCGCAGTGGGCCGACAAACTGACGGAGGAAGACCGGCGCGCGCTCAGCCCGCTGTTCTGGGCTCATGTGAATCCCTACGGCCGGTTCCGGCTGGACATGGATACCCGGCTCGACCTCACTGCGGCCTGAGCGGGTCCCCCCGGCGTTTGCTGGAACCGCGTGTCCCGGTGTTGGGCTGAATGCCTTGCAGCGTGGGGATGGCTCACGGCTCGCGACATGTTCGCGAGGGAGCGGTCTTGGCATCGGCTGTAAGACTGTTCCGTCTTTGACCATTACCTGATGTAAGGGTCAAAGAGGGAGCCTGTGTGCTGAATGATGATGAGTTCGCCGCTTTGTTCGATGCGTACCGCCCCCGGGTGTACGCGTACGCGGTGAGCAGATGTGGTCGTCGGCTGGCCGAGGAGGTGGTCAGTGAGACGTTCGCGGTCGTGTGGCGACGGCGGGACGTCATTCCGGCCAAGGCGCCCTTGCCCTGGTTACTCGGTGTGGCGCACAACGTGATCCGCGATCTCTATCGCGACGAGCTTCGGCGTGCGGCGCTGGATGAGGCGCTGCGCGGCTGGACCGAGGAACTGGAGGGAGACGTGGCCGACCAGGTGGCCGAGCGGGCCACCGCGATGAAAGCCCTGTCCACGTTGAGCGACGCTGACAAGGAGGTGCTGACCCTGGTCGCGTGGCATGGGCTGACTTCGGCGCAGGCGGCTGCGGTGGTGGGAAGTTCGCGATCGGCGTTCTTCGTCCGGTTGCATCGGGCCCGCCGGCGGCTGGAGGCCGCCATGAACAACGTGACGGCGGCCGATCCCCGGCCCGCATTCGTCCCGGAGGAGGAGAAGTGAAGCGAAAGAACGCGCTCGATCTGCTGGCTGCGGCCCGGCCCGCCGACCTCGACCTGCCCGGGGCGCCCCGGGCGCGGACGGAGGAGTTTCCCACGCCGGTGCGACGGGGCCGCGTGCGGTGGGTCGGGGCGGTCGCCGCGTCGCTGGCCACGGCATCCGTGATCGGGACGCTGGCCGTCCCCCGCCTGCTCGCCCTCGACGTCTCCACGGGGCAGGTGGCTACCGTTCCCGACGGGAACGTGCTGGACATGGCGGCCCGCAGCGCGGCAGCGCGGCAGCAGACGCCCGGACGGTTCTGGTACTCCGAGGGCCTGATCCTGGGTGAGGAGATCATCGGTGCACCGGGCAACCGGTACCGGATCAAGACCCGGGTCCAGACCGGCCGATGGGCCCCGCGCGACCCGGCGACGCTCACCGTGCTCACCGAACGCGGGCTGCCCACTGTGCCGGCGTCCGGACATGAGGAGCAGGCGTGGCGGCGAGCGGGGCAGCCCCAGCTGTGCGGCAACGACACCGACTGCAGGAACGACACGGCTCCGCTCGGACGCACGAGGTTCATGTTCATGCCCGGCACCTGGCCCTACCGAGATCAAGGGCTCACGCTTCCCGCCGCTGAGCTGCTCAATCTGCCCAAGGAGCCGGACGCGCTGCGCGAACGCCTGCTGGAGTTCTGGCCCGCCTACAGCGAGACCATGAAGGACTGGCCGACACCGCCGGCGGGGAGCTCGCTGCCCACGAAGGACTCCTGGCTCCTCAGCATCTCCCTGGAACTGCTCCAGCACGCCCCGATCTCAGCGGGCACCCGGGGAGCTCTCTATCGGATGGTGGCGAACCTGCCCGGCACCCGCGCCCTCGGCCGGATCCACGACGCCGAGGGACGCCTGGGGATCGGCATCGGATGGACCAGGGATGTGGGCGACGGGCAGAGTGAGCAGCAACTCATCGTGGAGGAATCCAGCGGCCGGCTACTTGCGCTGCAGAACGTCGTCGTGAAGCCCTGGTCGCAGGACCCTGCGGGCTACGAAGGGGCCGCAGGCCTGCCCGCAGGAACCCTCTACCACGCACTCGTCTACCAGCGCGCCGCCTGGACCGACACCCCCGCCCAGCTTCCCAAGGGGTGCCCCGCCCCCACTCAGACCGACCGGAAGGACTGCGTCGGCTGAAGCCCGACATCCACTCGGCGATCAACCCCTGGGCCTACAGGAAGTCGTCAAGTCATGTACGTGATAATGGTCTATTATCACGTACACGAGCGATCATGACGGCGCGCCGACCAGGCGAACCTTTCGCCGGGGCGGTGCGCGATATCCGGTACATGGCACCGGACGTGGCGCGGCGGCCGGCAGGAGCGCCGCGCCGAAGGTCGCCGCACTGCGCGGCGGAGACGTCAGCCTCGCCGCGGCCGCCGACGCCTTCCTGGCCACCCAGCGCACGGCCAACCTCAACACGCATCGCGCCTACGCCTCGGCCATCGACCGGGTCATCGCGCTGGTCGGCCGAAACCGGCCGCTCGCCGAAGTCGCCGACGCCGAGATCGGCCAGGCGCTCGCCGAGTTGTGGGGGGCGAGCGCGCCGGCGACCTGGAACCGCAACCGCGCCGCCATCGCCTCCTGGCTGTCCTGGTGCCTTACCAAGAAGCACTGGGCCGCGCCGTCGGTCCCGGCCGACGCCGAACGCCGCAAGAAGAGCGCCGACGAGACCCGCACCGTGGCCAAGACCACCATCCACCGGCTGCTGTCACGCCGCGACATCCCCCTTCGCGAGCGGGCGCTCTGGCGGATGCTCTATGAAACGGCGGCCAGAGCGGCCGAGATCCTCGCGCTCAATGTCGAGGACCTCGACCTGGAGCATCGGCGCGCCCCCGTCCGGTCCAAGGGCGGCGCCGTGGAGTGGGTGTATTGGGACAGCGGCACCGCCCACCTGCTGCCCCGTCTGCTCCGGCTGCCCGACGGCAGCACGCGCACGCACGGGCCGGTGTTCTTGTCCGAACGGCGCCCCGTCCCGCCCCGCCGCCCGGCGGCCGACGACATCTGCCCGCACACCGGCCGCGCCCGGCTCGGCTACGACCGCGCCCGCGTCCTACTGGACAAGTACGCCGGTCTCGACCTGCACCAGCTGCGCCACTCCGCCGCCACCCACCTCGGCGAGGCCGAAGTCCCGCTACAGCTCGTCATGGGTAAGACCCGGCACAAGAACCCTCGCACCGCCATGCGCTACGTCAAACCCGGAGCCGAGGCCATCGCCAAGGTCACTGAGGTTCTGGCGCCCCGTCGCCGTACCCACTGATCAACCGGGTGGCGGCCGGCCGGAGCTATAGGAGTTCCGGGCCGAGATCGCACGGCGACGGGTGCGCTACTGGGGAGGGAGCACGCAGAACTCGTTGCCGTCGGGGTCGGCCATGACGATCCAGCCGGCCCCGTGCTGCTCGATGTCGAGGCGGGTCGCGCCGAGGGAGACGAGACGGTCGACCTCCGCCTGCTGATCACCGTGGGCGGGTGGGGCGAGGTCGATGTGCAGCCTGTTCTTCCCGAGCTTCGGGGCCACGGGCGGACCGCCCCAGGTGATCTTCGGGCCGCCGTGCGGTGAGCGGATCGCGGTCTCCTGGTCCTGGTCCCAGACCAGCGGCCAGCCGAGCGCCGCGCTCCAGAAGTATCCGACCTCCTGCGTGCCGTCGCAGGACAGCGCTCCGATGAAGCCGCACTCGGCGAGGAAGTTGTTGCCCGGCTCGATGACGCAGAACTCGTTGCCTTCGGGGTCGGCGAGCACCACGTGAGGCTCGTCCGGGCTCTGCCCGATGTCGATGTGGCGGCCGCCGAGCTTGAGCGCTCTGGCCACCGTCGCCCGCTGGTCCTCGAGGGACGTGCTCGTCAGGTCGAAGTGCGCCTGGTTCTCGCCGGTCTTCTTCTCCCGGGACGGCAGGAACCGGATCCGGAACCCGGTGTCGTCGTCCGGCAGGAGCGCGATGCCCTCGTGGGGGTCGTCGGCCCTCTCCCAGCCCAGGACCCCGGCCCAGAAGCGCGCGAGTGTGAGGGGGTCGTTCGCGTCGAAACAGAGCGCGACGAACTGAGAGGTCATCCCGCATCTCCATTCTGATGACTTGCGGGCGCGGCCAGGGCACACGTACACCTGACGCAGGACGGCAGCCACGCTAGCCCGCCCGGCGACGGCCATGCCAGCGAATATGCGCCGGTCCCCGTACGGGACCGGTTGGCATGCCTTTGATCACGACTCATGAACTCCTTCGTACGCTCACGCGTGTCCAGCGGCGCCGGGCCGCCCGCCCGCTCAGCATGTGATGACGTCCACCTCACGCGCGTCATCGGAAGGAATCATCATGGGCGGTGCCGACGAGCACGGTGGCGACGGCGTCAGCGGGCTGACCTTCGAGGTGCTGGAGCCCGCCCCCGTCGGGGTCGCCGTCACGCGGGGGCGCGAGCACCGGCTGCTGTACACCAACCGCGGGTACCGGTCACTGTTCGGTGATCGCCCGATCGGGGCGCCCATCAGGGAAGCGTTCTCCGATCTTGCCAGCCAGGACTACTTCCTGCTGTTCGACCGGGTGCTCGCCACCGGCGAACCGGTCGTCGTCACCGACATGCCGGGCGACGCCACCCTCCTGACCAGGGCCGGGCAGGAGCGGTTCTTCACCTTCAGCCTGTCCAAGACCACCTTTCGCGACAGGCCGCGCGACGACCGGCACGGCGTCCTGGTGATGTGCCTGGAGGTGACCGACCAGGTCAGCGCGGCACGCCGGATCCAGCTCATCGCCGACGAGCGCAGCCGCATCCTGCGCCGCTACGAGAGTTTGGTACGGGTGAGCGCGCAGATCGTGTGGGTGACGGGACCCCGGGGCGGGGTGAACGAGCACAGTCCCGGCTGGGAGCGGGTGACCGGGCAGTCATGGGAGGAGTTCCGTGGTGACGGCTGGCTGCAGGCCGTCCACCCCGACGATCGCGCGCCGGTGGCCGAGTCGTGGTCGCGGGCCCTCGAACGGGTTCCCGACCGGTGGGAGCACATCTACCGGCTGCGCAGCGCGGGCGGCGGCTACCGCCACTTCGAGGTCAGTGCCGTACCCATCATCCAGGACGGCCAGGTGATCGAGTGGGTAGGCACCTGCACCGACATCGAGCAGCAGTGGCAGCAGCGGTGCCGCAGGCGGCTGCTCGACCGGGCCGCCGAGGCCATGGCCAACCGCAGCACCCTGGAGGAGATGCTCGGCGCGCTCGCCGACGTCATCGTGCCCGAACTGGCCGACGGATGCGGCGTCCACCTGGTCACCGACCTCGCCGAAGGGCTGACGGGCGAGACGACACTGGTCGTCGAGCGCGTGGCCACGGCGGCCGGCCCCGGGCTGCCGCGGATGGCGCCCTTCAGCGCCCAGCGCCTGACGTCCGAGGTCCGGTTCGTGCGCGCCGTTCGCGAGGCCAGGCCGGTCCTGACGACGTTCCCTCCGGGCTCGCCCCCGTACGACATCGGCCCCTCGGGCACGCGGACCTGGCTGGAGAACAGCCGGGCCAACAGCCTGGCGATCCTGCCGGTGACGGTCAACGGCACGGTCGCCGCCGTGGTCACCGCGGCGACCTGCGGCGAGCGGCCGCCGATCGGCCGCGCCGGGATCGACCTGCTGCGGCAGATCTTCGAGCAGGCCCACGACACGCTGCGGAACGTGATGCGCTTCCAGCGGGCCCGCCAGATCGCCTTCGCCCTGCAGCACAGCCTGCTCGCCGAACCACCGCACGTCCCCGGCCTGCGGATCACCGCCCGTTACCGGCCCAGCCTCGCCGCCGCCGAGGTGGGCGGCGACTGGTACGACTCCTTCGTGCTGCCGGACGGCGCCACCGTCCTGGCCATCGGGGACGTCGCCGGCCACGACCTGCGCGCCGCCGTGGCCATGGGGCAGCTCCGCAACATGCTCCGCGGCATGGTCGTCGACCGTCAGGAGCCGCCGGGGGAGGTCCTCTCGCGGCTGAACATGGTGACCGAGACGTTGTACGGCGAGGACACGGCCACCTGCGTGCTGGCCCGGATCGAGCGGCATCCGGACGGCCACCGGCTGAACTACGCGGTCGCCGGACATCCTCCGCCGCTGCTGATCACGCACGAGGGCGACGGGCGGTTCCTCGAAGCGGGCGGCAATCCCATGCTCGGGATCCCCTACCACGGCGCATACGTCTCCGCGCGGGTGCCGCTGCCCGCGCGGAGCACGCTGCTCCTGTACACCGACGGCCTGGTGGAGCGACCGGGGGAGAGCCTCGACACCGGCCTGGCCCGCTTGCTCGACCACGCCACCTCGCTGGCGCGCGCTCCCTTGGACGAGTTCTGCGACGAACTGCTGAGCCGGATGCCCCTCTCCGGGGAGGACGACGTCGCCGTGATCGCCCTGCGCCTTCCCGGAGAGGACCACCGATGAGCACCGGGGCTCATCGGCAGGGCTTGTACGGCCGGTCCTTGAGCGAATAGTCGCTCGCCTTCTTGATGGAGTCGAAGTTCAGCGAGGCCGCGTTCGCCCGGCGGCAGAACTTCGACGGCGACAGCCCGTACTCCACGTGGAAGACCGCCTTGCCCGCCTTGACGAACGGCTTGAGCTCGCCGCACTCGTCGTGGGTGAAGCACGACTCGTTGACGGCGAAGTCGAAGTACGGCTCCAGCTCGGCGGCCTGGCTGAGATCGTTCTTCAGGGCCACCGCAAGGCCGTGCTTGTGCCCGAGGGCGGCCAGCGCGCGGTTGTAGGTGAGCTGGGTGGCGGCGCTGACGGTCCAGCCGGTGACCGCGCGGCCTTCCTCGTGGGCGTTGACGACGTCGAACTCGACGCCGTCGAACCCGGCCCGCGCGCACTTGGCGACCCGGGCCTCCATCATCCTCAGCAGGAAGTCGCGCTGGCCCTTGTCGTTGTTGATGTTGGCCCAGCGCTCGTCGGGGAAGTCCGCGCTGAACGGCTTGCCGAGCAGGGAGCCGCCGTGGCGCTGGTGCCAGTCGGCGAACTGGCGGTAGTCGGGCCGGAACTCCTCGATCGACCCGGCGTCGACGTAGCAGACGGCCTTGCCGCCGCGCGCGTGGATGGCCTTGACCGCGGCGGTGTTGGGGGTGGAGTTGTCGCCCGCGACATCGCCGTCGACGTAGAGGTCGATGTCGAAGACGGTGGGCCGGACGCAGGCCCCGCCGGTCTGCGGCTTGACGCAGATGCCGACGTCGATGCCGCCGGTGGCCTTGTGCCGGGGGTTGCCTTCGAGCTGGTACTGCCAGCGGCTCTGCGGGGCCGGCCGCCAGATCCCCGAGCCGTCGGCGGCGGCGGCGGCCGGGGCGAGCGTCGCGAGGGGCGCCATGGCGATCGCGGCGGCCAGGGTCAGGCGTCTGAGAATCGCCCGGGTACCGACCAACTGAAGACCTCGATTCGACAGGAAACGGAGGTAGATCGTATCGCCGGCCCAGAAGTGGATCACAAGTCCTTACGGCCGAAGGACGCCGCAGCCAGGCCCCAGATCATCGCCACCCACAGCGCGGCCCACCCGAGGTAGACCGCCGTCAGCGGCGCCTCGGCCAGGAAGGGGAAACCGTCGAGCTCCGCGCCGAACCGCGCCAGCACGACCGGGTCCTGGAACGCGTGCATGGCTCCGCGCCACAGCCCGTCGGTGGGCAGGAGCATCCGCGAGACGGCGCCGACGCGCGCGATGCCCTCGTTGCCGAGCGCTTCGCCGATGCCGCCCACCACCCCGGCGACCCAGGTGGCGCCGAACAGGCCCACCGCGACGACGCCCGAGGCCATCGGCGAGACGACCGTCGCCAGCAGCAACCCCAGGGTGAGCAGCACGATCGTCTGCCCCGCGAGCAGCGCGAGGGCGAGCGCCGGCTGCGGCGGCCAGTAGCCGACCGTGCCCAGGACGACGAGGCACTGGGCCAGCCCGGCGAGCACGATGAAGCCGCTGCCGAACAGCACCAGCCCCAGCCACTTGCCCAGCAGCACCGCCGAGCGGCGGACCGGCCGGGCGAGTACGGCCAGCGCGATCCCCGACTCCGTCTCGCCGGACAGCGTCGGCCCGGCCAGGAAGGCGGTGCCGAGCGCCGCGATCAGGCTGAAGCCGAACATCACGAGATTGAGCAGCTGGGAAGCCGCCAGCCGGGCCTGGCCGCTGGTCAGCGTACCGAGGCCGGACTCGGCCGCCAGCCGTGAGAATCCCCAGCCGCTCAGCAGGAGCAGTACGACGGTGAGCACGGCGATGGCCAGCAGAGCCCGCCGCCGGGACGCCTCGCGCAGGGTGAGCGCGGCGATGGCCAGGACCGTCCGGAGCGCCGTCATCGGTCACCTCCCTGACCGGCGCGCAGAATGCCGAGCAGGCGCTCTTCCAGGCTGATCCGGGCGGGCTCGACCGCGTGCACCCGCACCGCCAGGGTGACCAGGTCGCGCACCACGTCAGGCACCACGTCACACCTCACGTCGCTCCCGGCCGTGCCGTCGTCGGCGGCCGGGAGCGCCACGGTGAACCAGTCGCCGGCGCGGACCACGTCCCCGGTCGCGGCCAGGCGGGCCTCGGCCTCGGCGGAGACGTCCGTCAGGCGCAGCCGCAGCGCGCGCCGGCCGAGCAGTTCGGCGAGGGTCCCCGACGCGGCGACGCGTCCCCGGTCGAGGATGACGACACGATCGCAGACGCGTTCGACCTCGCCGATCAGGTGCGAGTTGAGCAGCACCGCGACGCCGCGCGACTTCAGCGACAGGACGATGTCACGTACGTCGGCGCGGCCGAGCGGGTCCAGAGCGCTGGTCGGTTCGTCCAGGATCACCAGCTCGGGCCGGGCCACCAGGGCGACCGCCAGCCCGAGCCGCTGCTGCATCCCCTTCGAGAAGCCGCCCACGCGATCATCGGCGCGGTCGGCCAGACCGACGAGGGACAGGCACTCGCGCCGCTCCCGCGCGGGCACGCCGGCCTCCGCCAAGCGGACGTGGAGCGCCAGCACCTCGGCCGCGCTCAGCCACGGCTGATACCGGAAGAGCTCCGGCAGGTAGCCGACGCGAGCGCGCGCGGCCGGGTCGTGGGCGGGGCGTCCGAGGAGCATCGCCTCTCCCGCGTCGGGGCGGACCAGGCCGAGGAGCATCTTGATCACGGTGGACTTGCCGGCGCCGTTCGGGCCGAGCAGCCCGACCACCTCGCCGCGGCCCACCTCAAGGGACACGTCGTCGACCGCGGGCCGCCTGCCGTACCGCCTGCGCAGGCCGGAGCACCAGACGGCGGGCGTCGGCGGATCACCGGCCGCGGTCATGCTCACCTCAGCTCCCGGGCGACCGCCAGGACCTCGCCGGCGTCCAGCGCGCCCGCCACGGCGGTCACCACGCCGTCGTCCACCCACACGACGGCCGCCAGCGTACGGTCACGGGTCGCCAGCACCGTGGCGGGCACCCCGTTCACCCGCGCCCGCGACGTGGTGACCCGCTCGGCCGGCACGGGCAGCGGCAGGGTGGCGTCGTCCGCGCCGAACGTGCGCAGCAGCGCCGCGACGTCACCGGGCAGCCCGGGGAGCGACAGCAGGTAGTCGCGCACGGCCTCGTAGGCGACGCCCGACGACAGGGCCTTGGGCGCGACGGCGCGGCCCACGACCAGGGCGGGCACCCCGGCCGGCTGCGACCAGATCCCGGCCAGCCCCGGGCCCGCGACCAGGCGCACCTGCTCGCCGTCCAGTCCCGGCGGGGGAGGCGGCACCGGTTTCCCCGCCTCGGCGGCGGCCTTCGCGGCGCGCTCCGCGGAGAAGGTGAAGGTGGCGCTCACCTCGCCGCCGACCTGGTAGACCGGCTCGCCGCCGACGCCGCGCGGCAGGGTCTTCACCTGCGGCACGTCGAGACCGGTCCGCGCCGCCGCGGCCGCCGCGTCGGGGACCTCGCGCACGTCGCCGTCGCCGGTCACGACGACGTCGCCGTACGCGCTCAGGTCGGGCAGCGCGATGAGGTCGGCGGTGCCCACGCTGACCGGGGCGATCTGCTCGGTGTGGAAGATCCGCACCCAGTCGTTGGCGGCGGCGGTGCCCCCGCCGGCCAGCACGACGGCGACGGCCACGGCGGCGGCCACGGGACCACGCACTCTCCCGGCATGACCGGCGGCCCGTTCTGTGGGATGACGCATGACGACTCCACTCCCTCTTCCCCTCGGCACGGCGTCATCAAAGCAGGTCGGTATGCGCATGCCGCGCAGCCTTTGTGAGGGTCCGGTGCACGTTTCGTGAGGGGTTGCCGCCTACCGGTAGGGCGTCACGTCAATGAGAACGTACGAAGCAGATCTCGGCGCATTGCTTGTGACCGCTTTTCCCACGTCGGCCCCATGGTTTGTGATGCTGTGGACACGCTTGATGCTCAACCTCGTGAATTCCCATTTGGGGGATTCCATGCTGATGCTGGAGTAGTTCGGTTTGCCCGACAACACCCAACCGCGCTCTTCCAGGCGCGTACGCGCCTTGATGGCAGCCTCCTCGAACGAGGAAGCGCCCATATCCATGATCAGGATGTTGCACACCTGAACCGTGTTCTCGTAGATCGGGTCCACGATGGTCTGCGCCATGATCGTGCCGATGCCGCTCACCTCGCGAAGTGCCTCGGGGGCGACTTCGATCGTCTCGTGGGGCAGCAGCCCTTCGCCCGACACCACGCGCTTCACCACCAGCGCTTGGCCGCCGAGCACGATCAGGGCTCCCGCGGTGGGGCGGCCCTGCCGGTTGATCACATGATGTCCGGGCAGCATAGCCACGAGCCGGTATGGCCGGACATGTCTGTCCCTCCGGGTGAAGATCACGCTTGCCATCCGGAGTGGCGGGCCGCCCGGGGTGGGCGGCCCGTCGCTCAGTTGTAGACGCGCACCTCCAGCAGGCCGACCGACGCCTGGCCGCTCTGCAGCACCACCCGCAGCCGCGCGGTGCTGACCGGGGTGAAGGTGACCCGGTTGTAGGTCCCGGCCACGGTGCCGTAGCCGCTCGGGCCGGCCACGTCCACGTACGCGCTGCCGTTCCAGTGCTGCAGCTTCCAGGAGGCGGGCACGCGGACGCCGCCGCCGTCGTCGAAGAAGTGGACCTCCGCCGACCTGATCGTCTGCCCGGCGGGCCAGGTCAGCTCGGCCCACTGGGTCCCGGTCTGCGGCCAGGTGCCCCAGCGCGGGCCGGTCACCGCGCCGTCGTTGATCGCGGCGACGCTCTCCCAGGGAGAGGTGTACGAGGCCGACGGCGTCGCGCCCCGGGCGAGGTTGACCGGGTCGGGGGAGGGGCCGCCGAAGGCGAGGTCGTCGTCGCTGAAGACCGGATGGGGCGGGTTCACGTCGTTCTCGCCGGGGCCGCCGTCGCAGCGGCGGTCCGGGTCGAACATCAGGTACGTCCCCGCGCCGCAGGGCGTGGCGGGCTCGGCGCCGCCGCCGATGACCACCCGCCCGCTGAGCGCGGCCCCGCCCTGGACGAGGGCGTTGTCCCTGACCACGGCGTCGCCGGTGACGGTGGCGCCGCTGTTGACCCAGGCCAGACCCTCGACGCGGGCGTTGCCGCTGACGGTGGCGTTGCCGTACACGGCGGCTCTCGGGCCGACGTAGGCGGTGGCGGCCACGTTCGCCCTGTTGTCCACCCAGCCGCCGCCGTTGGCGTGCCAGTGGCCGTTGCCCGGCGCGGGCGGCTTCACGTGGCCGGGCTCGAAGCCCCAGGGCGTGGCGCCCTGGAGACGGAACTGGTACGGGTAGCGGTGGTTGCGGGGATAGCCGTCGAGGAAGGCGTACTTGTGCACGGTGCCGGGCGCGCCGGTGACGACGAGGTAGACGTCCTTCTCACCGGGCTGGGTCTGGAAGGTCACCTCGCCGTTGGACGAGGTGTGGACGGGGCCGTAGCGCGGGGTCCCGTTCCTGACCGCGACGAACCCGTACGACCACCCCGACTGGGCCGCGGCGTTGACGTGGCCGCGGAACCGCAGCCGGATGAGCGCGCCGTCGCCGCCCGGCACGAGCCGGATCTTGTTGTAGCCGTAGTCGGACGGCGCGAGCGCGTCCGGGACGCGGAAGTGCCCGGCGGCGGCGTTGACGGCCTCCACCGGCACGCCGTTGTAGGCGGTGACGAAGGGATAGAGGCTGTTGACGAACGGCATGAAGTCGGCCCGGTTGGAGTAGTCCCAGGTGACGTTGCGCTGGGCGTACTCGCCGAGGCGCCGGTTGAGCTCGGCCTGGTCGATGCCCGCGACGCGGCGGTAGACCTCCAGCGGGTGCTCGGTGTCGCGCGCCTCGTTCCAGATGCGGTTGAACATGGGCAGGCCGTCGCGGTCCTTGATGTACTGCAGGAGCATCCAGGCGCCGTAGTGGTGGCGGCTGCTGCTGTAGGCGAGGTTCTCGGTGCGGATGAACCTGGTGAGGTCGCCCGCGGCCGTCCTCGGGTAGACCTGCATCGCCATGAACTCGGCGCTGGCCTCCCAGAACGTCCCGGCGCCGGGGTGGGTGAACCCGTAGCCCGGCCGGCCGAGGAAGGTGTAGTTCTGGAAGACGTGCGCCAGCTCGTGCGCCAGGCCCCAGGACCCGGGGAGCGCGGCGGCGGGGGCGATGTTGATGACGCCGACCCGGCCGTCGGTGGAGCCGCCCGTGGCCCAGGCGTCGAGGGGCGCGTTCGACCAGGTCCTGGTGATGATCACGATGATCTTGTGCTGGGCCAGGAGGCCGGTCTCCGGTGTGAACCGCATGGTGTTCACGTAGAAGGAGTAGAGGTTGGCCTCCCAGTACTAGTGGAACGATGAGCCGGGGTTAGCGTCACATGATTTGACACACCGCCTCTGGCCAGGCCAGTCTTGCGCGGTGGCAGATTCAGAGGGTGTGGCGTTCCTGCGGTCTGATGTTGCCCGGTTCTGCGGCGAGATCGCCGATCTGGCGCCGGCGGTACGGCTGGCCCGACTGGCGGAGCTCAAGGCGATGCTCGATGATGTCACCTCGCAGGCGATGGCCGCGGCGATGGCGGACGCTCGCAGTGAGGGGTGGGGGCTGCGCCGGATCGGCAGGTATGCCGGGGTCTCCCATGAACAGGTCCGGCGGACGCTTGCGCCGTCCGAGGCGCAGCCCATCACGCCCGAGGTGAAGCGGTGATGCGGCCTGGTGGGGTTACTGGCCGGGCGGGGGTGTGCGCAGCGGGCGCAGGGCACCATCCCGGATGATCTCCGGCAAGGCGAAGTTGTAGCGGCCCAGGAAGTTGAAATGCTCGAATCCCAGTGGGGAAAGCCGGGCGATGTCGGCGGCTGCTATCTTCTTTCCTTCGGCACGGATTTCGTCCAGCGCGCGAGCCGTATAAACCGTATTCCACAGAATGCAGACGTTGGTGATGAAACCCAGCGTCCCTAGTTGATCTTCCTGGCCTTCTTTGTATTTCTGCCGGAGTTCGCCCTTTTGGCCGTGGAAGATTTTCCTGGCCAGCGTGTGGCGCGATTCTTGCCGGTTGAGCTGAGTTTGCACACGGCGGCGCAGGAGTTCGTCATCGAAGTAGCAGGCCAGGTAGGTGGAGCGATCCAGCTTGCCCAGCTCCATCAGCGCCCGGCCGATCGGCGTGGGTGTGCCGCCGCCGGCGAAGTAGCGAAACAACTCGCTGGCCTTGACCGCGCCGGTGGACAGGGACGCGGCGACGCGTAGCAGGTCATCCCAGTTGTCGCGGATGAGGCCGAGGTTGACGCGGCTGCGGATCAGGCCCTCCAGCCGTCCGTAGTGGGCGGCCGGGTCGGCGCGGAAGAGGGTGGCGCTGCCGACGTCGGCCAGGCGCGGGGAGAACTGCCAGCCCAGCAGTCGGAAGATGCCAAAAGCGATTTCGGAGGCCCCCGAGGTGTCGGAGGCGATCTCGGTCGGCTTCAGCGAGGTCTCCTGCTCTAGCAGTCCTTCCAGGATGTAATACCAATCCTTCGGCGTGCCGGGAATGACGATGCCGTGAAAGCCGGTGAATTGGTCGGAGGTGAAGTTGTAGTAGGTGACGCCCTTGGCGCCCTTGCCTTTCCCCCAGTATTTGGTGTTGGGCCCGGCGTTGATGGTTTTGACCGGGACGACGAAACGCAGCCCGTCGGCGGAGGCCAATTCGCCGCCGCCCCAGGCATGCACGAGATCCAGCTTGGTATGGTGGTCGACGAGGGCGGCGTTGGCGGCGGTGATGGTGGCCGCGCGCAGATAGTTCTGCTCCACCCAGAACAGCCGGTCCAGCGCGAGCGCCGGATCACCTTCGCAGACCATCGGCCGCATCCCGACATTCATGGACTGGGCGACCAGCACGGCGGCGATCGAGGTGATCATGTTCTCCTTGCGAGAGGGCGAGTCGCCCGACAGGTGGGTGAAGTGGTCCAGGCAGCCGGTCCAGGCGTGCACTTCCAGCAGCGCCTCGGGCAGGTCGACGACGGGGATGCGGGCGTCGACGTCGGCGCGCAGCGCGGTCAGCGAGGCGGGCTCGTCCAGGCGGTCCAGGCCGGTCAGGACGAGGCGGTCCTTGCCGCCCTCGTCCTTCTCCAGGCGCACCCAGTCGTTCTGGCCGTCCTCATCTCCCGACAGACCTGCGGCGAGCTGTTTGTAGGCGTGATCCAGGGTGGTGGCCCAGCGCTGCACGTCATGCTCGGGATCGGGGGACAGGCCCAGCTCCTCACAGATCTTCGGCCGGGCCTTCTCCCACGCTTGGCCGGTCAGCAGCCCGGCGGTGGGGTCGCCCCATTTGCGCAGGCCCGGTACGAACACCTCGTGGCGGCGTAACGACTCGCGCAACCGTTCGACCGCGGCCAGGGTGTAGGCCTGCTTGTCGAAGGCGCCCGCGAACTCGCCGCGTTTGGGAAAGACCCGCCGGTGCCAGGCGGAGGTCAGGAAAGCGGCGGGGACCTCCTCGGTGGAGATGTCGGTGCGGCGCCGTTCGATCGCGCGCAGGAAGTCGATCGCCTCCAGCACCTCATGCCCCGGCCGTATCCCCTGGCCCGGCGCCTCCAGGGCGGCGCCCGCGTCGAAGTCGAGGTGCTTGAGCAGCTTGGGCAGGAAGCGCCGCACGGTCGCGTAGCGCTCTGTCAGCTCCTCGTGCAGGTGCTCATCCGGTTCGCGGGCGATGTCGGCCACGACGTCGGCGGCGGCGTGGATGGCGGCGATGTCCATCTGCTGCAGGGCGGCGCGGATGTCGGCCTCTGGCTCCTGGGCGACGGAACAGATCGTGAGCCACACCTCGCGCAGCATGATCGCCGCGCCGTCCAGATCCTTGAGGGTGCGGATGCGTTCCTTGTTGGCCTTGAAGGCCGCGGTGCGCAGCAGGTCGCCGACAACCAGGTCGAACACCTCGATCGCCTCATCGGCCGAGGTCGGCTCCATCACCTGGGCGAAGGCTACCAAGGTGGCCAGCTTACGATCTCCGCCCAGGGCGTCGACAGCCTGGGCGCGGGCGGCATTGGCGAAGCGGGCCAGCGCGGCGATCCGGCCTGGCGGGATGGCCGACAGGTCCCAGGTGGTGGCGCCCAGGGCGCGCAGGTCCAGGTGCCGGTCGACGGCCTTGGCCACGCCAGCGCCGCTGACGTCGGTGGGGCTGCGCCGCAGCCGGTCCAGCTTGGAGACCCGGCGGCCCTCCTCCACCACGACCAGGTCCTCCAGGGCGCGGCGCTGGTGGGGGCTGGGGGCGGCGGCCAGCAGTCGGTACTGGCGCAACGCCGCGCGTTCGCGCAGCCCGGCGATCATCCGCTCCAGGGTGGTGACGCCGGGCAGCAGGATCTTGGCCTCGACTAGGCGGTGGGTGACCAGGTCGAACAAGACGATCGGGCGTTCACTGCCGTTCCACACCCGCCGATACACCCAGCGGGCCAGGGCGAACCACTGCTCGAACGCGAAGCTGGTGTAGCCGTGCGCTTCGCGGATCAGTTTCTGGTGATCCCAGCGCGCCTCCTTCTCCCCGTACCCCTTCAGATCGGCCGGATCCAGGCCGAGTTGCTCGGCGATATAGTCGATCACCACGGTCGGCGCGTCGGCCGGGTCGGCCAGGAAGGTGCCGAGGAAACGCACCGTCCCGAGTTGGAGGGCGTAGCCGATTTGGTTGCGGGCGCCGTTGGCGGTCATCGCCTGGCGCCGGGCGGCGGCGTCCAGGTGGAAGAAGGCGCCCAGCTGTGCGGGGTCGGGGACGCCGTTGAAGACGCCCCATCGGCTGCGTTGCTCCTCGGACAGGAAGTTGACCGGCATGTGATCCTCCTCAGGCACGCCGGAGCGCCTTCACCTCGCCCAGCGTGGTGAAGGCGCTCCGGATATCGCCGGCGGCCGGGTCGAGTGATCGACGTGGCCGAGTACGCGCTGAAGTGTGCCAGCCTCACGGCCTCATGGTCGGCCTCCGGGAGGATTGGACCGGATTGGCTCGGGTGCAGGGGGCGGAGGGCCGGCTCGGGTTGCTGGGATCAGAGGCGATGGAGCGCTCAGCGGCCGGCATGACCGTAGGTGAGTGGGCATCGACCGGCGCGGCAGTCCTGCAGCCGCTCTGCCGCGGTGCGCCGGGCTTGGCTCAGCTCGGCGATCTTGGCGTCGAGCCGGTCCACCACCGTCTCCAGCCGCCAGCGTTCGCTGTCGCAGGTGGCCCCGCCCTGGTCGTGGGAGGTGAGGGCGTCGACGACCTCGTCCAGGGTGAGGCCGAGTTCCTGCAGGGCTTTGGCCATCTGGATGCGTTCCACCGTCGTGGCGTCGAAGATGCGATACCCCGAGGGTCTGCGCTCGGCGGCGGGCAGGATGCCGCGCCGCTCGTAGAAGCGGACGGTGTCCACGGTGACCCCAGCCTCGCTGGCGACCTGTCCGATTTTCACGGCATTCCACCCCTTGACTCTGGACTCAAGTCCAGACTCTACGGTTGTGGTGCGGGCGCCACAAGAGCGCCGGCCAGCCATCCCGAAGAGGAGCCCACCGTGGACATCCCCGCCGCTTCCACCCCCATCGTCTGCGACATGACCACCGCCCCCGACACCGCCCAGCAGCGCCTGGACGAATACCGGCACCTGTTCGGCCGGCACCTCATCGACCGCGCCAAGACCGGTCAGGGCATCCGCTTCCGCCTGCGCGCCGAGCCCGGCGTGGCGGCGTGGGTGCGGGACCTGGCCGCGCGGGAGAAGGCCTGCTGCGCGTTCTTCGCCTTCGACATCGCCGTCGAGGGCGATCAGGTCATCTGGGACTGCGCGGTCAGCGACGACGACACCGCCCGCGCCATCCTGGAGGAGTACTACCGGCTGCCCGACACCGCCCCGCAAAGCCCTGAGGAGTTGGAGAAGCGCCTGGCGGGCAAGGGCCTGCACTTCATCGCCGACCCGGCCGACCCCCTGCGCTACACGGTCGGCTGAACCACAGGACCGCACGGATCGAGCCCCGCTCCGGCAAAAAGGTCGGCTGCGGGGCTTGCATCCGGGACCCGGGTACAGGTTTACCGTCGGGCCATGAGTATTCACCAGATCATCATCGGCGCCGAGCGGGTTCAGCTGCAGGCGGCCGGCGTGGCCGGGGCGGCGTGATGGCCGGACAGCCGTATGCGGGGTTGCGCAGCGGTGAGGTGGCCGAGGCGGCGGGGGTGAATCAGCAGACGCTGCGCTACTACGAGCGGCGGGGTCTGCTGGCCGAACCTGAGCGCACGTTGGGCGGGCACCGGCTGTATCGGAGCGAGGTGGTGACGCTGGTACGCGTGATCAAGGTGGCGCAGAGCCTGGGCTTCAGCCTGGAGGAGGTGGCCGAGCTGCTGGAGGCCGGCCACCACCATCATGAGCGGCCGCAGCAGGCGCGGCAGCGGCCGGACCGGCGGCACTCCGACGCTGACCTGCAGCAGCGCGCCCGGGCCAAGCTGGCCGAGGTGGAGGCGAAGATCGCCGACCTGGGCGTCATCGCCGAGACGCTGCGGGCGGCGATCCGTGCCGGCTGCGACGATCTGATCACGTGCGCGGCGACGCCGAGCTGTCCGTTGCCGTTCGCGGATCTGGCTGGGACGGGGCACCGTGACCCGGGCGCCTAGGCGGGCGCCGAGCCGGATGCGGCGCCGCTGGCCGTGGCTGGCTGTCGCGGGCGTGGCCACGGCGGCGCTGCTCGTCGTGGCCGTCGCCCGCATCGGCCAGGGCGGGCAGGCTTCGCCGGGTGGGCAGGCGATCAGCGTGCAGCGGGCGGGCGGGGCGCAGGTGGGCCAGCAGGCGGCCGCGTTCACCGCCACGACCAGCGCTGGCGGCCGTGTCACGCTGCCGGCGGGTAAGCCCGCGGTGCTGCTGTTCATGGCGGCCTGGTGTGAGCCGCTGCTGGAGGCCTCGGCACTGGATCGCATCGAACGCCAGGCCGGATCACGGGTGGTGGTGCTGGCGGTGGATGTCGATCCCTCCGAACCCGCGGAGGACCTGCGCCGTTTCGCCGGCAAGGTGGGCGCCCGCTACGGTTTCGTGCAGGATCGGCAGGGGGCTCTGGCGGCCGCGTTCGGGGTGCGGGCGCTGGATTCCACGGTGGTGCTGGATGCGGCCGGGCGGATCGTCTACCGCGATGCCGCGCCCACCGGTGAGGCGATGCTGCGCTCGGCGCTGGCCAAGGCGGGCCTGTGATGGAGCTGCTCTTCTTCGCGTTCGGCGCGGGGGTGCTGGCCACCGTCAACCCGTGCGGGTTCGCCATGTTGCCGGCCTTCTTCGGCTACTACCTCGGCCACACCGACGAACCCGATGCGGTCGGCGTGGGCGAGGCTGGCGAGGCGACCAATGCGGGCGATCGCCCGGCATCGGGGGGCGGGCTGCTGGCACGGCTGGCGCACGGGGCGTGGGTGGGGCTGGCGGTCAGCGCCGGGTTCGCGGGCACGTTCGTCGTGGTGGCCGCCGTGATCGCGGCCGGGTTGCGCCAGCTGGCCGGTGCGGTGCCGTGGGCCGCGGTGGTCATCGGCGGCGTGCTGGTGGTGCTGGGCGGCCTGCTGCTGGCCGGACGCCAGCTCAGCCCGAAGCTGGGCGCCGGTCCCCGCCGATCAGGGGGGCGGGCCTGGCCGCGCATGGTCGCCTTCGGCGCCGGCTACGCGGTGGCGTCGCTGTCGTGCACGCTGGGCGTGCTGCTGTCGGTGATCGCGCAGGCGAGCGCTGCGGGCAGCATGGCAGGCACCCTCGCGGTGCTGGCCGCCTACGCCGCCGGGGCGGCGGTCGTGGTGACCGGCGTGGCGCTGGCCAGCGCGCTGGCCAAGGCGGGGCTGGCCGTGTTGATGCGCCGTCTCATGCCGGTGCTGGCCCGCGCCAGCGGGCTGCTTCTGATCGTCTCGGGCGGGTATCTGATCGCCTATTGGCTTCCCGCTCTGGGCGGCGAGGGTCCGTCCGCATCGCTGGGCGCTCTGGCAGAGACGCTCTCCGGCGGCCTGTCGGAGCTGTTGTCGGCCCACTTGCCCGCGGTTGGCGGGGTGGCTGTGCTGCTGGCCGTGGCCGTGGCCGTCCTGCTGCTGCGTCGCAGGCACAGGGCGGCCGGGCCGCTGGCTGCCGCCACCTTGCCGTCCGGACCTTCGTCCGGATCTTCGTCCGGATCTTCGTCCGGCACCGACGACTGCTGCTGACCTCTGCTCTGCAATGGTCGAGCGGCTGGCCCTCGGGACAGTCGTCGGTGCCGAGATTGATCGTGTCGGCTACTCGGTCTCCGAGGACCCTAGGACCTGATCCTGGAGACGTTGCCGAAGGTCGGCTTCCTGCGGGGTGAGGAGATCGGCCGCTCACCGAGCATGGTGGAAAGAGAGGAAAGGGCGCCTGACGGCGAAGGGGCTTGCATTCGGTACCTAGGTACAGGTTTACCGTCGAGGTATGACCCAAGACATCGCCCTTGACCAGCAGTGGGTGCCCTCGGCGTGCACGCTGCCCACCGCCGAGCAGCCGCTGCGGGTGGCCGAGTTCGACGCCCTGTTCGCCGACGCCGTGCAGGAGCTGGCGCGGCCGGAGCGCACGAGGCTGCGCCTGGACCTGGTCTTCAGCCCGGACAACGCCGCGCGGGCCGCCGAGCTGGCGGCGCGGGAGAACGGCTGCTGCTCCTTCTTCACCTTCACCTTGACCATCGCCGACGGCAGCCTGGCCCTGGAGGTGACGGTGCCGCCGGAGCAGGTTCAGGTGCTGGACGCGCTGGCCGAGCGCGCCGGCGCGGCAGCGTCAACGGGTGCGGGTGCGGGTGCGGACGCCAGGAGGAGAGATCTGTGACGAAGCGCATCACGCGTGAGGATTTGCGCGCGCTGCTGGAGGGCGGGGGTGTGCAGCTGGTGGAAGCCCTGCCGGCCGACGCCTTCGCGGCCGAGCACCTCCCCGGCGCGCGCAACGTGCCCGATCAGTTGTCGGCCGAGCTGGCCGGGCAGGTGGCGCCCGATCGGGCCGCCCCGGTGGTGGTGTACTGCTCGGGCCCGTACTGCAACCGCTCCAAGATCACCGCCGCCGCGTTCGCCCGGCTCGGATATGCGGACGTACGCGTCTACCCCGGCGGCAAGCAGGACTGGGCCGAGGCCGGGCTGGCCTTCGAGGGCAGCCGCTCAGGCACGAGCACGATCAGCGGCCCGATCAGCGGCGCGGCCGCCGCAGCGGGACGGCCAGCGTGAGCCAGGACATCGTGCTGCACGGTGCGGGCGGGCCGTACCTGCGCAGCGGGCAGGTGGCCGAGCAGGCCGGCGTCAACCTGCAGACCCTGCGCTACTACGAACGCCGGGGGCTGATCGCCGAACCGGCGCGCAGCCCCGGCGGTCACCGCGCCTACCCGCCCGAGACCGTCACCCTGCTCACCGTGATCAAAGCCGCCCAGCGGCTGGGCTTCACCCTGGAAGAGGTGGCCGAGCTGATCGACACCGGCCGGCGCGGCCACCCCACCCCGGACCTGCGCTCCCGCGCGCAGGCCAAGATCGCCGAGGTGGACGCGAGGATCGCCGACCTGGCCACCATCCGCCAGGCGCTGACCCAGGTAGTCAACGCCGGCTGCGACAGTCTGACCCACTGCACCTGCCCCGACTGCCCCCTGCCGTTCGCCGATCTGGCCCACGATCGCACCCCCAAGGAGAGCTGATCACAGTGAGCACCGACCACGACCGTCGCACGCCCATCGCCGTGCCCATCGCCGTGCCCACCACCGTGCCCCTCACCACCTTCAGCGCTCCTGCGACCGAGCGCTCCAGCAAGGACGATGGCGGACCCCCACGGCGTAGCAAAGTCGCCGCCGCCCTGGCCGTGCTCGCGTGCGCGGCCTGTTGCGCCCTGCCCCTGTTGATCGGAGCCGGGCTGCTCACCGGAGCCGGCGCCGCGCTGGCCGAGCAGACCCTGCTCGCCGTCGCCGGAGTGCTGGTCGCCGTCGCCGCCGGCATGTGGTGGTTGCATCGTCGCCGCACCTCACGTGCCGCCCCCAGTGGGGGAAGCTGCGGATGCGGCGGCAGCGGCTGCGGCTGCTGAGCCGCCCGGCGCAAGGCCTCGCCCCGACAGGGCCCGTCGCAGTCAGGCCGCCGCCGAACCGGCATGGCGCTGCCGATAGCGTCACGTGCAGAAATCAAGCGGCATGAGCAGGAGTGGGAGGGCCGAGTGACGCCGCAGACGCAGCCGGAGGGGTTGGTCGCGCGGATGGAGCGTCACCAGGTCGCCATCTACGTGGGGGCGATCGTGGCCGGCGCCGTGGCGGGATGGGCCGCCCCGGCGCTGGGATCGGTGCTGGAGCATGCGATCAACCCGGTGCTGGCGGCCCTGCTGTATGTGACGTTCCTGCAGGTGCCCGCCGCCGAGTTGGTGCGTTCGCTACGCGCGGGCCGGTTCTTGGGGGCCGCGCTGGTGGTGAACTTCGCCGTGGTGCCGCTGGTGGTCGCGGCGATGTTCGCCTTCCTGCCCGCCGATCACGCGGTCCGCCTGGGCGTGCTGCTGGTGCTGCTGACCCCGTGCGTCGACTACGTGATCGTCTTCACCGGGCTGGCCGGGGGCGACAGCCGGCGACTGCTGGCCGCCACGCCGCTGCTGCTGCTCGTCCAGATGGTCGCGTTGCCGGTGCTGCTGGTGGCGTTCATGGGCGCCGAGCTGACCGCGGTGGTCGAGCCGGGGCCGTTCGTCGAGGCGTTCGTGGTGCTGATCGTCATCCCGCTGGCGTTGGCCTGGCTCACCCAGGCGTGGGCGGCCCGCCGCCCAGCTGGGCGCGCCGTCGCCAAGGGGGCGAGCGCGGCGATGGTGCCGCTGATGGCGGCCACGCTGATCACGGTGGTCGCCTCCCAGGTGCCCAAGCTGGACGGCAACCTGGCCGCGGTGGCCGCCGTGGTGCCGTTCTACATGCTGTTCCTGGCCGTGATGGCCGTCGCCGGCCTCGCTGTTGGCCGCCTGTTCCGCCTCGACGTGCCGGCCGGGCGGGCGATCGTGTTCACCGGCGCGACCCGCAACTCCCTGGTCGTGCTGCCGCTCGCGCTGGCGCTGCCCGACGCGCTGGCCGTCGCCTCGGCGGTCGTGGTCACCCAGACCCTGGTGGAGGTGGTGGGCATGGTCATCTACGTCCGCCTGGTGCCCAGACTGCTTCCGCTTCGCTGAGGCGAAGCGAGCGGTGCAGCTCACGCAGATGAGCCCTGTGCGAACCAGCACGAATGGGCGCCTGCCGGGATGCGCTGTACTTCCTGCCATGACGATCATCCGTTCCCTGGTGTTGTTCGCCCCGGGCCGCGCTCACCGAGATCGGCGGGGCGTGGCTGATCTGGCAAGGCGTGCGCGAGCAGCGCGGCATGGTGTGGATCGGTGCCGGCGTCATCGCCTTGGGCCTGTACGGGTTCGTCACCACGCTGCAGCCGGACGCGAACTTCGGCCGCATCCTGGCCGCCTACGGCGGCGTGTTCGTCGCCGGGTCCCTGGCCTGGTGCATGGTCGTCGACGGGTTCCGGCCCGACCGATGGGACGTCATCGGCGCTCTGGTCTGCCTGGCCGGCGTTGCAGTGATCATGTACGCGCCGCGCGGGTGATCGGCCCCGCAAGGAGGCCGAGTGCTGAGATCGCCGCCAGAAGTGATCACGGCATCTGCTGTGTGGCGGCACGACCCCTGACCGCGGCGTCTGAGGTATGAGCCTGAACTGTCCAGCCCCTGCCGGGGGAGGTGTCAGCAGCAGAACTTGAGGTAGTTCTGCAGGTCGCCGAGGATGCGGGCGACGCTGTCGCGGTCACCGCGATACAGCATCTCCTTGCCGGCGCGGCGGGCGGTGACGATACCGCCGCGGCGCAGCAGCGCGAGTTGCTGGGAGGCGGCGGACTGGCTGATACCGGCACGCTCGGCGACCTGGTTCACCGACAGCTCGGCGCCTTGGGCGAACAGCAGCATGATCTGCTGGCGGCCCTCGTTGGCCAGCGCCTTGAGGAAGTCGTGGGTGGCCTGGTCCAGCTGTGGGGCGCACGCGGCGGTCGCGCCGTCGCCGGGCGTCGCGGCCGGCGCGCAGGCGATCCCGGCGCTTGGTACGGCGGCCGGTTGCCCGGTGTCCGGTCGCGCCGCATTCGGTTGCGGGGTGTCCGGCCTGGTGGCGGGTGGTTCGGTGGCCATGCCTGCTCCCTTCCTTCCGGCATCCTACCCATCACATCAAGATATTGACATATTAGAAAATGACGGTACGTTCGCGGCATGCCTCTCGACAACGACTCCGTCCTGATCGTCGGGGCCGGGCAGTCCGGCCTGGCCGCCGCACACGCCGCCCTGGAGTACGGGCTGCGGCCTGTGGTGTTGGAAGCCTCCGGCCGGACCGCCGGGTCCTGGCCGCGCTACTACGACAGCCTGGCCCTGTTCTCGCCCGCCCGCTACAGCAGCCTGCCAGGCGCGCCCTTCGGCGGCGATCCCGAACGCTACCCGCGCCGCGACGAGGTGATCGCCTACCTGGAACGCTACGCCGCTGCCCTGGCCGGCCGCGGCGCCGAGCTGCGCACCGGCGCCCGCGTGGATGCCGTCGAGGCCAGCGCGGACGGTTTCACCGTAAGTCTGGACGGGGGCGAAGAACTGGCCGCCCCTGCTCTGATCGCGGCCAGCGGCTCCTTCGGCCGCCCGCACCGGCCCGCCCTGCCCGGCCTGGACACCTTCACCGGCCAGGTGCTGCACGTCGCCGACTATCGCTCGCCGGCCTCGCTGCCCGGCGAGCACGTCATCGTGGTCGGGGCGGGCAACTCGGCGGTCCAGGTCGCCTACGAGCTGGCCGCCGATCGGCGGGTGACGCTCGCCAGTCGCACGCCGGTCCGGTTCGTGGAGCAACGTCCGCTGGGGCGGGATCTGCACTTCTGGTTCCGCGTGACCGGGTTCGACCGGCTGCCGCTGGCACGCGCCGAGACCCCGCCCGCCTCGCCCGTCCTGGATGACGGCCGCTACCGCCGGGCGGTTCGCGAGGGCCGCTTTCGGCGCCGGGAGATGTTCATGCGCCTGGACGGCGACCAGGTGGCGTGGCCTGACGGCCGGCGTGAACGCGTCGATGCGGTGCTGCTGGCCACCGGTTACCAGCCGAACCTGCCCTACCTGGCCGGGCTGGGCGCGCTGACGGCCGACGGCCGCCCGCGCCAGCGCCACGGCCTGTCGCTCACCCATGGCGGCCTGGGTTTCCTGGGCCTGGAGTGGCAGCGCACCCCCTCCTCCAACACCCTGCGCGGGGTGGGCGGCGACGCCCGGCGCGTCGTGGCAGCGCTCGCCCGCCACCTGCGCGGCGACCGGGAACGCGGCCGCGCCTGAGCGGCCGCACCTTCCCCAACCTGCTTGATTCGATGAGCATCTAATTTGACATATCCCTAATCTGTCGGGCATCCTGCCGACGAGCTTACTTAGACAAACTTCAAACCAGCGCGGGCGCGGCTCGCGAGAACCGATGAGGAGATGCGCCATGAGCGGATGCTGCGGTCCCACCAGCGTCGAACTCCAGCCCAGCACGCAGGCCGCACAGCCGGACGAGCTGCCCATCGTGGTGATCGGTGCGGGCCCGGTCGGGCTGGCCGCGGCGGCCCACCTGGCCGAGCGGAACCTCGACTTCGTGGTGCTGGAGGCGGGCGAGCAGGCGGGCGCGTCGGTGGCCAAGTGGGGTCACGTCCGGGTGTTCAGCCCGTGGAGGTACAACATCGACGCAGCGGCTCGCCGCCTGCTGGAAGCCGACGGCTGGAGTGCGCCGGACGCCGGGTGGCTGCCGACCGGCGCCGAGCTGATCGATGACTACCTGGCGCCGCTGGCCAAGCTGTTCGGCGACCGGGTCCGCCTCGGCGCGCAGGTGAGCGCGATCAGCAGGCTCGGCTACGACCGGGTCCGCACCGCCGGACGTGAGGCGGCGCCGTTCCTGATCCGCCTGGCCGATGGCAGCGAGCTGCACGCCCGCGCCGTCATCGACGCCTCCGGCACCTACGCCACCCCGAGCGTGCTCGGCGCGTCCGGCCTGCCCGCCCACGGCGAGAGCGACGCGGCGGACCTGGTCGACCACGCGCTGCCCGACGTCCTCGGCGCCGACCGCGACCGGTACGCCGGCCGGCATGTCCTGGTCGTGGGCGCGGGCCACTCGGCCGCCACCACCCTGCTCGCTCTCGCCGAGCTGGAGGACACCCCGATCACCTGGGCCATCCGCGCCGGCAACGCCGCTCGTACGTACGGCGGCGGTGAGGCCGATGCGCTGCCCGCCCGTGGCGCGCTCGGCACCCGCCTGCACGCCCACGTCACCTTTGGCCGCATCCGGCTGGTGACCGGCTTCTTCACCCACAGCATCGAGCGGGCCATCGAACGCGACGGCGAGCAGGTACGGGTGATCAGCCGCGACTCGTCCGGCGCCGAGCAGACCATCACGGCCGAGCGGATCGTGGCCGCCACCGGATACCGGCCCGACCACGCCATCGCCGGCGAACTGCGCCTGGACCTCGACCCGGTCCTCGGCTCCACCCGTGCGCTGGCCCCGCTGATCGACCCCAACGCGCACTCCTGCGGCACCGTGCCCCCGCACGGCGCCGACGAGCTGGCTCACCCGGAGGCCGGCTACTACGCCATCGGTGTCAAGAGCTACGGCCGCGCCCCCACCTTCCTCCTGGCCACCGGATATGAGCAGGCCCGCTCGGTCGTGGCCGCTCTGGCCGGGGATTGGGAGGCGGCACGGGATGTGCAGTTGGAGCTGCCCGAGACCGGGGTGTGCTCCTCCAGCCTGGCCGAGGCGCAGGAGCAGCGGGTCGGCCTGGCCGCCGGCATCGGCGGCGGCCTGCTGTCCACGCCGCTCCCCCTGGCCACCGTCTCCGCCTCCGATGGCGGCGGCTGCTGCGGCTGAGCGGATCAGGCATGAGTAGCTCCACCGCCCAGACCGCCGCCCTCGATACTGAGGGCGGCGGTCGGTCGCGTTCCTGGCAGGGCTGGCGCATCGTCGCGGCCCTGGCCATCACCCGAACCCTCGACTACGGCGTGCGCAATCAGACTGGCGTGCGCGATTGCCGCGTTCGCACTGTTGACCTACCACCGCCTATAATTTCGACAGATTTCGAATCAGGGAGGGTCGGATGACTGCGGTCACGAGCCAGTGCTGCGCACCGATCGCGCGTGAACCGCTGTCGGAGAGCGACGCGGCCGAGCTCGCGGTCATGCTCAAGGCGGTCGCCGACCCCGTACGGCTGCGCCTGCTGTCGATGATCGGCTCCCACGCGGGCGGTGAGGCGTGCGTGTGCGACCTGACCGACGCCTTCGACCTGACCGCGCCCACCATCAGCCACCACCTCAAGGTGCTGCGTACCGCCGGCCTGATCGACGGCGAGCGGCGCGGCACCTGGGTCTACTACCGGATCATCCCTGAGGCGGTGAACAAGCTCGGCGCCCTATTCACCCCGCTCGCCGGGCCCGTCTCCGCGTGATGCGTCTGGTTGACGTCCTGGTCATCGGCGGCGGCCAGGCCGGGCTGGCCGCCGGCTACTACCTGCGCCGCGCCGGAGCCGACTTCGTCATCCTCGACGCCCAGGACCGCCCCGGCGGCGCGTGGCGGCACGCCTGGCCGTCACTGCGGCTGTTCTCTCCCGCCCAGTACAGCTCGCTGCCCGGCCGGATGATGCCCGTCCCACCCGGCGGCTATCCGAGCGCCGCCGATACGGTCGCCTACCTGGCCGACTACGAGCAGCGCTACGATCTGCCTGTGCTGCGGCCGGTTCAGGTCCATGCGGTCCGGCGCGGCGGCGCGCGCCTGACGGTCGAAACGGACGCCGGCACCTGGCAGGCCCGGATCGTCATCAGCGCGACCGGCACCTGGTGGCGGCCGTACGTCCCGTACTATCCCGGCATCGGAGACTTCCACGGCGAGCAACTCCACACGGTCGGCTATCGCGGCCCCGAGCCGTTCCGGGGCCGACGCGTGGTGATCGTCGGCGGCGCCAACTCCGCCGCGCAGATCCTGGCCGAGGTCTCCACCGTCGCCGACACCACCTGGGTCACCCTGCGCCCGCCCCGCCTGTTGCCCGACGAGATCGACGGCCGGGCGCTGTTCGCGTTGGCCACCCGACGGGCCCAAGGCGGAGGCGGCATCGGTCACTTGGGCGACATCGTCGCCGTCCCACCGGTCCGCGAGGCCCGCGATCGCGGCGCGCTGAAGGCCGAGCCGATGTTCCGCCGGATCACCCGCGACGGCGTCGCCTGGTCCGACGGCACCAGCCAGGCCGCCGACGCCATCATCTGGTGCACCGGCTTCCGCCCCGCGCTCGGCCACCTGGCCCCGTTACGGCTGCGCGGCCGGGGCGGCCTCATCCCGGTCGAGGGCACCCGCGCCATCGGCGAGCCCCGCCTGCACCTGCTCGGCTATGGCGACTGGACCGGCCTGGCCTCAGCGACCCTCATCGGCGCCGCCCGTACCGCCAAGCAGGCAATCATCGAAGTGATGGCCGCGCTCGGCGTCTCATCAGGTCGGGGCGGCCGGTAAGCCCGTTGCTCGATGCTCCACGGACTGGCCATCATGGAGGTTCGTGCCTTCCCTTGAGGCAGCAGAGCCGGAGGAGTCTGGCGAGGAAACCACGATGCGCCTGCTGGCGAGGGAGAGCGATGCCGACCAACGATCACACCGTGCCGCGGATGTATCTGCGGCACTTCTCGCGCCAGAAGAAGAAGGCGAGCACGAACTGGTTCATCACCGCGCGCAGCGTCGATGATCTCGACCGTGTCTTCGAGGCGAACATCACCAATGTGGCGGCGGTCACCGACTTCTACGGCCAGCGCGTCGAGCGGCTGCTCGCGAAAATCGAAGAGCGAGCCGCTCCGGTCTTTCGCGCCATACTCGACGACCCCGCAGGTGCGCTGCCCCTCCACTGGCCGCTCAGAGCCGAGGACAGGTCCTGGATGGCGTGGTGGATCGCCGCTCAGATCGTGCGGACCACGCGTCAACGCCGCCGCCTCGTTTCGATCACCGCAGCAGGCACCGACGAACAGCCGCTGGAGGTGCCGCACGCCGTCAAGTCGCTGGCCGGCCGAGACCCCCACCTTCAGTTCATCACCGGTCAGCTCGCCGCCTTAGGCCGGATCGTCTACAACCGCCCCTGGGGGCTCGGATTCAGCGACGCGTGCCTGTGGACCAGCGACGTACCGGTGGTGATCCTTAACGGGCACGACGATGCGAATCAGCTGCGCGCCGCGGCCTTCTGGGACATGATCCTTCCGCTGGACCCTCACCGCTTCCTCATTCTTCCCGGATTAGGGACGCGAGACCCAGACCCGGAAAAGCAGGTCGATCACCTGACCAAGTTCGACGGCGGCCTCGGCATCTGGCTCAATGTCGTGATCTACGATGCAGCCGACACGCACCTGTACTGCCACGCTGAACACGACTCACTGCCACTGCTCAGCTCGCACCTGACCGGCGTACGCCTGCCCACCCCATGGAATGGCGATCAGCGACGCAACAGCCCCTCCTACATCGTCGAGTATCCGCCCCTGGGCAGGAATCTGACCGTGGAGCGGCGATGGCTGACCGAACACCCGCCTTCCCGCCCGACCACATCGTGACCAGCCTGAAGATGAGGGCGGCAACCCGATCGGACCGGAACTGACCGTAGGCAACGCCCACCGAAAGCGATGAGCGCTGCACATGCCAGTTGCCCTCAGCTGGTGAGCTCACCGACGAGCTGTTCGACGCGGTCACGGATCTCGTCGCGGATGGGACGGACGGCCTCGATGCCCTGTCCGGCGGGGTCGTCGAGCTTCCAGTCTTCGTATCGTTTGCCGGGGAAGATCGGGCAGGCGTCGCCGCAGCCCATGGTGATCACGACGTCGGAGGCCTCCACCGCGTCGACGGTGAGGATCTTGGGATGGGCGGCGGTGATGTCGATGCCGACCTCGCGCATCGCCTCGATCGCGGCCGGGTTGACCTGGTCGGCGGGCGCCGATCCCGCGGAGCGGACCTCGATCCGGTCGCCTGCCAGATGGGTGAGCCAGCCGGCCGCCATCTGGGAGCGGCCGGCGTTGTGCACACAGACGAACAGGACGCTGGGCTTGCTGCTCAAGAGCTGGTTCCTTTCGGTTGTTTCCGTCGTCAGGCTGTGGGGATTTCGAGGTCGTCGAGCAGGCCGCGGACGCGGCGTTCGATCTCGTCGCGGATGGGCCGCACGTCTTCGACGCTCTTGCCCTCGGGGTCGTCCAGTTCCCAGTCGAGGTAACGCCTGCCGGGGTAGACAGGGCAGGCGTCGCCGCAGCCCATGGTGACCACGACGTCGGCGGCGCGGACGATCTCCTCGGTCCACGGTTTGGGGAACTCGCGGGAGATGTCGATGCCCCGCTCGGCCATGGAGGCCACCGCTGCGGGGTTGATCTCGCTGGCGAACTCCGAGCCGCCGGACCAGGCCAGTGCGCGGTCCCCGGCCAGGTGCTGGAAGAAGCCCATGGCCATTTGGGAGCGTCCGGCGTTGTGCACGCACAGGAACAAGACGATGGGCCGCCCGTCGTGGTGGCCTTCCACGCGGGCCAGGGCGTGCAGGCGCTGGCGGGCGAAGCGTTCGGCGAGCAGCGGCAGGTAGTTGGGGATCGTGCTGTGCAGGGCGAACTGGTCGTAGCTGGTGTGCAGGAACCGTTCGATGGTCTCGGTGCCGAACGTGCCGGTGAACTCCTCGGCCAGGCGGCGGGCGGCGGTGAGCAGGGCGTGCTGCTGATCGATGGACAGGTCCAGGTGGCGGTAGGTCTGCGGCATGGCTCACTCCTTGGGGGGATGGATGGCGGGTGCCAGCCGTTGGACGCGGTCGGCGATGTCGGTGTAGGCGTGTTCGAACGCCTCGTCGCTGCCGGTGCGTACCGGGTCGGGGATGGACCAGTGCAGTCGTTCGAGGTCGGCGAGTTGCTCGTGGGCGGTGTCGCAGACGGCCACGACCAGGTCGTCTGGGCGTAGCGTCTGGTCCACGTGACTGGTCGTGGCGTGGTCGAGGTCCAGGTCGTGGCGGGCGGCGAGGGCGCGGGCGGGGGGATGGACGTGTGGGACGGGTACCGTGCCGGCCGAGGCGGCCGGTACGGCGCTGGCGCGGGCCCACAGGGCGGCGGCCAGTTGGGAGCGGGCGGAGTTGTGGGTGCAGACGAACACGATGCGCGGGGCGCGTCGGACCGCCGCAGGCACCAGGCCGGATAGGGATTGCGGGATCAGGCGCAGGTAGGTGCGTCTGCGGTCGCCTTCGGAGCGGTGGCGCTCGATCACGCCCGCTTCCTGCAGCGTTTTCAGGTGGTGGGCGAGGAGGTTGGTGGGCAGGCCGAGGATCTGGCCAAGTTCACCCGGGGACGCATCGCCCAGCAGCAGCCGGTCCACGATGGACAGCCGGCCCGGGTCGCCGAGTGCCGCGTGCACCCGGGCCCGGGCCTCCAGCGAAGAAGACCCGTCAATGTTCATTGAGTCAATGATTATTGAGCTATCTCTTCGCGTCAAGTTGCCGGTGCTCAGCGCCCGTCTTGATGGGGTACGACGGGCTCGGCAGTTGCTGCGGTAGGACTGCCGAACAGGCCATGCACCAGTGCCAACCCGATAACGCCGCCGATCAGCTGGGCCGCGATGAAGCCGGGCAGCGATGTGGGAGCGATGCCGGCGAAGGTGTCGGAGAAGGTCCGGCCGATGGTGACGGCGGGGTTGGCGAAGCTGGTGGAGGAGGTGAACCAGTACGCCGCCCCGATGTAGCCGCCCACCGCCAGCGGCGCGGCGGCCGTACGGCCCGACCTGGTCAGGCAGAAGATCACCAGCACCAGGCCGGCGGTCGCCACGACCTCGCCCAGCCACAGGTGCGCACTCGATCGCGACGTGCCCGACCACGCGATCACGGGCTTGTCGAACATCGCGTTGGCCAGCAGCGCACCGCCGATAGCCCCCAGCACCTGGGCCACCACGTAGCCGCCAAGCTCGCCGCCGGACAGGCCATGTCCGCTCTGCCGTCCCTGCCACCAGTCGGCCAGCGACACCACCGGATTGAAATGGGCACCGGAGACCGGGCCCAGCACGACGATGAGAACGGCCAGGCCAAAGACGGTGGCGGTGGAGTTCTCCAGCAACTGCAGGCCCACGTCGTGAGGGGACAACGTCTGGGCCATGATCCCCGACCCGACCACCACCGTCACCAGCAGCGCGGTGCCGAGGAACTCGGCCAGCAACCGGCGCTTCACCCGTCCACCTCGGCGGCCGCCCCGTCATCCACCCTTGTGGGCGCGGCCAGCAGCGCCGCGAGCTCGGCGAGCCGTTCTGGCACGACCCGGTAATACACCCAGGAGGCCCGCCGTTCGCTGGTCAGCAGGCCGACATCCTTGAGCACCTTGAGATGGTGGCTGATCGTCGGCTGGGCCAGCTCGAAACTCGCCGTCAGGTCGCACACGCATGCCTCGCCGCCCTGGTGGCTGGCCACGATCGAGACGATGCGCAGCCGTACCGGATCGCCCAGCGCCTTGAACGCCCGCGCCAACCCCGCCGCCTGATCCTCGCCCAGCGGCTCGCGAGCCAGCGGGGAGCAGCAGTCCAGGACCTCCAACATATCCATGAGCGTCAATATTGGCATCCATGGATATCAGCAAGGACACGCCATGATGAACGTCAGATGGCCAGCCGGCCAGGCCGCTCGTCAGCGGCCCACCACTGTGCTGCGCCGTTCGATCGTCAGCACGTCGCGCCAGACGCCGTGGTGGCGGCCGACGCGCTCGCGGACGCCGACCACCCGAAAGCCCAGCGCCTGGTGCAGCGACAGGCTGGCGGTGTTCTCCGGGAAGATGCCGGACTGGATGGTCCAGACGCCGCAGTCCTCGGCGGCGGCAATGAATGCTCTCAGCAGAGCGCGCCCGATGCCGTGCGCCTGGCAGCCGGGGTGAACGTAGATGCTGTGCTCCACGACTCCGGCGTAGACGGGCCTGGTGGAGACCGGTGAGGCGGCGATCCAGCCGACGACATCGCCGGTCTCGGCGTCGGCGGCCACGTAGCGCAGATGCGGCAGCTTGCCGGCGGTGAAACCCTCCCAGCTCGGCGCCGTGGTCTCGAAGCTGGCCTGTCCGGTGTCGAGCCCCGCCTGGTAGATCGCCAGGACTTGGGCGGCATCGGTGTCACGCATGGGGCGGATCTCCAGGCCAGGCCCGATGGCGGGCTTGGCTGCCTGGACGATAGCCGAGTGCACGCCGTCGCCGTGGTCGGCGGTCGGCGTGATTCGGATGCCGACGAAGCCCGTCCGGGTCAGCAGTTCGCGGTACTCCTCGATCGGCAGGGCGCCGGCTACGCAGCCGATCCGCTGCTCTGCCGCCGCCCGTCGGACCGGGTCGAGCTCGCCGTCGACCACGACGTCGCTCACCCCGAACCGCCCGCCGGGGCGTAGCACCCGGAACGCCTCGGCCAGCACGGCGGCCTTGTCGCCGGACAAGTTGATCACACAGTTGGATATGACGACATCGACAGCGTGATCCGGCAGCGGAACGTGTTCGATGACCCCGTGCAGGAACTCGACGTTGCGCACGCCCGCCTGCTCGGCGTTGCGGCGGGCCAGCGCCAGCATGTCGGGGCTGGCATCCAATCCGTAGACCTTGCCGTGCGGGCCGACCCGGCGCGCCGACAGCAGCACATCGATGCCGCCCCCCGAGCCGAGATCAAGCACCGTCTCACCACGCTGCAGTTCGGCGACAGCTACCGGGTTGCCGCACCCCAGGCTGGCCCGCACCGCCCCCTCCGGCAAAGTGCCGAGCTCGTCGTAGCCCGCCACACCGAAACCGCCCTGCTCGAACGCGTCCTGCCCACAATCGGCGACCACCCAACCGGCATCCGCGGCACGGGCCAGGGCCGAGTAGTGGTCGATGATCTCGTCATGCGCCATGGCGAAGCTCCTTCACTCGCAGGTGAGCGCAGCTGGCACGGGGTTGCCCATGACCACGTCGGCGGCGGTCGGGAAACAGCTCACGCAGTTCTCGTTGATCCGGTACAGGCTGGAGGTGCCCTGCTTCTCGACCAGCACGAACCGCACCTCGGCCAGGATCTTCAGGTGGTGCGAGACGGTGGATTGGCCCACCCCGGAGGCGGCCACGATCTCGCCCACGCTCATCGGCACCCGCCGCCGGGCCAGCAGCGACACGATCTGGATGCGGGTGGCGTCGGCCAGGGCCTTGAACCAGCTGGCGTACTCTTCGGCCTCCGCGCGCGGCAGCAGCCCTTTCTCCTCATTCATCGTTAATCGACGATATTAGATAAATCGGCCGAAGGGAAGAGTCGGCTGCTATGAGGAGCTTCCGCGACACGCGCGGCGTTCTCAGATATGAGGAGTTCTGACAGACCCGGCAACCCCGAGCGGTCGTGTCCGTTTTGTCCGTCGGCGTCGTTCTCATAACTTCTCGCAAAACCGTGTTCTCAGAATGCTGCTCACGGTAGGTTCTGCGACATGAGCGATCTTGCCGATCCAGCCGCCGCCGTCGAAGCGGTCGACTGCCCGACCTGTCAGGCGCCCGCCGGAAGCTCCTGCCGCACCCGGGGCGGCAAGGTCGCGCCGAAATACCACACGCCGCGCTTCATGCTCGTGCCGCAACTACGCGCCGAGTTGGAGGTGCGCACCCCCGCCGATCGAGGCGCCGGCCGGGCCTGGACGGCAGGCCCGGCGATCGAAGCCGCCGTCGCCGGCGTCGGGACGACCCGGGTGGGCTATGCCCGCTGCAGCACGGCCGAGCAGGAACTGCAGAGCCAGCTCGACGCCCTGGAGGCGGCGGGCTGCGACCCGATCTTCTCGGAGAAGATCAGCTCTCGAGTAAAGGTGCGGCCGGAGTTCACCAAGGCGATGGAGTTCGCCCGCACGATCAAGCAGGCCGTCCCGCACCAGCGGGTGATCTTCACCGTGCATGAGATGAAGCGGCTGGGCCGAGGCGCGGCCGAACTCCTGGCCATCGCCGAGGAGTTGCGCCGGGCCGACATTCAGCTGGAACTGCTCACCGGCCCGCTGCAGGGGGTCTACGACCCGTCCGGGCACGGGGCGGCGCTGTTCGCGTTCTTCGCCGGGATGGCCGAGTCCGAGCGGGAGTACATCCGGGAGAAGTCCCTCGAAGGCCAAGCCTCGGCCCGTGAGCGCGGCCGCCACGGCGGGCGGCCGAAGGTGTTCGACGACGACATGATCGCCTACGCGCGGACACTGCGGGCCCGCGGCGTGGCCGTGCCCGACATCGCGGCCAAGCTGGTCATCCCCACCGGCAAGAACAAGGGCGCTCACCCCTCCGTCGCCAGCGTCTACCGCGTGCTGGCTGAGGAGGAGACAGGGCAGACGGCCGAGATGGTGGACGTTCAGCCGATGAGCCGCCGGCCGGGCTGAAGCTCGCGATCGGCTTGGTCGTGCTGGGCGGTGACGATCTCGCCCGCGAGGGTGACGCATTCGCCGCAGATCTGCACTCCGGGCCCGTGCACCATGGCGCGGTGCGGGTCGGTGCAGCCGCAGAAGGAGCAGGCGCGTTCTGCCCGGCCGGGCTTGGCGAGCTTGCGGCCGCGGCGGCCGGGCCGGGGCGGGGGCGGGATGCAGTCGGCGAGTTCCTTCTTGATGTGGGCGGCCTCGACGCCGAGGTCGTCCAGGATGCGGCGGGCCGAGCAGCCGGGGTCGGTGGCCAGGATGAACAGCAGGTGCTCGGTGCGGGCCAGGTTCTGGCCGCGGCCGGCGGCGAAGCGGCGGGCGCGCATGACCGTGTCGTAGGCCTCGCCGTCGCCCACCGTCCGGCTACCGTCGTCGGCCCCGCCGGAAGCAACCTCGCGAGCAGCGTCGACAGCGGCGTGTGGGCGCAGCAGCCGGGAGGCAGCCTCGAGGACCTTGTCGTGAGTGACGCCGAGCCGATCCAGCACGCCAGCGGCCCGGCCGACCTGGAGCAGGCCGAGCAGCAGGTGCTGAGTGCCGGGGGCGCTGGTCTCGGCGTCGGCGGCCTGTTGAGCGGCTTGCAGGCATGCGGCCAAGCGCGGGGCGATGACGGCCGGTTCGGTGCCGGGCCCGCCGCTGACCTCCAGCCGGGGGGCGTAGCGCTGGCGGGCGGCCTGCTTGGAGATGCCCAGCCGCTCACCGATATCGGTCCACGACAGGCCCGCGTCGCGGGCGGTGCGGACGTAGTGGTCGACCATGGCGTCGGCGGCCTGGCCGGTCAGGGCGCCGTAGGTGATGGCCGCCTCCAGCAGCACCAGCGCGTCGGTGCTGGCGGCTCGGGTGGCCACGGCTTCGATCATCGCTTGGGTGTTCAGCGCGGGGCTGTCCATGACGACAACATTAGATTGTCAACGACGGCTCGACAATCCTTTCTTGTCGCCCGTACGGGGAGGCAGGTCCCGGCAGCGGTTACTGCGGGTCGGTCTCGGCCAGGAGCGGGCCGAAGATGGCCACGCCCAATTGCAGGGCCGCCTGCTGGTCCAGGACCTGGCCGCTCACCTGAGGGTGAGCTTCGGCCCAGGTGCGGGCGCTGGCGGAGTCGGCGAAGAAGTTGACGTAGCCGCAGCACACCTCCGCGGCGGCCGAGCGGGCCCCTGGAGCCGATGCTTGCGCGGGTGCGGGTGGGCATGTGTCGCAGGCGGCCTGCTGGCCCGCGTACACCACCGCGCTGGCCGGACTCCAGCACGCCTGCCCGGCCGCGGTGACCTCCACGGTGACCGGCCGGCCGTCATGTGGGTCGGCCGAGGTGATGCGCACGTCGCGGCCGAGCATCGCGGCGATGCCGAGCGCGTCGATCGCGCACATCGCGAACACGGCCGGCCCGCCGTCGATCTGCACCCGGTGCCGGGTCGCAGAAGCGGAGAACGGGTAGGCGGCCAGGATCTGCCCGGCCCCTCGTCCATCGTCGTCCAGGCGCAGGAAGTCGGCGGCGTGCAACTCGCCCAGCACCTGCTCGACGCTCACGCCATACGGGGCGGCCACGCGGGTCAGCTCGGCCACCGGCGGCGCCGCTCCGGTTGCGGCGAAGCCGCGCAGCACCTGCTGGTGCACCGCCCGCAGTCCGCCTTCCACGGGAGCTGCCCGCCCGGCGTCGGCGCGCCCCAGCGCATCGGCCCACACCGGCACCGACCCGGGCACCGACCCGGGCACCACCCCGTTCGGGTCCGGGCCGCCGGTGTGCGCGAGCGCCTGGTGGCGCGTGCCGTCCAGGGCGTGGCGTAGCGCCGCAACCAGCGCCGGCACTGAGGGTGCCCCTTCCAGGCGGCCCTGCTCGTCGCGATACATCCGGCAGGCCAGACCGGTCGCCATCGCAGGGTCGGCGAACGGGTCGCGGCCGTCGATCAGCAAGGTCGGTGAGCCGCGCATCTGCCAGCGCGCCGCCTGCCCGGCGTCGCTCACCGTGCGGCGCTCGATCGCGGCCGCCTGCACACCGCTCTCGTCGAGCGCCTTGAGCAGGCGCCGCTCCAGCGTCGGCGCGTTCGGGCAGTCCGGCACCGTCACCATCACCAGCTTCATCGCCCGGCCTCCTCATGCTGCTCGTGTTGCATCTTGGCGTCCGATCCGACGGTAAACCTTCCAGCGTGCTGGAAGGTCAAGGCCGTAGCCTGGGAGCATGCGCATCGGCACGTTGGCCGCCGCGGCCGGACTGTCCGCCAAGACCATCCGCTTCTACGAGCAGGCTGGCCTGCTGCCGGCCCCACCCCGCACAGCCGCCGGCTACCGCGACTACCCGGCCGAAGCCGCCGACCGGCTCGCCTTCATCCGCGACGCAGCCGCGGCCGGGTTGTCCCTGGCCGAGATCCGCGGCGTGCTGACCATCCGCGACGCCCGACAGCCGCCCTGCCGGCACGTCACCACGCTGATCGAGACCCACCTGGAGCACGTCGAGCAGCGCATCGCCGACCTGCTGATCACCCGCACCGCGCTGCAGGGCCTGCACCGGCGGGCCCGAGCCGTCGACCCGGCCGACTGCGGCCCTGAGGGAATCTGCCGCATCCTGACCACTACCGCGTGAGCCCTCGGCCGGCGGCGGGGCGGCGTGGCAGGATCGGCTGCGTGCAGGAACAGCACTACACCGCCGACAGCCGGCCAGGCGGACGCGGACGCCTGTTCGTCCCGGTGCCATTCGACCCCGACCAGGTGTGGGCGCCCAAACCGGTCCATCACGTGACCGGCACGCTGAACGGCAGGGGCATCCGCGCCGTGATCGTCGAACACGAGGGGCAACGCGGTTTCCTGCTCGGCCCGGCCTGGCAGCGCTGCGGCCTTCAGCCCGGCGGGCAGGTGAGCGTGGTACTCAAGCCGGAGGGGCCGCAGCGGGCCGATCTCGCCGAGGACGTCGCCGCGGCGCTGGAGGCCAGCCCGGCGGCGGGCGCCTTCTTCGACTCCCTCGCCCAGTTCTACCTGCGCGCCTACCTGCGCTGGATCGACGCCACCAAGGGCCGGCCCGAGGTGCGGGCCCAGCGGATCGCCGAAGTGGTCAGCCTGCTGGAAGCAGGGGTCAAGCAGCGCCCGGTGACCTGAGCGCCGCCAGCCCGGCCAGCGCCTGCAGCAGACGCTCTCGCTGTTGCTCGGTCAGCCCACCGACCCGGCGCTTCTCAGCCACCCCCGACACGGCCATCAGCGCCGCGACCCTCGCCGGCCCGTAACCAGGAACCGCTCGAAGAACCTGCGCCACCCGGGTCTTCTTCACCAGTTCCTCGCCGCTACGGCCGAACACCTCCGCCACGCTGGTCGTACCGGACTTCACCCCGGCCAGCAGCGCGCGACGCGCCGTGCGAGTTTCAGCTGCCTTCTCCAGGGCCGTCGCCCGTTGTTGCGGCGTCATCGTCGGCACTGCCATCAGAACTGCCATCAGATCTGCCCTCCCACCCTGTAGATCAACAGCTCGAACTGCTACGCCATACGCTCCGACGCAGGCCACCAGCCATCATCGCGCAGAGTGTCAAATCATGTGACGCCAACCCCGGCTCATCGTTCCACTAGTACTGGAAGGCCAGGTTCTCCAGCTGGGAGAGGATGTCGGCGGGGTCGAAGCGGTAGGCGGAGGGCGCGTTCCTGGGGTCGGTGCCCGACCGGTCGCCCCACAACAGGATGAAGTTGGCCGACTCGCGGGTGCGCTCGGCCGCCCACGGCACCTCGCCGGTGCTCGCCCAGCGCGACGGGATGTAGACCGTCTTGGCCGCGGCCTGGGCGGGTACAGCGGGCACGGCGAACATCGCGAGGAGGAGGCAGCAGATCGCCGCGATCCTAGTAGCCATAGCGGTTCCTCAGATGCCGCCACCAGTCCCGGAACATCCACGCGTCGAAGTCGGTGATGTGCGACGCGCTCCCGGCCTTCATCAGGAAGCCGCCGACGCCGGTGGGGGTCCAGTCGTAGAAGTCGTCCAGGCCGAAGGTGTGGCCTATCTCGTGGAGCAGGATGTGGATGTTGTCGGCGTTGAGGGAGTTCACGTAATACTCGCTGCCGATGCGCTGGCCCCAGTCGCCGCCCGCACCGCCGCCCATGCCGGCCGTGAGCCACAGCGACATGTCGTAGTGGTGTGACGCGCCGCCCGGGCAGTTCGGGTAGTTGCCGCTCTGGTTGAAGAAGCGGCCGCACGCCTCGGCGCACTGCGGCGCGTTCTCCCGGATGTCGTTGACGTAGATGTCGACCGAGTTGTCGCTCCACTGCAGCTGGGCGCGGTCGCGTACGGCCCAGCCGACCACCTTCACGGGCACGTTCGTGTAGGGCCAGCCGTTGTGGCCGACCATGACATCCATCCACTTCTTGAACTGCCGGGCGAGGGCGGCGTGGATCTGGTCGCGCAGCGCGGCCGACACGGGCGCGCCGGAGTCCCAGCGGACGCAGTAGTTGACCGAGCCCCGGTTGGCCATGATCTGGTCCCAGCCGTAGTTGCGGAAGCCGTACAGGTTCGGGTACGTGCTTTCCTGGTGCTGCCACACCTCGTTCAGCGGGGTGACGAGGTTGGCGGGCGGGTTCCAGCCGCTCTGCTGCCCGTTCTCGCCGAGGGCCTTGACCTCCAGCAGGCCGACGGACGCCGTGCCGCTCTGCAGCACGACGCGCAGCCGGGTGGTGCTCACCGCCGGGAAGCTGATCGTGTTGTACGCGTTCGCGGCCAGCGGGTACGTGCCGGGCAGGTCGGCGTACGCGCTGCCGGTCCACCTTTGCAGCTTCCAGGAGGCCGGCAGCCGGACGCCGCCGCCGTCGTCGAAGAAGTACACCTGCGCGGAGCTGAGCGTGCGCGCCTGCGGCCAGGTGAGCAGCACCCACTGCTCGCCGGTGTTGGGCCAGGTGCCCCAGCGCGGGTTGACCGTGTCGTTGGAACCGGGCGGATCGACGCCGTCGTTGATCGCCGCGACGCTCTCCCAGGGCGAGGTGTAGGACGCGGACGCGGTGGCGCTCGGGGCCAGGTTGACCACCGCGGCGGCGGCCGGTGAAGCGGGGATCAGGAAGATCCCGAGGGCGGCTACGACGCCCAGAATCGCCGACGTTAATCGCTTCATGGCAGTCCTCTCTGTTAGCGCTAACATTCGGTGCTATGTCACACACCTGCTGACCAGCCGAGTGTTGAGCCAGCCGCAGACCTTGTCAAGACGCGCTGAACGTTTCAGGTGTTAACCCGCGCCATATATGCGAGCATCTAAAGTCCTATGACACTAGATAAATGGAGAAATCGGTGATCGAGTTCTATCTGGACGCCAAGTCCGGTCTCGCGCCCTACCAGCAGCTGGTCCAGCAGGTACGGCGTGCGCTCCGGCTCGGGCTGCTCCGCGAGGGCGACCAGTTGCCGACCCTCAAGGAGGTCGTGGCGCAGTTGGCGATCAACGCCAACACCGTCCTCAAGGCCTACCGGGAACTCGAGCACGAGGGCCTGGTCGCCGCCCGGCCCGGGGTGGGGACGTTCGTGACGGCCACGCTCGCCGACACCTCGCTGGCCGCGCACGGCCCGCTGCGGCTGGAGCTGCGGCGCTGGCTGGCCAAGGCCCGCCGGGCCGGCCTCGACGACGAGAGCATCGAGGCCCTCTTCATGACCACCTTTCGGACCGCCGCACAGGAGGACATAGCGTGAGTTCCGTCTTAGAGGCTCAGGGGCTGGGCAAGAGATACGGCAGGCGCTGGGCGCTGCGCGACTGCACCATCGACATCCCCGACGGCCACGTCGTCGGACTGGTCGGGCCCAACGGAGCCGGCAAGACCACCCTGCTGAAACTGGCCACCGGCCAGCTGGAACCCACGACGGGCGGGCTCACTGTGCTGGGCGGACGCCCGGCGGCCGGTCCCGCGCAACTGGCCAAGGTCGGTTTCGTCGCCCAGGACACCCCCGTCTACGCCGGATTGAGCATCGCCGAGCATCTGCGCCTGGGCGCACGGCTCAACACCGGCTGGGACGCCGTGATGGCACGGGAGAGGATCGCCCGGCTCGGTCTCGACCCCGCCCACCGGGCCGGCAAGCTCTCCGGCGGCCAGCGCGCCCAGCTCGCCCTCACCCTGGGCCTGGCCAAGCGGCCCGAACTGCTGATCCTGGACGAGCCGGTCGCCTCGCTCGACCCGCTGGCGCGCCGCGAGTTCCTCCAGGGCCTCATGGAGGCGACCGTCGAGCACGAGTTCAGCGTGGTGCTCTCCTCCCACCTGGTCTCCGACCTGGAAAGGACGTGCGACTACCTGATCGTGCTCGTCGACTCGCGGGTCCAGATCGCCGGGGAGGCCGAGCACCTGCTGGCCACCCATCACCGCCTCACCGGCCCCCGCCGCGACCAGGGCACGCTGCCCGCGGACCAGCACGTCGTCTCCGCGCGGCACACCGACCGGCAGAGCACGTACGTCATCCGCACCGACGCCCCGATCCTCGATCCCGCCTGGACGATCAGCCGGCTCACGCTGGAAGACCTCGTGCTGGCCTACATGGACACCTCCGCCGCCGCCGGCCGGCGACCCGCCGCCCTGGAGGTCCGGCGATGATCTGGCTGACCTGGCGCCAGTTCCGTGGCGCCGCCCTGATGACGTCGCTGCTGCTCGTGCTGCTCGCCGCCGTTCTGGTCCCGACCGGCTCCCAGCTGGCCGCCGACTACGCCACCGGGATCGCCTCCTGCACGCGGGGCGAGGAGTGCCTGAACTTCTACGACCGCTTCTTCGACGCCTACCAGACGCCCTTCCTGGCCGGCACCCTCGTGGTGCTGGTCCTGCCCGCCCTGGTCGGGCTCTTCTGGGGGGCGCCGCTGATCACCAGGGAGCTGGAGGCGGGCACGCACCTGCTCGTGTGGAACCAGGGCATCACCAGGACCCGGTGGCTGGCGGTCAAGCTCGCCCTCACCGGCCTGGTCGCCGCGACCGCCGCCGGGATCAGCGGGCTCGCGGTCACCTGGTGGTCCGGCCCGCTGGACCAGTCCGCCCCGGAGGGCTTCGCGCTCATGGACCCCCTGGTGTTCAGCGCGCGCGGGATCATCCCCCTGGGGTACGCCGCCTTCGCCTTCGTCCTCGGCGTGACCGTCGGCATGTTCGTCAAGCGGACACTGGCCGCGATGGCTCTGACCCTGCTCGTCTTCGCCACGATCCAGATCGCCGTGCCGCTGCTGGTCAGACCCCATCTCATGCCCCCGGTCACCTCGGCCTTCGAGCTCGCCAGGGAGAACGTGGACATGTTCGGCGTGCGCCGCGACGGGATGCCCACGGTGAACCTGACGGCGACGATCCCCGGGCACACGGGCGCCTGGGTGCTGTCCAGCGAGCTCGTCGACGGGTCGGGACGCACGATCGCCGCGAGCGGCGAGGAAGCGATCGTCGAGGGCGTCTCCACCACGTCGGGCCCCTGCGGGCCGCAGCAGGCGCGGCAGGGCATGCAGACGTGCCTGGCCGAGCTCAACCGGCTCGGCTACCACCAGAAGGCCGTCTACCAGCCCCTTGAGCGGTTCTGGCCCATGCAGGCGATCGAGGCCGGGATCTACGCCCTGCTCACCCTCGGCCTCACGTGGCTCTGCTTCGGGTGGATCCGGAGGCGCCTGTCATGAGGGTCAAGGCCGTGACGGCCGGGCTCGCCCTCCTCCTGGCCGCGGCCTGCGCGGCGCCCACGCCGCCGCGCGGCCAGGGCACCACGGCGTCCGGCGCGGCGTGCGCGCGCCCCGCGGGTCCTCCCGCGGCCGAGACGCCCGCCACGATCGACGTCATCGAGCAGGCGTACTTCTGCATCCTCGGCAACTACTACAGCGGCTCCACCCTGGACGCCCGCGCGCTGCTGACCTCCGGGTTCGCCGCCCTGACGCAGGAGCTCAACCGCAACGGGCGCGACCTGCCCGGGGCCACCATGCCCGCGCTGACCGGCGACCGGAAGGCCGACTGGGCCGCCTTCGAGGCCACCTACCGCAAGATCACCGATCAGGTTCCCGGCCTGCGCGACGAACTGGCCGTCGTCACCATGGAGGCCCTGGTGGCGAGCCTCGGCGACAACCACGCCCGCTGGGCGCACGGCGGCGGACGGCCTCCCGACTACTACGACGGCGACGGCTACGGCCTGGGTCTTCAGGCGAACGTGTACGGTCCCCAGGTCGACGGCAACCCCGGCGTCGCCGTGCCCCCGCTGTTCGTCACGGCCGTGCAGGGCGGCGCGGCGCAGGCCGCGGGGCTGCGGCCCGGCGACGTCATCGAATCGATCGACGGTTCGGCGCCGTTCGTCGGCGGCGAGGCGACCCCCGCGATCGCCCTCCTGTACCGGCCCTACCCGCTGGCGCGGCCGGTCCGGCTGCGGCTCCTGCGGCAGAGCACCGGCCGCCGCTGGACTGTCACGCTCAAGCCGGGCCTCTACCAGCGGGACCTGGCCGCCCTGCAGGTGGTCCGGTCAAGGCTGCTGGACGACGACACCGCCTACGTGCGGATGACCGGATTCGCCCCCGACGCCGCGAACCGGGTCTTCAAGGCGATCTCGCGGCTGCGCGCCGGCCGGACGCTCAACGGCGTCGTCCTGGACCTGCGCGGCAACGGCGGCGGCAGCCCCGACGAGGCGACCCGGCTGGTGAGCGCGTTCGCCCACGGCAAGGTCACCGCCTACCAGTGCGCCGTGGACGGCACCTGCGACACCTCGCGCACCGACGACACCGTCGAACTGCTCGGCCTGCCCCTGGTCGTGCTCATCGACCGCAGCTGCGCCTCGGCGTGCGAGCACTTCAGCTCCGCGGTCAAGGACCTGCGCCTCGGCCCGCTGGTCGGCACCAGGACCGCCGGCGTCATCTCCGGGCCCGCGCAGCCGTACCGGCTCAGCGACAACACCACGCTGAGCTTCCCGGACAAGCACCATCTCGGGCCCGGCCGCGAGGTGATCGACAGGATCGGCGTGCCGCCCGACCACCACGTCCCCCCGACCCCCGAGGACGCGGCCGCCGGCCGCGATCCCGCCCTGGCCAAGGCCCTGAACCTGCTGAGGGAGACCTCATGAGAGCGATCGTGGCGGTGGCCGCCCTCCTCGCCGTGGCCGCGTGCAGCGCGCCCGTGCCGCCCAGGCCCCCCCCCCCCCCGCTGAACGCCGCCAGGCCGCCCGCCGGGCCGACGAACGCGGCCGGCCCGCCGCCGGGACGCCACACCAGGATCGCCGCCACCAGGTGCGCCAGCCCGACGACCAGCAGCACGACGCCGGACAGCACATGCATCTGCCGTCCGCCG
>NZ_LAVL01000039.1 GCF_001083785.1 Nonomuraea sp. SBT364
ACCCACAGCCCGCCCGCGCGCCACCTCCGGCCCGCGGCCCCGAGGTGAGGCGCGGGCAGGTCAGTGGCGGTCGCGGTGGCGGCGGGTGTGCGGCCGGAAGTCGGCGTCACGGCCCCGGCCCTCGTGCGGGCGGCCCTCGTGCGGGCGGGCGCCGTGGCCGAAGAGCCAGCGGACGATCTGGCGGTGGCGTCTGGCGTACGCGCGGTGCCGGCCGCGCCGGCCGCGCTCCTCACCGGCCTCCTCCTCGCCCTCTTCCAGGCCCGGCGTGTTGCCGCCGCCGAAGCGGCCCATGTCGGGCCCGGGAAAGCCCCTGGGCTCCGTGCCGCGCAACGCGCCCCGCATGGAGTCCACCCAGATCGGCCCAGGCAGCGAGGCCCCCTGGACGGAGCCGTAGTACTGGTCCCCGATCCGCACGTCGGTGAGGGGATGCTTGTAGGAGCCGCGGATGTCGCCGACGCTGACGGCGGCCGCCAGGTGCGGCGTGTAGCCGGCGAACCAGGCGGAGGTGTAGCCGTTGTTGGTGCCCGTCTTGCCCGCCGCCGGCCGGTCCAGGTCCTGGCCCTTCATCGTGCCCTTGTCGAACACGCCGGTCAGCACCCAGTTGACCGCGTCGGCGACCTGCCGGTCGATCACCTGGTCGCAGGCGGGTGAGACGTGCGTGCGCCGCCCGTCCCTGCCGACGAGCTCGGTGATCGCCAGCGGCTCGCAGTAGCGCCCCCGGGCGGCGAACGCGGCGAACGACGCCGCCACCGTCAGCGGGTCCATCTCGTTGACGCCGAGCGTGAACGTCGGCACCTCGCGCAGCGGGGTCCCGTCGGCGCGCACCACGCCGAGCGCCTTGGCGGTCTTGACCACGTTGCAGAGCCCGACCTTGCGCTCCAGCATCATGTAGAAGATGTTGACCGACTTCCAGGTGCCGGTCGACAGGCTGTGCGGCCCGCCCTTGCCCTCGCCGCTGGCGTTGTGGATCTCGGTGCCGGGGTCGTTGACCGGCCGTCCGGAGCAGTCGCGATACCCCTGCGCCGGCGTCATCGAGCCCGGCGTGTCGAAGCCGTCGTCGAACCGCCAGCCCTGCTGCAGCGCCGTCGCCAGCGTGAACACCTTGAACGTGGAGCCCGCCTGCAGCCCCTGGCCGCCGCCGTGCCGCACGTCGGCGACCAGGTTGAAGGTGGTCCTGGGGCCGTTCTTCTTGTTGCCCGGGTTGCGGCCGAACCGCTTGCTGGCCGCCATCGCCCTGATCCAGCCGGTGCCGGGCTCGACCATGGCCTCGGCCGCCACCTCGGTGTCGTCGGGCGCGACCCGCTGCCGGATGGCCTGCTCGGCCGCCCGCTGCGCCCGCGGGTCCAGGCTCGTCCTGACGACCAGGCCGCCTTTGGCCAGCCGGGCCCGGCGCACCGCCGCCGTCGCGCCGAACACCTCGTTCGTCATCAGCTCGCGGTGCACGTACAGGCAGTAGTAGGGGTAGTCGCTCTGCGCGCAGCCGCCCGGCTCGGGGCGCAGCCTGATGTCGAGCTCGCTCGCCTTGGCCTCGGCCGCCTGCGCCTGGGTGATCAGCTTCAGCCCGGCCATCCGGTCGAGGACGAGGTCGCGCCGCATCTTCAGGCGCGCCCGGTGCTCCTGGCCGATGGACGGGTCGGTCGAGTACGGGGCGCGGACGGCGCCGGCCAGCGTGGCCGCCTGGGTCAGCGTCAGCTCGGCGGCCGTGGTGGAGAAGAACCGCCTGGCCGCCGCCTCGACGCCGTGGGCGCCGGCACCGAAGTAGGCGATGTTGAGGTACTTCTCCAGGATCTCGTCCTTGCGGTACTTGCGCTCCAGCGCGAGCGCCAGCCGCAGCTCGGTGATCTTGCGAGCCAGGTTGGGGGCGCGGGCCCGGTCCCGTTCCTCGTCGGTACGGGCGCTCTCGACCAGGATGTTCTTCACCAGCTGCTGGGTGAGCGAGGAGCCGCCCTGCTTGATGCCGCCCGCCTGGGTGTTGGTGATCAGCGCCCGGAGCGTGCCGATGACGTCGAGGCCGCCGTGCTCGTAGAAGCGGGCGTCCTCGATGGCGACGATGGCCCGGCGCATCACCGCCGACACCTTCTCCAGCGGCACGACGGTCCGGTTGGCCTCGTAGAACTGGGCGAACGTCCTGCCGGTGCGGTCGACCAGCCGGGTGACCTGCGACAGCGGCTCTTCCCGGGGCGCGGGCGGCAGGTTGTTGAAGGTGTCGGCGACGCTCTGGGCGCCTATCCCGGCTCCGCCCACGACGGGCGCGGCCAGTGCCGCGACCAGCACCCCGCTGAGCGCCCCCGCCGCCCCGAGCCTGGTGATGGATTTGAGCACAGTCACGCAGATGATCTGCTACCGCCCGATCACCGGCAAACGACCCGCTCTTAACTCTTTACTCTCCTCTGCGGATGTTCAGACCAAGCGACTCGAACTGCTCGAACGGGTGATGATAGCCGCGCTCGATGTGGTGCACGCCGCGCAGGGTGGACGTCCCGTCGGCCACCGCCGCCGCCAGCACGGCCGAGAACCCGGCCCGGATGTCGGGCAGCACCACGTCGGCGCCCTTGAGCTGCGACACGCCGCGCACCACGGCCGAGTGCCTGGCGTTGGTGTCGTGGTAGCGGCAGGCGGGGCCGCCCAGGCACTGGTCGAACACCTCGATCTCGCAGCCCATGCTCTGCAGCGCGGGCACGTACACGAGCCTGTTCTCGAAGACCGTCTCGTGCAGCACCGACATGCCCTGGCTCTGCGTGAACAGCACCATGAGCGGGGTCTGCCAGTCGGTCATGAACCCGGGATGGGTGTCGGTCTGCACCGCGGCGGCGCGCAGCCCCTCCGGCGGGGCGGTCGCGCAGACGTACTCGTCGTTGATGTCGAACTGGGCGCCCATCCTGGCCAGCGTGGTGATCGCGGTGACCAGCCGGTCCTGCGGGCAGCCGTGCACCCGCACCTCGCCGCCCGTGATCAGCCCCGCCGCCAGGTACGAGAACGCCTCGATCCGATCGCCGGCCAGCCAGGTGGAGGCGCCGCGCAGCCGCTCCACGCCCTCGATGACGATCCTGCGGTCCGGCGACAGCTCGATCCTGGCGCCCATCCGCTGCAGGAACAGCGCCAGCTCCACCACCTCGGGCTCCATCGCGGCGTTCTTCACCACGGTCTTGCCCTCGGCCAGCACCGCCGACATGAGGATCGTCTCGGTCGCGCCCACGCTCGGGTAGGGCAGCTCCAGCCGGGTGCCGTTGAGCCGTTTGGCCTTGGCGTAGATGCCGGTGTCGCCCACCTCCACCTCGGCGCCCATCGCGCGCAGCGCCTCCACGTGGAAGTTGACCGGCCGCCTCCCGATCGGGTCGCCGCCCACCAGCGGCACGAACGCCTCACCCGCCAGGTGCAGCAGCGGCCCGAGCATGAGGATCGGGATGCGGTTCAGCCCGGTGAACGCGTCGGGCACGCGCGGCATGATCTCCGGGCCGCGCGCGATGCGGATCTCCGTCCGGCCGATCTCCACGTTGATGCCCAGCGCGCGCAGCATGTCGGCGGTGATGCCGACCTCGCCCACCTCGGGGGCGTTGTGGATGCTGCTCTCGCCGCTGCCCAGCATGGCGGCCACCATGTGCTTGGACACGCCGTTCTTGGACCCGCGCACGACGACGTCGCCCCGGAGCGGGCCGGAGGGTTCGATGAGCCAGACCTTCTCTTCAATCACGAAGTGAGCCTAACCGGGAGATACCATCGGTCTGGCAGAGACGCAGAACGCGAAGGGGAGTGGCGTGGCGAGGGAAGTACGCGTTTTCGCGGTCACTGTCCTCTCTCTCGCCGCACTGGGGGTGGTCGCCGGGCTGGCGTGGTCCGCCCTGTCGCCCCGGCCGCCCTATCTGGTCACCGCCGAGGCGACGGTGCTCGCCGACCCGTCCACGCAGGCACTGATCGCCGCCGACGGCTGGTTCGCCACCGTGACCGGCGGGCTCGGGCTGGCGTGCGGGGCGCTCGCCTGGTTCCTGAGCCGCCGGCGGCAGCTCGGCGCGCTGCTCGGGCTCTGCGCGGGCGGCGCGCTGGGCGCGTACGTGACGCTCTGGGTGGGGTCGGCGGTCACGATCGGCGTGGTCACGGTGGAGGCCGCGGCGGCGCCCGGCGCGGAGCTGACGCCGGGGCCGCTCCAGCTGACGGCCAAGGGCGTGCTGGTGTTCTGGCCGCTGCTGTCGGTGGGGCTGTTCGGGCTGCTGGAGGGCATGCACGGCTACCGCGAGTCGCCGCTGCGCCGGCCGTACGGGCTGGCCCCGCCGCTGCCCCCGCCCCCGGCCGACCGCTAGCGCCTCAGAACGGCGGGCGGCGCAGGCCGTGGCCGGTGGCCTGCTCGAACGCCTTGGCCACGCGCAGCACCCGGGCGTCCTCGAACGGCCGTCCCACGATCTGCACCCCGACGGGCAGCCCGTCCGGCGTGAACCCGGCCGGCACGGAGGCGGCCGGCGCGTGCAGCACGCTCACCCAGTACGCCGACCGCATCCAGGTCAGGTAGTCGGGCAGCTCGACCCCGTTGATCTCGCGCACGTACGGCTGCTCGGCGGGGAACGGCGGCACCTGGCTGACGGGCGCGATGAGCACGTCGTAGTCGTCGAAGAAGGCGGCCATCCGCTGGTAGAGGCGGCTGCGCGCGCGCTCGGCCGTGGCCAGGTCGGCGCCGGTGACCCGGCGGCCCTGCTCGACGTTCCACGCGGTGTTGGCGCCCAGCCCGTCGAGGTCCCCGTAGGCCAGCGCGTAGAACCACGCCCGGTAGGTGCGGAAGGCGACGTCGGCGTCCGTCAGGTCCAGCTCCACCTGCTCCACGCGGGCCCCGAGCCGCTCGAACACCGCGGGCGCGGTCGCCGTGACCGCCGCCGTCGCGGCGTCCACCGGCAGCCCGCCGAGGTCCGGGCTCCACGCCACCCGCAGCCCGGCGACCCCCTCCTCGGGCTCCGCCCCGAAGGGCTCCCTGATCGCGTACGGCGACCGCGGATCGAATCCTGAGATGACCGACATCATCAGCGTGAGGTCGTCGACCGTCCTGGCCATCGGCCCCTGCACGGACAGCGTGTACCAGGCGGCGATCTCGGACCGGTTCGGCACCCGCCCCGGCGTCGGCCGCAGGCCCGCCACGTTGCAGAACGACGCCGGGTTCCGCAGCGACCCGCCCATGTCGGAGCCGTCGGCCAGCGGCGTCATCCCGCAGGCGAGCGCCACGGCCGCGCCCCCGCTGCTCCCCCCGGCGGACTTGGTGAGATCGTACGGGTTGCGGGTGACCCCGAAGACCTCGTTGACCGTGTGGGAGCCGGTGCCGAACTCGGGCGTGTTGGTCTTGCCGAGCGAGATGGCGCCGGCGTCCTTGAGCCGCCGGACGATGAGGTCGTCCTCGTCCGGGACGTGCCCGGCGAACAGCGGCGAGCCGTAGGTCGTGCGGATCCCGGCGGTGTCGGCCAGGTCCTTGTGCGCGACCGGCACCCCGTGCAGCGGCCCCCGGGGCTCCCCCGCGTCGGCGGCCTTGGCCGCGTCCAGCGCCTGCTCGGCGGCCAGCGTGACGATGGCGTTGACCGCCGGGTTCACCTGCTCGATGCGGTCCAGGTGCGCCTGCAGCAGTTCGACGGCGCTCACCTGGCGGGTCCTGACGAGGCGGGCCATCTCGGTCGCGGTCAGGTAGTACAGCTCGCTCATCCTGCGATCCTCCCGCACCGCGCCGGCCGCGACGACGGCAAGGGTTGCCATCTCCTAGGATGCCGGAATGTCCGCCCCGTCCCAGCCCACGCCCCAGGTCCCGCTCCGGTCCACGCCCCAGGTCCCGCTCCGGTCCCGCCCCGGTGACGCCGCCGACGTCGCCCGGGTATGGGACGCCCGCGCCGACCGCTACCTTGAGCTCTTCCGCCACGAGCTGGCCGGCAAGCCCTTCGACCGGGAGGTCCTGGCGGCGTTCGCCGGGCGGGTCGGCGCGGGCGGCCGGGTGCGCGACGCCGGCTGCGGGCCGTGCGGGCACGTGACGGCGCTGCTCGCCGGGCACGGACTCGACGTGCTGGGCGTCGACCTGTCGCCGCGCTGCGTGGAACTGGCCCGGCGTGAGCATCCCGGCTGCCGGTTCGAGGTGATGGACCAGCGGGCCGGCGGGGACCGGCTCGACGGGCTGGTCTCGTACTACTCGCTGCACGACCAGCCGAAGAGCGAGCTGGCCGGCACGTTCGCGGCGTGGGCCCGGCTCCTCCGGCCGGGCGGCGAGCTGCTCGTCGTGGCGAAGGAGGGCACCGGCGACGGCGTCGTCGACGACCCGCTGGGCACCGGGCTCCGGGTCTACTGGGCGGAGTTCGCGGCGTCCGAGCTGGAGGCCGCGGCGCGGGCGGCCGGGTTCGTGATCGGCGAGATCACCACCCGTGAGGCGTACGACGACGAGATCCCGACGCGGCGGATCTACCTGCCGGCCACCCGCCCCTGAGAGCTCAGGGCCACAGGCGGGGCGGTGCGGGTCAGGCGCCCAGGCAGGCCGGGCCCAGCAGCTCCTTCAGGTCGCCCATCAAGGCCGGCGAAGGCGCCACCCGGAGCCGGTCGTCCACCCGCATGACGGTGGTCTTCGGCCCGTTGTGCACCTGCAGATGCACCTCGGAGGTCCCCGGGTGCGTCGTCAGGATCTCCTTCAGCCGGCTCACCACCGGCGGGGTGCACCGGGTCAGCGGCAGGCTCACCAGCAGCGGCCCGCCCGCCTCCTGGGTCAGGTCGGGAGCCGTCACCTCCATGGCGATGATCTTGGCGACGTCCTCCCGCTTGTCGATGCGCCCCTTGACGAAGACGATCGCGTCCTCGGCCAGGATCGTCGAGCACAGCTGGTAGGCCGACGGGAAGATCATCACCTCGATGGCGCCTTCGAGGTCCTCCAGCTGGGTCAGGACCCAGGTGTCGCCCTTCTTGGTGACCTTGCGCTGGACGCCGCTGAGGATGCCGCCCACGGTGACGACCTGGCCGTCGGAGCGGCTCTCGTCCTGGACGGCGGCGATCGAGCAGTCGGCGCCCGAGGCGAGGATGTGCTCGACGCCGAACAGCGGGTGGTCCGACACGTACAGGCCGAGCATCTCCCGCTCGAACTGCAGCAGCGTGTTCTTGTCCCATTCGCCGGCCGGGATCTGCACGTCGAAGGTCTGGTCCTCGCCGCCGTCGATGGCGCCGAACAGTGAGTCCTGGCCGATGGCCTCGTTCTTCTTGATGTCGATGATGGCGTCGACGGCCTGCTCGTGCACCATGACCAGGCCCTTGCGGACGTGGCCGAGCGAGTCGAAGGCACCCGCCTTGATCAGCGACTCGATGACGCGCTTGTTGCAGACGATCGCCGGGACCTTGCGCAGGAACTCCTTGAAGTCGGCGAAACGGCCCTTCTCCTTGCGGGCGGAGATGATGCCGTCGACGACGTTGCCGCCCACGTTGCGCACGGCCGACAGGCCGAAGCGGATGTCGGTGCCGCGCGGGGTGAAGTCGAAGTCGGAGTCGTTGACGTCCGGCGGGAACACCTTGATGCCCATGCGGCGGCACTCGTTGAGGTAGAGGGCCGACTTGTCCTTGTCGTCCTTGACCGACGACAGCAGCGCGGCCATGTAGGCGGCCGGGTGGTTGGCCTTGAGGTAGGCCGTCCAGTAGGACACCAGGCCGTAGGCGGCCGAGTGGGCCTTGTTGAAGGCGTAGTCGGAGAACGGCAGCAGGATGTCCCACAGCGTCTTGACCGCCGAGTCGGAGTAGCCGTTGGCCTTCATGCCGGCCTCGAAGGACTCGAACTGCTTGTCCAGCTCGGCCTTCTTCTTCTTGCCCATGGCGCGGCGCAGCAGGTCGGCCTTGCCGAGCGAGAACCCGGCGACCTTCTGCGCGATGGCCATGACCTGCTCCTGATAGACGATCAGGCCGTAGGTCGTGTCGAGGATCTCGGCGAGCGAGTCGCGGAACTCCTCGTGGATGGGCGTGATCTCCTGCTGGCCGTTCTTGCGCAGGGCGTAGTTGGTGTGGGAGTTGGCGCCCATCGGGCCGGGCCGGTAGAGGGCGCCGACGGCCGAGATGTCCTCGAAGTTGTCGGGCTTCATCAGCCGCAGCAGCGAGCGCATGCCGCCGCCGTCGAGCTGGAAGACGCCCAGCGTGTCGCCCCGGCCCAGCAGCTCGTAGGTCTTGCGGTCGTCGAGCGGGAGCTTGAGCAGCTCGATCCACTCGCCGGTGTTGGACTGGATCATCTTCAGGCAGTCGTCGATGATCGTGAGGTTGCGCAGGCCCAGGAAGTCCATCTTCAGCAGGCCGAGCGTCTCGCAGGTCGGGTAGTCGAACTGCGTGATGATCGCGCCGTCGGAGTCGCGGCGCATGATCGGGATGTGGTCGGTGATCACCTCGGCCGACATGATCACGCCCGCGGCGTGCACGCCGGTCTGCCGGATCAGGCCCTCCAGGCCCTTGCCGAGGTCCATCGTCGCCTTGACGTCGACGTCCTCCTCGTAGAGCCTGCGCAGCTCGCCCGCCTCGTTGTAGCGCGGGTGGTCCTTGTCGAAGATGCCCGCCAGCGGGATGTCCTTGCCCATGACGGCGGGCGGGAACGCCTTGGACACCTTGTCGCCGAGCGCGTAGGGGTAGCCCAGGACGCGACCGGCGTCCTTGATGGCGGCCTTCGCCTTGATGGTGCCGAACGTGGCGATCATGGCGACCTTGTCGGCGCCCCACTTCTCCGTCACGTAACGGATGACGTCGCCGCGCCTGCGCTCGTCGAAGTCGATGTCGACGTCGGGCATGGAGACGCGGTCGGGGTTGAGGAACCGCTCGAAGATCAGGCCGTGCGGCAGCGGGTCGAGGTCGGTGATGCCCATCGCGTACGCCACCAGCGACCCGGCGGCCGAGCCTCGGCCGGGGCCGACCGGGATGCCGTTCTCCTTGGCCCACATGATGAAGTCGGCCACCACGAGGAAGTAGCTCGGGAAGCCCATCTGCTCGATGATGCCGATCTCGTACTCGGCCTGCCTGCGGTGCTCGTCGTCGTAGCCGTCGGGCCAGCGGCGGTCCATGCCCTCCCAGACGGTCTTGCGGAAGAACTCGGTCTCCGTCATGCCGTCGGGGATGGGATAGGTGGGCATCAGGTTCTTGAACTCGAAGAACCCGGTGGGGTCGACCTTCTCGGCCACCAGCAGCGTGTTGCGGCAGCCCTCGGCCCACAGGTCGGAGGAGTCGACGGCGCGCATCTCGTCGGCGGTCTTGATGTAGTAGCCGCTGCCGTCGAAGCGGAACCGGTCGGGGTCGGACAGCTGCTTGCCGGTCTGGATGCACAGCAGGGCGTCGTGCGAGGCGGCGTCGGACTCGTAGGTGTAGTGGGAGTCGTTGGTGACCAGCGGCGGGATGGCGAGCTCTTTGCTGATGCGGGTCAGCCCGTCGCGGACGCGGCGCTCGATGTCGAGGCCGTGGTCCATGATCTCCAGGTAGAAGTTGTCCTTGCCGAAGATGTCCTGGAACTTGGCGGCCGCCTTGAGCGCCTCGTCGTACTGGCCGAGCCGCAGCCGGGTCTGCACCTCGCCGGAGGGGCAGCCGGTGGTGGCCATCAGGCCCTTGGAGTGCTCGGCCAGGATCTCGGCGTCCATCCGCGCCCACTTGCGCACGAAGCCCTCGGTGTAGGCGCGCGAGGACAGCTTCATCAGGTTGTGCAGGCCGGTCTTGTCACGCGCCCAGATCGTCATGTGGGTGTAGTAGCCACCCGCCGAGACGTCGTCCCTCTTCTGGTGCGGCTCGCCCCACAGCACCGGCTTCTTGTTGTGGCGCAGCTCCGGCGCCACGTAGGCCTCGATGCCGATGACCGGCTTGATGCCGGCGCCGGTGGCCTGCCGGTAGAAGTCGTAGGCGCCGTGCATGTTGCCGTGGTCGGTGATCGCGATCGCCGGCATGCCCAGGTCGCCGACCTGTTTGAACATCTGCTTGAGGCGCGCGGCACCGTCGAGCATGGAGTATTCGGTGTGCACATGCAGATGGACGAACGAGTCGCTGGACGACATGGAGCGGCGCCTCCCGGTCTGATGTGATTGTGCGCTCCGACTCTAGTGGTCCCCGCCGACACTCCGGGCGCGGCGTGCCGGACGCCGCCGCCGCCCCGCGCGCCGATATCGTCGGCATCACGGAACGTGACGAAGGAGACACCGGGTGCGTACGGAGACGGACGAGGGATACAAGCCCGCTCTGGGCAACCGGCAGGTGCAGATGATCGCCATCGGCGGGGCGATCGGCGTGGGGCTGTTCCTCGGCGCCGGCGGCCGGATGGCGGCCGCCGGCCCCGCGCTCGTGCTGTCGTACGCCGCCGCCGGCCTGGCCGCGTTCTTCGTCATGCGGGCCCTGGGCGAGCTGGTGCTCCACCGGCCGACGTCGGGCGCGTTCGTGGAGTACGCGGGCGAGTTCGTGGGGCCGTGGGCGGCCTTCGCCAGCGGCTGGATGTACTGGCTGAACTGGGCGTTCACCGGCATCGCCGAGCTGACCGCGATCGCCACGTACGTCCACTACTGGGCGCCGGCGTTCCCCCAGTGGCTGACCGCGCTGCTGGCCCTGGCCTTCGTGCTCGTGGTGAACCTGCTGTCGGTCAAGCTCTTCGGCGAGCTGGAGTTCTGGTTCGCGCTGCTGAAGGTGCTGGCCATCGTCACGTTCCTGGTCGTCGGGCTGGTCCTGGTGGTGTTCACCGTGGGACAGGCCGGGCCGCAGAACCTGGTCGCGCACGGCGGCTTCCTGCCCACCGGGTTCCCCATGGTGCTGATGAGCCTTCAGTCGGTGGTCTTCGCGTACGCCTCCATCGAGCTGGTCGGCATCGCCGCGGGCGAGACGGCCAAGCCGCACGAGGTCATGCCGAAGGCCATCAACGGCGTCGTGTGGCGCATCGCGATCTTCTACGTGGGGTCGGTGCTGCTGCTGGCCATGGTGCTGCCGTGGACCGCGTACGAGGCCGGCACCTCGCCGTTCGTCACCGTCTTCGCCGGGCTCGGGGTGCCGTGGGCCGCCGACGCGATGAACCTCGTGGTGATCACCGCGGCGCTGTCGTCGTGCAACTCCGGCCTGTACGCGACGGGCCGCATCCTGCGGTCGATGGCCCGCAAGCGGGAGGCTCCCGGGTTCGCCGCGGCGCTCAGCTCCCGGCGGGTGCCGATCGGCGGCATCGTGTTCACCGCCTCGATGTTCCTGGGGGGCGTGGCGCTGTTCTACTTCCTGCCGACGCGGGCGTTCAACATCGCCACCGCCGTCGCCTCGCTGGGCGTGATCACCACGTGGGGCACGCTGGTCTACTGCCAGCTCCGGCTGCGCGCGACCGGGCACCGCTCGGCGTTCCCGATGCCCGGCAGCCCGTACACCAACTGGATCACGCTGGCCTTCCTCGCGCTGGTCGTGCTGCTGATGCCGTTCGCGGACGAGGACCAGCGGGTCGCGTTCTACCTGCTGCCGGTCGTCGCGGGGGCGATCGCGCTGGGCTGGGCGGCGCTCAGGAGGCGGCGCACCGCGGCCATCGCCGATCCCGCCGTGGCCGAATGAGCGCCCGCGCCTGATCATCCGGTGTTCTAGGCTCGATGGCGCAATGGCCGTCACCGGGGGGAGGCAGCGCTGGACGAGGCGGACGCGCGCACGCGACCACGGGCGGGACTCGGCGCGAGACTGAAGGCCGCGGCGCACCGGCTCACCGGGATCGCCCGGGATGCCGTGATCACTCCGGTCACCCAGGGCGCCGGGATCGCGCGGATCGTACGGATCGGGGTGGCGGTCGCGATCGGCGGCGCGCTGGCGCTGTCCGTGGTGCCGCTCGGGCTGCACACACTGGCCGGCTGCGCCGTGCTCGACCTGGGCTGTCCCCCGCGGGAGCCACGCGGGCGGCTCCCGGAGCTGACCCGGCTGACGCCCGTGGAGGTGGCGCTGAGCGGCGGTTACGTGGCGCTCGGCGACTCCTACTCCTCCGGCGAGGGCGTCTACGAGAGCGAGCAGGCGCCGGCCGGCGAGGGCGCGGCGCGCTGCCACCGCTCCCAGGGCTCCTACGCGCCGCAGGTGGCGGGCGCGCACGCCTTCGGCGGCGGCGCCGGCTTCTGGGCCTGCAGCGGCGCCACCACCGGCCAGCTCCTGCGCGGACAGTACGGGCACGCGCCGCAGGTCAGCCGGGTGACGGCGGAGACGACCCTGGTGACGCTGAGCATCGGCGGCAACGACGCCGGTTTCGCCCCGGTGCTGACCGAGTGCATCGCCAAGCTGCCGTGGTCATCGGCATGCGTCGACCAGGACGCCGAGGTACGGCGGCGGATCGAGGAGCTGCGGCCCCGGCTGCGCGAGGTGCTCGCCCAGATCCGGGCGCGGGCGCCGCGGGCGCGGGTGATCGTGCTCGGCTACCCCCGGCCGTTCCCCGCCGAGCCGTCGAAGGGCGTCACCAACCTCTCGGTCACCGACCAGCGCTGGCTCAACGGCGTGACCCGGCGGCTCAACGACGTGGTGGGAGCGGTGGCGCGGGAGTTCGAGCAGCTGATCACCGCGTTCGGCGCGCCGGGGAGCGTGGAGTACGTGGACGCCTACGACGCCTTCGACGGGCACGAGGTGGGCCGGCCGCGCCCGTACCTGAACGGGCTGGTCGTGGACCTGGACGAGCTGACCGTCAACGCGCGCAGCTTCCACCCCACCGCCGACGGCTACCGGCGGTTCGCCGGCCTGGTCAACGAGCGCATCGTCGCCGGGCCCGGCCGCCCGATGAACGACTTCCGCCTCACACCGCCCTGACCCGCCCGCCCGCGGCTGCGGGGCCGCTTCTCAGGATCGCCGGCGCACCACCCGGCCGCGCGCCCACCAGCGAGGCGGGTGGCCTCACGGCCGGAAGGCCGCCTACTGGCGGGCGCGTTCCTCGGCGAGGTGGAGGCCGGCCTCGATGATCGCGTTCATGACGGGGGCCAGGCGGGCCTCGCCGAGCTCGGGGGCGCGCTGGGCCATCCGGGTCACCAGGGCGCGCTCGCGGGCCAGGTCGCGGCCCGCGAAGCCGCCCACCGGCTTGAGGCGCTGCACGATGCCGGCCAGCGCGGCACGGCGTTCCAGCAGGGTGGCCAGGGCGGCGTCGACCCGGTCGATCGCCTGCCGGCAGTCGGCCAGCGTGCCCGGCGCCTCGGGACGCAGCAGCGCGCCGACCAGCGTCACGGCCTCCTCGGCCTGCCTCCGGTCATCCGGGGCGTCGTCCACGATCAGCCCGTCGGCCCCCGCGGCCACGGCCGCCGCACCCAACCCCGCGTCGAGGGCGCCGGCATCTCCGGACAGATCGGCGAGGACGGGCAGGCCGGACGCCTCCCTGGCGGCCCGCATCAGCCCCAGGTCGGCGCTCTCGCAGAGGATGACCTGGTCGTTGCCCTCGGCGGCGACGTAGCCGGCCACCCCCAGCCACTCCTCCAGCGACGCCGACGGGCGGCGCTCCACCACCACGGGCAGGCCCAGCGCGGCCACCGCGCGCACCAGCGGGATGTCACGCGTCCACGCCGACCCGACCACCACGCCACGGGCCAGCGACGCGATCGCGGGCAGGTCGCCGGCGCCGGCGGGCTCGACGAGGGTGACCCCGTCCCGCAGCCGCTCGAAGGCGTCCCCGTCACGCCCGCCGCGCTCACGCAGGCTCACCCGGTCGCTGATCACCACGGCGGGGCCCTCGCCCACGCGCAGCCCGCCCAGCGCGACCACGTGCCGTTCCAAGGTCGATGACATCTCGGCTCCCCAATCGGCCGGCTCTTCTGGAACCGGCGGAAAAACCAAAAAGGCAGAGACCAGGCGTCTCTGCCTTCGTGCCGACTCCAGGTGGTCGCTAGCTGACGACCGGCCCTCCCGGAGCCGGCTCGGTAAACGCGTAGCGACAAGTCATGTAGGAACTTTACACCCGTCCTTCCACCTGCCGGGACATCGTTCCCGAATGGTGGACTGGCCTTCCGGCGAGTCGCCGTTGATCCGCGCCTATGGGAGTATTTCTTGGCCGAGAGGGAGGGTTTGAGGCCGTTGATGTCGGATCGCAAGCAGGACGGACGCCGCATCGCCGGTCGTTACCACCTGCAGGAACCCATCGGCAAGGGCGGGATGGGCATTGTCTGGCGTGCTCATGACGAACTCCTTGACCGCACCGTCGCTGTCAAGGAAGTCAGGTACGCCGCCGCCCTGGGTGACGAGGTGCAGCTGCTCAACCGGCGCACGATGCGTGAGGCGCGGGCGGCGGCCAGGTTCGAGCACCCGAACGTGATCGTCGTGCACGACGTGATCGAGGAGGACGACCGCCCCTGGATCGTCATGCAGCTCGTCCCGTCGCGCTCGCTCGGCGCGGTGATCAAGCAGGACGGGCCGCTGCCCCCCGAGAGGGTGGCGGAGATCGGCCTGGCGGTCCTCGACGCGCTGCACCGCGCGCACGAGTCCGGCGTGCTGCACCGCGACGTCAAGCCCGAGAACGTGCTGCTGGCCGACGACGGCCGGGTGGTGCTGACCGACTTCGGCATCGCCACGCTGGAGACCGAGACGCAGCTCACCGTGACGGGGCTGGCGGGCACGCCGGCGTTCATCGCGCCGGAGCGGCTCAAGGGGCTGCCCGCGCGGCGCGAGTCGGACCTGTGGTCGCTCGGCGCCACGCTCTACACCGCCGTGGAGGGCCGCTCGCCGCATGAGCGCGGGATGGCGCTGGCCACCATGCACGCGGTGCTGACCGACGAGCCCGACCCGGCTCCGCACGCGGGGCCGCTCGCGCCGGTGATCGACGGCCTGCTGGCCAAGGAGCCGGTCCAGCGGCTCACGTACGAGGAGACGACGCGGCTGCTGCGCCGGATCAGCCAGTCCGGCGGCCGGCCGGCGCCGGTCCCCCGCGCCGACCCGCCGACGCGGGTGCAGCCGGCGGTCGAGGACGACATGCCGACGGACCCGAACCTGGCGCCCGTCCGGCCGGCCCAGCCCGCCCACCCCGCGCGGCCGTCGCGGCCGTCGCGGCCCGCGTCGTTCGCCGAGACCGGCGCGCGCTTCCCCGAGCCGGGCGCGCGCCGTCCGCGGAGCGACGCCCGCACCCCGGAGACCCGCGCCCGCGACGAGGAGCGCGACGCCCGCTACCCCCGCGACCGCTCCCGCCAGGAGAGCGACGCCCGCTACGCCGAGGGCCGCTCCCGCCAGGAGGGCGACGCCCGCTACCCGGACAGCCGCTCCCGCCAGGAAGGCGACTCACGCTACGCCGAGGGCCGCTCCCGCCAGGAGGGTGAGTCGCGGTACGCGGAGGGCCGTGCTCGTCCGGAGGGGGAGTCGCGGTATCCGGAGACCCGCGCCCGCCGCTCGGAGGCCGACTCGCTCTTCGGGGAGGCCGCCGACCGGTTCGGGCAGGCGACCGCCGACCCGGCGACCGGCGACCCGACGCGGGAGGGCGGCTCCGACAGGCGGCAGGCCGTGCCCGTGGTCGTCGCCGTCGTCGCCGTCGTGCTGATCGCGGCCGTCGGCGGCTATCTCGGCCTGCGCTCCACGGCCGACGACGAGGCTCCGCAGAAGCAGCGGACCGCCGCCACGGACACCACCGCCTCCACCGGCGCCTCCGAGTCACCCTCGGAGCCGTCGGGGCCGTCGCCCGAGTCGCCGGCCGCCACCCCGGCCGGCCGCCCCTCCCCCACCCCCACCGAGACGGAGGAGAAGGCGGAGTCCGCGGCCCTGCCCGACGGCTGGAAGCTGTACAAGGACAAGAAGCTCGACTTCACCATGGGGCTGCCCAAGGGCTGGAAGGAGTACAAGCGCGAGGGCAGCCAGGTCTTCTTCCGCGGCCCCGGCGCCGCGTCCAACGCCTTCGTGTCGGTCGACCGGGCGTCCAACCCGGGCTCGGACCCGTACAAGGACTGGAAGAAGCAGGAGAAGAGCGCCCGCTACGGCTTCGGCGGCTACGAGCTCCTCGGCATCAAGAAGGTCGACTTCCAGAAGGCCGCCGCCGACTGGGACTTCACCTGGCGCACCAACACGGGCGTGACGCGGGTGCGCAACCGCGGGTTCGTCACCGAGAACGGCCGCGGCTACGCGATCTACTGGCACAACCTCAACAGCCGCTGGAAGAAGGACTACCACTTCTTCGAGACGTTCTGCGCGACCTTCAAACCCGACCAGTAGGCTGCGGCGATGGACAGGCAGGTCGGCAACCGCTACCGCCTCATCGAGCCCCTCGGCGAGGGCGGCATGGGCGTGGTCTGGCGCGCTCACGACCAGTTGCTCGACCGCACGGTGGCGATCAAGGAGGTCCGCTACACCGGCGTCGGCGAAGCCCAGCGTGCCGCGCTCAACCGGCGCACCATCCGGGAGGCGCGGGCGGCGGGGCGGCTCGACCACCCCTCGGTCGTGGTCGTCCACGACGTCGTCGAGGAGGACGGGCGGCCGTGGATCGTCATGCAGCTCGTGCGCTCCCACTCGCTCGCCGAGACGATCCGCGCCGAGGGGCCGCTGCCGGTGACGCGGGTGGCGGCGATCGGCGCCCGGGTCCTCGACGCGCTGCGCGCCGCGCACGCCACCGGGGTGCTGCACCGCGACGTCAAGCCCGAGAACGTGCTGCTGGCCGACGACGGCCGGGTGGTGCTGACCGACTTCGGCATCGCCACCGTGGAGACCGACGCCGGTCTGACGGCGACCGGCGGACTGGTGGGCACGCCCGCGTACATGCCGCCGGAGCGCCTCAACGGCGAGGCCGCGCGGCCCGAGTCGGACCTGTGGTCGCTGGGGGCCACCCTGTACGCGGCGGTGGAGGGCGCGCCGCCGTACCGGCGCGACTCCTGGGCGGCCACGGTGGCGGCGATCCTGCGCGATCCGCCGGCGCCGCCGTCGCACGCCGGCCCCCTCGCCCCGGTCATCACCGGCCTGCTGTCCCGCGACCCGGGCGCCCGTATCCCCGCCGCCGAGGCGGCCCGCCTCCTGGCGGCCATCGCCGCGCCGCTCCCGGGGATGTCGCACTTCGGCGACGCGCCCTTCCCCGGAGGTTCGCAGGAGAAGGCGCCGCCCGCCTACCGCCGGGAGACGCCCCCCGCCGGAGTCGCCACACGCCCCGGCGCCATGCCCTCCCCCGGCGAATGGGGCCCTCCAGCGGGGGCACCGGGCTACGGCGCGGCGATGGACGGGGCTCGTACCGACGTCCCCGCGGGAGCGAGCGGGGCCGTCCGGGCTGGTGACACGGTGGGTGTGCCGGGGAGGCGGCGGTGGGCCGGGGTCGGACTCGCCGTGCTCGTGGCGGCGGCCGTGGGCGCGGGCGGCGTGCTGGTGGTCATGAACCTGGCGTCGCCGGGGACGGACGTCGCCGCCCCCGGCCCGTCGGCCGACGCGTCCGCCGCCGGCCGGCCCGGCGGCACCCCGACGGGACGAACCGGCGAGCCGACCAGTGGCCCGACCAGTGGCCCGACCAGTGGCCCGGCCAGTGGCCCGGCCAGTGGCCCGACCGGCGACCCCACGGCGACCGACGGAGGCCCGAGCACCGGCCCGGCGACCACCCCCAGTGGTCCCGCGCGGTCGCCCGGGAGCGCGCGCCCGCCCGCCGGGTGGCGGACGTATCGTGACGCCGCCGGCGGGTTCTCCATCGCCATGCCGAAGGGCTGGCGGGCGGTCAAGCACGCGACGAGGGACAGCGTGACCCTGTCGGGTCCCGGCACCGCCGGAACGATGATCGTGGAGTGGACCGTTCCCCGGACGCGGCATGCCACCCCCGAAGCCCACTGGCGAGCCCTGGAGCGGGAGATCCGGGACAAGGGCGAGTTCCCCGGCTACCGGCGGGTCGGCATCCGCCCGCTCACCTACCTGGGCGTCCCGGCGGCCGACTGGGAGTTCACCCGGCCGCGCGAGGGCACGCTGATCCACGTGGTGAACCGGGGCTTCCGCACCGCCGACGGCCGCCCGTTCGCCCTCTACTGGGAGACCGACCACGCCCGCTGGACGCGGGACCGGCACTACGCCGACGCGTTCCTGCGCACGTTCCGCCCGGTGGCCCGGTGAGGGAGCAGGCGCGGTTCTGGCGGCATCCGGGGGTCCCGGAGGTCGACCTGCTCAAGGCCCGGTACGTCACCCACCGCTTCTCCCGGCACGTGCACGACGGTTACGCGATCGGCGTCATCACCGACGGCGTCGAGGAGTTCGACTACCGGGGCACGCTGCACCGGGCGGCCGCCGGCGAGGTGGTGCTGGTCAACCCCGACTCGATGCACACCGGTCAGGCGGGCGTGGCGGACGGCTGGGCGTACCGGATGATCTATCCGTCGGTCGAGGCCGTCGCGGAGGTGGCGGCGGAGCTGGGCCTGACGCGCGGCACCCCGTACTTCCCCGAGCAGGTGGTGGGCGACCGGGAGGTGGCGGCGGTGCTGGCGGCGGCGCACCGGGCCGCCGAGGTGGGCGACCGGCTGGCCGCCTCGACGCTGACGCGGACGCTGTTCGCGCGGCTGCTGAGCCGGCACGCGGCCGGGCGGCCGGCGGTGGCGCTCGCGCCGGAGGGTCGGCGGGCGGTGGAGGAGGCGATGGGCCTGCTGCGCGAGCGGCTGGTCGACCCGCCGTCGCTGGACGATCTGGCGCAGGCCGTCGGCGCCAGGCCGTTCCCGCTGCTGCGCGCGTTCAAGGCGGTGACGGGGCTGCCTCCGCACGCCTACCTGACGTCGCTGCGGGTGCGGCACGCGCGCCGGCTGCTGCGCTCGGGGGTGCCGGCCGCGCGGGTGGCCGCCGACGTGGGCTTCACCGACCAGGCGCACCTCACCCGGCACTTCAAACGGATCGTCGGCGTGCCACCGGCCGCCTACCAGCGGGCCGCAGGAACGTACAAGAACCACGACTGACCTGCCCATACCCTCATATGACATGGAAAGAACGACTTACCGTTCCGCCGCGATCCGGGACGGGCTGGGGGTGGGCCTGGCCGTGGGGCTGTCCGGCGTCGCCTTCGGGGCGGCGGCGGTCACCGCGGGGCTGAGCGTGCCGCAGGCGTGCGTGCTGAGCCTGCTCGCCTTCACCGGCGCCTCGCAGTTCGCGCTCACGGGCGCCGTCGGCGCGGGCGGCGACCTGGTCTCCGCCGCGTCGGGCGCGCTGCTGCTCGGCGGCCGCAACACGCTGTACGGCCTGCGCCTGGCGGATCTGCTCCAGGTACGGGGGGCGCGCAGACTCGCGGCGGCGCACGGCGTCATCGACGAGACGACGGCCGTGGCGCTCGCCCAGCCGTCACCGGAGGCGGCCCGCACCGGCTTCCTGACCACCTTCGCCACCCTGTACGTGACGTGGAACCTCACCACGCTGGCCGGCGCGCTCGGCACGTCCTCCCTGGGGGATCCGGGGATGCTGGGGCTGGACGTGGTGGGTCCGGCGACGTTCCTGGCGATCCTGTGGCCGCGCCTGGCCGGGAGCGGTGAGCTGCGGCTGCTGGCGGCGGCCGGGGCGGCGGTCGCGCTGCTGGCGACGCCGTTCCTGCCGCCGGGGGTGCCGGTGCTGCTGTCGGCGTTCGCGGTGCTCGTGGTGATGGCGCGATGACGCTGTGGTGGGCGATCGCGGCGGTGTGCCTGGGCTGTTACGCGCTCAAGCTGGCCGGGCTGGCCGCGCCGCGCCAGGTGCTCGACCATCCGATGGTGCGGCGGTTCGCCGAGCTGGTGCCGGTGGCGCTGCTGTCGGCGCTGATCGCCGTGCAGATGTTCACCGCTGACGGGGCGCTCGCCTTCGACCTGGCCCGGACGGCGGGGCTGGCCGCGGCGGTGGTGGCGCTGGTGCTGCGCGCCCCGTTCCTCGTCGTGCTGATCGCGGCGGCCGCCACGACAGGGGTTGTCCGGCTCTTTCTCGGGTAGGCGCCCCACATGTCCGATTCTGCGGGGATTGTTGGGGGCCGCTACCGGCTGGTGCGGACGATCGGCCGTGGCGGCATGGGCACCGTGTGGCAGGCTCACGACGAGGTGCTCGGCAGGGACGTGGCCCTGAAGGAGGTCCTCCCGCCCCCCGATCTCACGGGACCGGAACGCGAGATCTTCACCACCCGGACGTTCCGCGAGGCGCGGGCGGCCGGGCGGGTGGCCCATCCGTGCGTGGCGGCGGTCTACGACGTGCTGGAGGAGCACGGTCACCCGTGGATCGTGATGCAGCTCGTCCGCTCGCGCACGCTGGGCGAGCTGGTGCGCGACGACGGGCCCATGACCCCCGCGGAAACCGCGCACCTGGGCCTGCAACTGCTGGAGGCGCTGCGCGCGGCGCACGGCGCCGGGGTGCTGCACCGCGACGTCAAGCCCGACAACGTGCTGCTGGCCGAGGACGGCCGGGCGGTGCTGACGGACTTCGGCATCGCGACCACGGAGGACGAGGCGCCGGTCACCCGCACCGGGATGCTGATCGGCACGCCGGCGTTCATGGCACCGGAGCGGGCGGCCGGCGGGCAGGCGCGGCCGGCGTCCGACCTGTGGTCGCTGGGCGTGACGATGTACATCGCGGTGGAGGGCCACTCCCCCTTCCACCGCTCGAACGCGCTGGCCACGCTGGGCGCGGTCATGCACGCCGAGCCGGCCCCGCTGGCCCGCGCGGGCGTGCTGGCGCCGGTCCTGCTCGGGCTGCTGCGCAAGGACCCGGCGGAGCGGATGTCGCTGGAGGAGGCCGAGGGGCGGCTGACGGCGATCATCGCGGGCAGCGCGCCGGAGCCGACCGGGCCGGTGCCTGTCCCGGTGGCCGAGCCGCCGCCCGTCCGCCGCCGGCCGCGGCTGCTCGCGCTGGGCGTCGGGTCGCTGCTGGTGGCCCTGGTGACGGGCGGGTGGGCGTGGTGGTCGCACCGCCCGGCGGAGACGGCCAGGCCGCCCACCGTGCCGGCGGTGGTGAACACTCCCGGCCCGGCCGCGCCCGCCGAGTCGTCGCGGCCGGCCGACCCGCCGCCCTCGTCGGCAACGGCCGACCCGTCGCCACGATCCGGCCTGCCGCCCTCCGGCTCCGATCCCACGTACGCGCCGCCGCGCGACCGGGACACCGGCGAGCCCGACACCCCGTCGGACCGCGCGACCGAGCGCAAGCCCGACCCCAAGCCCACGAAGTCCCCCAAGGCCCCCAAGTCTTCCGAGTCCACCGAATCCTCAGCCCCGGCGGAGCCGGAGGATCCGGACCCGGGCAAGCCCGGCCAGGTGGAGCCGGACGGCGGCGACCAGGCTCAGGGCCCGCAGGACAAGCCGGGGAAGAAGCCGAAGAACCCGAAGAACCAGAAGAAGCTCTGACCGGCTACGATTCGGCGCGCACGGCGTCGAGCGCCCCGCGCAGGTCGTCCGGGTAGTCGGTGGTGAACGACATCCACTCACCGGTCGCCGGATGCTCGAACCCGAGCGAGACCGCGTGCAGCCACTGCCGGGTGACGCCCAGCCGGGCGGCGATCGTCGGGTCCGCGCCGTACATCAGGTCGCCGACGCACGGGTGGCGCAGCGCCGACATGTGCACCCTGATCTGGTGGGTACGGCCGGTCTCCAGCTTGATGTCGAGCAGCGAGGCCGCCCGGAACGCCTCGATCGTGTCGTAGTGGGTGATGGACGGCTTGCCGCCGGCGACCACCGCGAACCTGCCGTCACCCGAGGGGTGCCGGTCGATCGGCGCGTCGACCGTGCCGCGGAACGGGTCGGGATGCCCCTGGACCAGCGCGTGGTAGCGCTTGTCGACGGTGCGTTCCTTGAAGGCGCGCTTGAGGAAGGAGTAGGCGTGCTCGCTCTTGGCCACGGCCATCGCGCCGGTGGTGTTGGCGTCGAGGCGGTGCACGATGCCCTGCCGCTCGGCCGCGCCGCTGGTGGCGATCGTGTGACCGGCGCCGAGCAGGCCGCCGATCACGGTCGCGCCGGTCCAGCCGACGGTCGGGTGCGCGGCCACGCCGATCGGCTTGTTGACCACGACGATGTCGTCGTCCTCGTACACGATCGTCATGCCGGGGACCGGCTCGGCCACCGGCATCGGGGTGGCCACCGGCGGCGGCAGCGTCACCTCGAGCCAGGCTCCGGCGTGCACGCGGTCGGACTTGGCCGGCTCGCGGCCGTCGACCACGACCTCGCCCGCGCCGATCAGCTCGGCCGCGCGGGTGCGCGAGAATCCGAACAGCCGCGAGAGCGCGGCGTCGAGCCGCTCGCCCTCCAGCCCGTCGGGCACGGGCAGACTACGCTGCTCGGCCACTCTTGCCCTCCCTCGTTCCGTCGATCTGGTAGCCGCGCCAGGCCAGGATGACCGCCAGGATGCCGCCGCACACGATCGCCGAGTCGGCGACGTTGAACACCGGGAAGTAGTCGATCACCGGGAAGTTGCCGGGCAGCACCTCGACGAAGTCGACCACGTGCCCCTGGAACTGGGTGGACCTGCCGAAACCGGAAGGGTAGCGCAACAGCCGGTCGGTGAGGTTGCCGAGCGCGCCGCCCAGCAGCAGCCCGAGCGTGATCGCCCAGGGCATGCTGCGGAGCTTGCGCGCCGTGCGGATGATCGCGATGACCACGCCGGCGGCGATGAAGGTGAAGATGAACGTCATCCCGGTCCCGATGCTGAACGCGGCACCGGAGTTGAAGATCACCCGGAACTGCAGCACGCCCGGGATGACGACCAGCGGCGGCTCGCCCTCCAGCGTCCGCAGCACCACCGTCTTGGTGACGAGGTCGGACACGTAGAGGACGGCCGCCAATGACGCCAGGACCGCGACGAGGCGGCCCCGCCGCCCGCCTACCGGCGCTCCTCCTTCTGCTTGCAGGCCACGCACAGCGTCGCCCTCGGGAACGCCTGAAGGCGTTCCTTGCCGATCGGCTTGTGGCACGATTCGCACACTCCATAGGTCCCTGAGTCGATCCTGGCGATCGCACGTTCGTTCTGCGCGACCAGGTCGCGTGCATTCAGGGTAAGGGCGATCTCGCGTTCGCGCTCGTAGGTCTTCGCGCCGGCGTCCGCCTGGTCGTCGCCCGCCCCCTGGGTGACGTCGCCCGAGGCGATCTCCGACTCGTGACGGAGGATGTCGGCGTTGAGCTCGTCGATCTCCGTCTGCAGCCTGCCGCGTACCTCGGCCAGCTCCTGTTTCGACCACGTCGACGGTGTTGCGGTGGTCTGTGTGACTGCCACCATGGCTGCCTCCATGCTGATCAAGGCCGTGAATGGTGCGGGCAGCTTAGGTCTCCGATAACGGAACGGCAAACGACCCGCCGGACGGTTTACCTCTGCCGTACTATCCCGCCCCGCTGCTCTCACTCCTGCTCAGCGGACTCCATTCCCACAACTTTGTCGGTTCCAGGCACAGGGAAACCCGGAAGCATCCGCCCCCCGCTCTGCGTTATGGTGTGAAGCTGCAAGGCGTTGATGGGGCCCGCTTGTGAGGGATATCACCCCGGAGCCGCCGGAAGAACGGCTCACCAGAGCTCACTAGACCCGGCAGCAGCCCAACGAAGAGGGCCCCGAGCCATGGGGCCAAGAAGGGTGGTACCGCGGAGCCCCCGGCTTCGTCCCTTCACGCCGGTCTGTCCCATGACGCGTGGAGGTCCCGCCCGAAATGTCTTCGCCATCATTCCGCTCTCTTCCCGCGCAGGTCGACCTGCCCGCGCTCGAGCGCGAGGTCCTGGACCGCTGGCGGGACGGGAAGATCTTCGAGCGGTCCGTCCAGCAGAACGAGGGCAACCCCTCCTGGGTCTTCTACGAGGGCCCGCCCACCGCCAACGGCCTGCCCGGCGTGCACCACGTCGAGGCGCGCGTCTTCAAGGACCTGTTCCCGCGCTACAAGTCGATGCGCGGCTTCAGCGTCCCGCGCAAGGCCGGCTGGGACTGCCACGGCCTGCCCGTCGAGGTCGGCATCGAGAAAGAGCTCGGCCTGTCCGGCAAGCGTGACATCGAGGCGTACGGCATCGCCGAGTTCAACGCCAAGTGCCGCGAGTCCGTGCTGCGTCACGTCGACGCGTTCGAGCAGCTCACCGAGCGGATGGGCTACTGGATCGACCTGTCGACGGCCTACCGGACCATGGACCCGGCCTACGTCGAGGCCGTGTGGTGGTCGCTCAAGGTCGTCTTCGACAAGGGGCTGCTGTTCCGCGACTTCCGCATCACGCCCTACTGCCCGCGCTGCGGCACCGGCCTGTCCGACCACGAGCTGGGCCAGCCGGGCGGCTACGAGACCGTCACCAGCCCGTCGGTCTACGTCCGCATGCCCGCGACCTCCGGCCCGCTGGCCGAGCTGGGCGCCTCGCTGCTGATCTGGACGACCACGCCGTGGACCCTGGTGTCCAACACCGCCGTCGCCGTGCACCCCGACGTCACGTACGTGGCCGCGCGCACGGCCGGCGGCGAGGTGCTGGTGGTGGCCGAGCCGCTGAAGGCCGCCGTGCTGGGCGACGACGCCACCGAGGTGGCCCGCTTCACCGGCCGCGAGCTGGAGCGCACCACCTACGAGCGGCCGTTCGAGCTGGTCGACATCCCCGACGCGCACTACGTGGTGCTCGGCGACTACGTCACCGTCGAGGACGGCACCGGCCTGGTCCACCAGGCGCCCGCGTTCGGCGCCGACGACATGGCCGTCATCAAGCGCTACGACATGCCGGTGGTCAACCCGATCGGCCCCGACGGGCGCTTCCTGGACGACGTGCCGATGGTGGGCGGGGTGTTCTTCAAGGACGCCGACGAGCGGCTCACCGACGACCTGCGCGGGCGCGGGCTGCTGTTCCGCGGCGGCCACTTCGACCACAGCTACCCGCACTGCTGGCGCTGCCACACGCCGCTGCTCTACTACGCGCTCCCGTCGTGGTACATCCGCACCACCGCGGTCAAGGACCAGATGCTGGCCGAGAACGCCGGCACCAACTGGTACCCCGACACGGTCAAGTGGGGCCGCTTCGGCGAGTGGCTGCGCAACAACGTCGACTGGGCGCTGTCGCGCTCGCGCTACTGGGGCACGCCGCTGCCGCTGTGGGTGTGCTCCGCGGACGAGAGCCACGTGACCTGCGTCGGCTCCCTGGCCGAGCTGGGCGAGCTGGCCGGCCAGAACCTGTCGGCCCTCGACCCGCACCGCCCCTTCGTCGACGACGTGGCCTTCCCCTGCCCGGCGTGCTCGGCCGAGGCGCGCCGGGTGCCCGACGTCATCGACGCCTGGTACGACTCCGGGTCGATGCCGTTCGCCCAGTGGGGGCGCCCCGGCAAGCCGGAGGGCGTCTACCCGGCGCAGTTCATCTGCGAGGCGACCGACCAGACCCGCGGCTGGTTCTACTCGCTGATGGCCGTGGGCACGCTGGTGTTCGGGCAGTCCTCCTACGAGAACGTGCTGTGCCTCGGGCTCATCCTGGCCGAGGACGGGCGCAAGATGAGCAAGCACCTGGGCAACATCCTGGAGCCGATGCCGCTGATGGACCAGCACGGCGCCGACGCGCTGCGCTGGTTCATGGCCTGCTCCGGCTCGCCGTGGGCGGCCCGCCGGGTCGGTCACAACGCGCTGGAGGAGATCGTCCGCAAGGTCCTGCTGACCTACTGGAACACCACGTCGTTCTTCACCCTCTACGCCAACGCCGAGTCGTGGTCGCCCGCGATGCTCGCCGAGGCCCCGCCGGCCGCCGAGCGGCCGCTGCTCGACCGGTGGGCGCTGGCCGAGCTGCACCGCACGGTTGCCGAGGTCACCGCGGCGCTGGACGAGTACGACACCCAGCGGGCCGGGCGCAGGCTGGCCGACTTCCTCGACGACCTGTCCAACTGGTACGTGCGCCGCTCGCGCCGCCGGTTCTGGCAGGGGTCGCGCGAGGCGTTCGCCACCCTGTACGAGTGCCTGGAGACGGTCACGCGGCTCATGGCGCCGATGACGCCGTTCGTCACCGACTACCTGTGGGACGTGCTGCGGAGCGAGGAGGCGCCCTCGTCGGTGCACCTGACCTCCTGGCCCGCCGTACGGGAGGACCTGCTCGACCCGGCGCTGTCGGAGCGGATGGCGCTGGTGCGGCGGCTGGTCGAGCTGGGCCGCTCGGCCCGTGCCTCCTCGGGCGTCAAGACCCGCCAGCCGCTCGGCCGCGCCCTCGTCGGCGCGCAGGGGTGGCCGTCGCTGCCTGGCGAGCTGCGTGACCTCGTCGCCGACGAGCTGAACGTCCAGGCGCTCGAGGACATGTCCGGTTTCAGCGCCGACCTGGTCTCGTACACGGTCAAGCCGAACTTCCGGGCGCTCGGCAAGCGGTTCGGCTCGCAGACGAAGCTCGTGGCCGCCGCCGTGGGCGCCGCCGACGCCACCGCGCTGGCTCGCGGCCTGCGCTCCGGCGCCACGGTGAGCGTGGAGGCGGGCGAGCTCGGCCGGGTCGAGCTCGGGCCGGACGACGTGATCGTCACCGAGCAGCCGCGCTCCGGCTGGGCGGTGGAGACCGGCGCCGTCGACACCGGCACCGGCGAGACGGTGGCGCTCGACCTGGAGCTGACCGACGAGCTGCGCCGGGCCGGGCTGCTGCGCGAGGTCATCCGCCTGGTGCAGGAGGCGCGCAAGTCGAGCGGCCTGTCCATCACCGACCGCATCGACCTGTGGTGGTCGGCCTCCGGCCCGGACCTGGCGCAGGCGCTGCGCGCGGGCGGCGGCCTGGTGGCCGACGAGGTGCTGGCCACCTCGGTCACCGAGGGCGCCGAGCCGGGCCTGCCCGCGCACACCGACGCCGACCTGGGGCTCTCCTTCCAGCTCCGCCGCGCCTGAGACACTCCTCCGGACGGCGGTAGGGCCCGCCCTACCACCGTCCGGGGGTGCGCCTTCCTTGTCCGGCCACCGGGCTGTCGCGAAACTTGGCCAAGCGCCCATTTGTTTCGAAGGAGCTCATCCCATGCGGGTCCCGGTGAACGGCACCACCCTGTACGTCGACGTCGAAGGAACCGGGCTGGAGCCCGACGGCTACACGATGCGGGAGAAGCCGACCCTGGTGCTGCTGCACGGCGGCCCCGGCCACGACCACACGATCTTCAAGCCCGCCTACGGGCGGCTCGCGGACGTGGCCCAGATCGTCTACGTCGACCAGCGCGGCAACGGCCGCAGCCAGGACTCCGACCCGGCGACCTGGAACCTCGGCCAGTGGGGCGACGACGTACGCGCCCTCTGCGACACCCTCGGCATCGTCAAGCCGATCGTCCTGGGCTGGTCCTGGGGCGGAGCCGTGGCCATGAGCTACGCCTCCCGCCACCCCGGCCATCCGGGCAAGCTGATCCTGCAGAGCACCGTCGCCCGCTGGGACGTGGACCGGATCGTCGAAGGCTTCCGCGCCGAGGCGGGCGAGGAGGCGGCGCTGGCCGCCAAGGCGTTCCTCACCGAGGGCACGCCGGAGACCTTCGCCGCCTTCGGGCGGCTCTGCGCCCCCGCCTACAGTCCCGACCCGGCCTTCCCGTCGGAGTCCGACATCCAGGCCATGGCCCGCATGGTGCCCAACCCGGAGCTGACCATGAGCTTCATGTCCGGCGCCCGGTTCGACCTGCGCGAGCGGCTCGCCGCGATCCACTGCCCGACGCTCGTCGTGGCCGGCTCCCGTGACCCGATCACGCCCCTGGCCACGGCCGAGGAGATCGCCGCGGGCGTGCCAGGGGCGCGCCTGGAGGTGTTCGAGCGCTCGGGCCACTTCGTGCCCGACACCGAGGGCGAGCGCTTCTTCTCCCTGCTGCGCTCCTTCATCGGATGACCTACCTGCCGGCCGGCGAGCGGCGCCGGCTCATCGTCGACGCCGCCATCGAGGTGATCGCGACGGAGGGGCTCGCGCAGGCCACCACCCGGCGCATCGCCGAGCGCGCCGGTACGCCGCGCGGCACCATCCACTACTGCTTCCGCGACAAGGACGAGCTGATCATGGTCGTCCTCGGGCGGGCCGGGGCCACGATGCGCACCGCCTTCGAGGGGCTCGACCCGGCCGCCGGCCTGGAGGCGACCCTCCGCGCCGTCGTCGCCACCTACTGGCAGTGGATCCGCGACCACCTCGGCCTGCACCTGGCGCTCATGGAGCTGACCATGTGGGTGATCCGCAACAAGGACAGCGTGCTGCCGGCCTCGCGGGACGTGTGGGCGGCGGTCAACGGCCCGCTCGGCGGCGACCTCATCCGGTCCGCCCTGGAGTCCGCCGCCGACGCGGACGGCGTCCGGCCCGCCGTCGCGGTCGCCGACCTCACCCGCTTCCTCATCCACCGGATGGACGGGCTGGTCTTCGAGTACGCCGAGACGAGCGACCCGGCCGGCTGCTCCCGCCAGGCCGGCCTCCTCGCCGACGCCCTCATCGCCCTCGCCCGCCCATGAGCGCTCGTGCTCAGAGTTCGGCGGCGGCTCCCACGGGCAGCCGCCGGATGTCGGCGCCGAGCCGCTCGCGCTCGCTCTCCAGCACGCCGTCGAGCACCTTGAGCCCCCACTCGTTGAGCAACCCGTCATGCACGGCGAAGGCCCTGCGCGGCCGCACCGCGCGCAGATAGCCGATCAGGTCGGGCACCGTCATCCACGGCGCCTGCCCGGGCACCAGCAGCGTGGGCGCGTCCACCACGGTGAGCGCGTCACCCGGATGGAACACCTCCCCGTCGACCAGGAACCCGACGTTGCCCACCGGCGCCACATCGGGATGGCTCACGTGGTGCCGCTCGCCGACGACCGCCACCTCGAACCCGGCGGCCTTCACCACGTCCCCGTCACGCACCACCCGCACCCGGTCGCCGAACTCCGCCAGCCCGCGCGCCACTCCCTCGCAGGTGTAGACGACGAGCTCCGGATCGCTCTCGGCCGCCGCCCGCAACCGGCCGGCGTCGAGGTGATCCCAGTGCTCGTGCGTGACCAGCACCGCCTCGGCGCCGGCCAGCGCGGCGGCATCGGGCATGATCATCCCGGGGTCGATGACCAGTGCCCGCGAGTCCTTCTCCAGCCGCACGCAGGCATGCCCGTACTTGATGAGCCTCATGAGCCCATCCTCCCGCCCCGCGTCCCCGCGCACGCCGCGCTTCGCGTACGGCTCAACCGGCTCGACCGGCTTGACCGCCGGTCACTGCCGTACGCTCGCGGGAGCCGGAGCGACGCCGCAGGGGCTTGCCTTCGTAGGGGATAGCGAGGGGTCAGCTGACGGTCTCGCGGTCGTGCTGGCAGACCGAGCAGCTCGTCAGGCCCGCCGCCTCGGCTTCGGCCTGCGTCATGGTCTCCACACCGGTGTCTCCCGCGCCCTGGATGAGGGGGCAGGCGGTGCTGTGGTAGCGGCGGGTGCCCACGATGACCTTCACCGAACCGCCGCCCTTGGCGCCACCGCCGTTCTTGCCCTGGGGCGTGGCCGTTTCGGAAGTCTTGCGCTCCTTGGGCGACGCACCGGCCGTTCCCTTGACGGACGCGGACGAGGGAGCCGGACGCTCCGGAGCGGCGGCCTCACCCTCCGGCCCGGCCGCGCTCTCCCGCCTGGCCGCACTTTCCGGCCTGGCCGTGCCCTCCGGCCTGGCCGGGCTCTCGCGCTTCGCCGGTCCGGCCTGCGGCCTGCCCTTGCCGCCGCTGCCCGACGCGGCCCCCGCCGGGGCGGCGCCGCTCGCGGTGGGCGCTGCGGCAGCTCCTGCCGACGCGGGGCCTGTGGGGGCCGTACCGGCCGAAGGACCGCCCGTCGCGGCCCTGTCCGCGGCCGCGCCCGTTGAGGCGGCGTCCGTGGAGGTGGCGGTTCTGGACGTGGCGTTCTTGGCGGAGGTGTCCTCGGCCCCGGCGCCGGTCGGCAGCGGGCCGCTGGATCGGGCCGATTCGGTCGACGACGCCGGGCGCTCCGGGTCCCCGGCGGCCGGCGAGCCTGCTCGGGAGGCGCCGGGTGCGGGACGGCGTACGCCTGAGGGGGGCGTCATCTCGGAGGCCGCCTCGTCCCTCCGGGGGCGGGGCGGACCGGAAGGTGACCCCCCGGACCGCTCGGGACGGCCCTGGCCGGCAGAGCTTGGCTGGGGCACCGGTGTCCCGTCGGCGGTGACACGCGGCTGCGGCTGGGTGTCGGGATCGCGGTCCGCGGCGTCGGCGTCCGGAGCAGCGGCGCTCTTCCCGGACGGGCGCCGCTCGGGCCCCTCCGGCTTGGCACCGGAAGGCCGCTGCCCGGCGCCGGGCAGCGGCAGGGAAGTCTTGGTCTCCGTCTCGTCCTCGTCACCCTCGACAGAGGCGGAGGTGGACGACTTGCCGCCCCCCGCGGAGCCGGAGGGCTTACGCCCAGCCGCATCGCTGGAGGTGGAAGGCTTACCACCCTCCGCAGAGGCCGGAGGCCTACCACCGGCCGCAGGGCCGGAGGTGGACGGCTTAGGCTTACCACCCTCCGCGGAGCCGGAGGGCTTACCACCGGCCGCAGGGCCGGCCGCAGGGCCGGCCGCAGGGCTGGAGGTGGAGCTGCCGCCGGGCGGGGAAGCCGGGCGGGCCTGGCCGGGCCTGGGGGCTGAGGTGCTGTCACTCGGCTTGGCGCCCGAGGCGTCGTCAGGTCCGGACGGGGTGGAGCCGCCGGTCTTGGGAGCCGCCTTGGCGTCGCCGGGACGGGAGGCGGTCGGCCCGCCGCCGGTCGAGGTGGCGGGGGCGAACCAGCCGGACGCGCTCTCGGCGGGCGAGGCGGCGGGATCTCCGGCGGACGGCCCCTCGGCAGGCGAGGCGGCCTTGCTCCCGGCGGCCGGGGCCGGGGAGGTGGTGTCCGAGCCGGGGGTGGAAGCCTGGGGACCGGACTTCGGCGGGGCGACCGGCGAACGCAGGTCGCGCGTGGACTCGGCGGGCTCCGTCAGGTGTGCTGCGGGGGCCGCGGGCTCGGGGTCGGCGGCAGGCGGCAGCTGCCGTCCGCCGAGCGCGGCGTCGGGGAGGCAGGCGGTGCAGGGCGTGAAGCCCTCCTCGCGCGCCTCTTCGTACGTGAGCTCCTCATGATCCCGGCCGGCCAGCTGGCGGCATCCCGGCACGTGGTAACGCCTGCGTCCGGGAATGACCAGCACGATCGCGTCCGGGGAGATCCCTCTCGCCGTCGCCGGGCGGGGAGCCGCCGGCGCCGGTGCGGGCCTGGTCGCGGGCCCGGGTGTGGGCACGGGTGCCGGCATCGCAGGCGTCCGCTGGTAGGGATGCGGACCTGACGGCTGCTGCGCTCCCATGGGGCCGGGCCGGGTGTGCGGCGCCCCTGGGGGCGCGAGCCCTGCCGGAGGGGGGGTGGCCGGGGTAGCGGCCTGCCCACCGCCGGGGAACAGCTCGTGACGCCGCAGCATCGCTCCGATCACCAGGAACAGCGCCGACAGCACGCTGACCACGATGGACCACATGATCAGGAACGGCTTGGCCAGTACGAAGCCCGCGATCAGCAGCACGACCGCCGCGAGCACCAAACCAGCACTGATAAGGATCACTAGGGGCTCTTTCGAGTGACGGGTCCAGTTGACCCGTTACTTTACCGGCGGTCGTTGTGGGGACCGTCACCGCCGGGGAAGGCGCCCTGCGGAGCCTCGCCGCCGAACGGGTTCGGGCCACCGGGCAGAGGCTGCTGACCACCCTGCGGCACGGAGTGCGACATGGCGGGAGCGCCGGGACCACCCGACATGACCGGGAACCCGCCGCTGCCCTCGGCGGAGACGTTCAGCTCGGCGAGCTGGTTCTCCAGGTAGAGCTTGAGGCGGCTGCGGTATTCGCGTTCGAAGCTGCGCAGCTCCTCGACCTTGCGCTCGAGCTCGTCGCGGGTCTGGACGAGGGAGCCCATGGCCTGACGGTGGCGCTCCTGGGCGTCGCGCTCGAGCGTCTCGGCGCGGGCGCGGGCGTCGCCGATGACCTGCTCGGCCTGGCGGCGGGCCTTGGTGAGGATCTCGTCGGCCTCGCGGCGGGCGCGGGTGACGGTCTCGTCCGCCTCGCGGCGGGCGTCGGCGATCGCCTGGTCGGCGGTCTGCTGGGCGAGGGCCAGGACGCGAGCCGCGGTGTCCATGTTGTCCTCGGCGGGAGGCATGTTCATGGCCACGGGAACCGGCTGGGGCTGCGGCTGCGGCTCGGGGGCCCGCATGGGCTCCGGCTGCGGCGGCTGCATCATCTCCGGCTTGGGCTGCTCCTGCACCGGCGCGGAGGCCATGGGCATGTTCATGCCACCGGGCACCTTGCCACGCAGGCACTCGGCCAGCTTGGCGCGCAGCTCCTCGTTCTCCTGGATGAGTCGGTCTAGCTCGGCCTCGACCTCGTCGAGGAACGCGTCGACCTCTTCCTCGTCGTAGCCCGGCCGCAACCGGGTCGTGCTGAACTGCTTGTTCCGCACATCAGCGGGCGTAAGCGGCATCTTTTGGTCTCCTTGGCGCGCTTTGGAGTCTGTCCGGAGGGACGGTAACCCGAATCACTTCAGCGCGGACACGAGTTGGATCACGACCTGTGCCCCGCGGCCCCCTTCACCGGCCGCCGAACGATCCTACGATGTTGATCAGCAGCAGGACGATGATGAAGAGGACTGTGAAGCTTAGGTCAAAGGCCACCGTACCCAACCGGAGCGGGGGAATGAAACGGCGGAGGAACTTGAGGGGCGGGTCGGTTGCGGTGTATGTGGCTTCGGCGAGCACGAGAACGACCCCGGAAGGCCGCCACTGCCGGGCGAACGCCTGCACTGTCTCGAAGATCATCCGGCCGATGAGCAGCACCAGATAGAGAGACAGGACGACGACCAAGATCTGGCTTACGATCCCCACGGTCTGGCCGCGCCTCCACTTCTGATGTGTCCGCCCGGTCTCGGGGAGACCTGGTTGGATCCGATAGGCATACAGAGACTCTAACTCTGGTTGAAGAACCCGCGTTCCGCGATTCGAGCCTTGTCCTCGGCGGTCACCTCGACATTGGCAGGGGACAACAGGAACACCTTGTTGGTAACACGTTCAATGCTGCCATGTAGGCCGAAGACCAGACCTGCCGCGAAATCGACCAGCCGTTTTGCGTCGCTGTCAACCATCTCAGTCAGGTTCATGATGACCGGGGTGCCGTCGCGGAAGTGCTCGCCGATGGTCCGGGCCTCGTTGTACGTGCGGGGGTGGAGGGTCGTGATGCGGGCCAGATCGGTCGTACGGCGCTCCAGGACCGTCGTGGCGGGCCGCGGCGCGGGGACCCCGGGCTCGGCCTCCTCTTCGCGGTCCTGGACCGTTACGGGACGTTCCTCGCCGGTTCGCGGCCCGTCGTCCTCGTAGGTGTACTCATCCGTGTAGGGCTCGTACCTCTCGTAGCGGTCGTCCTCCACGAGACCGAGGTAGACCGCCATCTTGCGCATCGCGCCGGCCATCGCTACGTCGTCCTCCTGCTCATGGTCTCACTCGCTCGGGCCAGTCGCCGGGCCCGAGGCGGTAGCCGTACCCCCTTGAAGCTCACCGCTGCTCGACCTCTACGGGATCGCGGGCCTGAAGACCCACTTGACGGGACATTACCTGACGAAGAGCTTCCGGCGGCCGAGCAACGCCGTACCGACCCGCACATGTGTGGCGCCGTGCGCGACAGCCTCGGCCAGATCGTCGCTCATCCCCGCCGAAATCATCGTGGCACGTGGATGCCGGTCCTGCACGGCCAGCGCCACATCGCGCAGCCGCGAGAACGCCGCGCCGGGATCGCCCCCCAGCGGCGCCACCGCCATCACCCCGCCGAGCCACAGGCCCGGCGCGGCGGCGATCTCCGTGGCGAGCTCCGGCACCTCGGCGGGACGGGCGCCGCCCCTGGCCGGATCGTCGTCCAGAGCCACCTGGACCAGGCAGCCGACCTCCCGGCCCTGCCGGACGGCCTCGCGGCTGATCGCCTCGACCAGCCGGAGCCGGTCGACTGAGTGGATCACGTCGGCGTAGCCGACGACGGAACGGACCTTGTTGGTCTGCAGCTGCCCGACGAAGTGCCAGGTCAGCGGGAGCCCGGCGCACTCGCGCGCCTTGCCCGCCGCCTCCTGGTCACGGTTCTCCGCCACGTCGCGCAGGCCGAGCTCGGACAGGACGCGCACGTCGGCGGCCGGGTAGGTCTTGGTGACGGCGATCAACGTCACTTCGCCCCGGTCGCGCCGCGCCGCCCGGCACGCTTCGCCGATGCGCCCTTCGACCTCGGCGAGGCCCGAGGCGATCTCTTCCCTTCGCACGCCTCTCCTTCCTGTGCGCCCCCATCTTCCCGCACCCCGTCCTCCGGTACGGCCCCGCCCCCGGAGGAGACGGGCGCCGTCGCGTACGGGAAGAGGGCCCCGGCACAGCGGCGCCGCTCCCCTGGGACGGACGAGGGAGCGGCGGGGGCCTGTCGGGCTATTTCAGGAAGTCGGGGACGTCCAGTTCCTCCTCCTGCTCCTCGAAGACCACCGGGCGACGTTTGGCGGGCTCCGACATGCGGGAGGTGATGGGCGTGGGCGGGTTGGCGGGCTCCGGAGTGGGCCGCGGGATGGAGACGGGGCCGGGCTGGTCGTCCTGGTCGGCGGCCGGCTCCTGGGCGCTCTCGGCGGGCCGGACCGGCTCCGGACGGGGCTCGGGCCGAGGCTCCGGCCTGAACTCCGTACGGGACGGCTCGGGCCGCGACTCCGGACGGAAGTCAGAGCGCTGCTCGGGCCGCGACTCGGCGCGGAACTCCGGCCGCGACTCCGGGCGGAAGTCGGAGCGCTGCTCGGGCCTCGACTCCGGGCGGAAGTCCGTACGGGCCTCCGGACGCGGCTCGGGCCTGAACTCGGCGCGCGGCTCCGGGCGGAGCTCGGGCCTCGGCTCGGGCTTGACGGCGGCCGTGGGCGCGCTCGCGCGCGCAGGCGGCACCGGCGGCGCGGCGGGCGCCTGGGTGGCGGGACGGGCCTGCGGGCGCGGCATCGGCTTCTCGGCCGGCGGCAGGTCGTCGAACCCGGCGGCGATCACGGTGACCCGCACCTCGTCGCCGAGCGCGTCGTCGATGACCGTGCCGAAGATGATGTTGGCGTCGGGCGCGGCCGCCATGGAGACGAGCTGGGCGGCCTCGTTGATCTCGAACAGGCCGAGGTCGGAGCCGCCCGCGATCGACAGCAGCACGCCGTGCGCGCCGTCGATGCTGGCCTCCAGCAGCGGGCTGGATACCGCCATCTCGGCCGCCGCGACCGAGCGGTCGTCGCCACGCGCGTGGCCGATGCCCATCAGCGCCGAGCCGGCGCCCGACATGACCGACTTGACGTCGGCGAAGTCGAGGTTGATCAGGCCGGGCGTGGTGATCAGGTCGGTGATGCCCTGCACACCGGAGAGCAGCACCTGGTCGGCCGCCTTGAACGCGTCGAGCACGCTCACCTGCCGGTCGGAGATCGACAGCAGCCGGTCGTTGGGGATGACGATGAGGGTGTCGACCTCGTCGCGCAGCGTCTCGATGCCCGCCTCGGCCTGCATGGCGCGCCTGCGGCCCTCGAAGCTGAACGGGCGGGTGACGACTCCTATCGTCAAAGCGCCCAGCGATCTGGCGATGTTCGCCACCACGGGCGCGCCACCGGTGCCGGTGCCACCACCCTCGCCCGCCGTGACGAAGACCATGTCGGCCCCCTTGAGGACCTCCTCGATCTCCTCCCGGTGGTCCTCTGCGGCCTTGCGGCCGACATCGGGGTTGGCCCCCGCGCCGAGGCCGCGCGTGAGCTCGCGGCCCACGTCCAGTTTGACGTCGGCGTCACTCATCAGCAGCGCCTGGGCGTCGGTGTTTATCGCGATGAACTCGACGCCCTTGAGTCCCTCTTCGATCATCCGGTTGACGGCGTTCACTCCGCCGCCGCCGATGCCGACGACCTTGATGACCGCGAGGTAGTTCTGCGGTGCTGCCACGACGAGGGGCCTTTCCGCTCGTTGACTTGCCATTTCGGTGCGGATTTCTCCGCGTCTTGTCAGTTCGGGTAACTCTCAACCTCAAGTTGAGATTTAGATTTATGTCAACCTGAGATTGATACGGACAGTAGGAGTTACGCTCCGCGCGGGTCAACTAACCGCGCCGCAAGCACGTCCGGCGTGTCGCGGGCTGTCCGTTTCGCTCCGTGGTCACGCCTGGTCGGGGGCCTCCACCGCCGCTACCCGGTGTACAGGCTCTCATGGCGGGAGGCCCGCAACGGACAGGCTCGGCGGTGCTCCGGCGCCGAGTTTGCCGGGCGTGCGCCCGCGGATCGGCGCGCGGCCTCATTTGAGCGTCACCACGTCGGGCGAGCTCACGTCGTAGACCTCGGCGTCCTGCCGCAGCATGCTCGTCAGGATGCGCGCCTTGGCCTCGGGCCGGTCCACGCCGCCCCAGATGACGGTCCGGCCGTCGGAGAGCGTCAGCGTGACGTCCTCGGCCGTCGTGGCGGCCACCTGGCGCACCCGCCCGCCCAGTTCGCCGGGCAGCCCCACGACGACCTTGAGCGCCGCCATGGTGGCCGGGTCGCCCGCCGCCGGCGCGGCCACCCGCAGCACGGGCAGCAGCGGCGGCGCGACGTCGCGCACCTCGATCACCACGCCGAGCTTGTCGATCAGCGCCGCCCGGTTTCCGGCGGGCACCTGGGCGACCGGCTCCCGCTCCACGACCTCGATCCTGAGGGTCCCGGGCCAGACGCGGTCGACCTTGGCGCCGGCCACCTGTCTGATGGCCTGCACCCGCGCCTGCACGCCGGCGAGGTTGACGGTGGCCAGGGGGTGCAGGTCGGGGACCTGCGCCGCCTGTCTGATCCGGTCGGCGGGCACTGTGACATTTCCCACGATCTCCACAGATCGCACGCCCAGCACCGGCGAGAAGAAGATCAACCACGCGGCCGTCCCCACCACTCCGGCGGTGAGCAGCACCAGGAACACCCTCCGCGCCTTCATCGCCCTCCCAGCGTCGCCGTGTGCCCCCCGAACCTACGCCGCCGGCCCTGGTGGCACCGTGCCGCCACGCCCGCGCGTCAGCCCGACAGCCGGGCGACGATCTGCGGGCCGAGCTCGGTCACGTCGCCCGCGCCCATCGTGAGGACGACGTCGCCGGCCCGCGCCCGCGCGGCCACCAGCCCGGGCACCGACGCCCGGTCGGGCGCGTAGGCGACCCGGTCGGCGGGCAGCGGCACCCGGCCGGCCACGAGCGCGCCCGACACGCCCGGCTCGGGGTCTTCACGCGCCCCGTAGACGTCGAGCACGATCGCCTCGTCGGCCAGGCCGAGCGCGGCGCCGAACTCGTCGGCGAAGAAGCGGGTGCGCGAGTAGAGGTGCGGCTGGAAGATCGCGATGACCCGCCCGTCGCCGGAGTAGGAGGCCACCACGTCGCGCGCGGCCCGCAGGTCGGCCGCCAGCTCGGTCGGGTGGTGGGCGTAGCTGTCGAACACCGCCACGCCGCCCGCCTCGCCCTTGGCCTCGAAGCGCCGCTTGGCCCCGGTGAAGGCCGCCAGCCCGTCTCTGATCTCCTCGAAGGGCAGGCCCAGCTCGTCGGCCACGGCGATGACCGCGGTGGCGTTGAGCGCGTTGTGGGCGCCGGGGACGGCCAGCCGCACCTCGCCGCCGCCCCCGCCGGGCCCCTCGACGCTGAACAGGGTGCCGAACCCGTCGGGCCGCACCTCGCTGACCCGGTAGTCGCCCCGCTCGCCGTAGGTCACCACGCGCAGCCCGAGCGCCCGCGCCTGGTCCGCCAGGTCGGCCGCGCCCGGGTCGTCGGCGCAGGCGACCAGCAGCGATCCGATCCGCTCGGCGAACCGGGTGAAGCTGTCGTGCACGGCGCGCGGGTCGCCGTAGTTGTCCAGATGGTCGGCCTCGACGTTGGTCACCACGGCGATGTCGGGCGCCAGCATGAGGAACGAGCCGTCGCTCTCGTCGGCCTCGGCCACGAACACCTGCCCGGAGCCCTCGTCGGCGCCGAGCCCGGTGGTGACGAGCTGACCGCCGACGCAGTAGGACGGGTCGGCCCCGCACTTCTGCAGGGCGACGGTGAGCATCGAGGTGGTGGTGGTCTTGCCGTGGGTGCCGGCGATGGCCACGGCGGTGCGCCCGGCCATCACGGCGGCCAGGGCGGCGGCCCGCGGGATGACCCGCAGCCGCTGCTTGAGCGCCTCGCCCAGCTCCGGGTTGGAGTCGCGGATGGCGGTGGAGACGACGACGGTGTCGACGTCGCGGATGTGCGAGGCGGCATGGCCGATGTGCACGGTGGCGCCCAGCTCGCGCAGCTCGGTGACCTGCTCGCCGCTGCGGGCGTCGCTGCCGGACACCCGCACGCCGCGCTTGAGCAGGATGCGCGCGATGCCCGACATGCCCGCGCCACCGATGCCGATGAAGTGCACCCGTCCCAGTTCTTCTGCGGCTACGGGATCGACCAGCTTGACGAGACTCATCGGGCTATCTCCAACACTTTCCTGGCGAGTATGAGGTCGGCGTCCTTCCTCCCCAGTCTGGAGGCGGCCTCCGACATGGCGGCGACCCGCTCGGGGTCGTGGAGGATGGGCAGCACGTGGTGAACGATCCATTCGGCGGTCAGTTCGGCGTCGTCGACCAGCAGGCCGCCGCCGCCCGCTGCGACGCGCCCGGCGTTGAGCCGCTGCTCCCCGTTGCCGTGCGGCAGCGGCACGTACGCGGCGGGCAGCCCGACGGCGGTCAGCTCGGCGCAGGTGAGCGCGCCGCTGCGGCACAGCGCCAGGTCGGCGGCGGCGTAGGCGAGGTCCATGCGGTCGACGTACGGGAGCAGGACGTATTGCGGGTCGCCGGGCGGCGGCTCGTGCTCGACGGTGTTCTTGGGGCCGATGACGTGCAGCACCTGGACGCCGGCGCGGCGCAGCGCGGGGGCGGCGGCCAGCGCGGCCTCGTTGATCGACCTGGCCCCCTGGGAGCCGCCGAACACCAGCAGCGTCGGCCGGTCGGTCTGCAGCCCGAACCAGGAGCGCGCCTTGTCGCCGGTGGACAGCCGGTCGAGCTCGACGATCTCGCGGCGCAACGGGGTGCCGATGAACTCGGCCTTGCCCAGCGCCCCGTCGGGGAAGCCGGTGAAGACGTGCTCGGTGAGCCGGGCGCCGAGCCGGTTGGCCAGGCCGGGGCGCGGGTTGGCCTCGTGCACGACGATCGGCACGCCGCGCCGCTTGGCGGCCAGGTAGGCCGGGGTGGCCACGTAGCCACCGAAGCCGACCAGGACGTCGGCCCGGACCCGGTCGAGGACGGCGGCCATGGCGTTGACCGCGCCGGCGAGCCTGCCGGGGACGGTGAGCAACTGCGGGGTGATCGCCCGGGGCAGCGGCACGGCGGGGACCAGCTCCAGCTCGTAGCCGCGGGCCGGGACCAGCCTCGTCTCCAGGCCGCGCTCGGTGCCCACGCAGGTGACTCCGACGCCCGGATCGAGGCGGCGTAGCGCGTCGGCCAGGGCGAGAGCCGGCTCGATGTGCCCGGCCGTCCCGCCACCGGCGAGGACCACCCTCATGTCGGTCACTCCCTAACGTCTGTCTCGGCGTCTGGTCGTACGCCCCAGGCCAAGCCAGCTTAGGCCCCGGGCGGCCGGTCCGGGGCCACGTGCGGCCAGAGCCTCACGCGCTCCGGGCTCCCGCTTGGCGAACGACAGCAGCATGCCCAGTGCGGCGAGCGTCGGCAGCAGCGCGGAGCCGCCGTAGGAGACCAGCGGCAGCGGGATGCCGGTGATGGGCAGGACGCTGAGCACGGCTCCCATGTTGACGAGGCCCTGCCCGACGATCCAGGCGACCACGGCGACCGAGACGAGGCGGACGAAGGCGTCGTTGACGCGGGAGGCGACCCGCAGCCCGGCGTAGCCGAGCAGGCCGAACAGCGCCACGACCAGCAGCGTGCCCATCAGCCCGAGCTCCTCGCCGAGTACGGCGAAGATGAAGTCGCTCTCGCCGTGCGGCAGCCACGACCACTTCTGCCGGCTGCTGCCCAGCCCGAGGCCGAACCAGCCGCCGGAGCCCATCGCGATCTGCCCCTGGACCGCCTGGTAGCCGGCGCCCTGCGCGTCGGCCCACGGGTCGAGGAAGGAGCTGACGCGGGCCATCCGGTACGGCTCGACCCGGATCATGATGATCGCGGCCAGCACGGCCAGCGACAGGATGCCGCCGAACAGCTTGACCGGCGCCCCCACCACCCACAGCAGCGCCAGGAAGATCATGAAGAGCACGATCGTGGTGCCCAGGTCGCTGCCCAGCATGACCATGGTGGCCAGGATCACGGTGCCGGGCATGAGCGGGATGAGCATGTGCCGCCACTCGATGCGCCCGGCGCGGGCCCGGCGCGCCAGCAGGTCGGCGCCCCACAGCGCCAGGCCGAGCTTGGCCGGCTCCGACGGCTGCAGGAAGATCGGGCCGAGGTCGAGCCAGCGCTGCGCGCCCAGCTCCGACCGGCCGAAGGCGAGCACCAGGATCAGCGCGACGATCGACAGCGCCATCAGCGGGTAGCCCGCCCACCGGAAGAACTTGTACGGCAGCCGCGTGCACACCCACATGACCACCACGCCCAGCGCGGCCGACAGCGACTGCCTGATGAACCAGGAGAACGGGCTGCCGGTCTTGTGCATCGCCTCGATGCTGGAGGCCGACAGCACCATCATCAGCCCGAGCGCGAGCAGCAGCGTGACGCACCCGATGATCAGGTAGTAGGTGGTGAGCGGCTTGTCCAGCAGCTCCCGCAGCGCGCCGAGCCGTTCGCGGGCCCAGCCCGACGGCTCCTGGGTGGCGCGCGGGCGCGGCTCCTCGGGCGCGGGCGGCTGCTCGGAGGTGGTGGTGCTCACGTGGCCGCCTCTAGCCCGCGTACGGCACGCGCGAAGGCCTCCCCTCGCGCAGGGTAGTTGGCGAACATGTCCAGCGACGCGCCCGCCGGGGACAGCAGCACGGTGTCTCCGGGGGAGGCCAGCCGGGAGGCTTCGGTGACGACTCGGTCCATCACACCAGTGTCTTGGCCGGAGATGTCCACCACGGGGACATTCGGCGCGTGTCGCGCGAGAGCTTCGGCGATCCGGGCGCGGTCGGCGCCGAGCAGCACCGCGCCACGCAGTCTCGGCGCCGCGTCCCGTACCAGGTCGTCCACGTCGGCGCCCTTGAGCTGGCCGCCGGCCACCCACACGATCGACGGGTAGGAGGAGAGCGCGGCCGAGGCGGCGTGCGGGTTGGTGGCCTTGGAGTCGTCGACGTAGTCGACCTCGCCGACGCGGGCCACGTGGGACAGGCGGTGCGGGTCGGGCGTGAAGTCGCGCAGGCCCTGCCGCACGGCCTCGGAGGAGACGCCGAGCGTGCGGGCCAGCGCGGCGGCGGCCAGCGCGTTGGCGACGTTGTGCGGCGCGAGCGGGCGCACGTCGGCCAGCGTGGCGAGCTCCTCGGCCGACTCGGCGGGGTCGGCCACGAAGGCCCGGTCGACCAGCAGGTCCTCGACCACGCCGAGCTGGCCGGGCCTGGGCACGCGCAGCGTGAAGCCGACCGCGCCGGGGTAGGGGGCGGCCAGCCGGGCGACCTCGGGGTCGTCGGCGTTGTAGATCACGGTGCCGGCCCGCTCGTAGAGGCGGCCCTTGTCGGCCGCGTACGCCTCCATCGACCCGTGCCAGTCGAGGTGGTCGGGTGCGAGGTTGAGGATCGCGGCGGCGTGCGGGGCCAGCGTGGCGGACCAGTGGAGCTGGAAGCTCGACAGCTCGACCGCGAGCGCGTCGTACGGCTCGCGCACGGCCTCCACGACGGGCACGCCCACGTTGCCGACGGCGGCCGCCTTGCGACCGGCGGCGAGCAGGATCGAGGTGAGCATCCGCACGGCGGTCGTCTTGCCGTTGGTGCCGGTCAGCGCCAGCCAGGGGGCGGCGTGCGCGGGCCGCAGCCGCCAGGCCAGCTCCACCTCGCCGACCACCTCGACGCCTGCGTCGAGGGCGGCGGCGATGAGCGGGTGGTGCGGCGCCCAGCCGGTGGTGACCAGGCGGGTGGCGCCCTCGGGCAGCTCCAGCGGCCCGAAGCGGACCTCGACGCCGCGCCCGGACAGCTCGGCCGCGGCGGCGAGCTGCCGCTCCCCCTCGGCCGACTCCACCACGACGACCCGCTCGCCGTGCGCGGCCAGCACGCGGGCGGCGGCGGTGCCGGACACGCCGAGCCCGGCGACGCAGGTGAGGCTCATCAGCGGGGCATCCATTCGAAGTAGAACAGCCCGAGCCCGAGCGCCGCGCACAACCCGGCGACCAGCCAGAAGCGGACCACGATCGTGGTCTCGGCCCAGCCCTTGAGCTCGAAGTGGTGCTGCAGCGGCGCCATCCGGAACACCCGTTTGCCGGTCATCTTGAAGAAGCCCACCTGGATGATCACCGACATCGTGATGATCACGCACAGCCCGGCCAGGATGATCAGCAGGAGCTGGGTACGGGTGGCGATCGCCAGGCCGGCCAGCACGCCGCCGAGCGCGAGCGACCCGGTGTCGCCCATGAAGATCTTGGCGGGCGGCGCGTTCCACCACAGGAACCCGACCAGCGCGCCGAGCACGGCGGCGGCCACCACGGCCAGGTCGAGCGGGTCGCGCACCCAGTAGCAGTTGGGGCCGAGCTGGTCGATGCAGTTGTTGCGCAGCTGCCAGTTGCCGATCAGCACGTACGCGCCGAGGACCACGCCGGTGGCGCCGCTGGCCAGGCCGTCGAGGCCGTCGGTGAGGTTCACCGCGTTGGAGAACCCGACGATCATGATCAGGACCCAGACGGTGAACGCCACGATGCCGATCGACGGGCCGAAGTCACGCAGGAACGACAGCCGGGGCTCGGCGGGCGTGATGTCGTAGATGTTGGGGTTCTGCGTCACCATCACCGCGAAGATCGCGCCGATGATGAGCTGGCCGAGCGCCTTGGCGCCGCTGCGCAGGCCCAGGCTTCGCTGCTTGTAGATCTTGATGAAGTCGTCGAGGAAGCCGACCGCGCCGAGCCCGGTCATCAGGAACAGCACGAGCAGCCCCGAGATCGTCGGCTTCGACAGCATGGCCAGGTGTGAAGCGCCGTAGGCCAGCAGCGAGGCCAGCACGATGACGGTGCCGCCCATGGTGGGGGTGCCACGCTTGCCGTGGTGGCCGGACGGGCCCTCCTCGCGGATCTCCTGGCCGTAGCCGCGTCTGGAGAACAGCCGGATGGCCAGGGGGGTGCCGAGCATGGAGAGGATCAGCCCCACCGCGCCGGCGATGATGATGTCGGTCACTGGGCGGCACCCCCGAGCAGCAGCTCGGCCGTGCGTTCGAGACCCATCGCCCGGGGGCCCTTGACCAGCACGACGTCACCGGGCCGCAGCCACCGGCCCAGCTCGGCGGCCGCCGCCTGCGCGTCGGGCACGTGCGTGATCAGCGGCGGCCCGCCCGCTCCCGGCGGCCCGCCGGCCGCGGCCAGCCGCCTGGCCTCCTCGTGCGCCCCTTCGAGTACGGGGGCCGCGTCGGAACCGGCCACGACGAGGCCCGCCAGGCCGCTGGTGGCCGCCAGCCGGCCGACCTCGGTGTTGAGCGCCTGGCTGTCCTCGCCCAGCTCGCGCAGGGCGGCGATGACGGCGAAGCGGCGGCGTCCCCGGCCGAGCGTGCCGAGCGCCTCGAACGCGGCCCGCATCGAGTCGGGGTTGGCGTTGTAGGCGTCGTTGACGATCGTGACACCGTCGGGCCGGTCGGTGACCTCCATCCGCCACCGGCTGCGCGGCTCGGCCTGCGACAGCTCCTCGGCGATGGTGGCGACCGGCAGGCCCAGCTCGTAGCCGGCCGCGGCCGCGGCCAGCGCGTTGTCGACCGCGTGCGCCCCGTACAGCCTGAGCCGGACGGGGGCCGCGCCCGAGGGGGTGCGCAGCGTGAACGCGGCGCGCCCGCGCTCGTCCACGGTGATCTCCTCGGCCCGGATGGCGGCGTCCTCGCCCCGGCCGAACAGGGTGACGCGGGCCGAGGTGCGCGAGGCCATCGCGCGCACCAGCGGGTCGTCGGCGTTGAGCACCGCGACGCCGTCGCCCGGCAGCGCCTCGACGAGCTCGCCCTTGGCCTTGGCGATGGCCTCCTTGCCGCCGAACACGCCGATGTGCGCGGTGCCGACGTTGAGCACCACGCCGATCCGCGGGGGCGCGATGCGCGCCAGGTCGGCGATGTTGCCGATGGTGCGGGCACTCAGCTCCAGCACCAGGTAGCGGGTGGCGGCGTCGGCCTTGAGGACGGTGAGCGGGTGGCCGATCTCGTTGTTGTGGTTGCCGGCCGGCGCGATCGTGGGGCCGATCCTGGCGGTGAGCCTGGCCAGCAGGTCCTTGGTGGTGGTCTTGCCGGCCGAGCCCGTCACGCCGATCACGGTCGCCGCCGTCAGCGCGGCGGCCTGCGCGGTCGCCAGCTCGGCGAGCGCGGCCGTGGCGTCGGGCACGATGATCGCGGGGCCCTCGACCGGCCGGCTGGCGAGCACCGCGACGGCACCGGCCCGCAGCGCCTGCGCGGCGAAGTCGTGGCCGTCGACCCGGGCGCCCGTGTAGGCGACGAACAGCGATCCCGGCGCGGCTTCCCTCGAGTCGATGACCACGGGGCCCCGCACCACCGCGCGGGGGTCGGCCATGCCCGACAGGGCGCCCGAGGTGATCTCGGCGATCCTGGCCAGAGGCAACGGGATCATGCGTGCTTCCTGCTTTCCTTGCGTGCGTCGATCGCGGCGGCGACCACCTCCCTGTCGTCGAAGGGGATCACCTCGCCTGAAACGTACTGGCCCTGCTCGTGGCCCTTGCCGGCCACGACTATCACGTCACCGCGCCCGGCCCGGCCGACCGCCAGGTCGATGGCCGCGGCACGGTCGGGCTCAATGATCACATGGGCGCGCTCGTGCCGGGGAACGCGCAGCGCCCCCTCCATCATGGCGGCCAGGATGTCCAGAGGGTCCTCGGAGCGCGGATTGTCGCTCGTGAAGACCGCCACATCGGCCAGCCGGGCCGCGGCCTCGCCCATGAGCGGCCGCTTGCCCGCGTCGCGGTCACCGCCGCAGCCGAGCACGACGGTGAGCGTGCCGTCGGTGACCTCGCGCAGCGAGCGCAGCACCGACTCGACGGCGGCGGGCTTGTGCGAGTAGTCGACGACGGCCTGGAACTCGTCGCCGGAGGCGGTGACCCGCTCCATGCGGCCCGGCACCCCGGTCAGCGTGCCGACGCCGCGCACGGCGTCCTGCAGCGGCACCCCGGCCTCGACGAGCGTGACGATCGCGCCGAGCGCGTTGGCCACGTTGAACGGGCCGGGCAGCGAGATCCGCGCCCCGGCCTCCACGCCGCCGGGACCGGTCACCCGGAACGCGCTGCCGTCGGCGCCCAGCCGGACGTCCAGCGCCCGCCACTCGGCGGCCGGGTCGCCCAGCGCCGAGAACGTCGTCATCGGCACCTTCGCCACGCGCAGCAGCTCGCGGCCGTAGGCGTCGTCGAGGTTGGTGACGCCGCAGCGGCTCAGCTCCGGCTGGAACAGTCTGGCCTTGGTCGCGAAGTAGTCGTCGAAGTCCTTGTGGAAGTCGAGGTGGTCCTGCGACAGGTTGGTGAACAGCGCCACGTCGTAGAAGACGCCGTCGACCCGGCCGAGCGCCAGCGCGTGGCTGGAGACCTCCATGGCGGCCGCGGTGACGCCCTGCTCCCGCATGAGCGCGAACAGGCCGTGCAGCTCCGACGCCTCCGGCGTGGTCAGCCTGGCCTCGAAGCGCAGCTCGCCGGCGTGGATCTCGACGCCGCCGACCAGCCCGGCGGTGTGCCCGGCCGCGCGCAGCCCGGCCTCCAGCAGGAACGTGGTGGTCGACTTGCCGCTGGTGCCGGTCACGCCGAGGACGGTGATGCCGCCGGCGGGCCTGCCGTAGACCCAGGCGGAGATCTGGCCGAGCAGCGCGCGCGGATCGGGCACGATGAGCACCGGCAGGCCGGTGGCGACGGCCGCGTCGCGGCCGCCCGGATCGGTCAGCACCGCCACGGCGCCGCGGGCCAGCGCCTCGGCGGCGAAGTCCGCGCCGTGGGCGCTGGCGCCCGGCAGGGCGACGTAGAGATCTCCGCGCCGGACCTGGCGGGAGTCGATGGTGACGCCGGTCAGCGCGGCACGCGGCGAGCGCGTGGTGCCTGAATCGGCGTCGAGCATGGTGGCCAGCCCGGTGAGCGGGCGGGGCGGACTGCTCGTTGGACGCATAGACGACGGGGGACGCACGGCGGCAGCGTACCTTTCCCGGTCACTGTCCCGCGCGTGTCCGCACCGGGGAGGCGGCGGAGCCTGTGGGAGGAATCTTCCTGCTCTTGATGGCGAACGTCATCACATCCTTGAACACCGGCGCGGCCAGTTGCCCGCCGAAGTGGCCGTTCTTGGGGTTCTGCAGCACCGACAGCACCACCAGCCGGGGCGCGTCAGCGGGCGTGAAGCCGACGAACGAGGCGGTGTAGCCGTCGTAGCGGCCGAGTTCGGCATCGTAGCGGTTGGCCGTGCCGGTCTTGCCCGCCACCCGGTAGCCCGGGATGGCGGCGAGCTCGCCGGTGCCCTCCGCGCTCACCGCGGACTCGAGCATCGTGGTGATCTCCTTGGCGGTTTCCTCGCTGGTCACCCTGGTCTGCTTACCGGGAGGAGCGGGGACGAACCTGCCGGCCTCGTCGGTCGCGCCCGCGACGATCTGCGGCTCGATCTTGACGCCGCCGTTGGCGATCGTCTGGTAGACGCTGGCCATCTGCAGCGCCGTGACCGACACGCCCTGCCCGTAGGCGACCGTGCAGCTCTGGCTGCCGGACCAGGTCTTGTAGTCGGGCAGCAGCCCGGCCTCCGCGCCCGGCACGCCGCCGCCCGGCCGCGAGCCGAACCCGAACGCCTTGAGCATCTCGTACAGGCCCTGGCTGCCGACCTTGCGCGCGGCCATGACGGTGGCGACGTTGCTGGACTCGGCCACCGCCTGCTGGAAGGTCATGTCCTCGGGCGGGTGCGGGTGCGCGTCGCGCAGCACCCGGTCGGCGCACTGGATGTGGTCCTTCACGTGGAACACCGTGCCCGGGTCGACCACGCCCGCCTCCAGCGCGGCCGCGGCGGTGATGACCTTGTTGGTGCTGCCCGGCTCGAAGACCTCGGCTGCCGCGCGGTTGACGTACTGGGACTCGGGGGCCTTGCGCCAGTTGTTCAGGTCGAGCTCGGGGGCGTTGGCCATGGCGATGATCTGCGCCGTCCGGACGTCCATGACGATCACGGTGCCGCTGCTCGCGCCCGACTTCCTGGTCTGCTCGGCGATGGCCTTCTGGGCCGCCCACTGGATGTCGCGGTCGACGGTCAGCCGCACGTCGCGGCCGTCGACCGGGGGCGTGCGCTGGCTGCTGGTCATCGGGATGCGCAGGCCGTCGCGGCCCGTCTCCATCCGCACCTCGCCGTCGCGGCCGGCCAGCACCGAGTCGCGGGCCTGCTCCATGCCCGCCAGGCCGCTCTTCTCGTCGCCGACGAACCCGATCAGGCTGCCGGCCAGGTCACCGCCCGGGTAGACGCGGCGGTACGTCTCCGTCGCGGTCAGCGACGGGATCGGCTCCTTGAGCAGGCTGGTGGCCACCACCGGCTCCACGTCCCTGGCCAGCAACTGGTAGCGGGTGTCGACGCGGGCCAGCTTGGCGGCCATCTCGCGCTCGTCCTTGCCCAGGTGGCGGGCCAGCAGGGCGGCCACCTTCGCCCGCACCGCCTCGGGGACCTTGGTCGGGTCGATGGCGATCTCCCGGGCCTCGACGGTCACGGCCAGGGCGTGGCCGTTCGCGTCGGTGATGGAGCCGCGCTTGGCCTGGATCTCCTCCGTCTGCTGCCGCTGGTCGACCGCGGCCGCCTCGTACACCTTCGAGTCGAGGCCCTGCATCTGGATCAGGCGGCCGGCGAAGATCGACAGCACGAAGGTCATGACGATGAGGCCGATGTTGATCCGCCGGCGCGGGTTGCCCAGCCGCAGCACCAGCGGCGGCCTCGGCGGCATCGGCGGCCTCCCGCCCCCCGGCCGCGTCCCCCTGGGCGGAGGCCGCCGGCCGCCGTCCTCGCGCCCGCTGCGGAAGCCCTCGCCGCCGTCGCGGCCCCGGTGCCCGTCGGAGCCGTCCCTGGTACGTCCCCGCGCCCCCTGCGACACGTCCCGCGACGACCGCCCGGCGGCCCCGCCATACGCATCCCGCCCCCGCTCGGCCCGACGCTCATCCGCACCTGACCGCCGCCCGGTTCCGTCGGAATGGCGGTCGTCGGCACCGGAGCGCCGCCCGGTTCCGTCGGTGCGGCGGTCGTCCGCACCGGAGCGCCGGCCGGTTCCGTCGGTGCGGCGGTCGTCCGGGCCGGAGCGGCGGCCGCCGGCGCTGGGGCGCCTGCCCGGCGCGTCCTGCCTGTCGCCACGGCCGCGCGGCCGGTCGTCACCCTGAGGGCTGCGGCTCCTCGGCCGCTCGCCCCCGTCGCCTGCCCGCCCGCGGGCCACATCGCCACCATCCTGCCGGGAGCGCCCACGCGCCCCCGGCCCCTCGTCCTGCCGGAACCTGCCGCCCGGCCCGTCTTCGCCACCGTCCCGGGAGCGTCCCCCCGGCGGGTCCCCGTCCCGGCGGGACCGCCCGCGCGGGCCCTCGTCGTCATCGCGGCGCGACCGCCCGCCATCAGCGGGCCTGTCCCCCGCGCCACGACGCGACCGGCCCCCCGGAGCGTCCTCGTCACCCGGCGACCGCCCGTACGGCTCATCGCCACCGCGACGCGAACGACCGCTCGCACCGGATCGCCCGGACGCGCCGTCACCGTCACGACGCGAACGACCGCTATCTCCCGCACGCCCGGACGCGCCGTCACCATCTCGACGCGAGCGACCGCCCTGCCCCGCACGCCCGGACGAGCCGTCGCCGTCGCGGCGCGGGCGGGCTCCGGGGGCCGGGCGCCTGTGCGGGAGATCGTCGTCGCCGGGGCGCTCGTCCGGGGCGTCGTCGTGGGTGAAGGGCAGGTCGAAGGGGTCGGGGTGTTTGCGGGAGTCGTCCGGGGGCGCGGGGCGGCCCGTGCCGTCCGGACGGCCCGAGGTGTTGCGTCCCGCCCGTCCGGGGCCGCCCGGCGTACGACGGGCGGCGCCGGGCCCTCCTTGAGAGCCGGCGCCGCCCGCGCCGCGACCGGGACCTTGACCCCTGCCGCTGGTGCCGCTCACCGCCCCTGGACCGCCTGGCCGGACTCGGCGGTGTAGGGGTTGACCTTGTCCCACGCCGGGCGCATGCCGAGCTCCTCGGCCCGCCTGGCGATCTCCGTGGGCAGCTTGCCGGCCTCGTTCTTGCGCTTGAGGTCCTCGTTCTGCTGACGCTCGGCAGCGATCTCGTCCACCAGCGTCGAGGCGGTGATGGAGTCCTGGGCCAGCACGGTGTTGAGCAGCAGCAGGCTCACCAGGCCGCCGCAGAGCAGCCCGACGACGAGCAGCACGAACGGGGCGCGCTGCCGCCGCGCCGGGCGCCGCCGGACGGTCGCGCCCCCGCCGGCCACACCGCGCCCGCGGTCGGTCCGGGGACGGCGCGTGGGCGTGCCGACGCCGGGACGGGTGCCGGTGCGCGCCTCCTCGGCGGGACGCGTACGTCCCTTCGGGGAGAGGCGGGCCTCGGACGAGGAATCCGCGGGCGCGCCGCTCCGGGTACGCGTCGCGCCGGCCGGACGGCGCGTCGCGCCCTCCGCCGCACCGCGCACGCCCCCGTCCGCGCGCTCCGCACCCGTACGTGACGGACGCTCCGCACCTGTGCGGGACGGACGCTCCGCAGCCGGGCGGGCCTTGGGGTCCGGGGTGGGGCGGGCGCGGGCGGGGCGCGGCTCGGTCTCGGGGACGGGCTTGGCCGGGTGCGGGACGTCGGACCGGCGGCGGCCGGTCTTCGGCCCGGCCGCGGGCCCGGGCGTGCCCCCGGTCGCGGGCCCAGTCGTGGGCACAGTGCCGCGGGCGGGCGCGCCCCGCCGGGTCTCCTGCTCAGTCCTGGTCGTCAACACGGATCCTCTCTGCGGCCCTGAGCCGGGCCGAAGCCGCCCGCGGGTTGCGGGTCAGCTCTTCTTCGCTCGGGAGCTCGGCTCCCCTCGTCAGGAGGCGGAACCGCGGCTGGTGAGCCGGCAGCGGGACGGGCAGCCCGGGCGGGCTGGTGTCCCTGGTTCGCGCCGTGAGGACCTGCTTGGTGAGCCGGTCCTCCAAGGAGTGGTAGGAGAGCACGACGACTCTCCCGCCGAGCGCCAGCGCGTCGAGCGACGCGGGCAGGGCCGCCTCCAGGGCGGCCAGCTCCGCGTTCACCTCGATGCGCAGCGCCTGGAACGTTCGTTTGGCGGGGTTGCCCCCGGTGCGCCGGGTAGCGGCCGGAATCGCCTCGCGGACGATGTCGGCGAGCCGCTTAGTCGACGTTATGGGGTCTTTGGCCCGTTCCTTGATGATCAGGCCCGCGACACGCGGGGCGAACCTCTCCTCGCCGTAGACGCGCAGGATGCGGGTCAGCTCGGCGGCGGGGTAGGTGTTGACCACGACCTCGGCCGTGAGCTCCTGGTCGGTGTCCATGCGCATGTCGAGCGGGGCGTCGTAGGAATAGGCGAACCCGCGCCCCGCCTCGTCGAGCTGGGGCGAGGAGACGCCCAGGTCGAACAGCACCCCGTCGATCGTGCGGCGGCCCGCGCGGGCCAGCACGTCGCCCAGTTCGTCGGACGAGGCGTGGACCAGCGTGGTCCGGTCCGCGTAGGGCGCGAGCCTGCGCGTGGCGTAGCCGATCGCGAACGGGTCACGGTCGATGCCGATCAGGTGCAGCGCCGGGTGCGCGGCCAGCAGCGCCTCCGAGTGGCCGCCGAGGCCGAGGTTGGCGTCGACGACGACGGGCGCCGGGCCGGTGAGCGCCGGAGCGAGCAGCTCCAGTACGCGCTCGAGCATGACCGGAACGTGACCGGTCGTGCCTGCGTTGTCGTGCATCTCCAACCCCCCTCTCGCGTCCTGGCTCGCGGATGACGCGGCCGGTCGATGTGTCCGTCTCTCAAGGGTCCCCACCCCGGTGCCGTCCGGCCAGGTCCCCATCCGCACCCTCTTCGTGGACGCCTGCCATCTGACACCGGGGAAGGTGCATCAGCTGGCGGGCAGTGGTTGCGGGTGGAGACCTCGCCGAACGACATCTCCGACGGCTCGACCGTGACTTCTACAGGATCCCTGGCAGCACCTCCTCCGACAGGTCGGCGAACGCCTGCTCCTGCGCGTTGAGATAGGTGTCCCAGGCCTGCGCGTCCCAGATCTCCAGCCGGGTGTTGGCCCCGATGACGACGCACTCACGCTGCAGACCGGCGTAGTGCCGCAGACCCTGCGGGATCGTGATGCGCCCTTGCTTGTCTGGTTTCTCGTCGGACGCGCTGGCGAAGAAGACGCGGCTGTAGTCGCGCACCGCCTTGGCGGTGACCGGGGCGGTGCTGAGAGCCTCGGTTATGCGCTGGAACTCCTCCACGGGAAAGACGTAGAGGCATCGCTCCTGGCCTTTGGTGATCACAAGACCCTCCGCCAGCTCCTCACGGTACTTAGCCGGCAGGAACAGCCGTCCCTTGTCGTCCAGACGCGGTTGATGGGTGCCGAGGAACATCGGCCCCACCTCCCGTGCCTCGTGAAGCGCTCGGCGCTGGTGCACCGGGCCCTCCACTGCGCACCACCATACTCCACTTCTCCCCACCGTCAACTGATTCGAACCCGGTTCATACGCCGTTTTCCACGCGTTATCGCAGGTCAGGGCGATGGGCTCCGGTGGGGGGCGGTGGCGGCCCCACGGCGGCCCGTGGGCGTGTCGAACCGGGAAAAGCCCGGCGAATAACGGGCGGAGCCGCTAGAGGGGGCGGCGGTGGGGGAAAGTGGTGCGCCGCGCGGCGGAGCGTGTCACGGCATTCGCACCGCAATGCGACATGAACATGAACAAGCTCTGGCTTCTCTGGAATATCCGCAAAAGTCGCTCCGGAACCCACAGAGTCGTAGGGTCGTACAGATAATGGAAAACAATGGCATGTCTCCCGCAAAGGCACCCTTGGGCGGGGCAGGCCGTCACACCTCTCATGGAGGCCTGGTGGCAGTAACCCATGACGTCCCTCCCCAGCTCGGCGAGCTCGTCTCCACCGCGCACAGGATCCGGCAGGCCATCGAGTCGGTGATCGAGGGGAAGAGCGACGCCGTCCGCCTGACGCTGACCGTCCTGCTCGCCGAGGGCCACCTGTTGATCGAGGACGTCCCGGGCGTCGGCAAGACCATGCTGGCCAAGGCGCTGGCGCGGTCCATCGACTGTCCCGTGCGCCGGGTGCAGTTCACCCCTGACCTGTTGCCCAGTGACATCACCGGGGTGAGCGCGTACAACCAGCAGACGCGCGAGTTCGAGTTCAAGCCTGGGCCGGTGTTCGCCAACATCGTGGTGGGCGACGAGATCAACCGCGCCTCCCCGAAGACCCAGTCGGCGTTGCTGGAGTGCATGGAGGAGCGTCAGGTCACCGTCGACGGCAGGACGTACGAGCTGGACGCGCCGTTCATGGTGATCGCGACGCAGAACCCGATCGAGATGGAGGGCACCTATCCCCTGCCGGAGGCGCAGCGGGACCGGTTCACCGCCAGGGTGGCGATGGGCTATCCGGAGCCGACGGCCGAGCTGGAGATGCTCGACGTGCACGGCGGCACCTCCCCGCTGGACAAGCTGGAGCCGGTGGCGACCGAGGCCGAGGTGCGCGCGCTGATCGCGGCCGTGCGCGGCGTGTACGTCTCGCAGCCGGTCAAGAAGTACGCCATCGACCTGGTCGTGGCCACCCGGCACTCCCCGGACCTGCGGCTGGGCGCCTCCCCCCGGTCGACGCTGCAGCTCATCCGCGCGGCCAGGGCGAACGCGGCGCTGTCGGGCCGCGACTACGTCATCCCGGACGACCTGCAGGAGCTCGCCGTGCCCGTGCTCGCGCACCGGCTGCTGCCGAGCGTGGAGGCCCAGGGACAGCGCCGGCTGCCCGAGCAGGTGGTGATGGAGCTGGTCAGGCGCGTGCCGGTGCCGGAGACCCGGGCGTCGTGAGAGCCGGACTGCGAGCGCTCACCTCCAGGGGGCGCTCGTTCCTGGCCTCGGGGATCGCCGCGCTGGTGATGGCGTTCCTGCTGGGCGAGAACGACCTGTTCAGGATCGGCGTGCTGGTGACGGCGCTGCCGCTGCTGGCGGCCCTGGTGGTGGCGCGCACCCGCTACCGGCTGAGCTGCGCCCGGCGGCTGGACCCGTCCCGCGCGGAGGCCGGCGGCGAGGCCACCGTGACCCTGCGCCTGGAGAACGTGACCAGGCTGCCGACCGGGCTGCTGCTGATCGAGGACACCGTCCCGTACGCGCTGGGCGTGCGGCCCAGGTTCGTGCTGGACCGGGTGGAGGCGCGCGGCATCCGGGAGATCGACTACAAGGTCCGCTCGGATCTGCGCGGCCGCTACCCGATCGGGCCGCTGTCGGTGCGCATCGCCGACCCGTTCGGGCTGGTGGAGCTGACCAGGGCGTTCACGATCACCGACACGCTGGTGGTCACGCCGCAGGTGGTGGCGCTGCCGCACGTGCGCCTGTCTGGCGAGTGGACCGGTGGCGGCGACAGCCGCACCCGCAGCGTGGCGGCGGCGGGCGACGACGACGTCGCCCCGCGCGAGTACCGGCAGGGCGACGACCTGCGGCGGGTGCACTGGCGCTCGACCGCCCGCCACGGCGAGCTGATGGTGCGGCGTGAGGAGCAGCAGTGGCAGAGCCGAGGCGCGCTCCTGCTCGACACCCGGCGCTTCGCCCACCGCGGCGAGGGCCCGCGCTCCTCCTTCGAGGTGGCCGCGGCGGCGGCGGCCTCGATCGGCGTGCACCTGGCCCGTGAGGGGCTCGGCCTGCGGCTGGTCACCGACCAGGGTGCCGAGCACCTGACGGACACCGGGCTGAGCTGGTCGCTGCTGGACACGCTGGCGATGGTGCGCGGCAGCTCCGCCAGGTCGCTGGAGATGGGCGTCTCGGCGCTGCGTCAGGGCGGCGGTGACGGGCTGATCGTGGCCGTGCTCGGCGCGCTCGACGCCGACGAGGCCCGCGAGCTGGCCAGACTGCGGCACAGCGGCATCACCGGAGTGGCGGTGCTGCTCGACGTGGGCACGTGGGACGGCGGCGACCCCGGCTCGACGGAGAACTACGACGCCGTGCAGACCGTGCTGGCCGGCTACGGCTGGCGGATCGTCCGGCTGCCCGCGGGCGTCTCGATCGCCTCGGTCTGGCAGGACGCCGCCAGCCGCGGCAGGTACGTGCTCAGCGGAGGTTCGGCATGAGGCTTTCTGTGGCGTCCGCCGTGGCGACGTTCGCCGCGGCGATTCTGCTCTATCCGCTCTTCGAGGGCGGCTACTGGTTCTGGGCGTCGCTGGGCGCGGTGCTGGCCGTGATGGCGGCCAGCCTGCTGAGCGGGCGGCTGTCGCTGCCCGCGTGGGCGGCGCCGCTGGTGAGCCTGGCCGGGCTCGGCGTCTACCTCACGGTGTCCTTCTCCGCCGAGGAGGCGTGGGCGCTGGTCGTGCCCACCAAGGCGTCGCTGCTGGAGCTGGCCGATCTGCTGACCACCGGGTGGGCCGACATCCAGCGGTTCGCCGCGCCGGTGCCGGCCAACGAGGCCATCTCCCTGCTGACCGCCGGTGGCGTGGGCCTGATCGCGGTCATCGTCGACCTGTTCGCCACCCGGCTGCGGCGCGCGGCGCTGTCGGGGCTGCCGCTGCTGGCCCTGGCCACGGTGCCGGCCACGATCCTGGCCGACCCGATCAGCTGGCCCGCCTTCATCGTCGCGGCGCTCGGCTTCACCGCCCTGCTGATCGCCGACGGCCGCGAGCGGGTGGGCCACTGGGGCCGGGCGGTGCTGGTGCGCCGGACCCGCGCGGCCCAGCAGGCGCCGCGGGCCGGCCAGGCCGACACGAGCGGGCTGCGCCTGTCGGGCAAGCGCATCGGCTTCGCGGCGATCGCGCTGGCGGTGGTGCTGCCCGCGGCGCTGCCGGCGATGGAACCGGTCTCCTTCTTCACCTTCGGCGTGGGCGGCAGCGGCTCCGGGCGGGGCAACTCGATCAGCATCCCGGACCCGATCGCGGACCTGAAGGGCCGGTTGGAGCTGCCGGAGCGGCGCACCGTCCTGACCTACACCAACAACGACAGCAAACCGCGCTACCTGCGCATCTACGCGCTCGACACGTTCGACGGCGAGCAGTTCGGGATGACCCAGCCGCAGGGCTCGCCCGACAACCGGACGGACAACGGCCCGCTGCCCCCGCCCCCCGGCCTCGGGCAGAACGTGAAGGTGACGGACGTCAGCACCAGGATCGCGATGAGCGAGGAGATCTCCAAGCTGGCCTTCCTGCCGTTGCCGTACCCGCCGAAGGCGATCGAGGTGGACGGCGACTGGCGGGCGGACGTCAGCACGCTGATGGTCTTCTCCACCCGCGAGGAGGCGGCCGGGCTCGAGTACCAGGTCGTGTCGAGCGAGCCGCAGGTCACCTCGGAGCTGCTCGACTCGCTCCCGTCCAGCCGCGAGGGGGCCGACCCCCGCTACCTGCGGCTGCCGGAGAACCTGCCGCTGGAGATCAGGGAGCTGGCCTTCCGGGAGACGCGGGACGCCGAGACGAGCTATCAGGCGGCGGCGAAGCTCCAGGAGTTCTTCACCAGGACCGGCGGGTTCGTCTACAGCCTCAGGACGCAGGGGCACAGCAACTCGGCGCTGCAGGACTTCCTGCTGGCCAGCCGGGCGGGCTACTGCGAGCAGTTCGCGGCCTCGATGGCGCTGCTGGCCAGGATCGTCGGCATCCCGTCGCGGGTGGCGATCGGCTACACGGGCGGCACGCAGATCGGCGGCCAGTGGACGGTGGCGACGAACGACTCCCACGCCTGGCCCGAGCTGTACTTCGAGGGCGTGGGCTGGCTGCCGTTCGAGCCGACGCCGTCGGGCTCGGCCGGGCAGGGCAGCGCCCGGGTGCCCGCGTACACGATCCCGCAGACGCCGTCGAGCAGCAGCGCCGAGGAGCCGACGCCGGGCTCGACCGGCAGCGCCGACAGCGAGGCGCTGGGCCCGCAGAACCGCCAGAACCCGCGCCAGCTCGACCGTGAGGCGGAGCTGCTGGCCAACGGCGGGCTGCCCGCCGAGGAGTCGACCCCGCTGATCGCGCAGATCGGCCTCGGCGCGGGCCTGCTCCTGCTGGTGCTGCTCATCCCGGCCGCGGTGCGGCTGTTCACCCGCAGCAGGCGGGTGCGCGCGCTGGGCTGGAAGGTGACGCGGCCTGCGGACGAGGTGACGGCCAGGGTCGCGGCGGGCCGCCATCCCGCGGTCGCGGCCGTCTGGGCGGAGCTGGACGACGCGCTGTGCGACTACGGGATGGCGCGCCTGCCCAGCGAGACGCCGCGCGCGCTGGCACGGCGGCTGACGGAGCAGTACGAGTTCGACTCCGAGGCGGCGGCGTCGATCGCGGCGATCGCCTCGACGGTGGAGCGGGTGCTGTACGCCAGGGATCCGGGCGAGATCGCGCCGATGGGCAAGGACCTGCGGCGGGTGCGTCAGGCGCTGGCGGCGACCGTGTCGCGGGCCAGGCGGGTGCGGGCGGTGCTGCTGCCCCCGTCGACGATGCGCCGGCTACGGGCCGTGGGCGAGGGACTGCTCGACGGGTTCGACCGGCTGGAGAACATCAGGCTGCGCAGGACGGCATCGCAGAAGGGCACGTGACGAAACGGCCGGACGTGCGGCCGCTCCCCGGAAGGGGGCGGCCGCACGTCCGGTTCACGGGCAGGTGAGGCTCAGCGCTCGTCGTGACGGCGGCGCCAGCGCTCCTCCATGCGTTCCATGAAGGTCCCCCGGTTTCCCCGGCGGGCCTGTTTGCCCGGAGCGGGGGCGCCGGGCGCGGGGGCGGAATCGCCGCCGAACCCGTTCATGCGTTTCCAACTGGACAGACCCCACAGACACGCGGCGAGCATGACCACGAAACCGCCGACGCCGAGCGGGATCAAGTTGATCACCACGCCGACCATCAGCAGGACGACACCGAGAGCAAAGCCGACGGAGGCTTTGATCAGGCGACGCCTGTAATGGCTGCGCGGGTCACTGATCCTTACGGTGTTGGCCCACTTCGGGTCCTCGGCGTAGAGGGCCTGCTCGATCTGGTCGAGCAAGCGCTGCTCGTGCTCAGAGAGCGGCACGGCGCCTCCCAAGGACGGCCCCTGGACGGGGAAGACGGCAACGGACGACACGGGGTGTCCGAACCTCGCGGTCGGTTATCCCCAGAATACGAGGCTGTAGACGTAGGCGAAAGCAAACGTCCAACGCAGACCAAACCGGAGGTGACGTCATGGCTTCATTCTGCGCCATATCGCACTCCTCCCCCGAAGTCGTGACATCTCCTCACGCCTCCATTTCATCAAGTCTGCCCCGAACAAGCGAAGCGGGGAGCACCGCATCGGGGCCGAATCTCCGCGTGGCCCGGTCCATGGCCTGTTCGGCCTCGCGCCAGCCGGTCTCCCGCTCCCCCAGGCTGAGCTGGCGCGTTGCCGAATCCGCCGGACGCAGGCCCTCCATCCGGACCCCGACGAGGCGCAGCCGCACCCGCTCCAGACCTGCCGCCCGGAACAGCTCGCACGCTGTGGCGTAAATCTCCTGGGCGACGTCGGTCGGCTCCTTGAGAGTCCGGGACCGGCTGATCGTGGAGAAGTCGGCTCGGCGCAGCTTCACACTTACAGTCCTGCCCACGTGTCCCGCCTTACGCATCCTGGCGGCGACGCGTTCGGACAGTCGTAGCAGCTCACGCCTGATCACCTCGGGGTCGTCGACGTCGGCGGCGAAGGTCTCCTCGTTGCCGATGCTCTTGTCGGGGACGTGCGCGGTCACCGGCCGCTCGTCGCGGCCCCACGCCAGCGCCGCCAGGTGCCCGCCGGACGCCTGGCCGAGCTCGCGCTGGAGCGTGGCCGCCGGCACCCTGGCCAGGTCGCCGACGGTGCGGATGCCGAGGCGGACCAGCGACTGCTCGGTGCGCTCGCCCACGCCCCACAGCGCCGAGACGGGCAGCGGGTGCAGGAAGGCCACGACGTCGTCGGGCGGCACCACCAGCATGCCGTCCGGCTTGCACTGCTTTGAGGCGAGTTTGGCGATGAATTTGCTGGCGGCGACGCCCACGGAGCACGTGATGCCGTAGCGCTCCAGGACCTCGGCCCTGATCCCGGCGGCGATCACGGCGGGCGAGCCCAGCCTGCGCCGGGCGCCGGCCACGTCGAGGAACGCCTCGTCGGAGGCGATCGGCTCGACCAGCGGCGTGATCGCGTGGAAGATCTCCATCACCCCCTTGGAGACCTCGGAGTATTTGCCGTGGCTGGGCGGGATGATCGTGGCCTGCGGGCACAGCCGGCGCGCCCGGCTCATCGGCATCGCCGAGTGCACGCCCTGCGCCCTGGCCTCGTAGGTGGCGCTCAGCACCACGCCCCGGCCGGCGGGCGAGCCCACGATCACCGGCCGGCCCCGCAGCTCCGGCCGCTCCAGAAGCTCGACGCTGGCGAAGAAGGCGTCCATGTCGACGTGCAGGATCGGGCAGCCGCTGTCGTCGCCCCCGGTCTGTGGAGCGGGGCCGATGCCGGTGATCTGCTTGCGAGACACGCCGCCGAGTCTATCCGAACACGCGTTCTACGCCGATGCCTTGTGGCCCAGCACGTGGACCTGCGTCGCGATGTCGCGCAGCACCGGATGGGCGGAGGCGGCCTGCTCCAGCGCCACCAGGGCCTCGGCGGCCCCCGGCTCGCCGTCGACCAGCCGGCTGGGCACCAGGTCGGCGAAGACCCGCACCCCGTGCACCGCCCCGGGCCGGAACCCGGCCGCGGCCAGCAGCCCGGTGAGGGTCTCACCGGTGAAGCGGCGCGGCGTGGGGTCGCGGTCGCCCCAGCTCCCTCTCGGGTCGCTCAACGCCGCCCTGGCCTCGTCGAACTGCCCGGCCAGCGCCCGGTGGATGGCACTGGCGACCGGGTTGGCGGCCAGCACGCTCACCGCGCCGCCCCCGCGCAGCAGCCCGGCCATCGCGGCCAGCGCGCCGACGGGGTCGTCCACGTATTCGAGCACGCTGTGGCACAGCACCAGGTCGGCGCTGTCACGGCTGAGCAGGTCGCCCAGGTCGGCGGCGTCGCCCTGCAGCCCGCGCACGCCCACGCCGCGCTCCTTCGCCCGGCGCTCCAGCGCGGCCAGCGAGTCGGGGCTGGGATCGACGACGGTCACGGTGTGGCCCAGCGCGGCCAGCGGCACGGCGAAACCTCCGGTGCCGCCCCCGGCGTCGACGATGTCGAGCGCCTCGCGCCCGGTGGCGGCTGCCAGCTCGGCCAGCACCGCCCGTAGCGCGTCCCAGACGACGGCGGTCCGCACCGCCGGGGCCTTCGTGACGCCTTCAGCACGCAACGTCGAGCCTCCCTCTTTCCGCCGACCCGCCCAGCCTACGCCGTACGGACCACGTTCCGCTCCCCCGCTTTCCCGTACGGCACACGCCCGGCGCCCCGGTCCTTCGCGTACGGCACACGCCCGGCGCCCCGGTCCTTCGCGTACGGCACTCTTACTCCTCCCCAGCCCTGTTGTACGGCATGGGTGTGATTTGGCGTACTTCGCATCATGAAAGATTGCAGATCCTGAAATTTCTTCCCTACCCTGTTCGTTGTGACCACCGTGGACAGCAACGAAGAGCTCGGGCGGAGGGACCGCAAGAAGCTCGAGACCCGCGCGGCGCTGGAGCGCGCCGCTCTGACGCTGGTCGCCGAGCGCGGCCTCGCCGGGGTCACGGTGGAGGACATCGCGGAGGCGGTGGACGTCTCCTCGCGCACGTTCTTCAACTACTTCCCCTCCAAGGAAGACGCCCTCATCGGCCGGAACCGGATGGTCGGCGCCGAGCTCAAGGAAAGGCTGGCCGGCGTCCCCTCCGGGGTGCCCGCGCTCGACGCGCTGCGCCTGGTGCTGCGCGAGCAGGCCGTGCAGGTGCAGGACCAGCGCGAATGGTGGATGCTGCGGCTGAAGGTGCTCGAACAGAACCCCTCGCTCCTGCCGCACCTCATCTCCGGCGGCGTCGAGACCGAGCTCTTGCTGACCGGCCTGATCGCCGAACGGGTCGGCGACGACGGCTACGCCCACCTCGTGACGGCCGTCTCCCTGGCGGCCTTCCGGGCCACGATGATGCGCTGGAGCTCCGGTGACGGCGTCCCCAAGCTGGTCGTGCTGCTCGACGAGGCCTTCGCCCGGCTGGCCGACGGCCTGTCCACTCCCTGACCCCCGCCCGTTGACACCGCGCGACGCCCGACCCGGGTGCCGCGCGTCCCTGCCTGAGAGGAAACATGACAACGACCAGCGCGCAGCCCGGTCCTGAGGCCGCGCCCGCCGAGCGCACTTCCCGGCGCAAGGTCCTGCAGGCGCTATCCGGGCTGATGGTGGGCATGTTCGTGTCCATCCTGGCCTCGACCGTCGTGGCCAACGCCCTGCCACGCATCATCACCGACCTGAACGGCTCCCAGACCGTCTACACCTGGATCGTCACCTCCGAGCTGCTGGCCATGACGGCCACGGTGCCGCTCTGGGGGAAGATGGCCGACCTTTACAGCAAGAAGCTGCTCATCCAGCTCTCCCTGGGACTGTTCGTCGCGGGCTCGCTGATCGCGGGCCTGACGCCGAACGTGGAGATCCTCATCGTCAGCCGTGTCGTCCAGGGCATCGGCGCGGGCGGCATGACCGCGCTGTCCATGGTCGTGATGGCGGCCATGATCCCGCCGCGCGAGCTGGGCCGCTACGCCGGCATCTTCGGCGCCGTGTTCGGCATCGGCACGGTCGCCGGGCCGCTGATCGGCGGCGTGCTCGTGGACACCTCCTGGCTCGGCTGGCGCTGGTGCTTCCTGTTCGGGGTGCCGTTCACGATCGTGGCCATCATCCTGCTGCAGCGCACGCTCAACCTGCCGGTCGTGCGCAAGGACGTGAAGGTCGACTACCTGGGCGCGCTGCTCATCACCGTGGGCGTCTCCACGCTGCTCATCTGGTCGTCGCTGGCGGGCCACCAGTTCGCCTGGGGCTCCTGGTGGACGGTGGGCCTCGTGGGCGGCGGCGTGATCGTCCTGGCGCTGGCCGTCTGGGTGGAGTCGCGGGCGTCGGAGCCGATCATCCCGCTGTACCTCTTCCGCAACCGGACCGTCGCCCTGGCCACGGTGGCCAGCGTGCTGGTGGGTGTGGCGATGTTCGGCGGCACGGTGTTCCTGTCGCAGTACTTCCAGGTGGCGCTCGGCAAGTCGCCGACCGTCGCCGGCCTGATGAGCCTGCCGATGGTGTTCGGCCTGCTGATCTCCTCGACCGTCGCGGGCCAGCTCATCACCAAGTGGGGCCGCTGGAAGGGCTTCCTGGTGGCCGGCGGCGTCACCATGCTCGCCGGCATGGGCCTGCTCAGCACCATCGACGGGCAGACCAGCACGGTGCTGCTCGGCGTCTACATGGCGGTGCTCGGCATCGGCGTCGGCATGCTCATGCAGAACCTGGTCCTGGCGGCCCAGAACGACGTCGACGCGCACGACCTGGGCGTCACCACCTCGGCGCTGTCGTTCTTCCGCAGCATGGGCGGCACGATCGGCGTCAGCGCGCTGGGCGCGGTGCTCGCCAACCAGGTCACCTCGCAGCTGACCGAGCGGCTCGGCCCGCTCGCAGCGGGCGGCGGTGGCGGTGGCGAGGCGGCCGTCCCGGACATCTCCACGCTGCCGGCGCCGGTGGTGCGGATCATCCAGGACGTGTACGCGACGGCCACCGCCGACCTGTTCCTCATCGGGGTGCCGCTGACGGCGCTGGCCCTGGTGGCGGTGCTGTTCATCAAGGAGAAGCCGCTGAACGACCTGTCGGGCGAGGAGCGCCTGGCGCAGGAGCGGGCGGTGGCCTCCAGCCACTGACCGGCCACTCCGAACCGCCGCTGAACGGCGACCGATCCTCAGGTCGCGGGCCGCGTCCAGCCTTCGGGCCGGACGCGGCCTTCGCCGTCTTGACGGGGGGACGCTCCCGCTAGAGCGTCAGGCTGGGCTTGAGCTGCTTGAAGCGGGCCAGCAGCCCGTTGATGAACTGCGGGGACTCGTCCGTCGACAGCTCACCGGCCAGGTGCACCCACTCGCTGATGACGACGCCCTCGGGGACGTCGGGCATCCACAGGAGCTCGTAGGTGCCGCCGCGCAGCAGGTTGCGGTCGACGGCGGGCATGCGGTCGAGGGTCCAGCCCTCGGAGTAGGTGGTGATGAGCTCGTCGATGCGGGCGCGGTGCCGCGCCACGCCTTCGACGATGGCCGAGGTGTACTCGTTCACCGGGGGGTCGCGCCGCTCGACCCGCTCGGCGAGGATCTTGAGCGGGTCCTCGGTGCGCAGCTCGGCCTCGAACAGGATGTCGAGGGCGCGCCGGCGTGCTTTGCCTCGTGCCGACACCTCAGGCCCGGCCGAGGTACTCGCCGCTGCGGGTGTCGACCTTGACCCGCTCGCCGGTGGTGATGAACAGCGGCACCTTGATCTCGGCGCCGGTCTCCAGGGTGGCGGGCTTGGTGCCGCCGGTGGAGCGGTCGCCCTGCAGGCCGGGCTCGGTCTCGGCGACGGTCAGCTCGGCCGCCGCGGGCAGGTCCACGTAGAGCGCGGAGCCCTCGTTGAAGGCCACCGTGGCCAGGGTGTTCTCCAGCATGTAGTTGGCGGCGTCGCCGACGGTGCGGCTGGGCACGTTGACCATGTCGTAGGTCTCGGTGTCCATGAACACGAAGTCGTCGCCGTCACGGTAGGAATACTGCATCTCGCGCTTGTCGACGTTGGCCACGTCGACCTTCACCCCGGCGTTGAAGGTCTTGTCGACGACCTTGCCGGAGAGCACGTTCTTGAGCTTGGTGCGCACGAACGCGCCGCCCTTGCCCGGCTTGACGTGCTGGAATTCCACGACGGCCCACAGCTCACCACCGTCGAGCTTCAGCACCATGCCGTTCTTGAGGTCGTTGGTCGTCGCCACTCGTTCTCTCCCGCGTGTGGCCGCTCTAAAGGACGAGCAGCTCCTTGGTCGTCTTGGTGAAAAGTTCCGCGCCGCCCCCGCGTGTCACGACTGTGTCCTCGATGCGAACGCCGCCCCGGCCCGGGAGGTAGACCCCCGGCTCGACGGTGATCGGAACTCGGTCCTCAAGTCTACCGGTACGCGACGGGCCGAGGAACGGCTCCTCGTGGATCTCCAGGCCGACCCCGTGCCCGAGGCCGTGACGGAAGTGGTCACCGTGGCCCGCGGCCTCGATGATGTCGCGTGAGGCGGCGTCCACCTGCTTGGCCTCGGCGCCGGGGGTGACCGCCCGGCTGCCGGCCCGCTGCGCCTCGGCCACCAGCTCGTAGATCTCGCGCTGCCAGTCGGCGGGCTCGCCGAGGCTGACCGTACGGGTCATGTCGGCGTGGTAGCCCTGGTAGAGGGCGCCGAAGTCCATCGTGACGAGGTCGCCGGAGCGCAGTTCCCTGTCGGTGGGGGCGTGGTGCGGGACGGCGCCGTTCTCGCCGGCGGCGACGATGGTCTCGAAGGCGGGCTTGTCGGCGCCCAGCTCGATCATCCGCGCGTCGAGCAGCCTGGCCAGGTCGCGCTCGGTGACGCCGGGCCCGATGGTCCGGGAGATGTCGGCGAACGCCTGGTCGGTGATGGCGCAGGCGGTGCGCAGGAGCTCCAGCTCGTCGTCGTCCTTGACCGCCCGGAGCCGCTCGACCAGGGGCTCCAGCGGCACGAGCCGGTCGCCCAGCCGGTCGCCGAGCCGGTTGTAGGTGGCGACGCTCATGCTCGCGGCCTCGATGCCCACGCCGGGGGCGGCCAGCTCGCCCGCCACGTCCGATGCCTCCATGGCCTCGACGTCGAGGCCATGGGTCTTGTCGATGTAGCGGTTGTCGGTGACGAGCAGCGCCGAGCCGTCCCCTCTGATGAGGACGGCGGCGTTGGAGCTGGTCAGCCCCGTGAGATAGCGGACGTTGACGCCTGAGGTGACCAGCATCGCCTCGACCTCGTGCGCGGGCAGCATCGCCGCGAGCCGGGCCCGCCGCTCCTGGTAATTGACCGTCATTTCGCCAATGTACGCGTATCGAATGTCAAATCGGTCCCTACTCTAGGCGCCATTCGCTCAGCCACTCCGGCAGCGGGCCCTCGTTCGCGATCTCGCCCTTCTCCTGGGCCCTCAGGAGGTCGCGCAGGACGCCCCGGACATGGTCGCGCCCGGACTCCTCGTGGCCCTCGGCGAACTTGCGCGCGGCCTTGGCGAGCTTGTCCCTGGCCTTTCTCGCGACCGGGGGATTGATGCCGTTCAGGCGCATCTGGGCGGTCAGCGCGGAGTCGAACTGCCTGAGGTAGCCCGCCCAGCCGCCCGGAGGCTGCCCGGCGCCGACCGTGCCCTTGGGGTTCGCCCCGTCCGTCTCCCGCAGCGCGCTGGGCTCGGGAGCGCTGCGGGAGACGGACGGGGCGAACCCCGTGGGCGCGGTCGGCGTCGGGCAG
>NZ_LAVL01000003.1 GCF_001083785.1 Nonomuraea sp. SBT364
CCCATGACGGGCCCCGCCACCCCCATGGCTGCCCACCCCCGCGGTAAACACATGACAACCGGTCACCATGCACGGCATGCCCCGCGGCTACGGTCGCCCCGTGGACAGTAGGCGACGTAGACAGGCGCGCAGGCGCCCCGTGGTGCTGTTCGCGGCGTTGCTCGCGCCCGCGATCTTCGCCGGCGGGCTGCTGGCGGGTGAGTTGTCCCAGTATCGGCACAAGGAGGACCGAGGCCACAAGCAGGAGTTCAAGGCGTTCGCCCCGATCCTGGTCCCTCCACCCCCGCACCCGGCGCGCCAGTACGTGGCGGCGATGCCCGCGCCCACCCCGGAGGTCATGGATACCCCGGACCAGCCGGCGGTGCAAACGGTCGCAGTACCCGAGGTGGATGCGCCACTCCAGGAGGAGACGACGCCGGAGCCCACGGAGCAGCCTCCGGCGTCCCCGCCGGAGGAGCGGCAGCAGTCCGATTGCCCCGGGGAGTGGGTGGACACGTGGCTCTGGGAGTTGTGCAGGGAGCATGAGCGGCAGCCGGCCCTGAGCCTTGCGGCCGGATTGGCCTCAAGCTACTGACGGCACCCCGGAGGGCCTCAGAGCACCTCACGCGCCGACAGCGGGAGCAGCTCGCACAGTGACAGACAACTGACGGCACGACTAACAGCCAGCACACACCGACAGCCTGGAGCGGCCCGCACGCCGACAGCACGCACCGACAGCTCGGAGCACCTTCCGCCCTCACAGCTCGGAGCACCTCCCAACCTCACAGGCTCGGAGCACCTCCCAACTTCACAGGCTCGGAGCACCTTCCAACCACACAGCTTGGAGCGCCTCACGCACTGACAGCTCGGAGCGGCTCACCGAGTGACGAACCGGGCCCGCTCGCCGCCCGTATCCCCATGCAGCGAGTCGTACAAAAGCGTCGTTCGTGTCATATCGGCTCTTCGGAGTTCGGTCCGGGCACTCGGAGGGCTGTAGTAACGTGCGTGCCGGACGCGGGTAACGAGTTTGCAAACGGAGGAGTCGAACGTGCCAGCCCCTCGGTCAGCAGGTCTGATCGCGGTCGTCGTGGCGATGACTTCCCTCCTGGGCGCGCCTGCTGAAGCGCGACAGGTTCAGAAGACCGGCCCCGCCAACCTCGCCGACCCCACGAACCTCACGGGCAACCTCACTGGCAACCTCACCGGCTCCTCCAACCTCGCCGACCCGGCCGACCTCACCGAGCTGCGCAAGGAAGCCGAGAAGGCGGCGCAGGAGCTGGAGGACGCCAACAAGGCGTTGATCAAGCGGCGTACCGAGTTCGAGGCGGCCGAGAAGGAGCTGGAGACCAAGCTGCAGACGCTCGCGAAGGCCGAGCGGCATCTGGCCCAGATCCGGCAGCCGGTGTCGCAGATGGCCGAGCTGCTCTACATCCAGCCCCTGGCGAGTGACGCGATCATGCCGTTCCTGGCCGGTGACGCCGACGCCGACACTCTGCGGGCCATGGCCAGCATCAACCACATCGTCATGGTGCGGCAGCAGGCGGTCGACCGGACCAGCGTCCTCACCGAGCAGTCCGAGAAGCTGGCCGCGGAGGCGCAGGAGCTCCGCGCCGGCAACCTGCTGGCCGAGGCTCAGATGGCCGCTGAGGTGGATCTGCTCAGGAAGCGCTCCGACAAGGTCGTCAAGTCGCTCACCGCGGCCCTGGTGAAGATGGGCATCAAGATCGACAAGGTCGGGCGGGCGGCGCTGGGGTGCAATCCGCTGCGGGCGGCGACGGCGGGGGAGTATCCGAACGGGCTGATCCCCAGGAGCATGCTCTGTCCGTTGCAGCAGAAGGGGTTCAGCTTGCGGGCTGACGCGACGATCGCGTTCGTCAGCCTGAACGAGGCGTACAAGAGGCAGTTCGGCAAGCAGATGTGCGTGACCGACGCCTACCGGAACCTGGCCGAGCAGCAGTCGATCTACTACCGGCGGCCGGGGTTCGCGGCGGTGCCGGGGCGGAGCAATCACGGGCTCGGGCTGGCTGTAGACCTCTGCGGAGGGGTGGAGCGGTTCCGGTCGGCGGAGTTCAACTGGCTGGAGAAGAACGGCAAGCGGTATGGGTGGTTCCACCCCGACTGGGCCTACAGCAGCCCGTTCGAGCCGTGGCACTGGGAGTACGACCCGAAGATGGACACCCTGCCTTAAGGCGCCGGGGTGAGCTCGGTGGTGCAGTGGGCGCAGCGGGTGGCTGCCTTGGGGACCTCCGACAGGCATTCGGGGCAGCCGCGGTGGGTGACCTCCTCGCGGGCCTCGGCGCGGTCCTTGAAGTGGGTGTACGGCTTGACGATCAGGAAGTAGATCACCCCGGCCACCAGCAGGAACGAGATCACGGCGTTGATGAAGTCGCCGTACATGAAGTTGGACCGGCCGATCGTGACCTTCAGCGACGAGAAGTCGGGCAGGCCGCCGAACGCCGAGATCAGCGGCGTGAGCAGGTCGGCCACGAACGACTGGACGACGGCGTTGAAGGCCGCGCCGATGACCACGGCGACGGCGAGGTCGATGACGTTCCCGCGCATCAGGAACTTCTTGAATCCACTCATGCCAACTGAGAGTAATGGGTCGATCACTCTGAGATGGTGATCGACAGATGGCCGCCCGCCTGGGCGCCGGCGAGCTCGGCCGCCTGCGCCGGGGTGGTGGCCAGGACCACCAGGGCGCCGTGGTCGTCGGGGGCGTCGGGGATGGTGAGTACGGTGACGTCGTCGGCCACGAGGGAGGCGGGGGCGCCGTCGTGGGAGGCCAGCACGCCGATCGTGGAGCCGGGGGAGATCAGGCGCGCGACGTCGGGGTCGGAGATGCGTACGGGAGTGGCGACGGTGCCCGGAGGCAGGCGGAGGGAGTGGAGCAGGCGGACGTCGGTCAGGGGCTCGCCGCGGCGCATCGCGCCGGCCAGGACGCGGCCCACCGCGCCGGAGCGCAGGGCGCCGTCGGGCGGGTGGGAGAGTGCGGCCGGACGCAGGTCGCCGGGGCGGAGCACACCGGGGGAGAGGTCGCGGGCGGCGACCAGCACCATGGGGCCCGGGGCGGGGCGCAGGGCGAGGAGTGCGGCCAGGACGCCCACCGCGGCCAGGGCGGCCGCGATGAGACGGCGGCGGCGTTCGCAGCGCCGGAGCCACAGGCGGATCACGGTAGCTCGAAGGGGAGCTTGATGCCGTCGAGGGCCGCGCCGCAGGAGCAGGTGCGCTCGTGCGGCAGGGACTGGACGGCGTCGGCGACCAGGGTGCGCATGCGGGTGACGTTTCGGGCGAAGAACTCCAGGACCTCGTCGTGCGTGACGCCCTGGCCGGCCTCGACGCCGGCGTCGTGGTCGGTGACCAGGGACAGGGACGTGTAGCACAGGGCCAGCTCGCGGGCCAGGACGGCCTCGGGGAAGCCGGTCATGCCGACGATGGCCCAGCCGTTGCGCTGGAACCACTGCGACTCGGCCCGGGTGGAGAAGCGCGGTCCTTCGATGACCACCAGGGTGCCGCCGTCGAGCGTCTCCCACTCGCCGGACCGGGCCGCCTCGACGGCGACCGCCCGGCCGGTGGGGCAGTAGGGGTCGGAGAAGGAGACGTGCACCGCGCCGCCCATGTCGTAATAGGTCTGGACGCGGCCGGATGTGCGGTCGACCAACTGGTCGGGCACCACGATCGCGCCGGGGCCCAGCTCGGCCCGCAGGGAGCCGACGGCGCTGGGGGCGAGCACCTGGCGCACGCCCAGGGAGCGCAGCGCCCACAGATTGGCCCGGTAGGGGATGCGGTGCGGCGGGAAGCGGTGGTCGCGGCCGTGCCGGGGGATGAACGCCACCGCACGCGAGCCGATGCGGCCCACGGTGACCGTGTCGCTGGGCGGGCCGTAAGGCGTCGAGACCTCGACCTCCTCCGCGTCGTCGAGCAGGGAGTAGAAGCCGGAACCGCCGATGACGCCGATGTCTGCACGAGTGAGCATGGCGCCGAGATTAGCGGGGCGTCGAGGGGGTGCCGCGACCTCGAATCCCGTTCTGTGGATAACTGGCTCCGGAACGTGTTCGAATCATCACGATGAGTATGATCGCAGGCATGCGGCAACGAGGCCTGGGGCTCATCATCATCGCGCTCATGCTGGGCATGCTGCTGGCAGCGCTCGACCAGACCATCGTGTCCACGGCGCTGCCGACGATCGTGAGCGACCTCGGCGGGCTGGAGCACCTGGCGTGGGTGGTGACGGGCTACATGCTGGCCTCCACCGTGTCCACGCCGCTGTGGGGGAAGCTGGGCGATCAGTACGGGCGGAAGGCGTTGTTCCTGGCCGCGATCGTCGTCTTCCTGGCGGGGTCGGCGTTGTGCGGGCTGAGTCAGAGCATGGGGCAGCTCATCGCGTTCCGGGCGATCCAGGGGCTCGGCGGCGGCGGGCTGATGGTGCTCGCCCAGGCCATCGTCGGCGACGTGGTGTCGGCCCGCGACCGGGGGAAGTACCAGGGGTTCTTCGGGGCGGTGTTCGCGGTGTCGAGCATCGTGGGGCCGCTGCTCGGCGGGCTGTTCGTCGACCATCTGTCGTGGCACTGGGTGTTCTACGTCAACCTGCCGCTGGGGGCGGTGGCGCTGTTCGTGATCGTGGCGGCGCTGCCCGGCGACGCGAGCCGGACCCGGCACACGATCGACTACGCGGGCGTGGTGATGCTCGGCGGGGCGACCACGTGCCTGGTGCTGATCACGACGTGGGGCGGCAACACCTACGCGTGGAGCGACCCGGTCATCATCGGGCTGGCGGTCGCGGCCGTCGCGCTGCTGGCCGGGTGGATCCGTGCGGAGCGGCGGGCCAGGGAGCCGGTGCTCCCGCTCGGGCTGTTCCGCAACAAGGCGTTCGCGATGTCGTCGGTGGTCGGGTTCGTGGTGGGCTTCGGGATGTTCGGGGCGCTCACGTACCTGCCGCTCTACCTGCAGATCGTGCACGGGGTGACGCCGACGCTGTCGGGGGTGTTCCTGCTGCCGATGATGGCGGGAACGCTGACGCTCTCCATCGTGAGCGGATTCGTCATCTCCAAGACCGGCAAATACCGATACTTCCCGATCGCCGGCACCGCCACGGCCACCGTCGGCATGTTCCTGCTGTCCACGCTCAACGAGCACAGCGGCACCGCCACCATGGCCCTCTACCTGCTGATCCTCGGCATCGGGCTGGGCATGACCATGCAGGTCCTGGTGATCGTCGTGCAGAACGCCGTCGACTTCAAGGATCTCGGCGTGGCCACCTCCGGCGCAACGTTCTTCCGGTCGATCGGCGGCTCGTTCGGGGTGGCGGTGCTGGGCTCGGTCTTCGCGGCCACGCTGAGCGCCGGCGTGGCCCAGGTGCTCCGCACGACGACGCTGCCGCCGGGTTTCGACCCCGAGCAGGTCCAGCGCGACCCGACGGTGATCCAGCGGTTGCCGCCGGAGCTCGGCGCCGACTTCCTGCACGTCTACGCCGACGCGATCGCCGCCGTGTTCCGGGTGGCGGCGCCGATCATGCTGGTGGCGTTCGTGCTGACCTGGTTCATCCCGGAGCACCGGCTCCGGCAGACCACCCGGGCGTCCGACATCGGCGAGGGGCTCGGCGCCACGTCGGCCGAGCGGTCGTCGCTGGCCGAGGTGGAGCGGGGCCTGGTACGGCTGGCGGACGCCGACCTGCGCAAGGGCTACTACGCGCGGATGGGCGACCTGGCCGGGCTGGAGGGCATGCCGCCGGAAGGCGTGTGGATCATCGCCAGGCTGGGCGGCGAAGAATGGGTCCGGGCGCAGGATCTGGCGCAGCGCGCCCAGGTCAGCAGGGCGCGCGGCAGACCGTATGTGGACCAGCTCGTCGCCGACGGCTACGTGGAGCGGTCGGCGGACGACGACTGGCTGCGGCTCACCGAGCGCGGGCAGGTGGCGGCGCTGCGGCTGCTGCGCAGCTCGCGCGAGGCCCTGGGCAGGCTGGTGGCCGACTGGGGGCCCAACCCGCAGCTGGAGGAGCTCCTGGACCGGATCGCCCCGGAGCTGCTCGGCGCCGTGGGCGACAGGCCCCGCTAGTTGGAGGCGGCGGCCGGAGCGGGCGAGGAGTCGGCGGGCTTCGACGACGACTCGGCCGGCTTCGACTCCGCGGGCTTCGAGGAGGAGGCCGGAGCGGAGGTCGACGACGAGCGGTTGTCGGTCTTGTAGAAGCCCGATCCCTTGAACACGATGCCCACGGCGGAGAACACCTTGCGCAGGTTGCCCTCACACGACGGGCACACGCTCAGCGCATCGTCGGTGAACTTCTGAACGACTTCGAGCTGCTCACCGCAGTCGTTGCAGGCGTACTGGTAGGTCGGCACGCGCTCCTCCTTCAGGGGTTTGGCACTCGAGCGATGCGACTGCTAATGGTAACCGATCCGGTCAAACGACTATTCCACTCCCCGCTCCCCGTACCATCCGGCCAGCTTGCCGCGCCGGCTGACCGCGCGCATGCGGCGTTCGGCCTGGTCGCGGCAGGAGGCGGTGGTGACGAGCAGGATCTGGTCGTCGACGCGGATGCGGGTGTTGGCCGCCGGCACGAACGATCTGCCCTCGCGGACGATGAGCGTCACCTGTGCCCCGGCCGGGAGCCGCAGCTCGAAGATCTCCACGCCGTGCAGCTTGGAGCCGGTCGGGACCCTGACCTGGAGCAGGTCGGCGTTGAGCTCCTCGAGCGGCGCGGACTCCACCTCCAGGTCGTGCGCCTCGCCGGGCGCGGTCACCTTGAGCAGCCGGGCCACGAACGGCAGCGTCGGCCCCTGCAGCAGCGTGAACACGATGACGATCACGAACACCTGGTTGAAGATTTCCTTGGAACCCGGGACGCCGGCCGCCCACGGGATCGTCGCCAGCACGATGGGGATCGCGCCGCGCAGCCCCGCCCAGGACAGGAACGCCTGCTCGCGCCAGCTGATCGTGGCCAGCCGGCCCACCCGGGCGACCGCCGCGCTGACCATCACCGACAGCGGCCTGGCCACCAGCGCCAGCACGGTGCCGGCGATCAGGCCGGGCACGATGGCCGACGGCATCTCCTTCGGGCTGGCCAGCAGGCCCAGCATGACGAACAGCCCGATCTGCGCCAGCCAGGCGGCCGCCTCCGCGAACCCCCTGGTCGCCGCCCGGTGCGGGAGCCGCGAGTTGCCGAGGATGAGCGCGGTCACGTACACCGCGAGGAAGCCGGAGCCGTGCAGCATCACGGCGCCGCCGTAGGAGGCGAGGGAGAGCGCCAGGACGGCGATCGGGTAGAGGCCGGACACCGGCAGGGCGATGCGGCGCAGCGCGTAGGCGCCGGCGGGGCCGACGGCGAGGCCGACGCCGCCGCCGATGACCAGCTCCAGCGTGGTCTCCAGCAGGAACGAGCCCATGCTGGGGGTCGGCTGGGCGGCGCTGCTCAGCAGCACCACGGCGATCACGGTGGGGGCGTCGTTGAAGCCGGACTCGGCCTCCAGCGTGCCGGCGAGCTTCGAGGGCAGCGGCAGCCTGCGCAGCACCGAGAAGACGGCGGCCGCGTCGGTGGGGGCCAGCACCGCGCCGAGGATCAGCGCGGTGGTCAGGCCCACGCCGAGCAGCGCCTGCACGGCCGCCGCGACGACGACGATGCTGACCGCGACGCCGATCGTGGCCAGGATCAGCGCGATCGGCACCGAGCGGCGTACGTGACTCCAGTTGGTGGTGAGGCCGCCCTCGGCCAGGATCACCGCGAGCGCGATCAGGCCGATGCGCTGGGCGATCTCCGGGTCGCTGAACGGGATGCCGAACCCCGCGTCGCCCAGCACCAGGCCGAACCCGAGGAACAGCAGGAGGCTGGGCAGGCCGCTGCGGTGCGCGACCCGTACGGACACGACAGCGGCGATGACGATGGCCGCGCCGAGGAGGAGCCAGACATCAAGCGTCATCCAGTCCCCTCTATGTGCGTGTAGTCACTTAAGACTAGTCAGTCCCACTGGTGTGATCGCAAAGCGGACCCGGCGGTCGTGCGGCTCGGCCGGCACGTCCTCGCGCAGTTCGCCCTCGTGGAGCAGTGCGACCGTGGGCACGTTCGGCCCGACCCTGCTCAGGGCCCGGTCGTAAGATCCTCCGCCGCGCCCGAGCCGTACCCCGGAGCGCCTGTCGACGGCCAGCGCCGGGACGATCACCAGCGCCGCCGTGCGGATCGCGCCGGTGCCGCGCCGCGTGTCGACCGGCTCCATCAGCCCGAACCGGCCCGGCGCCAGCGTGTCGGGACCGTCGTACACCGCCCAGTCCAGGTCGTCGTCGTCGCGCAGGACCGGCAGCATCACGGTCGCGCCGTGCTTCCACAGGGCGAACACCAGTCCGTGCGTCTCCGGCTCGGTGCCGATCGACCAGTAGCAGGCGACGAGCCCGGCCATCTGGACCCATGGCTGGTCAAGGAGGGTTTCGCGGATCTTGATGGAGTTCGCGCGCAATTGCGCGGGAGTGAGGGAGGCGCGCGCCGAAATCAGCTCACGGCGCAGGTTGAGCTTGTCCACAGGGTCCTCCACTAGGGTCTACTCATGGCTGACTTCGACCCTGTGACGAAAGCCGTCGTGCCCGCCGCGGGTCTGGGCACCCGGTTCCTTCCGGCGACCAAGGCGACACCCAAGGAGATGTTGCCCATCGTCGACAAGCCCGCCATCCAGTATGTCGTCGAGGAGGCGGCCTCCGCCGGGCTCCTCGACGTGCTGATGGTCACGGGCAAGAACAAGCGGTCGATCGAGGACCACTTCGACCGTGCGTTCGAGCTGGAGGAGGTGCTCGAAGCCAAGGGTGACGAGCACCGGTTGTCCCAGGTCCGGGAGCCCGCCTCCCTCGCGACCCTGCACTACGTACGGCAGGGCGAGCCGAAGGGGCTCGGGCACGCGGTGCTCTGCGCCAAGCAGCACGTCGGCAACCATCCGTTCGCGTGCCTGCTCGGCGACGACCTGATCGACCGGCGCGACCCGCTGCTCCAGCGCATGATCGAGGTGCGCGACACGTTCGGCGGCAGCGTCATCGCGCTGATGGAGGTGCCCAAGGAGCAGGTCTCCCTGTATGGCGTGGCGACGATCGAGGCGACCGCCGAGGACGACGTCGTCCGCGTGACCGACCTGGTGGAGAAGCCGCCGGTCGACGAGGCGCCGTCCAATTGGGCGATCATCGGGCGTTATGTCATCGACCCCGCCGTGTTCGAGGTGCTGGAGAACACGCCGCCGGGGCGCGGCAACGAGATCCAGCTCACGGACGCGCTGCGCACGCTGGCCGGGCGCGGTTCCGCGGAGGGCGGGCCGGTGCACGGCGTGCTGTTCCGGGGACGCCGCTACGACACCGGTGACAAGCTCGACTATCTGCGCACCGTGGTGAAGTTCGCCGCGGACCGCCCCGATCTGGCTCCCGAGTTCCTGCCGTGGTTGCGGGAGTTCCTCGATGAAATCGGTTGATCAGCACCTAGCTGACATCCTGGCCACCGTGCGGCCGCTCGCGCCGCTGGAGGTGGAGCTGGAGAGCGCGCTGGGCACGACGCTGGCCGAGGAGATCATCTCGCCGGTGCCGCTGCCGCCGTTCAACAACTCCGCCATGGACGGCTACGCCGTACGCGCCGTCGACGTCGCGGACGTGCCCGTCACGCTCCCGGTGATCGACGACGTGGCCGCCGGGGCCGGCGAGATGCTCGCCATCGGCCCCGGGCACGCCGCGCGGATCATGACCGGCGGGCCCATGCCCGCCGGAGCCGACGCGGTCGTGCCCGTCGAGTGGACCGACGGCGGCAAGGTCTCCGTCCGGGTCGACCGCGCCGCCGAGGTGGGCAACGCCATCCGCCTGGCCGGCGAGGACGTGCGGGCCGGCGACACCGTGCTGCGGCCGGGCGCCGTCATCGGTCCCGCCCAGCTCGGCATCATCGCGGGCGTCGGCCGCCGCCGGGTTCTCGTACGTCCCCGGCCTCGCGTCGTCGTGCTGGCCACCGGGGCCGAGCTGGTCGAGCCGGGGCTGCCGCTCGGGCACGGGCAGATCTGGGATTCCAACAGCTTCACGCTCACCGCGGCCGTACGGGAGGCGGGCGGCGACGGCTTCCGCGCCCCGACCGTGGGCGACGACCCGGCCGCCTTCCTGGAGCAGCTCGACGCCCAGCTCGTCCGCGCCGACGCGGTGATCACCAGCGGCGGGGTCTCCATGGGCGCGTACGAGCCGGTCAAGCAGGCCCTGGGGCCGCTGGGCACCGTACGTTTCGAGAAGGTCGCCATGCAGCCCGGCATGCCGCAGGGCTTCGGCGTGGTGGGCGACGACCAGGTGCCGGTGTTCGCCTTGCCGGGCAACCCGGTCTCGTCGTTCGTGTCCTTCATGCTTTTCGTACGGCCGGCGCTGCGGCGGATGCGTGGGCTGGAGGCCGGGCTGCCGGCGACGGTCGCCGCCCGGCTCACGGCCGACGTGCGCTCGCCGGCGGGCAAGCGGTCGTTCCTGCGCGGGCGGCTGGCCGGCGGCACCGTGGAGCCGGTGCACGGGCAGGGCTCCCACCAGCTCGCGGCGCTGGCCTCGGCCGACACGCTGATCGTGGTGCCCGAGGAGGTCACCGCGGTGGCCGCCGGAGAGGAAGTGCGGGTGATCCGGCTTTGAGTGAGTTCACGCATCTGGACGAGACCGGTGCGGCGCGGATGGTCGACGTCTCCGCCAAGGACGTCAGCGTCCGGACCGCCACGGCGACCGGGCGGGTGCTGGTGTCCGGCGAGGTCGTCGAGCTGCTGCGGTCCGGCGAGGTGCCCAAGGGCGACGCGCTCGGCGTGGCGCGGATCGCCGGCATCATGGGCGCCAAGCGGACCCCCGACCTGGTGCCGCTGTGCCATCCGATCGCGTTGCACGGGGTGAAGGTCGATCTCGACGTGGAGGACTGGGGGGTGGCGATCACCTGCCGGGTGAGGACGGCCGACCGCACCGGCGTCGAGATGGAGGCGCTGACCGCCGTCACCGTGGCGGGGCTGGCGCTGGTGGACATGGTGAAGGCCGTCGATCCGGCCGCCGTGATCAGTGACGTGCGGGTGGAGGAGAAGACCGGCGGGAAGACCGGGATCTGGAGGCGGGGATGATCCGGGCACTGGTGGTGACGGTCTCGAACCGCGCGTTCACCGGCGTTTACGCCGATAAATCAGGACCTGTCCTGGCTGCGTTGCTCAAGGACGCCGGATGCACCGTCGAGGGCCCCGTCGTGGTGCCCGACGGAGAGGCCGTCGAGACGGCCCTGCGCGAGGGCGTCGCCGCGGGCCACGACGTGATCGTGACCACCGGCGGGACCGGCCTGACGCCGACGGACCTGACGCCCGAGATGACGGCCCGGGTGATCTCCCGGGAGATTCCCGGCATCGCGGAGACCATCCGCCAGGCGAACCGCGACCAGGTCCCCACCGCCGTCCTGTCCCGCGGCCTCGCCGGCCAGGCCGGCAACACGCTGATCGTCAACCTCCCCGGCTCCACCGGAGGCGTACGCGACGGCGTCGCCGTCCTCGCGCCCCTCCTCCGGCACGCCGTCGACCAGATCCGCGGCGGCGATCACCCTGCTTCCTGACCCGTGGCGACATCGCGCCGGTTAGGGGGATGATGGAGATGTGGATCGACTACGCGGCTGGCCTGCGACGCTGAGCGAAGGCACGGTCGGCCTCCGGCCGCTCCGGCTGGCGGACGTGCGCGTGTGGCGCGACACCCGGGTGCGCAACGCCGACTGGCTGCGCCCCTGGGAGCCCAGCAACCCCGAGACTCCGCTGTTCAAGACCGGGCTCAGCCCGTACGTCTCCATGGTCGGCACCCTGCGTCGCGAAGCCCGGCAGGGTCTCGCCCTCCCCTGGGTCGTCACGTACGGCGGCCGCTTCGCCGGTCAGCTCACCATCGGTGCCATCGTGTGGGGTTCCGCCCGATCTGCCCAGGTCGGCTACTGGATCGACGGCGCCCTCGCCGGCCGCGGCATCACCCCGACCGCCCTCGCCCTGGCCGTCGACCATTGCTTCTTCACCACCGGTTTGCATCGGCTCGAAGCGAACATCCGCCCGGAGAACCAGGCAAGCCGTAGGGTGGTTGAGAAGCTGGGCTTCAGGGAAGAAGGCATTCGGCGTCGCCAACTCCACATCGACGGAGCCTGGCGCGACCACATCTGCTACGCGTTGACCGTCGAGGACATCCCCGGCGGCCTGCTGGTGCAGTGGCGTCGCGCACGTGAGTCAGCCGCTCACGGCGGGTCTCCGATTGAAGAGGTTTGACGATCTCGCGACACACCGCACCGAATGCTCGTCAATCAGTGACACGCGGTCTTACGGTGCGTGACGTGAGCACATTGAGGACGCCGATGACCCGCAGGCGTCTTCATGCTGCCCGGAGGTGGCCGTGAGCGGTGCCTTCCTCTACCTTGCCATCGTCATCATGTGGCTGTGCGTCCTGGTCCCCATGTGGCTGCGCCGGGACAAGAACAACCTCGCCGAGCTGGTCGAACTCGAGGAACACTACACGGGCGAGCATCAGCTCCCCGACCTCACCCGCCCTCCGCAGGAGGAGGACGAGGCCCCGGCCGACTATGTCGACCCCCGCCAGTTCCGCGCCCGCCGCCGCGCGATCATCGTAGCGCGGCGCAGACGGTTGCTGTTCTTCACCTTGCTGCTGGTGGTGGCCTCCCTGGTGACGGCCGCCCTCCAGCTCATCCCCTGGTGGGCGGTGGCGCCCTCCGGTGTGATCATGCTCGGTTACCTGGCGTTCCTGCGGATGGCCGTACAGGTCGACCGCGAGCGCCGCCAGCGCGCCGCCCGCGCCCGCGAGCGCAACCGCCGGATCCGCGACCGCCGCGCCGCCGAGCTCGCCGCCCAGCAGGCGGAGGCGGAAATCATCGAGTTCGAGGCCCGTCAGGCCGACGTCCTGTTCGACCAGTACGCCGAACCACCCCGGCGCGCGGTGGGCGACTGATAAGTGTGGCGCGAGGACCCTCTGGAGTTTGCTAATCTGGTCGAGTCCTTGGGGATGTAGCGCAGTCCGGTAGCGCACTTCGTTCGCATCGAAGGGGTCAGGGGTTCGAATCCCCTCATCTCCACCCAGGGCCGTTCTTGAAACGGCCGGACTGAGGTTGACGGGATCCCGTCTGATCGTTGAGATCGGGCGGGATCTTGTCGTTTCAGGGGGTTCCGAATCAGGTTCGTCCTGGTTCGGGGACTGCGGAGTCAGCTTCTGGGAAGGCCCGGGTGGTGTCAGGCCGCTGGTGGAGGAGCGAGATCCGGCCGTTGGGCGTGGCGAAGCCGACGGTAAAGCGGGGCGCTGCGACAAGGTGGCGGGTTCTGCGGCTTATGGGGCGGGTGGCGGCCTGCTTTGGCCTGCGGGTGGTGTGCCCTCGAAGGGCCGGGCTGGAGTCAGCGGCGTGCCGGCGAGTGTGACAGGCGCGTCCTGGGGCTCGTGGATGTGGCGCCACTGGTCGAGGAAGTGGTCGTTGGCGACGGTGACGAGCAGCGCGACCAGGATGGTCTGGGCGACGCGTCCGTGGGCGAGCCGGTTCTTGGGGTCGCCGAGGTCGAGGTCGTGTCCCTTGAGTCTGCCGTTGATGCCTTCGGTGTTGGCGCGGACGGACTTGTAGGTTCCGATCCAGGCGGGACTCAGGTAGGCCAGGTCCTGGCGGAACTTGTCGAGGTGGCCGAGATCGTCCTTGCGGACCGGGGATGCCCGGCCAGCATGGGCGCGACCACCCTTCGGGCGGTGGCCAGGTCGCTCAGTCGCTCTTCCAGGGCCGCCACCTGCTCGCGCAACGATTGGAGTTGTGCGCGGATGGACTCCTCATCCGCAGCCAGCTGCTCCAGTAGCGATGCTTCGCCCAACGTCATGCCCGACCTCCGCGTACCTGGCGACGTGCGTAATCCGCGGAGAATGTGCGACTGCGCATAGTAACGCAGCGCCTGCAGACCGTAACTGTAGATGGCTTTGCGACTCACGTGAAGAGACACCTCTGCAATCGGTCCTTCCACCACCGAGCACAGCTCTCCCTGCGACTACAGACCCGCCGGATGGCTCGACAACCACTCACTGTGCGCTGCCCCTGTGTGCCGCCAGGCGTGGCGTTGCTGACCCCAAAGACCGCAAGATCCCTTCGGGACCTCAGCAACGGCACCGACGATCAACCAGCGGCAGATGCCCGTGAACACTTAAGGCTTTTGTGACAAGACACAGATGACATCTCGAGGGGGTCCAGTGCTGAAAATAGATCATCTATGGTGACCGACACGTCACCACTGGTGGTGGACTCCGAGATCATCACAAGTTCCCTCGATGATCCGGAGAAGTTCGCCGCCCTGTTCGACCGCTACGCCGCAATGCTTTACAGGTACATCTCCTTCCGGCTCGGCCCAGAACTAACCGAGGACCTCGTCGGAGAGACGTTCCTGATCGCCTTTCGCAGGCGCCACGCGTACGACATCTCCTACCGCGATGCCCGGCCCTGGCTGCTGGGCATCGCAACCAAGCTCATCACCGGCCACCGCCGGACCGAGGTCAGCCGCTACCGTGCGCTGGAACGGCAGAGCCCGGCCCAGCCCGTTGAGGGACCAGAAGAGGCGATCACTCGTGATCTGACCGCTCAAGGGTCGCGGACGATCCTGCTGAACGCGCTCGCGCTGCTGTCGCGGGGCGACCGAGACGTCCTGCTCCTGGTCGCCTGGAGCGACATGACGTACGAAGAAGCGGCCCGCGCGCTCGACATTCCGGTCGGCACGGTCAAGTCACGACTCAATCGGGCCCGGCGCAAGGTCCGCCACACCCTGGGTGGAGTCAACCCGTTGGAGGAGCACGATCATGGATGAATTGAAGACGCTCATCAAGGAACTGGAGCATGAGCCGCCCCACTCCCTGGCCCGGCAACGACTCCGGCTCGCTCAGGAGGCGACCGCGGCACCGCTCGATCGGCGCTGGAGGAGGTTGCTTCCGTTCGGTCAGCACACTCGGCCGGAACGGCCGCTCCTGAGCGGGCGGCGGCTCGCGATGGGCACAGCTGTGGCGGCGGTCGTAGCGGCGGGCGTGGCCGTTCCTTCCTTGATCGGCTCCGCCGAGCCGGCGTACGCCCTGACGAAGAACCAGGACGGATCGATCAACCTCAAGATCTACGACTTCCGGGACCCCGAGCACCTCGAGAAGGAACTGGCAGATTGGGGTGTGCCGGCTGACATCACCTACCTGCCTCTCGGCAAGCGCTGCGGAAACACCCGGGCACCCTTCCTCAAGGGCGACGACATCGGCGCGACCAAGGAAGAACTGTCGAGCAGTGATGCCGCCGCGCAGGCCAGGCTTCGGGAAAGACTGCAAAAGTCGATCTCTTACCAGGCGATTCGTCTGCGAGATGGCATCACCATCTACCCCGGCCACATCAAGCCGGGCCAGATCGCGATGATCGAGGTCATGGAGAATCCGGTCGCGCCCACGGTAGAGCGTCCCGGGGTCGCCTGGCAGTTCAGCGGGCGACTGACGACCGGGCCCATCGAGGCGTGCAAGGTCGTGGCGGATCCCTCGGCCAACGACATCGGCGACGCCACACCACCGCCCGGCAGTTGATCCACACCCCGCGCCGTGAGGTCCGGTCAGAACTCACCGGCGCGGGGAGTGTTTCCGGCTGGCACGGCCGTGGAGCGGACGACCCGGCCAAGACACAAGCCGCACTGATTCCGTCCCATTAGTCAGGCCCGGCCCGGGAAACGATCACTGGCTTTCCGGGAAGCGATCTTCCAGGCCCCGCCTCTACCGCAGGTCATGCATACTCGTGAACGCCCCACCAGGGGCCGTTCTCGAAACGGCCGGACTGAGGTTGACGGGATCCCGTCCGATCATCTCGATCGGACGGGATTTCGCGTTTTCCGAGGTCTTCGGACCGTTGGGCGGGCCGGTTCTGGCTCGTGTGGCGTTCGTGGCGAGGGGCGCTGGTGGTGTTGAGCCGCTGGGAGCGCGTGGAGGGCTGGCGGCCGGGCGTGCGGGACCGGTCGGTCGGGGTAGTGCTGTCCGGTTGTCAACCCAGCGGATCAGGCGTCCGGTGGCGGTCTTCCGGATCGAGGCCGTAACGATCGCTAACTTCGGTCCTTGCCATCGGATACGAGGGCTGGCCGAGTGCGCGCGTCGGACGGGGCCCGTCGGATCAGAGGGCATCCTTATCTACCGTGATCAGGCCTCCTGCTGGGTGACGATCACAGCGAGCGTGCCCGGACGTGCGCGGACGCTGCAAGACTCCCCGTGCAGGTCACTGGGCCTATTCGCCCTGAGGAAATCATGGTTAAGTGGCTTCGCATCGAAGGGGTCAGGGGTTCTCTGCACCCAAGTCAAAGGCCCGGTTCCAGATCACGGAGCCTGATCCGCTACAACTTTTGATCAGTTCCGCCAGTCCCGTTCGGGGAGCCTCAGCCATATGTCGGGTGGACCAGTGATCGCCTTGGCGTCGGTCAGGCGCAAGCCCATGCGGGCGCAGCAGTAGGCCACGGCGTGGTGGTGGTAGAGGTAGGTGGCGAGGATCTCCTCGGCGGGGTCGTCCTGGTACACGCCGCCGCCACCGGGATGGGTGTCCCCTTCCTCCAGGACGCCGTCCCGGAAGACCGTGCCGTGATGGCCGCCCTTGGGGTTGTCGTACATTCCGTAGCAGACGGTGCCTGCTGACAAGCGCTTGGCGACTCCTGGCGTGTTGGGGAGGTATCCCCATGGTTGGCTGACGATGCATCCGCCGGGTACGTCCGTGACGCCGACGACGGTCTGGCTGTCGTCGAGGTGCCCCCCGAGATCCTCGTTGATCGCCGCGACGTCCCCGTCATCGGCCGGGACGGCCTCCAGTCGCCGTGCCGCCTCGGCTGCTGTGATGCCGGCCACGCAGGCCATGCCCAGCCCGAAATAGTCGAGATCCCTCAGCGCGCCGATGAGACGTCTGGCTTCCGTCACGGCGACGGTCTCGCTTGGAGACAGACCGCTTACACCGGGCGGGATGCTGAACAGAGCTGGGGTGGGGCCGGCCAGGCTGAGCCGTCCGGGGGACCAGCCGTTCATCATGGGCCGCCACGGGTCCGCTCCGGCGGCTACCAGGACGCGCGCGTTGTCGGGACGATTGGCGAAGACAGCTGTCCAGAGCGCGGTACGGCCGGGATACTCCTCGTCGTCATTGTCAAGGAAGTCGACATCGGCGATGCGCTGGGCCAGTTCCGTGACCGCCTCGGGCGAGTCGTTCTCGGCTGCGTCGTGCAGCAGGAAGTACTGCTCCGGGTCCGGGGCTGCGTCGATCTCAGGCCGGGTGCGGACAGGGGCAGGATCGGTCTGATGGTCTCGGCCGTCGTCGGGTAATCCGGGCCCGTCGTTGATGGCCACGGCACTCCTTGAAGGGCGCGTACTGGAAGCGGGTGTGGCCAATGATGACGTACGACGCCGACAGATCCGGATTGGCCAAGGGAGGCGAGTCGCTAAGAACAACTGTCTCGGGGCCCCGGTCGATTTGGGTGGTGAGATGCTGAACGAAGTCAGCGAAAAGTCAGCGGACCCGCTGACACGGGAGCGTAGCCGAGATCAACGGACGTCATTCCTGCCGCGCTCGACGACACCGGATAGCATCCGGTGATCGGAAGCGGCATGTCCCACCGGGGTTCGCATCGAAGGGGGCAGGGGTTCGAATCCCCTCATCTCCACCAGGGGCCGTTCTTGAAACGGCCGGACTGAAGTTGACGGGATCCCGTCTGATCGTTGAGATCGGGCGGGATCTTGTCGTTTCAGGGGGTTCCGAATCAGGTTCGTCCTGGTTTGGGGGCGCGGAGCGGGCGGCCGGGAAGGTCCGGGTGATGTCTGGTCGCTGGTGGAGGACTGGTTGCGTCGCGGGGCATGGCGATGCCGGCTCTGGGCTGGGTGCTGCGACAAGGCGATCCGAATTGCCCGTTATGGGATGGGCGGTGGCCGGCTCCGGCCCGTGAGTGGCGAGCGATCGAGATGCTCCGCTGGGATCTCGAAGGTCGCGGCGGATGCGTCGGGCTCGTCTGGGGGCTGGTGGGTGTGACGCCAGGCGTCGAGGAAGTGGTCGTTGGCGACGGTGACGAGCAGCGCGACCAGGATGGTCTGGGCAACGCGGCCGTGGGCGAGCCGGCTCTTCGGGTCACTCAGGTCGAGGTCGTGGCCCTTGAGACGGCCGTTCAGCCCTTCGGTCATCGCCCTGACGGTGGAGTACGTCCCCCGCCACGATGGGCTGAGGTAGGCCAGGGCCTGGCGAAACTTGTCGAGGTGGCCGAGGTCGGCGAGGTGCAGGGTGATGGTCTGCTGGTGGCAGATCTTCGGCAGGTCGCGGGTTTTGTGGTCGGGTGCCGGGGTCAGCACGCGGGGTTTGGCTGCGACGTGGGTGGCTCTCTGCCGGACGTCGGTCAGGTCGACCGCAGTGGCGCGGATAGGCCCGAGCTTGTGGAGGCGGTCGAAGCGAGGGCAGGTGACCGACGGGGAGGTGCCTGCTGCTGGGTACTGGAAGCGGAGGGCTCCGCCTGGATTCGCGCTCTGCTTGAGACGCGGCAAATACGGCTCTCGCGCGGCGATCAGCGCGGTGAGATCTCCCGACGGGGCACGGATGGCGGCGTCGTCCAGGCCGGCGATGGCCTGTGCGAGCCGGTCGGGCATCAGCGGGCAGGCCAGGCTGCCGTCGATGAGCAGGGTGCCGTGGGCACTGCCCCGCACTCCCCGCTGATCCACTTTGTAATCGAGTGCGAGTTTGTAGCCGAGTTCGCGTGTGGGCCGGGCGAAATGGTCGGCGGCCTGATCGGTGTAGGCGCGGTCGACGACGGCGAAGGTGGCGGGCAGGCCGAGCCCGGCCAGTGGGCGCAGAGTGGTGATGGCGTCGGTGCCGATGCGTTTGTGTGGGGTGTCGAGGACCAGGCCGAGCGCCAGCTGCGGAAAAGGCCCGGGAGTCGAGCGGGTGCGGGCGGCGACGGTGAGGGTGGCGCTGTAGCCGTACTCGGGTGGGTCGTTGCCGGCCGAGTGGTGCCAGCCCGCGGTGATCTCGGTGGAGGCGAACAGTTCGCCGGTGGAGCGGCTGGCGCGGGGTGGGCGGGCGAAGACCGGGGTGGCGCCGGTGCGGCTCCCGCCGACGAGGCGTGCGTCGGGGCATCAGGCGTTCCGTCGGGAAGCAGCTGCTCAGGCTGGGAATGCTCGGCCAGTATCGGCGCGACTATCCTCCGGATCAGGATCGTCTGGGCGCAGACGTTCCCCCTTGATCCGCCTTCTTCGTCCGGCTACGGCTCAGCCGAGCTCTGGCCTCTGCGAGTGTTTCTGCCTGCCGAGTCCAGTCTCCGCCGTCAAGGCTGAGCCCGACCATGTCGGCTCCGGCCTCCGAATAGGCGTGGAGGCGTTCCGCCACCTGCTCCGGGCCGCCGGTGACAGGGACGTCCTCGGCTTCCTCCGGCGCCATGCGATGCACGTCCACCAGCATGCGAGTGAAAGATTCGATGGCGGCCGGGTTGTCGACAAGAATCGCATGACCTCCTACGGAGATCGACGGAACCGGGCGTCCGAGCTCGTGGGCGATCTCGCGTAGCTGTACCGCCTTCTTGCTCAGAGCCGCAGGGCTGATCAAGGAGGGTACCCAGCCGTCACCATAAAGGACGGCGCGGCGCATCGCCGCCTCGGAGTTCCCGCCGATGAGGATGGGCGGGACCGTCGCGGCGGGACCGAGTGTGATCTCCTCCTCGCCCAGCTTGGTTGCCTCACCACGAATAAGGCCAGGCAATGCTCGCAACGCTTCATCGGTCCAGCGCCCCCTGCCCTGAAGCGGCGCCCCGACCGCACGCCAGAACGGCGAGCCCGGGAAACCCCCGATCCCGACGCCAAGGACAACTCGGTTGCCCGACAGGTGCTGAAGGGTTTGCATCTGCGTAGCGACCCAAGCGGTAGGGCGCAGCGGGAGGCTGAGTACGCCGAACTCCAGTCCGATCTTGTCGGTCGCGGTTGCCGCGGCCGCCAGAACGAGCGTGGCGTCAAAGCTCGGCGTCCCATCTCCGACGATGAAATCGGCCATGCTGATCGAGTCATAGCCGAGGTCCTCAAGGCGCCGCGCCATCGCGATGTCAAGCATGCCGGCCTGCGTCATGGGCAAGGTGGTGCTGATCCGCATGGTGATCCTCCTGGGCGTTCGGATCGGAATTGCAGCTCACGCTAGGAGCTCAAGCAGAGTTGAGGTCAACTGCAGAATCCTCGGGTTGATCTCAATCATGGTCGAGCTTCTACGGTCTTCAGCAGCAAGCACCCCTCGAAAGGATCACTGTGGTGGCATCTGTTCCCGGGCGCTACCGATACGCCGCTGTTCCGCACCTCATGGTGGACGGCGCCGCAGAGGCGATCCGGTTCTACGCTGAGCCATTCGGCGGTGAGGAGCTGTTCCGCATTGCCGACCCGGAAGGCCGGATTGCGCATGCCGAGGTCCGCATCAAAGGTTCGATCATCATGGTCGGGGACGCGGATGGGCCCTTTAAAGTTCCTGGTGCCGCGGGTGGCTCGACAGTGGGCCTGCACATCTATGTCGAGGACGTGGACGCGCTCACCGCCCAGGCCGTCCGAGCCGGCGCCGAGTTGCTCCAGCCTCCCGCCGACATGTTCTACGGAGCCCGCTCAGCCATGCTGAGACTCATCTGTTCGGACCGTGATGGCACCATCGCCCCCTCGGGCTCGATGACCCCAGCGCCCGGCCGCACTCCGGCTTACTCACACACCGAATAATTGAAACTCCACACTGTAGGCACTAAAGCCACGCGAGTGCAGACACATCGCAAGAGCTTCCTTGCTTTCCAGCCACAACTTCCGCAAAGAAGCCAGAGCCATGTTCCGGTTCACGCCCCAGCAGACCTTGCACTGGATCTCCACATTAGCTGCGCATCAGACACATACCGGCCTGCTTTGATGGCGCCGTGATCAATCGAAGAAGGCGCTCAACGGAAGCCAGTGACATTCGCTGGGCCTTCGGCTGCGGATTCCCCGTGATCATCGCCCTGGCCTTCGCGACCGTCGGAACCTTCCTCGAGCTTCACCTGGTAGCTCATGCGCACCTCTACTGCGCCGGTGACCTGAGCTCGGGAGAGAACTTCGCCGGATCCATTTGGGCGGTGAGCCGCCTCGTTCTCTTCCCGGTCGTCTCGGTGGTGTCGGCGCTCATCTCGTTACCTTTCCAGCTACTCGCCCGACTGCCACGCCTGGCCGGCCGCATGTGGCTGGAACTCCTCCTATTGGCACTCACCGTCGCCGTCTCGGCCGCCGGGCCGGTCGCCCTGACCCTGTACGACCTGGCCACCCAAGGCACACCAGGCAACTGTGTCCTGCCCTGGTGGCCCTCCTGACTGCCGTGTCTTCGGGCGGAGGCTCGCGGTGGTCGTGGGCTTGCCGCCAGGGGAGCAGGATGAGCTCGTTGGTGACGCGACCATGAGCGCCGCGAGCAGGGGCTAGGTGACGCGGCCGTGGGCGAGGCGATTCTTGGGGTCGCCGAGGTCGATGCGGTGGCCCTTGAGGCGGCCGTTGATGCCATCGCGTCCTGCTCATCCGCCACGCGCCTGACTCGGCGCCGACGCTGACTCCACCGCTCTCAGCGGAAGTCGGAGATGCGCAGCACTGCCAGCATGTCCGCCGCTCGGGAGCCGCCGGTCGAGAAGGAAGCTTCCGCGCCGACCCAGCCGCGAAAGGCCCCCGTGTCGTCGATGATCTGCATGAGCGGTTTGACGTGGGAGTTGCCGGTGTAGCAGAACTCACCGCGCTCCATCGCGAGACAGGTGCACCAGTGCCACAGCGTGTCGCGGCGGTCGGACTTGGAGATCGTCGTGAGGTAGTACTGGATGGAGCTGATGTTGGGGCGTGTTCCGCCGCCGTACCTGGGGCAGCCGCCCGACTTCTGGCACGCGCCACGCGAGGACGGCTGCAGGTAGGTCAGGCACGAGGTGGTGGCGGCGCAGGCGCGGAAGGCGGAGTGGCCGAACGGCTGGTTGCCGGAGGTGACAAGCTTGCCGCCCGCCCAGCTCGTCAGGTCCTGCCTGAGCGAGCCGGGGAACCTTTTGACCGAACTCATCGCGCGCCGGGTGTTGATCGCGGCGTTGCTGCCATAGCCATACCCGTGCGTTGCCAGTGTGCTCCGCTTGAGGTCCAGGCGGGCCAGTTTGCCGTCAGGTGAGGAGCGTACGTACCACTGCTCCGTCCAGGTCTGGGCGATCTTCCACCGGATGGTGAGCACGCCGCCCGCCACGGTGTACGTCCCGGTACGGCTCTCCCCGGGGGTGCCGGTGAACCCCCCGGCGGTGAGCACCTCGCAGGCGCGGGGCCGTGATGCAGCACCGCCCTTCTTGGTGGTGCAGCTCGGATCGGGGACGGTGCCGGTGCGCTGTCTGGCCTTCGGATGCCGCTGCCACCACAGATACAGGGCGGCCTTCACCGTGCCGTTCGCGGCGAAGCGATAGTTGCCCAGGCGTACCCAGTTCTGCTGGGAGGCGGCCTTCAGATGACCCTGTGAGACGACGAAGTTGGTCCTGCCGCCCGGCAGCGGCGAGGCGGACACCGCAGCGGTGGCCGGCTGGGCGGGCAGGATGGTGATGGCGAGCACGAAGGAGAGGATTGCCGCTGCGGTACGCATGAAAAGTCTCCGGGAGCCTTGCGGGCGGGGCGATCGTCAATGGGTCACCGTATTCGGTCCGCACCGGATATGTCTTCGAAACGGCAGCGGCTGACTTCGGCTATTGGAAGTGGTGTATACCGAGCACTGGCTCAGGCTGAGGGCTACTCGCCCGGGCAATATTGGACCTGACCGGATGCGCGGGAGCTGGGAAACGATCACGGCCGGCACGGGAAGCTATCTCCGAACCACCCGCTACGTGGCTGGTCAGGGGTATATCGGGCTCGTCCTGGTTTGGGGGCCGTGGAGCGGGTGTTCGGGAAGGGCTGGGATCTGGCCGTTGGGCGTGGCGAAGCCGAGGGCGGTGGGGGGCTGAGGCAGTTGGTCGGCGTCATCTTCGGTTCGTTCAGCCCGGTGTCCGATGCGCGATCGGCTGATGGATGCGGGTGCTCAGCCTTGACCACTCACTGGTGCCGTAGGTGTCCCGGGCGAGCAGGGGCTGGACGGTGACCGCACCGATCTCGCGCCTGACGTGCTGGCCGGACTCGGCGTGGGCCGGGGGTGGCGGCCGGCGACAGTCTTGCGCCGTAGCCGTCCTCGCCGAGATGAGCGACGCCACCGACCACAGCCGGCCTCGTGACCGAAGGCTCCGACCACCAGCAAGGGGATCTCGGCGGGTATCGGCCGGGTCCCCCGGACGGCGAGCCGGAGGTCCGCCGGCTTCGAGCGCCAGCGCTTCGAGGGTGACAGCCCGGGAGCCCGCTCGCTCTACGGGGGAGAGACGAAGCTGTGCCGCCGGGCGGCCACGGCTCATCCGCGCGTGATGTACAGGTGCATGTCGGTGTAGTCGAAGGTGATGGCGAAGGGCTTGAAGAACTCGTGGCTGAAGTTCGCGATCAGGTCGAAACCGAACGACTCCGACTGGCCGGGGCCCGGGAAACCGGGAATGACCTTTTCGAGGGCGATGCCGCGCACCTTGCGCCTGACCGCCCGGCCCAGGCTGATCCGCTCCGCCATGATCGGGTAGCTCTTGACGCCGAACCGCTCGTTCGGGTGCGCGTAGTCCACCTCGAATCCGTCCACCCGTTCGGCGATCTCCACCGTCGTGTCGATGGCGCTGCCTATGCCGCCGGTGTCGACGGTGACCATGCGCGGGCCGTCGTCACCCAGGCTGCCGACCGTGCAGGGGAAGTGATCCCCGGCCAGCCACAGCGGGAGCCGGTCGGTACCGGCGTTCGGACGCGGCGCTTTCGCCGTCTTGCGCCGCAGGATCAGGGCCTTGCCCGCGTAGTCCATCGTGGTGAGGAAGTGGTAGAAGATCGTGGTGCCGAAGGCGCCGGCCGCCTGTGAGCCGTCGGGCAGCGGCGGCCGCTGCACGTCGCTCCACTGCACCGGCAGGTTGCGGATCTCGATGTTCCCGATCCTGAACGATTCCAGAATGCCCAGGTAGCTGGTGATGGGATGGGAGTCGGCCACTCCTCCGGACCACTCGGCCACCGCGCGCACCCCCGCCGCTTCCGCCGCCTCCTGCGACAGGTCGAGGGTCGCGTACGTGTCGAGCCAGAACTTGGCGGGCGGCCCGCCGTTCACCGAGGCTTCGACCGAGGGCACCGGGTCCATGGTGAAGAACGGCACCCGGGTGCTCTGCGCGCCGTCTATCTGCCAGGGTGTGCCGCTGATCCGCGAGTACTGCTCGACGAAGGCCTTGTCGCGGGGGCGGTCCGTGCTCTTGAGCAGGGGGACCGCGCGGGCGTACTGGTCCTGCCGGACGAAGGTCTCCGCGAGGCGTTGCTTGGAGGTGATGTCGCGGGAGTCCAGGGCGACGGCCTTCGACAGATACCTCTCGGCGTCACGGAACCGGTTGCGCAGCAGGGCGAGGTATCCGACCTGGGCGTAGGCGTGCGCGTTGCGCGGATCCTCGCGCAGGAGACGGCGATAACCGCGCTCGGCCGAGGCGAACCTGCCGTCCTTGAACAGCTGGTCAGGGTCGGCCGCGGAGGCGAACGCCGGGCTCGCGGCGGAAGGCAGCAGGGGGAGGCTCGCGCCGGCGACCATGGCCAGGCCCGTCCGCCGCAGGAACGTGCGGCGGTCGGGGAGGGGGGAGTCGGCTGGAGGGATCATGTCGGGGTCCTCACGTCGTACGTGGCGGGGCACGCCGCCGAGATGAGTTGGGAGGTGGTGAGCTCACCCAACCGGAAGACGTGTTTCCCCGGCGTTTCCTCGCGAGCGCCGGACGTCCTACCAGGGCGCCGCCGGTCATCTCCGCCACGGTCCCTGAAGACGGACCTGGTCTTCGCCGGGGCGAAGCCGGCGGCCAAGGCGGGCCCGGCGGCGGTGTGCGGCGTGCCGATCTGCGACGAGGACGCGCTGGGTGGCCGTGCTCGAAGGCCGGGAGCCCGGCACTTCGCCGCCGTCCGCGCCGTGCACCGGCGTCCCGGACGAGCGGGTGGGCCCCGGCGAGGCGTTCGCTTCGCGCGGCCGGCCAGGAAGGCGGCGGGCTGCGGCCACGTCATGGCCGTGCTCGACCTGCTGCCGGGTACGGACGACCCCGGCGAGTACGGGCTGGACAGCGACACGCGCACCTGGGTCGCGCGCTCAGCGCCCTGCGGACGATCGCACCCGGCTCTGCGCGCCGTCCGAGTAGTCAGCGCTTCGCCCTGCTCAGTTGACCTCGACTCCGGTTGAGATTGCAGACTGTTGCGCGCTGGTGACGGACAAGCTGAGCGCATAGGAGCAATTGACGTGCGAGCGATACAGGCGACGCGTTTCGGAGGTCCCGAAGTACTGGTCCCCGGCGAGGTGCCGGAACCGGTCGCCGCACCGGGACAGGTGGTGGTCGAGGTGTCCGTCGCGGGCATCACGTTCGTCGAGACGCAGATCCGGCGTGGTGTCGACCAATGGCACGACAGGCCCGCGCTGCCGTACGTGCCGGGCGGGACGGTGGCCGGGCACGTGGGCCCGGTCGGCGAGGACGTGGATCCGAGCTGGTCGGGACGGCGGGTCATCGCCGACGTGGGGGAGACCGGCGGCTTCGCCGAGCGTGCGGTGGCCGCGGTGGAGGATCTGATCCCGGTGCCGGACGGGCTGGGACTGCCGGAGGCGACGGCTCTCCATACCGACGGGAGCACCGCGCTGGGACTGGTCGAGGGAGCCCGGATCCTTCCCGGCGAGTGGGTGCTCGTCGAGGCGGCGGGTGGCGGTGTCGGCACGCTGCTGGTGCAGCTCGCTCGGGCGGCGGGCGCCCGGGTCGTCGGTGCCGCGCGCGGTGCCCGGAAGCTGGACCTGGTGCGAGAGCTGGGTGCGGATGCCGCGGTCGATTATTCGGATCCGGATTGGGCGGCGCGGGTCCGCCAGGTGACCGGTGGCGCGGGTCCTGATGTCGTGTTCGACGGGGTCGGCGGGACGATCGGCCGGGCCGCGTTCGAGGTGACGGCGGCCGGTGGGCGCTTCTCCGTCCATGGCGCCTCCAGCGGCCAGATGACGGAGATCGATCCCGCCCTGGCGCACCGGCGCGGCGTCGAGGTGATCGGGATCGAGCAGCTCTTCGGCTTCGGGCCGAAGATGCGGGGCTGGGCCGAGCAGGTGATGTCGGAGGCGGCGGCGGGCCGGATCCGGCCGATCATCGGGCAGACGTTCCCGCTGGAGCGCGCTGCGGACGCGCACGCCGCGATCGAGTCGCGAAGTGCCCTGGGGAAGACTCTCCTGCTGATCTGACGGCGGTGTGGAGCGGAGGTCGCCGATTCCTCGCTTGACCTTCACATCGATGTGATGCCTTACCGTCCCGGGTGTCGCTGATCCAGGAAGCAAGGAGTAGGTCGATGTCGGGTGCGGTGATCATCGGTGCGGGTCCGGGGATCGGGCAGGCGGTGGCTCGGCGGTTCGCCAAGGAGGGGTTGCCGATTGCGCTGATCGCCCGGAGCGATCGGACGTTGCTCGCCGCGGCGGAGGCGGTTGCTCCCAGCGGCGTCCCGGTTGTCACGGTGCGGGCTGACAGCACCGACCGGGCGGCGCTCGACGCGGCGCTGGACAGGGCTGTCAGCGAGCACGGCGTGCCGGACGTCGTCGTGTACAACGCCGCGATCATTCAGGCGGACGCGCCGGGGCAGCTGTCGGTGCAGGGCCATATGGACGCCTGGGCGGTGAACGTGGTGGGCGCGCTCAACGCTGCGGCTCGTGTCGCGCCCGCGATGGCGGCACGCGGCACTGGAACGTTCCTCGTGACCGGCGGCATGCCTGAGCCGAAGCGGCAGTATGTGAGCCTCTCGCTGGGCAAGGCGGGTGTCCGCACCCTGGTCGCGCTGCTCGACCAGGAGTACGGGCCCGCCGGGGTGCACGTGGCGAGCGTCACCGTCGCCGGCCCGGTCGCCCCGGGCACCGGCTTCGACCCCGACGACATCGCCGAGCACTACTGGCGGCTGCACACGCAGCCACGGCACCAGTGGGAGCGGGAGGCTCTGCACGCCGGCGGCTCGCGGTGACCGGCGCCGGGGCCGCAGACGTTCTCGCCGGGCTGCTCCACGACTGGCAGCAAGCCTTCAACGCACACCGCCCGGCCGAGATCGTCGCCCTGTTCAGCCAGGACGCGCTTTTCCAGGGCGTAGCTCCGCGGCTCGGACACGGTCCGCGGGAGATCTTCGAGTATTACGCCAAGGTCGCCCGCGGCACGACGGCACAGGTCAAGGTGTTGTCCGGCGGCCGGTTGAGCCAGGAGATCGTGCACGGATTCGCGGAGGTGGCCTTCACCGCGCCTTCCGGCGACGTCAATCTGATCTGCCTGTCCGTCGTGGCCGAACGGGCGGCCGGCCGCTGGCTCATCCACCAGTATCACGTCGCCGCACGCCCTGCGCGAGAACAGTGACCGCATGGACGTGCCGCCGGTAGAGGGCTTCGAACGCCGCGTGATCTGTGGCGATCTCCGCACGAGGGCGGTGATCGCCGTAGGTCAGGCGTAGTCGGCCAGGCCGGGCTCCAGCAGGTCGAAGGCCCGGGCGGCTTCGGCGGCGACGGTGTGGGCGATCTGGTCGTTGGGGTGTCCGGCGAGGGTGAGGGTCTGGATGCGGTGAAACAGCACGCGGTGCACGGTTCCCAGCAGGGCGGCGGCGGTCTGCACGGTGATGTCGCCGGGTTCGGCGGCGGTGACGTCGGCGAGCACCTGGGCGAGGTGGTGTTCGCGCTGGTCGTGCAGGCCGCGCAGGCAGGCGGTCAGGGTGGGGCTGTCGGCGATCATGCGGGCGAACTCCTGGCCGGAGAATCCGGCGACCGGGTCCTGGGCGGCCACGGCGTCGGCGAACGCGCGGCGCAGCGCGGCCAGCACCGATTCCCCTGGGCGCCGTGCGGTGACGGCGCGGGCCAGGGAGGCGGCGAATTCCTCCTGGTGGTCCAGGGCCAGGTCTTCCTTGCGTGGGAAGTAGTTGGTGACGGTCTTCTTGGCGACGCGGGCGGCGGCGGCGATCTCGGCGATGGTCGTCTGCTCGAAGCCCCCGGCGATGAACAGCCGGGTCGCGTGGTCGGAGATGAGCTGCCGGGTCTCGTGCTTCTTGGTCTCGCGCAACCCGGCGGCCGGGGCGGGAGTCTGGGTAGCCATGACGCAATCTTACCCTCGTCGCATTTTTATGTTGACACCCTTCGCTCGGTTGGGCTAACTTTACCTCCGTCGTAAGTTTACGACAAAGGAACGCAGATCCCCGAAGGAGAACCCTGTGCGCAAGCAGCCCCGCGACGCGGCCGCCCCTTTGCTCAAGTTCGCCGATGTGCCCGGGTCGCAGCAGCCCGGGCCGGCCCCGCTGCACGGCGCCGAGCTGCGTCGTCCGCCGTCCGACCACGGCATCCGTGCGTCGAAGCAGGTCCGGAGCGTGCGGATCGTCGCCCGGCGCCGCAGCTACTGACCCCCACCCACCACACCGGAGGAGATCCCGTGCAGTTCACCGCTTCCACTGTCTCGCTGACCGTCGACGACGTCGCCGCCTCCCAGGCGTTCTTCACCACGCACCTTGGCTACACCGTCCAGCAGGCCGCCGACGGGTTCGCGTCCCTGTCACGCGACGACGCGTTCGACCTCGTGCTGCTCGCCCGCGGCATCGAGGTGCTGCCGCCCGAGCAGCGCGACCAGCGCGCCGGCGGCCTGATCCTCGCCTTCACCCTCGCCGGCGGCGTGGCCGAGCAGGAGAAGCGGCTGCGCGACGCCGGGGTGCGGATCACCATGCCGCTGCGCCAGGAGCCCTGGGGCGAGGCACTGTTCCAGATCACCGACCCCAACGGGGTGATCGTCCAGTTCGTCGAGTGGGTCACCCCCGAACACGGCTGACCCCGCCGCCCGGCTTCTCCCAGGAAGGAACCTTTTTGACGCCCGACCCGATGACCGTGCACCCACTGCCCGCCCACGAACGAGTGGTCTTCCTCAAACCGCTGGTCACCTCGCCGACGATCACGGTGGGTGAATACACCTACTACGACGATCCCGACGGCGCGACCGGCTTCGAGCAGCGTAATGTCCTGTACGCCTACGGGCCGGAGCGGCTGATCATCGGCAAGTACTGCGCGATCGCCTCCGGCACCCGCTTCCTGATGGCCGGCGCCGACCATCCGGCGATGGGGGTGTCCACCTTCCCGTTCACCATGTTCGGCGGCGAGTGGGCCGAACGCACCCTCGACATCGTCACCGGCATGCCCAGCCGGGGCGACACCGTGGTCGGCAATGACGTGTGGTTCGGCTACCGGGCCACCGTCATGCCCGGGGTGAGCATCGGCGACGGCGCCGTCATCGCGACCGGCGCCGTCGTCACCGCCGACGTCCCGCCGTACACGATCGTCGGCGGGAACCCGGCGCGGGCCATCCGCCGCCGCTTCGCCGACGCCGACGTCGAACGACTGCTGCGGGCCGCCTGGTGGGACTGGCCCGCCGAGCTGGTGACCGAGCACGCCCGCACCATCATGGCCGGCACCCCGGCCGACATCGCCCGCATCGCCGCCGAACAGGGACTGGAGAAGAGCCTTCGACGTCCGGCCCGTCCGCCTACTTGGTGATCATGAACTGCCGGCCCCAGGGGCCTCACGGTGCTGCCGGAGCAGGACGACGGTGATCCTCCTGACAGCGCTCCATCGTGGATGAACAGGCGTCTGGATCCTCATAAGGATCATGACTGTTCCGGATGAGCCGGGTCCCCGTTTCCCCCTGAGGAGCCACAGGGATCCCCCGTCAAAGGGAGACGCCGACTGTCCCGCCAGGCACGAGTATCATCGGTCGGCGTGGCGGCGGCCGTGGATGTCTTCGTCACCGTCGACCGGGAGCATGCAGAGCGCGATGGCCCCTTACTACCACGTCTGCTTCGCCGTACCTGATCTGGAAGCGGCGATGCGCGATCTCTCCAGCGCCGCCGCGCTCCGCTGGCGCGAACCCCGCGACGGACGCATCGGGGATTGGGACTACCGCATCGTCTTCTCCGTCGACGGCCCGGCCTTCATCGAACTCATCCAGGCCGCGCCCGGCGGGCCGTGGGGCGACACCAGCCTGCCTCGCTTCCATCACCTCGGGTTCTGGACGACTCACCTGGCCGCCGGAGCGGAGAGGCTCGCCACCGCCGGGTTCCCCGAAACCTTCTCCGGCTGCCCCTACGGCCGCCCGTTCGCCTACCACCGCATGGACTCCATCGGGGCGGACATCGAACTCGTCGACATGGGGCAGCAACTGTCGTTCCTGCAGAGCTGGCACCCGGGCGGACCTGCCATGCCTCCCGTGGAGGAGGCGTAGGAACGACGGCGTCCTGCGCGGCCCGGCGACCCCGAACACCTGGAACCCTGCTGATCGGTTCAGCGGACGTGGGCTCCGGTCCCGCTCGGCGACCTCATCGATCGCCCTCACGCGTGAAGCGGGCGTGCTTTCCGGAGGCCGTGAGGACCCGATCGGCGAGATCGACCAGCCCCGCGATCAGGTCGGCCCGCAGGTCGCCGGTCGGCTCCGGGTGGCCGGCGGCGTCGCAGGTCTGGCCGACCGATGCCCGCAGCAGGTGCAGGCGGGTCGGCCAGTGCGCGGGGAGACGCCGTCGGCGCTGCTCCACGTCACCTCGTCGTTCGACGTCCTCGGCGGGCGGCGCTCGGCTGCGTCGCGCTCCGGGGATCGGCGAGCGTCTTCCAGCTGCCGGGAGGGGAGTACGACGGGGTGTGCAACGTCGGGCTCGCGGTGGGGGCACTAGCCTGCGTCGCCGCGGCCCATCCCGTTTCCAGGTTCGGAACAGAGCGGCGTCGGCCCGAATACTGCGAATTGTGGCAGGAATCGGGCTCGTGTACGGGTGATCGGCCTCCCTATATTCCGACGTGACACATCCACGGGGGCACCGACGGGGAACGAACATGCGCTTACGCCGGGGATTGATCATGCTGGCCGTGGCGGCCGGAACGCTGCACCCGGGCGCGGCCGGCGCCGAAGCCGCACCGGTCGCCGGTGCGACCACGATGACCAACGACGCCTGGACGTCCACCTCCCTGCGGCAACCCACCGTCTCGAACTGGAACGGCGGCTGGCACCTGCCGGTCGGTCTGGACGAGCGCACGGGCGAGGTGAACCGCTCGTTCGTCCGCCTGGACCTGCGCCGCTTCCGTGACACCGGGGCGGACATCACGAAGGCGACCCTGCGGCTGAACCGGGACGGGGCCTGCGAGGGGAGGGAGGCAGGCTTCGAGTTCTGGCAGACCTCGAAGATCAATGCGAGGACGACGTGGGATCGCGAGCCTGAGTGGGTCACGCGGCTCGGCGGTTATGGGGGGGCGTGGTCCTGCCCGCCGCCCGGATATGACGGTTATGACTCGTTCCACTTCGACGTGACGGCGTCGCTGCGCGAGGCGCTCGGGCGTGGCGACACGCGGGTGTCGTTCGGGGTGCGCAGCGTCGACGAGGCGGACCCGCTCGGCCGTTTTCTGCTGTCCACCGGCGTCCAGGTGCAGGTCTCCTACACGACGCCGCCGCCCGCGCAGCTGCCGGACGTGCCCGGCTCGCCGGCGTCGGACCGGCTGGAGCCCGCCGCCTGGACGCAGATCTCCCGCGATCATCCGGACACGCCGAACGAGGGCGGCGGCGCCCATCCGACGGTGGGCCGCGACCCGGTCACCGGCGACCGGACCCGCGTCTACTTCCGGTACGAGATGCCGGACCTGCGGGACAACCGGGTGCTGGGCGCCCGGCTCACTCTGCGGTCCCGGTCGTCGTGCCTGGACTACGAACGCGGGTTCGAGGTGTGGGAGACCGGGCGCCTCACCGCCGAGACCACCTGGAACGACAAGGCGCGCTGGATCCGCGAGCTCGGCGGGACCCCCTCCCTGCCGCACTGCTCTCCGGCCGGGCCGATCACGTTCGATGTCACCGGCGCCGTCCTGGAGGCCCTGACGGCCGGGCGGCGGGAGATCACCATCGGCCTGCGTTCCCGCGACGAGCGGGACACGCACGGCCATTATGTCTTCGAGCCGTCCCCCGAGCTGACGCTGCTCCACAACCTGCCGCCCGGCATCCCGTCCGAGCTGTCGGTCGGATCCCGCAGGAAGGCCCAGGTGCCGTGTGTCACGGGGGACGAGAGGCCGTACCTGCCGGATTCGTCCGCCATCGTGTACGCCACCGTGCGCGACCCGGCCGGTGGTCCCGTCTCGATCCGCTGGCAGTGGGAGACCCTGGCCGGCGAGAGGCTGGCCGAGACGGTGAGCGGTCCCTACGGTGGTGGAGGGCAGGACGTGCGGGAGTTCAGCGACGCCAGGGTGGTCGACGGGGGTGTCTACCGCTGGCGGGTCCGGGGCGAGGACCCGTGGGACGGCGGCGAGTGGAGCCCGTGGTGCGAGTACGGCGTCGACCGCACCCCGCCCGCCACGCCCGTGGTCTTCTCGGCCGTCTACCCGCCGTCGCCGCAGGAGGGCGGCGGACCCGGTGTCGCCGGGGAGTTCACGTTCTCGTCGGGCGGTGACCCGGACGTCACGGGCTTCCGTTACTCGATCGACCAGAGCGTCTGGACCACCGTGCCCGCGCGGGCCGACGGGACGGCGAGCGGGACGATCACGCCCGACTCGGCGGGCCGCAGGACGCTGATCGTGTTCTCCGTCGACCGGGCGGGCAACCCGAGTTCCGTACCCGCCCTCTATTCCTTCACGGTCAAGGGGTGAGGTCAGGAGGCCAGGGAGACGGCGGCGACCCTGCGGGCCAGGAGGCGGGCCGGGTCGAGCACGGGTACGGGCACCCGGTGGCTGTCCAGCGCCAGGACGATCTCGGTGCAGGCCGCCACCACCCGCTCGGCGCCGCGCCCGGCGAGTGACCGCGCGACCTCGGCCAGGGCGGCGCGCTGCCCGGCGGTGACGGCCCCGGACTTGACCGCCGCGATCGCCGCCGACACCTGCCGCTGCTCGCCGGCTGACGGTTCGACCGCCGCGATGCCCCGTTCGCCGAGCGCGTCGGCGTACAGCCCGGAGTGCAGGGTGCCGGAGGTGGCCAGCAGCCCGGCGGCGGTGACGCCCGCCGAGGCGAGCGCGTCCGCGGTGACCTCCACGATGCTCACCAGTTCGAGGCCGGCCTCGTCGGCCAGGCGCGGGACGAAGGCGTGCGCGGTGTTGCACGGGACCGCCAGCACCTCGCACCCGGCGCGCTTGAGCGCCCGGATGCCGTGCTGGAGCTGCGGGGTCGGGTCCTCGCCGAGGCCGAGCAGGTTGAGCGACCGGTCGGGGACGCGCGGGTCGGCCCAGATGACGACCGGCACGTGGCTCTGGTCGCCGGTGGCGGGGGTCTCCTCGACGAGCTTGCCGTAGAAGTCGGCGGTGGCGGCGGGGCCCATGCCGCCCAGGACGCCGACCAGGCGCGGCGGACGGCCTTGCCGGTCATGGAACCGGGTCACGGGATGCGTCCTCTCCTTCGCGGCCGATGGACAGCCGCGGGCAACAGGATCGCCGGATAAGGTGACTTATCCCGCAAAATGCCGCAATCAGTCATCAAAGGAGGCCCGATGCCGGATTCCGGCAGACTGCTGTCGGAGGCCGAGCTGGAGCTCATCGACGCCCTCCAGATCAACCCGCGGGCGAGCTGGGTGGACCTCGGGCTGGCCACCGGCTCCGACCCGGCCACGGCGGCGCGGCGCTGGCAGCGGCTGACCGGCTCGGGCGAGGCGTGGACCACCGTCGCCCTCGGCAGGCGGCAGATGCACGAGATGAGCATGGCGTTCCTGGAGATCGACTGCGCGGCGGGCGCCGCCGTCGAGGTCGCGGCGACGCTGGCCGGGGCCGGGCACCTGATCACCGTGCAGCACGTCGCCGCGGGGCACGACCTGTTCGTGATCGCCGTGGCCGCCTCGATGCCGGCGCTGGCCGACTACCTGCTCACCGACCTGCCGAGGGTGCCGGGCGTCGCGAAGGTGCGTACCCACCTCGCGACGCGCGTCTTCGAGGCGTCGTGCCGCTGGCGGCTGCGGGTGCTGCCGCAGGGGGCGGCCGCCGGGCTGGCCAGGCGGAGCGGTCCGCCGGAGTCCACCCGGCGGATGGACGGGATCGACAGGCAGCTCTTCCACGCCCTGCTGGCCGACGGCAGAGCCGGGTACGCCGAGCTCGCGGCGGTCGTCGGCACCTCCGAGCGGACCGTGCAGCGCAGGCTCTCCAGGCTCGTCGCGACCGGGGACATCGACTTCCGCTGCGACCTGGCCCGCTCGCACGCCGGCTGGCACTCCTCGGCCGTGCTGTGGCTGCGGATGCCCGACCGCCTGCTGGAGGAGACGGGCACGGCGCTGCTCGGCTGGCCGGAGACCCGCACCTGCGCGGCCCTGGCGGGCAGCAGCAACATGCTGCTCACCGTCGGCCTGCACACGGTCACCGACCTGCACCCGCTGGTGATGCGGCTGGAGAGGCGGTTCCCGCACGTCACCGTCGCCGACCGGCAGATCGTCCTGCGCCAGACCAAGCTGTACGGCAGGCTGCTCGACCCCGCCGGGCGCTGCACCGGTGTCGTGCCCGTCGATCCGTGGAGCCTGACGCCGCGCGGCTGACGGGCTCAGCGCGGCCGCGGGACCGGCTCGCCGAGAGCCTCCCAGGCCAGGCCCGCGCGCAGCACCGCCGCCTCGTCGTCCGCGACCAGTTGCAGGTCGCCGATCGCCAGCGCGGGCAGGCCCAGCGCGGACACCACCGAGGTGATCCTGCCGACCTCGCCGCGGACGGCGGCCTCGTCGCAGCCCACCCTGGGTGCGGAACCGCCGAGGGTGGGCATGATCAGCAGGTCGAGCCCGGCCGTCAGGTCCGCGAACCGCGCCCGGGCGGCGGCCAGTTCCGCGACGGCCGCCGCGTACGCGGCGTGGCCGATCCGTCCGGCGTCGTGGAGCTTGCGGCGTACGCCCTCGCTGTAGCCGTCGGCGTTCCTCGGGTAGGTCGCCTCGTGCGTGCGCCGGGCCTGGGCGCCGACGATCGTCCAGTAGGGCCCGAGGATGTCGTACGGCAGGGCGATCTCGTGCAGGCCGGCGCCCAGGGCGGCGAAGGAGGCCGCCGACGCGCAGCCTTCGGCGACGCCGATCGTCCAGCCGGCCGGCGAGCCGGTGGGGTCCACGGGAGCGCCGGAGAGCACCTCCCACACCCGGGTGAGATCGGCGACCGAGGTGGCCATCGGGCCGACCACGTCGAACATCGGCGCCAGCGGCGCGACGCCCGCGCAGGGCACGGCGCCCGCGCTCGGGCGCAGCCCGACCACGCCGCAGCAGGACGCCGGGATGCGCACCGAGCCGCCGGTGTCGGTGCCGAGGCCGAACCTGGCGATGCCCGCGGCCAGCGCCGCCGCGGTGCCGCCGCTGGAGCCGCCGGGGGCGAGGTGGGCGTGACGCGGGTTGCGCACGTCGCCCCAGTGCGGGTTCTCGCTGGTGATGCCCCAGGCGAACTCGTGCTGGTTGGCCTTGCCCACCAGCAGCGCGCCGGCTCCCTCCAGCGTCTCGACGCAGGGCGCGGTGGTCAGCGCCTCCTGGGTGCCGTACAGGGCCGAGCCCCTGGTCGTGGGTAGTCCGGCGACGTCGATCATGTCCTTGGCCACGAACGTCCAGCCGTCGAGCGGTCCGCCGCGCGGCCGTTCGGCGAGCGTGGCGAGGCGGTCGATGACCGGGGTCGGGCCGGCCTCGATGAGGATGTTGTGGTCGCCGTGCCGCCTGATGGCCTCGGCCGAACTGGCGATCGCCGCCGCGCGTTCCATGGATCTCCTGTCGAAGGTGCCTGGTGCGGCATTGATAGCGGTCAGACCTCCAGGGCGTCCAGGAGCGTCCGCAGTCTGGCGGTCTCGCGGTCCGGCCTGACCAGGGCGAAGATGCTGCGGCTGGTGTTCAGCCAGGGCACGTCGGCGACCACCACGCCGGGGCCGTGCCCGGCCAGGGCCAGCTCGGCGACGAAGGCGGCCCCTACCCCGGCCTCGATCAGCGTCATCGTGATCTTGAAGTCGTCGGAATGGCAGGCCACCCGGGGGTGCAGGTCCCAGCGGGCGAACACGCCATCGAAGAACGAGGCGTCGCTGCTGGCCGGGTGATGCATGATCCACGGCAGGTCGACGAGCTGCTCGGCCCGGTACGGCGACAGGTCCGGCCAGCTCGCGGGCAGCACCAGCTGGTAGCGGTCCTCGGCGATCCACCGTCTGCTGAGCGCCGACGGCCAGGACAGTCCCGAGTTGCCCACCTGGTAGACGATCGCGGCGTCCATCTCGCCGCCGGCGCCCAGGTGGGGGATGAGCTGGGAGGGCTCGGCGACCGAGATCCGCACCCCGGCGAGCTCGGCCGGCTCCATCCGCCGCAGCACCTCGGCCAGCCGGTCGGCGAAGCTGGGGAACACCCCCAGCCTGATCTGGCGCTCGCTGCCCCGGTGCACGGCCTGCACCGAGGCGATCATGCGCTCGATGTCGACCAGGACGGTCTCGGCATGCCTGGCCAGCACCTCCGCCGCGCTGGTCGGCAGCACGCTGTGCGCCGAGCGCTCGAACAGCCGCACGCCGATCTTCTTCTCCAGCGAGGCCATCTGCTGGGAGACCGCCGAGGAGGTGTATCCGAGCCTATTGGCCGCGGCGGCGAAGGAGCCCAGCTGGATGACCTCACGCAGAGTACGCAGGTGTTCCGGCTTCAGCATTAGCGTTCCTTGCTCTCAGGGTTGCTGAATGTCGTGTTTATAACGCTTCCACGTTCTTTTAGCTACTCCTACAGTGATGCTCACCGTCACTCCAGCACCCCTTGAGAGTCACTTTGAGCATCCGTGTGTACCGCAACGCCGCCATCCACACCGGAGCGGAAGGCCGTCCGCCGGCCCAGGCCATGGCCGTGGACGGCGAGCACCTGGTGGCCGTCGGCTCCGAGGCCGAGGTCCGCGAGGCCGCGGGCCACGGCGCCGAACTCGTCGACCTGGCGGGCGCCGCGGTCCTGCCGGGCCTCTACGACGCGCACATCCACACCGCCCAGTACGCCCACAGCCTCGGCGCGATCGACCTGCGTGACGTGCGTTCGCTGGCCGAGGCGCTGACCATGATCGGCGAGCACGTGGCCAGGCTGCGCCCAGGCGGCTGGCTGTTCGGCGGCCGATGGAACAGCAACACCTGGAACCCCCCGGCTCAGCCTGACCGGTACGCGCTCGACTCCGTCAGCGGCGGCCTGCCGATCGCGCTGCCGAACATCGACGGCCACACCGTGTGGGCCAACTCCGCGGCGCTCCGGCTGGCCGGCATCGACGCCTCGACCCCCGACCCGGTCGGCGGCGAGATCGTCAGGGATGCCGACGGCGAGCCCACCGGCATCCTGCGCGAGTCGGCCTCCTACCCGCTGCGCGCCCTGATGGTCTCGGGCGACCTGAGCGACAAACTCCGCCTGGCCCAGGACGAGCTTCTCTCCCTCGGCCTCACCAGCGTGCACGACATCGACGGTGAGGACTGCCGCGACGCCTACCTGCGGCTGCGCGACGCGGGCGAGCTCAAGATCCGCGTGCACAAGGCGATCCCGGCCGTCCACCTGGAGGCGGCCATCGCCGAGGGCCGCCGCACCGGGCAGGGCGACGACTGGATCCGCACCGGGCCGGTGAAGATCTTCAGCGACGGCGCGCTCGGCTCGCACACCTGCCACATGAGCGAGGCGTTCGCCGGCGACACGGGCAACCTCGGCATCGCGGTCACCCCGTACGACGACCTGGTCAAGCTGTTCAGGACGGCGGCTGACGCGGGCATCGCCATCGCCACGCACGCCATCGGCGACCGGGCCAACCACCTGGTGCTGGACGCCTACGAGGCCATCGGCGGCACCGGCGGGCCGCGCCACCGCATCGAGCACGCCCAGCACCTGCGCCAGGCCGACCTGACCAGGATGGCCAGGCTCGGCGTCGTCGCCTCCATGCAGCCCGTCCACTGCACCAGCGACATCGACCTGGTCGACTCGCTGCTCGCCGGGCACGACCTGGCCTCGTACGCCTGGCGGGGGATGCTGAACGCCGGCGTCGCGCTGGCCTTCGGCTCGGACGCCCCTGTCGAGCACCCCGACCCGTTCGCCGCGCTGTACGCCGCGGTGACCCGTACCCGCCAGGACGGCACCCCCGTCGGCGGATGGCAGCCGGAACAGCGGCTGAGCATGGCCGAAGCGATCACCGCGCACACCCTCGGCGCGGCCTACGCGGCAGGGGAGCAGGACCGCAAGGGCGTCCTCGTCCCCGGCATGCTCGCCGACTTCATCGCGGTGGACACCGACCCCTACCTGGAGTCGCCAGCCGCGGTGCTGCGCACCAAGGTCATGACCACCGTTGTCGGCGGCGAAGTCCGCTGGCAGCGCCCCTGAAGGAGCACCCCCGTGAACACCCGTACCCCCACCCTCCTCATCGCCGGCGCCCTGCTGGCCGCCACCGCCGCCTGCGGAGCCCAGTCACTCGACGCCGCCGGGTCCGCCGCCGAGCCCGCGGCGGAGGTCGTCCTCGACGAGGCCCCCGCCGAGGAGAAGGCGGCCGGCGTCATCAACGCCATCACCCCGGACAAGGACCTCGCGGCCAAGGTGCCCGCGAGCGTGAAGTCCGGCGGCCTGAAGGTCGTCTCCTCGATCGGCTACCCGCCCATGGAGCTGTGGGCGAGCGACGGCAAGACGGCCATCGGCTTCGACCCCGCACTGGCCAGGGCCATCGCCAGGAAGCTCGGTGTGAAGTACACGCTCACCGACGAGGAGTTCAACTCCCAGATCCCCGGCGTGCTCACCGGCCGCTACGACTTCGTGATCTCCTCCATGACCGACAACCCCGAGCGCCAGGCGAAGATCACCTTCGTCGACTACGTGCAGGCAGGCTCCGGCATGCTGGTCAAGAAGGGCAACCCGGCCGGGGTCGCGGGCCCGGCCGACCTGTGCGGCAAGACCGTGTCCGTCGTGGACAACGGCTCGTCGCTGGAGCTCGCCGAGAAGTACGACGCCGACTGCGAGTCCGGCGGCAAGCAGGCGCTGAACATCCTGAAGTTCCCCGGCGACACCGAGGCGATGCTCCAGGTCATCAACGGCCGCGCCCAGGCCACCATCACCGACTACGTCGTGGCCGCCTACAAGGCCGCCGACCCCAAGGTCGAGGTCGAGGCCATCGCCCTCGAAGGCACCGAGAGCCCATGGGGGATCGGGATGAAGCCCGACAACACCGCCCTCATCGAATCGGTCAAGGGCGCGCTCGACTCCCTGATCAAGAGCGGTGAGTACGGCAAGCTCCTCGCGGCCTGGAACCTGGACAAGCTCGCGGTCCAGTCGGCCGTGGTCAACGGCGGGAAGTAGGGTGCGCACCGAACCGATCGCCGGCCCTTCGGGGACGATGATCCCCGTCGCCCGCACCCGCCACTGGGGCCGCACGCTCTCCGCCGTGGCCGCGCTCGCGATCTTCGGCTGGCTGCTCTTCCTGCTCGTCGTCAACCCGCGCCTCGACTGGGGCGCGGTCGCCACCTACCTGTTCAACGAGCGGATCCTGGCGGGCGTCTGGGTCACCATCGAGCTCTCGGTGCTGGCCACGATCCTCGGACTGGTGCTCGGCGTGCTGATCGCGGTGATGCGGCTGGCGCACAACCCGGTGCTGACCCGGCTGGCGACGCTCTACATCTGGTTCTTCCGCGGCACGCCCGTGCTGGTCCAGCTCATCTTCTGGTACAACCTGGCGTTCCTGTTCCCGGCCCTGGTGATCAAGATCCCGTTCACCTCGATCGGCCTGATGTGGGACACCAACCAGGTGATGACCGGCTTCACCGCCGCCATGCTGGGCCTCGGGCTGAACCTGGCCGCCTACTTCGCCGAGACCGTACGCGCCGGCATCCAGGCCGTCGACCAGGGCCAGACCGAGGCGGCCTACGCGCTGGGCATGACACCGGCCAGGCGCATGCGGGTGATCGTGCTGCCGCAGGCGCTGCGCATCATCATCCCGCCGACGGGCAACGAGTTCATCTCCATGCTCAAGACCACCTCGCTCGTCTACGTCGTCGCGGGGCACGACCTGATGACCAACGCGAGCCAGATCTACAAGTCCAACAACATGATCATGGAGCTGCTGATCGTGGCGAGCTTCTGGTACCTGCTCCTGACCACGGTGGCCACCTTCCTGCAGGGCAGGCTGGAGCGCCGCTTCGGGTCCGACGCCGTCCGCCTGGTCCGCCGGGGCGGGGTGGCCGCCAAGGTCCTGCCGAAGGTCCCCGCGTGAGCCCGGTCGTGCGCGCCACCGGCGTGCGGATGAGCTACGGGGACGTCCAGGTGCTCAACGGCGTGGACTTCGAGGTCGCCGCCGGCGAGGTGAGCTGCGTCATCGGCCCCTCGGGGTCGGGCAAGTCCACGTTCCTGCGGTGCGTCAACGGGCTGGAGCCGGTGCTCGGCGGCAGTCTGCGGGTGCTGGGTGAGGAGGTGGGCCACTCGCTCCGCGACGGCAGGTATCACCCCTGGTCACCCAAGGAGTACGCGGCCTTCCGTAAGAACATCGGCATGGTGTTCCAGCGTTTCAACCTGTTCGCCCACCACAGCGCCATGGACAACGTCGCCTGCGGGCCCGTCCACGTCCTGGGCACGTCCAAGGACAAGGCGAACGCGCTGGCGATGGAGCTCCTGGACCGGGTCGGCCTGGCCGACCACGCGCACAAGCGGCCCCACCAGCTCTCCGGCGGCCAGCAGCAGCGGGTCGCCATCGCCAGGGCGCTGGCGATGAACCCGGCCCTCATGCTGTTCGACGAGCCCACCTCGGCGCTGGACCCCGAGCTGGTCGACGAGGTGCTGGAGGTCATGCGGGGCCTGGCCGCCGACGGGATGACCATGGTCGTGGTGACCCACGAGATCGCCTTCGCCCGCGAGGTCGGCGACCGGCTGACGTTCTTCGCCGACGGCGTGGTCGTCGAGCGGGGCCATCCCGCCGAACTCCTGGCCAACCCGGCGCACGAGCGGACCAAGGCGTTCCTGTCCAGCGTGCGCGGCCCCGGCGGTTGAACGGCGGGCGGGCGGGCCGGGCCTGGCCGCCCGCCCCGAGTTTCAGGGAGCGGGCTCGGGTTCCTGGCGCAGCGCCGCGTCGAGGATCGCGTCCAGGATTCCCTGCGAACTCTGGAGCTGCGCGATCGTCGTGGTGATCTGGGCGCGTTCGCGGCGCAGGTCGGCGATGAAGGTGGGGCAGCGGGGCGGCACGATCAGGTCGTCCTTCCCGTGCACGCAGTGCAGCACCCGGGCGATGATCGCGGTGGAGAGCCCGGCGGCCAGCAGGGCGCGAATGTGGCGCACCGTCGCGACGTCCGCCTCGCCGTACTCGCGATAGCCGTTGTCCAGGCGGACCGGCCTGAGGAGCCCCTGCTCCTCGTAGTAGCGCAGCAGCCGCCGGTTCACCCCGGTCTCCTGGGCCAGGTCGCCGATCCGCATCCGGCTCCCTCCGCTTGACCTTCACATCGATGTGACGCCTTTCCGGCCTCGATTATCGCAGGGAGCGCGAAGCCCTTGCCATCGGGTGAGCCGGCTGGTCGAATGCGAGCTTGTGGCCGGACTTGTGCGGCGGATGATCGTGTGCTCGGCCCTGGCGGGGCTGGTGTCCTCCTGCGGGGTGGTTCCAGCAGGACTCGGGCGTGGTGTTCGAGCATCGGGCCCGTGAAGTGGCGGCGCGCTGGCAGGGGTCGGCCGACGATCGGGCCTGGCGTGCGGGGTTCGTCGCGCTGCGGGTGCTGAACCCCCGAGGGTGGGCCCATGCGGGGCGGATTCCGGCCTGGGTGAACAGGAGCTCGCACAACGGCGCCTGGGAGCTGGCCGTGGAGCTGCCCGCGGAGTCCCCGGCGCACGCCCAGGTGCGGTGGCCCAATGGGGCTGCCGGTGCTGCGGGGGGTCAGGCCATGAGGCCGTTCTCCCAGGCCCAGGCGGCGATCTCGACGCGGTTGCGGACGCCGAGCTTGGTCAGGATGGTCGATACGTGGCCCTTGACCGTGCTGAGGGAGATGGAGAGGGCCGCGGCGATCTCCTGGTTGGTGCGGCCTCTGGCGACCGCGCGGACGATCTCGGTCTCCCGTTCCGACAGCGGCTGCCCGGGGCGGCGGGTGGCGGCGGGCGCCAGGTGGCGCAGCAGTCGCAGGGTGATCGACGGGGAGATGAGCGCGTCCCCGGCGTGCGCCGCCCGCACGGCCTCCACCAGCAGGTCCGGCCCGGCGTCCTTGAGTACGAAGCCGACGGCGCCGCCGCGGAGCGCGCCGTGCACGTACTCGTCCAGGTCGAACGTGGTGACCACGACCACCCGCAGGGGAGCGGGCACGCCGGGACCGGCCAGCGCGCGGGTGACCTCGATGCCGTTGCGGCCGGGCATCTGGACGTCGACCAGGCACACGTCCGGGCGCAGCCGCCGGGCCAGGGTGACGGCCTCGTCGCCGTCGGCGGCCTCGGCGACGACCTCGATGCCCGGCTGGTCCTCCAGGATGACGCGCAGGCTGGCGCGTACCATCGCCTGGTCGTCGGCCAGCAGGACGCTGACGGTCATGGGCGCTCCGCGAGTGCGTGCAGGGGCAGGGGCAGGGTGGCGCGGACGGACCAGCCGCCCGGCTCCGGGCGTGGGCCGGCGTGCAGCGTGCCGCCCAGGGCGTCGAGGCGTTCGCGCATGCCGAGCAGGCCGTAGCCGCCGCGGCGGGGGCGTCGGGCCGGCACCGGTGCGGCGTCGTTCGAGATTTCCACGGTGAGCGTGTCGCCCTCGCGGGCGACGGTGACGTCGACGTGGCGGGCGTGCGGGGCGTGGCGGGAGACGTTCGTCAGCGATTCCTGGACCACGCGGTAGACGGTGCTGCTCACCTCCGGCGGCCAGGACGGCTCGTCGTCGGGCAGGCGCAGGCGTACGGCGGGTCCGTCGAAGCGGCCGACCAGGGCGGCGAGGCTTTCGCGCGGCGGCGTGGGCGGGGCGGCCTCGCGCAGCAGGCCGACGAGGCGGCGGGTGGCCGCGAGCGCGTCGGAGCCCGCGGTCTCGATGCCGGACAGGGAGCCGCCCAGCCGGTCCGGCCGCTTACGGGCGAGGACCTGGGCGGCCTGGGCCTGGAGCACGATCCCGGTGACGTGGTGGGCGACGACGTCGTGCAGCTCGCGGGCGAGCTGGAGGCGCTCGTGGCGGCGTACGTCCTCGGCCAGCGCGTGGCGGCGGGCGGCCAGCCGCCGGCAGCCGAGCCCGTACGCGACCCCGGCGAGCCATGCGCCGAGGTTCAGCACCAGCACGGGCGGGAGGGAGGCGGGCTGGTGGGCGGTGAGCAGGCTGCAGGAGGCCACCGCCAGCCCGCCCGCCGCGACGGCGGCCGCCTGGCGGACCGGGAGTGTCCTGACCGCCGACCCGACCAGCACCGACAGGGCCAGCGCCATGGCCGGGCCCGGCTCGGCGGGCAGGCCGGCGAACCGGGAGGCCAGGACGGCGGTCACCGCGACGGCGAACCCGGAGACCGCGGCCCACTTCCGGTCCCGGCGGCGCGCCAGGGCGAGCCCGCACACGATCGCCCCGGCCACGCAGCCGAACACCCAGTAGCCGTCGCCCCAGCTGCCGGCGACCTGATGGGCCCAGAAGGCCAGCAGGCCGGCGAACCCGGCTCCGAGCCCGGCCCCGGCCGCCGTCCGCGCATGCTCGTCCCGTCGATTCCGGCCGTTCACGCGCCTCAGAGTAGGCCGCCGGCACCCTCCGCCGAACCGGCCGAAAGGACGATTCCGTCTGGCCGGAACCGTGCTTCCGCCCCGTGTCGTGCCGGAAAACCGGTGGTCAGGCGCCGGGTGTCGCCCGTAGCTTCCCAGCCATGAGCTTCGTATCCAATGACGAACTGATCGACGCCGCTCAAGCGGTGCTCAATCCGCACAAGGTGAATGGCCGTCTCTTCGGCGACGTGGCGTCCACGCTGGTCACCGACACGGGCAACCGCTACTCGGGCGTGTGCATCGACACCCCGTGCGGCATGGGGTTCTGCGCCGAACACGCGGCCATCGCCGCCATGGTCACGGGACGCGAGTACCGCATCGCCAAGATCGTCGCGGTGTGGCGGAACGACGAGGGCGCCCTGCACGTGCTGCCGCCGTGTGGTCGTTGCCGGCAGTTCATCCGCGAGATCGATCCGGACAACCTGGACACCGAGGTGGTGCTCGACCGGCAGCGGGCCGTGCCGCTCCGGGAGTTGCTGCCGTTCGCCGAATGGCCGCAGCCGCTCGACTAGGGCACGGTGGCCGGCGCGAGTGATCGATCGGTCATGCGGTGGGTGGGGAGGTCGCGGAGGCGGCGGATCGGGGTGGCCAGCAGGATCAGCCCGCTCAGCGCGAACAGGCCGAGCATCACCCACAGCGCCGTCCGTACGGTGAACGCGGTGGCCAGCGCCCCGGCCAGCAGGGCGCCGAGCGGGATGGCGCCGAAGTTGACCACCTGCACACAGGTGGTCACCCGGCCCATCAGCGCGGAGGGCACGTACGACTGCACGAAGCCGGAGAAGATGACGTTGGCGACGACGACGCCGCCGACGATGACGATGCTGCCCGTCACGTACAGCGCCAGCCCGAGGCCCTGGTCGGCGCAGGCGATCAGCAGGCCCGCCGGCGCCAGGCAGGTCCTGCCCAGCAGGACCGCCCGCGCGGTGCCCAGCCGTGCCGCCAGGGGGCGGGCGGCGAAGGCGCCGATGACGCCGCCCACGCTGGTGGCGGCGATGAGCAGGCCGGTCGTGCCGGGGGCCAGCCCCAGGTCGCCGACCAGGAACAGGACGAGCAGGGACTGGTAGCCGGTCAGCGCCAGGTTCGCGCTGCAGCCGTAGAGCATGTTGCCGCGCAGCAGCGGGTCGCCGGTCACCGTGCGCAGGCCGTCGCGGATCTCGGCGCGTAACCGGCGCCGGGGGCGGGGCTCGATCGTCTCGGTGTGCTTGACGCGCATCAGGCACAGGGCGGACACGGCGAAGCTGGCGGCGTCCACGAGCAGCGCGCCCACGGCGGAGAAGAGCTGGGCGAGCAGCCCGGCGATGCCCGGACCGGCCAGGTTGGCCACCTGCTCGCTGCCCTGCAGCTTGACATTGGCCTCCAGCAGGTCGGGGCCGCGGACCAGGGACGGCAGGTAGGCCCGGTAGGCGGTGGCGAAGAACACCTTGGCCGTGCCCGCCGCGAGGGCGACGACGACGAGCTGCGCGACGGTCAGGACGCCCAGGAGGGCGGCGGCGGGCACGCTGAGGAAGGCGGCCATCGACACCCAGTCGGCGGTCAGCATCACCCTGCGCCGGGGGAGCCGGTCCACCCACGCGCCCGCGGGCAGGCCGATGAGCAGCCACGGCAGCCAGGCCGCCGCCGCCAGCACACTGACGGCGAACGCGGAAGCGTCCAGCAGTGTCACCGCGACCAGCGGCAGCGCGACGCTGGTGACGGAGCTGCCCAGGCTGCTGGCGCTCTCGCCGATCCACAACATCCGGAAGTCGTGCTCGCGCAGCAGGCCGAAGCGGGGCGGGCGGACGTCGGTCGTGGTCATGGCCGGCCCGGGACGCCGCGGGCGAAGGTGAAGACGGTGGCGCGCTCCCGGCCGTCGTCGGGGATCTCGCGGGTGGACCATCTGTCCATCACCTCGATGATCTCGGCGGCGAACCGGGCCAGCTCCTCGTCGGTCACGCGCAGCCACGTCTCGGTGGAGAACGGGCCCCGTGGCCAGCGTTCCTGCTCGGACTGGGGCTGGTCGGCCCAGCGGCGTACGTGCCCGGTCTGCCGTTCGAGGTTGAGCGACTCCAGGGCGCGGGCGACCGCGTCCCCGGCGGCGTCCTGCGCGAAGTCGGCGGAGGACCAGCGCAGGGTGCGCGTGGTCCGCCGCCACCAGCGCTCGCGCCGGTCCTTGGCCAGCTCGGGCGCCTCGGTGATCAGCCCGGCGGTGGCCAGGGCGCGCAGGTGATGGCTGACGTTGCCGACCGCCTCGCCGGTGTGCTGGGCGAGCATGCTCGCGGTGGCGGGGCCGTGCAGTTTGAGCAGGTCGAGCAGTCGCCTGCGGGCCGGGTGCGCCATCGCGGCGAGCACCCGGGAGTCGGTGATGGAGTCATCCATGCGTCTCACGATAGATGCACAACAGCTCTTGTGCAACAACTCTTGTGTTTGTGGCGCGGGGGAGGGCCTCCGGCTCGGACGGCCGCGCGGGTCGAGGGGGTGGCATCCTGGGAGGCGGTCGATCGTGAGGAGACCCGTGATGACGCAGCCCGCGTTCCGCCGCACCCCGCTCAGCGCGGACGAAAGAGCCCGGGGTGCGGCGAACTTCGTCCCCCTGGTCGCCGAGCACCTCGTCACGCAGGGGCGGTTCAGGGTGAGCGCCGACACGCCCGAGCTGGTGGAACTGTTCCAGTCGGTCGCCCGCCGGGTCGGTGAGACGCTCGGGCGGCCCGTCGTCAGCTACGCCAACGGCCGCTACCTGGTGATCGCGTTCAGCCAGGACGCGGACGGCGAAGCCTCTGCGATCAGCTCTATTTGATCCCTGGGTCGATCGATTCCGGATACTCTGCCGGACGTGCGGCGATTGATCACTTCTCGCGGGTTATGGATCACGCTTTCGGTTGCCGTGTCGGCGGCGGTGATCGCGCTGGTCGTCCGGTCCCGCCGAACGGTCCGGCAGGACGAGGTGACGGCCGGCCCTCCGCGCGCGGAGCCGCCCAGTGGTCCGCCCGCCGGTCCGCCCGCCGGCCCGCCCGCGCAGTGGCCCCCTGCCCCGATCCTCGGCACCCCGACGGAGGAGGATCTCCGGCGTTACACGGCCAGGCCGTCGGTCCAGGACAGCCCGGGGTTCACCGCGCTGTTCGAGCCCCGGGAGCCGCTGGAGCCGGCCGTCCGGCGCCGCCTGACCCGCTGGGGCATCGCCGCGATCATGCTGGTCGCGCTGGTGGGCGGCATCCAGGTGCTGGAGTCCGCGGTCTATTCCAAGCCGGCCGTCGTCGTGGAGCCTTCGGTCACTGTCGAGTGGTGTCCAGGAACTCCAGGACCAGATTGCTGACCACGTCGGGCCGGTCCAGCGGAGCCAGGTGCCCCGCGCCGGGCACGCTCGCGAACCGGCCGCCCGGCGCGAGCGAGGCGGCGCGGCGGACGACGGCCTCGGTGACGGCGGTGTCCCGGTCGCCGTGCACCCACAGCGACGGCACGCTGAGCCCGTGCAGGCGCGAGCTGTGGTTCAGGCGCATCCGGCGCGGACCGTACGCGGTGATCTGCCAGTCGTCCAGGACGGCCTCGCCGTGCGCGGCGCGAGCGCGCGCCTCGGCCTCGGTCAGCGCCATCACCTCCGCGAAGTCGCGCGTACGCTCTCCGTCGGTCAAGGTGCCGGCCATCGAGCGTCGCAGGTAGGCGGAGGACGCCAGCCACCTCATGGCCCAGCGCAGCGGCGGCTTGTAGCGCAGGAGCAGCCAGGTCAGGAAGTGCCAGGGACGCGTGTCGTCGAGCCCGCCCGGGTTGATCGCGACGAGCGCGCTCACCCGTCGGGGACGGGTCAGCGCGTAGCCGGTCGCGAGACCGCCGCCCAGCGACAGGCCGACGAAGGCGGCCCGGCCGACGCCGAGCCGGTCGAGCAGGTCGTCCAGCACGCCTTCCAGCCGTGGCTGGTCCAGCGTCCCGCTCCAGGGGCGCGAGCCGCCGTGCCCCGGCAGGTCGGGGGCGATCACCTGCCACCGGTCGGCCAGGGCGGGCATCAGGTGCCGCCAGATGAGCGGGGCGGTGTCGAGCATGCCGCCGTGCAGCAGGACCACGGGCGGGGCCGCCGGGTCGCCGTGCCGGTGCACGCTCAGCGGGCCGCCGTCGAGGTGCAGCAGGGTGTTCACGGAGCCTCCGTCTGCTCGTCCAGCCGGTCCAGCAGGGTGTCGTGAGCCCGCCGCACCGCCGCCGCGTCGGCACCGGCGGGGTCGAGCTCCCATCCGGCGCTGATCAGCGCGCTCATCTGGCGTACGGCCTGCGCCAGGCTGTCCGGGGGCAGGCCGCCCAGGACCGGGCCGGCGTTGATCAGGCCGACGGCGAACACCGACATCACCAGCGACGCGGCCCGCGGGTCGACGTCGCGGCGCAGCAGCCCGGCCTCGCGCAGGTCGGTCGCGTAGCCGGTCAGCCAGTCAAGGCGTGGCCCGTACCGGCCGGGGCCCTTGTCCCGTACGTAGTCGCCCAGGACGGAGTCGTCGGCGAGGTAGAAGGCCAGCATCAGCTCGTCGGCCAGCAGCGCTTCCATGCTGATGCCGTAGAGCTCCGAGAGCGTGACCGGCGCGCCGTGCCGGTCGATGCGCCCCCGGACGGCGGCGGCCATCTCCCGCACCGAGCGCGCGAGCAGGGCGTCGAGCACCGCCTCCTTCGAGGGGAAGTCGAGGTAGACGGCGCCCTTGCCGATGCCGGCGCGCTGGGCGATGTCGGCGATCGTGGCGCGCCGGTAACCCTTGTCCAGGATCACGGCGCGGGCATGGTCGAGGATCACGGTGGCACGGTCGGGGATCGTCGGGCGGGGCAACTGGCCTCCCAAGACTGAGGTAGTGACCATACTAGCAGTTTCGGTCACTACCCCGCCCTGCGCCGGACCCTGAGCGGCGGCGAGCGGTTCGCCGGGCTCGGCCGGACGGCGAGCCGGAGGCTGGGACTGCTCGTTCCTGGCGCCGTCGTCTCGGCGGCGGGGCCGGTGGCGACGGCGCTGTTCTTCCACCCTGCCGGGCGGGTGGCGGTGGTCAGGCGTGGTGGGTGAAGACCGCGACGTTCGCCGACGGGCCGGTGAGACGCTGCCAGCCGAGGCGTTCGTAGAGGCGGATCGCGTCGTGCGCCTGCGGGGAGGTCAGGAGCCAGGCGTCGGCGGCGCCGTCGCACAGCAGGCCGAGGACGCGGGCGGCCAGGCCCTGGCGGCGGGCGTGCGGGCTGACCGCCAGCTCGTCCACCTCCAGTGCGCCGACCAGGCGCGTGTCCACCTGGTCGCCCAGTTCGGCGCGGACCCGGTCGTAGGCGCGGCCCGTGGGGAACGGGCTCTCGGTACGCCAGGCCGTACCGAAGGCGGCGGGTCTGCCGTCCTGCGTGGCCAGGACGGCGGTGAAGCCGGGGCGGTCGATGTCGGTGGACAGGCGTCCGGCGAAGGCGGCGATGCCGCTGCCGTCCTCGTGCCAGGGCGGGCCGCTGAAGGCGACGCCGTAGATTTCGGCGAGCTCGGCGGCGCGGGCGCGCGTCTCCGGGCCCGTGAGGCGTTCCAGGTTCATGCGGCGAACCCTACGGGCCAGGCCGGGGAAGCCGGACGGGGAGGCCCGCTTAACCGGTTGTGGTGCGGGGCGGGGCTGCTGTTAGGTTGCCGGCATGGCGGTGCCGCAACGGCCTGGCCGTGGAGCCGGGGGAGCCGGGGGAGCCGCGCTGAGAGAGATCGCCTGCGACGAGTCCGGGTCGGAGGGCGAGAAGCTCATCGGCGGCAACACCGAGGTGTTCGCGCATGCCGGGGTGGGGATGAGCGTCGAGGCGGCGGCGGAGTGCCTCCGCGAGACCCGCGACCGGATCCGGTCCCCCGCGGTCGAGTACAAGGCCAACCACCTGCTGCGCGGCAAGCACCGGCGGGTCCTGGTGTGGCTGCTCGGCGAGGTGATCCCCGGCCAGGCGCACGTCTATCTCGTGGACAAGGCGTACTTCGCCGTGTGCCGGCTGACCGACCTGCTGCGCGGGGAGATCACGTACGCCGGGACCGGCCGGGACGAGCGGGCCGCGGCGCTCCACCGGGAGGGGGCGCGGGCGCTCGGTCCCGACGGGTGGACGGCGTTCCTGGAGGCGTTCAACGACGTGATGCGCGGCAAGGCCGACGTCGGGGAGTTCTTCGGCGGGGTCGAGCGGATGCGCCCGCCGGGCCCGCTCGCGGAGGTGATGGAGCGGCTGGCGCGGGCCAGGCCGCGCGCGGAGGCCTATCTGGCACGCGACCCGGCCGCCGTCCCGCTGCTGGACCCGCTCATCCCGGCCCTGGTCAGAGTGGTGACCTACTGGGGCGGCGCGGCGATCGCGCACGACCGCCACAACGGCCTGACGGAGGAGCGGATCAGCGAGGTGTTCCCCGTGCCGCCCGCCGGGTTCCGGCTGGTCGAGGCGCGTACGGACCCGCGCGTGCAGGTCGCCGACTTCCTCGCGGGCACGGCGCGGAAGATCGCCGAGGAGGAGCTCAACGGGCGCGGCGACGCCGAGCTCGTCGCCCTGCTCAGGCCGTACGTGGATCCGGCCTCGATCTGGGGCGACGAGCGCAGCGGGCGGTTGCTGATCCCGGACGGCGCCGGTCAGGTCAGCGCGTAGCCCAGGCGCTGCTCGTAGGCGTAGCCCTCGCAGTCGGCGTGGTCGGTGACGAGATGGTCGCCGTTGCCGGCGCGGCAGCGGTAGAGCGGCACCGAGCCGGGGACCTGGCTGGTGTGGATGTGCCCGACCGGCCCCATCGGGAACTGGCCCTCGCAGCCGGGGTCACGCGTGAGCAGGGTGTGACCGCCGACCTTGCACTCGTAGAGGGGCACGGTGCCGGACGCCTGGTTGCGCAGCAGCTTCCAGACGCGTTCCTGGCCGAAGCCCGGCGGCAGCAGCCGCGAGCTGGCCACGTGCCCCCTGCTCGCGTTGTAGCCGCGGCGCAGCTGGGTGTGGGGGAGCAGCTCGAAGCCGCACGACAGCCGGGCAGGCGACAGGTCGTCGCGGTTGGCCAGCGCCCAGGTGGACCAGGCGGGCTTGGCGGAGCCGTCGGTCCGGCGCAGGCCCACGCCCAGGCCGGCGGCGGTCTCGTCCGGGTGGTCGGTCATGCGGTGCCAGATGTAGCTCTCGATGCCCGGCGTGCCGAGGACGTTGCGGAAGGTATTGCAGAGCTGGGCGGCCTGGGCCGCCTCCGACGAGGGCGACAGGGAGTTGACGCCGCTCTCGGTGAGCTGCACCTGCCAGGCCGACGGCGTGTCCGGGAACTGCTGCCGCAGCCAGCCGACGAGCACGCCGATGTTGCCGTACGTGACCCGGGGGAAGTCGTCGGCGGAGAACTGCGGCGCCAGCAGGTCGGGCGGATACGGGTGGTAGGCGACCCGCCAGGCCCGATCGCCGGCCCGGGCGGCCAGGCCCTTGAGCACGGTCATGCCCGACAGCTTGGCCTCATGCGTGGCGGGCTGGTCGTAGGCGGTGCCGAAGTAGTGGTCGAGCGAGGTGAGCACCTTGGCGGTGGGCTGCTGGGCCATGACCGCGTCGTAGGCGGCGTTGTAGTTGGCGGCGACGGCGTCGAGCCAGGCGGTGGTGTCGCACGGCGTGCCCTGGCCGCAGCCGATGTCGAACCAGACGTTGCTGTTGACCTCGTTCATGACGACGAAGTCGGCGATGCGGCCGTTGCCGCGCTGCCCGTCGTAGCGCTGGGCCAGCATGCCGGCGAAGCGCCCGTACTCGGCGGGGTCGTTCGGCACGCAGAACATCTCGAACCCGGGCGCGGCCGGCGAGCACGTGCGGCCCTGCCGGGCCCAGGCCGGGGTGCCGTAGACGACGGCGGTGACGACGAGGCCGCGGGCGGTCCAGTCCCTGATGGCGGCGTCGACGGCGGCGCTGACGGTGTAGCAGCGGCCGGCGAACTCCTGCGCGCCCGCCGCGCACGGCGGCGTTCTCACGGCGGGCTCCCACTCGGCCCAGACGAGGTTCATGGCGACGCCGCCGGCGTTGTTGCCGGAGATCTCGTTCTTGTCGGGCCAGAAGTCCGGTTGCAGGCCCTTGATGCGGTAGTCGGACCGGGTGGGGTACGGCAGCGCCGCCGTGGCTTGGGCGGGTACGGCGGCGGCGGCGACGAGTAAGAGGAAGGCGACGATCCAACGCATGGAACCTCCTGGATTTAAACGTCTCAACAATGACGTCCAGAAGGCTGTCGAGCAAGACCCGTTCTGCTGCGGTGATCCGCTTTGAAACGTGGCTAAGCGCCCGTCGAGGCCCTGACCATGAGCTCCGGCTGGAAGACGATCTCCTGGTGCCAGTGGCCGGAGTCGCCCCGGGCGTCGGTCAGCAGCAGCTCCGCCGCCGCCTGGCCGAGCTGGTGCTTCGGCTGGCGCACCGAGGTCAGCGACGGCGACAGCAGCGCCGCGAACTCCACGTCGTCGTAGCCCATGACCGCCATGTCGTGCGGCACGGTGATGCCGCGCCGCTCCAGCCCGCGCAGGGCGCCCAGCGCCACCGTGTCGTTGACGCAGAACAGCGCCGTCGGGCCGCCCTTGCCCAGCGGCAGCAGCTCCAGCGCGGCCTCGCCCTCGCGCGGGGTGAGCGCGGGCAGCGTGATCTCGGTGATCACCTCGCCGGGGTCGAGCCCGGCGGCGCGCACGGCCTTGACCAGACCCTCCCTGCGGTCGGCGCACTGGCGCACGATCGACGGCCCGTTGAGGAAGGCGATGCGCCGGTGGCCCAGCGCCAGCAGGTGGGCGCCGGCCAGCTCGCCGCCCCTGACGTTGTCGACCGCGACCGCGCAGAGCTGGGAGTCGGCGCCCGGCCGGTCGAGCAGCACCATGCCGATGCCGCGCCGGCGCAGCTCCACCAGGTGGGAGATGTCCTGCCCGGCGGGCGTGATGAGGATGCCGGGCACCCGGTGCTGCTCCAGGATCTGCAGGTAGTGGGCCTCTTTCTCGATCGAGTCGCTGGAGCTGCAGAGCACCAGCAGCAGCTGCTCCTGCGAGAGCCGGGTCTCGATGCCGGGCAGCACCTCGGAGAAGAACGGGTTGCCGATGTCGCGCACCATGACGCCCACCGAGCGGCCGGACCCGCCGCGCAGCTGCCGGGCGGGCGCGCTGGGCACGAAGCCGAGCGCCTTGATGGAGGCCCGCACCCGGCGCAGCGTCGGCTCGGCGACCAGTTCGGGCCGGTTGAGCACGTTGGAGACCGTGCCCACCGACACGCCGGCGTGGGCAGCGACGTCGACCATGCTGAGCCGGCGGCGCTCGGCCGGCTTGTGGATGTCGGTCACCGGCGGACAGCCCTTCTGGTCACCTGGCAGGGATCGCCAGTCTACCTGTTGAAATGTTTCAGCCGACCCGGCCAGTCGACGGGGGTTGGCGGCAGGGCATTGACGTGGGGACCTCGGGCTGTTTACGGTGCGCTGGTATTGAAATGTTTCAACTAGCTTGGGAGTGCAATGCGACTCGCCGTGACCGATCCACGGGTGGAAGGGCTGAGCGAGCCCCTGGGCCTGGACGTGAGCGCGCCGGGCTTCTCCTGGCGGATCACCGGGGCCGGCCGCGGGCGGGCGCAGAGCGCGTACCGGCTGATCGTGGCGCGGGAGTGCGACCCGGCGGACGAGGGGGCCGAGCTGGTCTGGGACAGCGGCCCCGTGACCTCGGCCGCGACGTACGACATCCCGTACGGCGGCGAGGAGCTGCGGCCGCGGACCCGCTACCGCTGGCGGGTCAAGGTGGCCGACGAGAGCGGCACGTGGTCGGGCTGGAGCGCGGCGCACTGGTTCGAGACCGGGCTGGGCGACGCGGGCGGATGGACGGCGGGCTGGATCGGCACGCCCGTGGTGCCCGGGTCGGAGCGGCTGCCGTCGCTGGAGAACGTGCCGCGCGTCTGGGTGGCCGGTCCGCTCGGGCCGTCCCCGTCGGCGACCGGGGCGTTCCGGACCAGGTTCACCGTCCAGGGCGGGGCCAGGCCGCTGTCGGCGTGGCTGGTGATCGGCGGCGGCTCGGCGGTCGAGGCGTACCTCAACGGCGTGCCGGTGCGGGGGGAGACGCGCGACGGGGCGTTCGTGGCCGACGCCGGCGACCTGGTGGCCTCGGGCGAGAACGTGCTCGCGATCAGGGCCGGCGGGTCCGGGCTGTGCGTGCGGCTGGAGGTCGTGGTCGAGGGGCGGCCGGTGCTGCCGCAGCTCGTGCCGGTGGCCGGGGAGAGCCCGGTGACCGTCACCTCCGGCGGCCGGTGGCGCGCCAGCGACGAGCCCGGCGACGGGTTCGAGCAGCCGGGGTACGACGACTCGGGGTGGCCGCTGGCCGAGGCGGTGGGCCTGCACGGCGACCCGCCGCACGGCCGCGAGCCCATCGGCGACCGGCCCAGCCCCTACCTGCGCCGCGAGTTCGGCGTGCCGTCGCCGGTGCGCCGGGCCAGGCTGTACGCCACCGCGCTCGGCGTCTACGAGATGCACCTGAACGGCACCCGGGTCGGCGCCGACCACCTGGCTCCCGGCTGGACCGACTACCGTCACCGCGTCACGTACCAGACCTACGACGTCACGGCGCTGGTGTCGGAGGGGCGCAACGCGCTCGGCGCGATCCTGGCCGACGGCTGGTACGCGGGCAACATCAGCTGGTTCGGCTCCTTCCAGTACGGCAGGCGGCCGGCCTTCCGCGCCGAGCTGGAGATCGTGCACGAAGACGGCGGTGTGACGCGGTTGCGCACCGACTCCGAGTGGCGGGCCGGGTCGGGCGCGATCCGCTACGCCGACCTGCAGAACGGCGAGCGGCAGGACCTGGCCGCCGAGCCGCCCGGCTGGACGGCGGCCGGGTTCGACGACTCCGGGTGGGCGCCCGCGGTGCCCGTGAGCCCGCCGGCGGGCCGGTTGACGGCCGCCGTCGCGCCGCCGATCCGGGTGCACGAGGAGCTGGAGCCGGTGGCGGTGTGGGAGCGGCGGCCGGGCGTGTGGATCGCCGACTTCGGCCAGAACCTGGTCGGCTGGGTCCGCCTGACCGGCCGCGCCGGGCGCGATCGGCCGGTGGTGCTGCGGCACGCCGAGGTGCTCGACCACGAGGGCGGGCTGCACCTGGCCAACCTGCGCTCGGCGCGGGCGACGGACGAGTTCCTGCCGCGCGGCGACGGGGCGGAGACGTTCGAGCCGAGGTTCACCTTCCACGGGTTCCGCTACGTCGAGGTGTCGGGGCTGAGCGCGGCCCCTGAGGAGATCACGGCCAGGGTGGCCTACGCCGCGATGGAGCCGGCGGGCGAGTTCGCCTGCTCCGACGAGCGGCTCGGCAAGCTGCAGCGCAACATCGTGTGGGGGCAGCGGGGCAACTTCCTGGCCATCCCCACCGACTGCCCGCAGCGCGACGAGCGGCTGGGCTGGACCGGCGACATCTGGGCGTTCGCGCCCACCGCGCTGTTCAACTACGACGCCGCCGGCTTCCTGCGGAGCTGGCTGGCCGACGTGGTCGACGCGCAGGGCGACGACGGCGCGGTCACGCACGTGGTGCCCGACGTGCTGTCCGGCCGGGGGCTGTCGCCCAACGCCAAGGAGGCGGGCTCGCCGGGCTGGGGCGACGCGCTGGTGATGCTGCCGTGGGCGCTGCACCGGCTGCGCGGCGACGCCGGGGTGGTCGCGGCCTGCTTCGAGCCGATGCTGCGCTGGCTGGCGTACCTGGACCAACGCTCCGACGCCGGGATCTTCCCTGAGGAGGGGTTCGGCGACTGGCTGTCGATCGGCGCCGAGACGCCCAAGCGGCTCGTCGGCACCGCGATCTTCGCGCTGTCCGCCCGGCAGCTCGCCGGGCTCGCCGCCGCGCTCGGCCGCCACGACGACGAGCGAAGCTGCCTGGAGCTGTACGGGCGCGTCCGGCGGGCGTTCCGCACGGCCTTCGTCGAGGGACCCGGCGTGGTGGCGAGCGGGACGCAGACCGCCTACGTGCTGGCCATCACGGCCGGGCTGCTGGAGGAGCACGAGCTGCCCAGGGCCGCCGCCCGGCTGGCCGGTGACATCGAGGCGCGCGGCGGCCACCTGTCGACGGGCTTCCTCGGCACGCCGTACCTGCTGGACGCGCTGACCTCGACCGGGCGGCTGGACGTGGCCTACCGGCTGCTGACGCAGGACACGTTCCCGTCGTGGCTCTACCCGGTGGTGCACGGCGACGCCACGACCATGTGGGAGCGCTGGGACTCCTGGAGTCACCACCGGGGGTTGCAGGACCCGGGGATGAACTCCTTCAACCACTACGCCTACGGGGCCGTCGGCGACTGGATGTACCGGACGGTCGGCGGGCTGGCTCCCGGGTCGCCCGGCTACGCCGACATCGTCGTGCGGCCGCGTCCCGGCGGCGGGATCACCTGGGCGCGGACCGCGCACCGCACCCGGCACGGCCGGGTGGAGATCGCCTGGCGGCAGGAGGGCGACGGCTTCGCCCTGGACGTCGTCGTGCCGCCCAACGCCCGCGCCGAGGTGCACGTGCCCGCGCCCCCCGAGCGGGTGACCGAGGGCGGCGCGCCGGCGGCCGAGTCCGAGGGCGTGGCGTTCGACCGGCTCGGCGAGGGGGGCGGCGCGGTCTACCGGGTCGGCTCGGGCGCGTACGCGTTCCGGGCGTTTTAACGTTTCACCGTGGTCGTCCGTACATCCCGAAATGTCGGGATTTTGGCGGCCACGGTGAACAAACCGTTATCCCAGGCTATTGACACATATAGAGGGGATCGCGAGACTCGAAACGTGTCTGAAACGTTCAAATCAACGCAGGACACGGCAAGGTGAGAGGCAGTTCCATCGTGACCAGCACAAAGGCGCGCCGCCGGATCCCATGGGGCGTCTATCTCGTTCTCCTCCCCACGTTCGCCCTGCTCGCGGCGTTCGCGTACTACCCCGCGCTGAACGGCATGGTGCACTCGCTCTTCGAGTGGCGGCCGGGCTTCGAGTCGCCCTTCGTCGGCCTCGAGAACTACCTCACGATGCTCGGCGACGACCTGTGGTGGGCCTCCTTCCGCAACATCGGCGTCATCTTCGTCTGGGCCGTCACGCTCATGTGGGTGTTCCCGCTGCTGGCCGCCGAGCTGGTCATGTCGCTGTCGAGCGAGCGGCTGCGGTTCGTCTTCCGCACCCTGCTCATCCTCCCGCTGGCCTTCCCGGCCGTGGTCAACGTGCTGCTGTGGCAGTTCATGTACGACCCGCGCGACGGCGTCATCAACAGCCTGCTGCGCGCGGTGGGGCTGGACGGGCTGGCGGGCAACTGGATCGGCGACCCCGACACCGCGCTCGTCGCGCTGATGACGATCGGCTTCCCCTGGGTGGCGAGCCTGCCGTTCCTGGTCTTCCTGTCGGCGCTGCAGAACGTGCCGGTGGAGATCTACCAGGCCGCCGAGGTCGACGGCGCCGGGCGGCTGCGCCGCTTCTGGAGCATCGACCTGCCGATGATGTTCCGTGACGTCAAACTGCTGTTCGTGCTGGCGGTGATCTCGGTGCTCCAGTACGGCATGCAGGCGCACATCATGACCAAGGGCGGGCCCGACAACGCCACCCAGGTGCCGGTGCTGCGCATGCTCGACGCGGCCTTCCTGGACACGAGCTGGGGTTACGCGGCGACGCTCGGCACCGTGCTGTTCGCGCTGACGCTCGGCGTGAGCCTGGTCGCGCTGCTGCTCGGCAGGAAGGCCGGCGCATGAGCCGCGCGCGCAGGACCAACCTGGTGGCGGGCGCGGCGCTGTCGGTGCTGGCGTTCGCGGGGCTGTTCCCGTACCTGTTCATGCTGGCGGCCTCGGTCAAGGACAACGACCAGTTCTTCGCCAGCTACTGGTCGCCCGCCTGGCCGGTCCACCTGGACAACTACGCGGTGGCCTGGGAGCAGGTCAGCCCGTACCTGTTCACCTCGTTCGTGGTGGCGGGGCTGGCCATCGCCGGCACGCTGGTGCTGGCCCCGGCCGCCGCCTTCGTGTTCGCCCGCTACCGCTTCCCGGGGCGCAACGCGCTGTTCGGACTGATCGCGGCGCTGCTCATGGTGCCCTCGATCACCAGCCTGATCCCGCTGTTCGTGCTGATGCGGGACCTGGGGATCCTGGACAGCCGGCTGGTGCTGATCGTCCCGCACATCACCGCGAACACGGTCTTCGGGATCGTCATCATGCGCACCTACATGGCGCAGATCCCGGAGGAGATCTTCGAGGCGGCGCGGGTGGACGGGGCCGGCGGCATCCGCCTGTTCCTGGCGTTCATGCTGCCGCTGGCCCGGCCGGTGATCGGCACGGTGGCGCTGATGACCGTGCTGGGTGTGTGGAACGACTACTTCTGGCCGCTGCTCACGGTGCAGACCGATGCCTACCGGACGATCCCGGCCGGTCTGGCGTTCTTCGCCAACCAGAACGTGCAGCAGTGGGGGCCGCTGTTCGCCGGCTACGTGCTGGCCAGCCTTCCATTGCTGGTGCTGTTCACGTTCCTGTCCAAGTGGTTCCTGGCGGGCATCCAGGGCGGCATCGTCTCGGGCAAGTGAGGCCGGCCGTGCCGCTGATTGAAACGTATCAACCAAGAAAGGAACCAGCTCCCATGAGAACACCCCCCAAGAGCGGGCTGGCGGCCTCCGCCATGCTGCTCGCGGTGACAGGCTGCGGCCTGCTGGGCACCGGAGACAAGGGCGGGACCGGGACCGACGGCAAGGTCACGATCACCCTGGCCGGCCCCAACCAGTGGAACTCCAGCGGCAGCACCTTCGGCCCCGCGTGGGAGGCGATCGTCGACTCCTTCGAGAAGCGCGAGCCCGGCATCGAGGTCAAGACCCAGGTGCTGCCGCTCGACGGCTTCTCCCAGACGATCACCACCCAGCTCGCCGCCGGCACCGCGCCCGAGCTGGTCTTCAACCAGCCGCCGCACAAGGCGCACGAGGTGCACGCGCTCGACGCCGAGCTCCAGAAGCCCAACCCGTACGTGCCGGGCAACCAGCGCTGGATCGACGTGTTCAAGAAGGAGTACTACGGCCCCGGCGTCGCCAAGGCGCTCAGCAAGGAGAGCGGGAAGCTGGAGTACATCCCGTTCAACCTGGTCGCGATCGGCCTGTTCTACAACAAGGACGCCTTCGCCAAGGCGGGCGTCGACCGGCCGCCGGCCACCTGGGAGGACTTCAGGAGCGCCTGCAAGAAGCTGAAGGACGCCGGCTTCGACCCGGTCGCGCTCGACAAGGGCGGCATGGCCGCGGGCTGGACCTGGGAGTCGATCAGCACCCAGCTCGTCGACAAGTACCACGAGGAGTGGAACTTCTTCGACGCCGCGGGCAAGCCCGGCAAGGCCACCGCGTCGCCGGTGGTCACCGAGAAGTCGCTCAGCAAGGCCATCAAGGAGGGCACGCTCAGCACGAAGACGCCCGAGGTCGCCGAGGCGCTCAAGCTCTACAAGGAGTTCTTCGACTGCGGCACGCCGAACTGGACGGGCGTGGCCGACGGCGGCGCGACCGTCGGCTACCGCGACTTCGTCGCCGGCAAGGCGGCCATGTCGTGGGGCACCGACTTCGCGGTGGAGGCGCTGAAGGCCGACGCGAAGTTCCCGCTGGCCACGATGCCGTTCCCGACGATCACCAAGGCCACGACGCCGCTGTCGACGGACGCCCCGGCCCGTTACGGCGCGTCGATCGGCGGCACCAGCTACATGATCCCGTCGACCGTCAAGGACGAGAAGTACGCGGCGGCGGTCAAGTTCCTGCAGTACATGAGCTCCCCGGCGATCAAGCCCTGGCTGGACGCGACCGGCGGGCTGCCCGCGATCGAGGGCGTCGAGCCGTCGGCCGAGACCGCCGGGCTCCTGGAGGGCGAGTGGGGCAAGACGTTCCGGGTGACCGGGCTGCCCGGCGGCCCCGAGGGGACCTCGTTCCGCGACGTGTTCGACGGCTACCTGCTGGGCGAGCGGTCGCTGGAGGAGGAACTGGACGACCTGGCGAAGTGGTGGGACCGCGGCGTCGAGGCCGGCATCAAGAAGAACGCCTGGGGCGACGAGGACTGGGCCAAGTAGGAGGAAGTTGACATGCGGTTATTGATCGCTCTGGTGCTGGCCGTACCGGCGATGTTCGTGAGTGTGCCCGCGCACGCCGCTGCGGCCCCGGCCGGGGTGACCGGCGTGGAGGTCGGCGAGAGCACGGTCACCGTCACGGGCACCGCCTCCGGGCCGGCCCAGCTGTACGCACTGGACACCTGGCAGGACGACCACGCCGGCGAGCAGCCGGTCGCGACCGTCGAGGCGGGCGAGTTCCGCGTCGAGGTGCCGCGGATGGACGGCGACCAGGATCGGCTCCACGACAAGTTCCTCGCCGTGGGGGCGGAGGGGCCGCTGGGCGAGGTGCACTACGCCGACAAGCTGACCTTCGCGTCCACCAGCCGAACCCCTTATCCCGAAATGTCGGGCAAAAAGGGTCTGCAGGTGCAGATGACCGACGACGCCGAGGAGATCGGCGTCCAGCACGCCGGCATCAACCTGGCCCTCGACTCGGTCATGATGGCCGGGCCCGGCGCGCCCGGCAACACCATCGAGTTCGTCTCGCAGGGCAGGACCTACTACTTCGACCGGGGCGCCGTCGCCGGGGTGGACTCTCAGGTCAAGCCGCTGTCGGACAACGGGGTGCTGGTCAACCTGATCGTGCTGGTCTACAACAGCACCGCGCCGAACTCGGCGGCCCGCACGCTCATCCACCCCGAGGCCGAGCTCGGCAAGGGCACCGTCTACGCGTTCAACACCAAGACGGCCGAGGGCGAGGCGCACTTCACCGCCGCGATGGAGTTCTTCGCCCAGCGCTACAGCCGGGCCGACGGCCAGTACGGCCGGGCGTGGGGCTGGATCGTCGGCAACGAGGTCGACGCCCAGCAGTTCTGGTACAACATGGGCCCGCAGGACCGTGACGTGTTCCTGGCCGAGTACACCAAGGCGATGCGGCTGACCTGGCAGGCCGTGCGCAAGGCCGACGCCGCCGCGCGCGTCTACACCTCGCTCACGCACTTCTGGACCGGCGCGGCCAACCAGGACCCGAAGTACACCTACAAGGGCCGCGACGTGGTCGACGGGCTCAACGCGCTCACCAAGCGGCAGGGCGACTTCGACTGGAACATCGCCCACCACCCCTATCCGGAGAACCTGTTCAACCCGGCGTTCTGGCAGGACAGGACCGCCACGGACAGCTTCGACACGATGCGGATCACGTTCAAGAACATCGAGCTGCTGCCGCGCTACCTCGCCCAGGAGCATCTGACGTACGGCGGCGAGCGGCGGCGGGTGATCCTCTCGGAGCAGGGCCTGAACTCGCAGGACTACTCCGACAAGGAGCTGAGGCTGCAGGCCGCGGCCTACGCGTACGCCTACTACAAGGTCGCCTTCGCCGACGGCATCGACTCCTTCATCCTGCACCGGCACGTCGACCACAAGCAGGAGGGCGGGCTCCGGCTCGGCCTGTGGACCTGGGACGAGGAGCACGCCGCGGCGTCCAACGCGGGCGAGCGCAAGCCGGTGCACGAGGTGTTCGCCGGCATCGACACCGCGCGGTCACTGGAGGTGACCGAGTTCGCCAAGGAGATCATCGGGATCTCCGACTGGAAGGACGTCATCCCCGGCTTCGACCCGGCCCGGCTGGCCGTACGCGAGCCGCCGGCCACGGTCGGCGTGCAGCTCGACGCCAAGCCGGTGGCCGAGCGGGTGATCTCCGGCTTCGAGACCGACACCGGCGGCTGGCGTCCCTCGGACAACAGCGCGGCCGTGGAACGGGTGGCCGCCGACGGCGGGCACGCGCTGCGCGTCCGCTTCGACCGCGACCTGCCCGGCTGGTCCCAGTACGCCAAGTCGTACAAGGGCACGGACGTGCTGTTCGCCGAGCCGCTGGACGCCTCGCGCAAGTCGCAGCTCTCGGTGTCGATCCGGGTGCCGGAGAACGCCGACGACCGTTTCAAGCCGGGCAACGCCTTCTCCGCCAAGATCCGCGTGTACGGGCGCGACGGCGCCGTGGCGGAGGGTGTGGGCGCGATCGACCCCGCTCTCGGCTGGAACCGGCTCACGCTCGACCTGTCCCGCTGGCCCGCCCGGACCGGGATCTCCCGCGTCAAGGTGTGGGTACGCGGCTCGGTGGGCTCCGACTGGGCCGGCTCGTACGAGATCGACACCCTCAGCCTGGCCGCCGCCGCGCTGCCCGGCCTGGAGCGGCGCAACGTCGAGGTGACCGCGGCCACCGCCGAGCGCGGCCGGATCGGCTCCACGGTCACCTTCACCGTGACCAACCGTGACGTGCTGCCGATGGCCGGCAAGGTCAGGCTCACGTCCTGCGACGGCGTCACCGTCGACCCGGCGGCGCTCGGCGTGACCGGCCTGCGCACCGGCGCGAGCCGCACGTTCGACACGAAGGTGAGCGCGTACGGACCGGCGAACGAGGAGTATCCGGTCGTGTGCGCGACCTACCTGCGGCAGGAGCAGCGGGTGACGTTCCGGCTGCCGCCGGAGGCCGCGTACGTGCCGCCGGCCCCGGACGCCTTCGCCAACCAGGAGCTGGCCGACAGCTTCGACATCGCGGGCGACTACCAGGTGCACCGCGTGGAGCCGGAGAACAAGGAGCTGCCGCAGGTGGGCTACGCGGACGGCGCCCTGTCGGCCGGCCACGCCTCGGCGGGCTGGTTCGGCCTGCTGTCGTCGGGTGTGTCGCCGCGCAACCCGGCGTTCAGCACCGCGATCACCATCAGGAAGTTCCAGGGCGACTCCACCGACATGGACACCGTCTACACGGGGCTCGTCAAGGACGGCAAGACGGACGTGGTGGCGTTCTACGTGAACACCCACAAGTTCGCCGGCTTCGAGGTCCGCGGGCCGCAGGTGCCGGGCGGGCTGGCGGTCTTCGGCGTCAAGCAGGGCGTGACCGTCCCCGACGGCGGCCGGTTCGCGCTGTCGCTGGTGGGTGACCGGGCCGCCATGTACGCCGACACCGGCTCGGGCTGGGAGCTCGTCACCGTCGCCACGCTGGAGCACCTGCCGGAGCTGTCGGACCCGGAGGTCCGGGCGGGCTACCGCTACGGCTTCGGCGTCCGGGGCGACGGCGGGGCCTCCCCGCTGCTGCTCGACGCGGTGGAGGGCCGCAGCATCTCCTGACCCCGACGCGGAGGGCGCCGGCCGGGACCGGCGCCCTCCGCTTGCTCTCCGCTCAGGCCACCGACCGCAGCCCGCGCAGCACCCACGGCGGGCAGCCGGGGTCCGCCTCGGCCTCGTCGAGCGTGACCCAGACGAACCCGGCGACCTCGTCCGGCGAGACGGCGACGGGCTCCGCGCCGCCGGGCAGCTCCGCCCGGAACACCACGTTGACCACCGGGTCGCCGTCGTCGGTCACGAAGAACGAGCTCGACCCGTAGGTGAGCTCTCCCACGTCGACGCCGATCTCCTCCTTCACCTCCCGGCGCGCCGTCTCCTCCAGCACCCGCTCACCGGCGCCGTCGGTCTCCACCTTCCCGCCGACGCCCGCCAGCGTCCCGGGGGCGTGCTCCTCCGCCGCGCCCCGCCGGATGAGCAGCCATCGCCCGTCACGTCGCAGGAACACCTCGACGTTCACCACGAAGGCGGGCCGGCCGTTGGCCGTGATCACTGTCGTCATGGCGCGCATCCTATGTTGGATAGTGCTACTATCTAGCTATGACTGGATAGCGGCGCTATCCACAAGGAGGGATCATGTTCATCGTCATCGGCGTCCTTCTCGGGGCGCTCCTGCTGTTCAGGCTGCTGGGGGCGCTCGGCGTCCGGCGCTTCGCCACCTGGAAGGTCAGCTCGGCGCACGCGCTGGCGGCCATGCTCGTCCTGACCGCCAGTGCCCACTTCGTCCCGGCGGGCGTCACGTTCATGCCCAACCACGGGGACATGGTCGCCATGATGCCGCCGTTCGTCCCGTTCCCCGGCTTCATGGTGTACGCGACGGGCGTGCTGGAGCTGGCGGGCGCGGCCGCCCTCGTCATCGCCGCCACCCGGCGGGCCGCCGGGCTGTGCCTGGCCCTGTTCTTCGTGCTGGTGTTGCCGGCCAACGTCTACGCCGCCGTCGCCGACGTGCCGGGCGCCTCGCCCCTGTGGCTGCGGATCCCCGAGCAGGTGCTGTACATCGCGATCGCGCTGTGGGCCGCCGAACTGCGGCGGCTCCCGGCGGTCAGCCGGCTGCGATCAGCTTGATCAACTGCTCGCGGAACCAGTCGTAGTCGTCCAGGGCGCCCAGGAGATGGTCGGAGGCGCGTTCCTCATGGCGGGCGGCGGCCACCACCTCGGCGCCCGCCTCGGTGATCCGGACCAGCATGCGGCGGCGGTCACGGTCGTCCGGGTGGCGCTCGACGTGGCCGGCCTGGCGCAGGTGGTCGACGGTGCGGCTGATCGTCTGGTCGGTCACCCGGCACAGGACCGCGATCTCCCGCTGCGAGAGCGGGCCCGCCGCCAGGTGGTGCAGGGCGATCAGCCCGGCGTGCGTCAGGCCGTGCGTCTCCAGGAAGGCGTGGAAGCGCCCCTCGACGACGCGGGCGGCCACCGACAGCAGGCGCCCCGTCGGCCAGGCGCCGATGTCGTCGCGCATCGCCTCTGCCTCGTCCACGGGCCCATTGTCGCGTAGTCCATAATGTTCAGCATGCTGAGCAATAGGGTCGTGCTCTGGGGAGTGGTGGCCAGCGCCGTGCTGACGGGGCTGGTCTGGGTCGCCGGGCAACGCCTCCAGGGGGTCGAGCTCCTGCCCGACCAGGGGGCGTCCTGGTACTACTGGAAGCTGCCCGAGCCCACCGTGTGGACCCGCCTGTCGGCCTGGCTCGGCTACGCGGGCCACCAGCTCGCGCTCTGGGGCGTGATCTACTACGCGCAGACCAGGGTCCGCCGCTACACCTCCGGGCTGCACCGGGTCAACGTGGTCGCGCTGGCGGTGAACTTCGGCTTCATCCTGCTGCACCAGGTCCAGACCCAGGTGTTCTACGACGGCCTGGCCCAGGACGTGTCGATCTTCAGCTCGCAGGGCTCGGTGGTGCTGCTGCTGGTCGTGGTCCTGCTCATGGAGAACCGCCGCCGCGGCCTGTTCGCCGGCCGGCCCGCGCCGATCTCCGCCGGGGTGGTGGACTTCGCCCGGCGCTATCACGGCTACCTGTTCAGCTGGGCCGCGGTCTACACGTTCTGGTATCACCCGATGGAGACGACCAGCGGGCACCTGATCGGGTTCTTCTACATGTTCCTGCTCCTGCTCCAGGGCAGCCTCTTCCTCACCCGGGCGCACACGAACCGCTGGTGGACGCTCACCCTGGAGCTCCTGGTCGCCGCGCACGGCACGCTGGTCGCCGTCATGAGCACCGGGCCCGGCGGGCTCTGGCCGATGTTCCTGTTCGGCTTCCTCGGCGTGTTCATCCTCACCCAGATGCACGGCCTCGGCCTCGGCATCCGCACCCGCTGGACCCTGGCCGCCGGCTACGCGGCCGCGGTGGTCGCGGTGTACGCGGTGCGCGGCTGGGGCAGCCTCGACGAGGTGGTCCGCATCCCGGCGATCGAGTACCTGCTCGTCGCACTCCTGGCAGCACTGCTCTGGGGCGGAATGCGGCTCGTCGCGGCGATGCGCGGCTAGGGTTGAGGAATGTCCCCTATGCACTCCGTCGGTGACCAGCGGCGGCGGGAGGAGCTGCGCGACTTCCTCAGGTCGAGGCGGGCGCGGCTGACTCCCGAGGAGGTCGGCATGCCCGGCGGCGGCAGGCGCAGGACGCCCGGGCTGCGGCGGGAGGAGGTCGCCGTGCTCGCCGGGGTCGGCGTGTCCTGGTACACGTGGCTGGAGCAGGGGCGCGACATCCAGGTGTCCGGGGAGGTGCTCGACGCCGTCAGCCGGGCGCTGCGGCTGGGCGAGATGGAGCGCGAGCACCTCTACCTGCTCGCCGGGCTCAACCCGCCGCCGCGCGAGGCGCGCGAGGACGGGCGGCCGCTGCGGGAGGAACTGCTGCGGGTGCTGGAGGCGTGGTCGCCCCGGCCCGCCTACGTGCTCGACCGGCACTGGAACTTCGCCGCCGTCAACGACGCCGCGCGGGCCGTGTTCGGGTACGCGGACGAGGACCGCAACTGCCTGACCGCGTTCTTCACCAGCCCCCGGCACCGGGCGGCGTTCCGCGACTGGGCGGCCGGGGCGCCGGGCGTGGTGCGGCAGTTCCGATGGGACATGGGACGCCACCCGGACGATCCGGAGTTCGGGCGGCTGGTCGGCCACCTGTGCGAGGCGAGTCCCGAGTTCGCCGAGCTGTGGGCCAGGCACGAGGTCGGCGAGACTTCGCAGGGCACCAAGGTGATCACGCATCCGGAGCTCGGGGAGCTCGTGTTCGAGTTCACCGGGGTCCCGGTGCCGGGGCGGCCCGACCACCGGCTGCTCCTGCACAACCCGCAGCCGGGCACCGGCACCGAGGACAAGCTGCACCTGCTCGTCCGCAAGGTGCGGCTGGCCGGTTGACTGGTGGTGCCAGACCTAGGCTGAGCCGCGTCTGGATGGGTGGAGCACGCGGTCCGACAATCGAGCCATGACACGATTCGAGGGCAAGGTCGCGCTGGTCACGGGTGCGACGAGCGGCATGGGACTGGCGACGGCGAAGCGGCTCCTGGACGAGGGGGCGAGCGTGGTCGTCACCGGCCGCGACGACGACAGGCTGGCCCGCACGCTCAAGGAACTGGACGGCGGCGACCGGGTGCTCGCAGTGCGCGGCGACGTGGCCAGCGCCGACGACCGTGACGAGCTGATGAGGCGGATCGCCGACCGGTTCGGGCGGCTGGACGTGCTGGTGGCCAACGCGGGCGTCGGCATCTTCGCCGGCAGCGCCGAACTCACCGAGGCCGACTTCGACAGGTCCGTGGACGTCAACTTCAAGGGCGTGTTCTTCACCGTGCAGAAGGCGTTGCCGCTGATGGGCGAGGGCGCCTCGGTGGTGATCAACGCCTCCTGGACGCTCTATCGCGGCATGGCCATCGCGTCGGTCTACTCCGCGACCAAGGCCGCCGTGCACAGCCTGGCCCGCACCCTCGCGGCCGGCCTCGGCGGGCGCGGCATCCGCGTCAACTCGGTCAGCCCGGGATACATCGACACCCCGATGTTCCGGGGCGCGATGGAAGACGACGCCGCCGCCGCGGCGGCCACCGCCCAGGTGGTGCTCGGGCGCCTGGGGCGTTCGGAGGACGTGGCGGCGGCCGTGGCCTTCCTGGCCTCCGACGACGCGTCGTACATCACCGGTCAGGACCTCGTGGTGGACGGCGGGCTGGTGGGCGCCATCGCCGGGTAGATCCTGGGGGAGCGGCCAGAAGAGCGCGATTCAGGTGATCGGCTACCGGTGGCCGATGAGCACCGTGAGGTTCGACAGCTCCTCGCGGTCGACCCGGGCGAACAGTTCGCCGAGCGAAGAGCGTACCCGGGCCAGGCTCTGCTCGGGCATGCGCAGGCCGCGCGCCAGCCGGGACGGCGCGGAGCCGCCGTGCCAGGCGATCAGCACGCGGCCGCCGGGCCGGGTGACGCGGTGCAGCTCGCGCAGCGCGGGCGGCAGTTCCGGCCAGATCGCCACGTTGTTGACCGAGACCACTCGGCCGAACGTCCCGTCCGGGAATCCGGTGTCGGAGGCGGTGCCCAGCCGCAGGTCGGCGGCGGCGGCCCGGCGGGCGGCGAGTAAGCGCATGTCCGGCGACGGGTCGACGCCGCTCACTCGCGCGCCTGTCGCGCAGAGCAGGCGGGCCAGCCCGCCTGCGCCGTATCCGATCTCCAGCACCCGCTCGCCGGGCCCGGCGGCGACCAGCGGCAGGATCTCCTTCTGGTGCCGGTTCGTCCAGAGCATGAAGCGTCCGGCCATCCGGCCCACCCACCCCGACGGGTAGGCGTCCGATCGGCGAGGCGGCCAGGCGGCTCGGCGCGAACGCCTCAGCGCTGCGTTACTACGAGGAGCGCGGGCTGGTGCGGCCGGCGGCGCGCAGGCAGGGCCGGCGCATGTACGGCGTCGAGGAGTTGCGGAGGCTGGTCTTCCTCAGGTCGGCGCAGGGGCTCGGCATCCCGCTCGACACGGCGGGCACGGTGCTGGACGCGCCGGGTGCGCGATGGCGGGAGGAGATCGCCGGCCGGCTGACCGCGCTCGACGATCTCATCGCCCGTGCCCGGATGGCGCAGGAGGTGCTCCGGCACGTCCTCGACTGCCCGGCCGAGCATCCGGTGCGCGAGTGCGGCTTCCTGATGGGCGAGCTGGACCGGCTGCTGGACGGCGCCTCCCTGGAACAGCTCGCCACCGAGCAGGAGGAACCGGGCACGAGCCGCCGCCCGGTTCAGCCGCCGGCCCGTCCGGGCAGCCCTGACCTCGCCGGCCCGTGACTTGTCGGTGGGCCGCCCTAACGTTCCCGTCATGACGACGGCGTGGGCGGCGGTCCGGGCGGCGATCGACGCCGAGGACGTCGAGGGCGTGGCGGCCCTCGTGGCCGGGCTGGGGCGTGACGAGCGGCGCGAGGTGGCGCGGGCGCTGCCCCTCCACCTGCCGCAGGTCCGGCCCGGGCGGATCGAGGCCATGCGGGTCGCCGGTTGCGGGGCGATCGGCGGCGCCGCCGCCGTCGTCTCCTGGCTGTGCCGGGGCGATCTCCGGGCGTGGAGCCGGAAGGAGGCGCCGCTGATCCTCCGGGCCGTCTCGGCCAGGCCCCAGGAGTGGCGCGCCGACCTGGCCGTGCGCCTGTCGCGCCGGCTCCGCGAGCCCGACCCGAACGCCGGGCTCGCGCTGGAGCTGCTGCGCGTCACCGGGGCCGAGCCGCCCGCGCACGGCCCGCTCACCCGCACCTGGCTGGCGTCCGTCCTGGACGTCCCATGGCAGACCCCGCCGGAGCGGATCGCCGCCGCGCTGAGGGACGATCCGCTCCTGGACGTCATGCTGCCGCGCCTGTTCGAGGCCGACGGGGTGGGCAGCGTGATGGCCGGTCATCCCGGCGCTCCCGAGACGCTGTGCGCGCTCACCCTGGACGGCCGGGTGTCGCGTGAGGCGCTGCTCGGCGGCTGCGTGGGCCGCCTCCTGCGCGGAGGGAGCGCGGCCGAGCTGCGGTCCTTCGCCGGGCTGCACGAGCTGCTCGCGCCCGTCCCCGACGAGGTGGCCGCGCGGCGCGGCGACTACCTGGCGCTGCTGCCGTCCGGCCCGGCCCTGGTGGCCGACCTGGCGCTGCGGCACCTCCGCCGGGTGGGGCCGCTGCCGCCCGACGACGCGCGCGAAGCGATCGTCGCACTCCTCTTCCGCACCGAAGGCCGCCTGATCACGGCCGGGCTGGCCTGGCTCGACCGCCTGGCCGCCCGTGACGGTGCCGAGCTGGACGGGTTCGCCGCCGCGCTCGGCGTCGCGCTCGGGGCCAGGGCGGGCCGGGCGCGGCTGCGGGCCGTGCACCTGGTGGTCGAGTACGCCGCCCGCTTCACCCCTGCTGGGGCCGAGCCCCTGGTGGAGGCCGCCGCCCTGATGCCGGCGAGGGAGGGCGAGCCGGTCGTCGCGGCGCTCTCCGGCGCGCCCGTGCCGTCGCCTCGTTTCCCCGGCCGGGCTTCCCCCGGTGGGGGCGAGGACCGAATTCGCGCCGAGCCGTTCGTGCCGCTGCCGCTGAGGCCCCCGCCCGTCCCCGAGCGCCTGTCGCCACGCGTGCGCGCTCCGGGGTGGCTCGGCAGGGCCAGGCTGTCGGAGCTCGACTGGCGGGGCGCCGAACGGTGGCTCGACGTGTTCGTACGGCTCGTGACCACCGACCGCGCCGGGCTGAAGGCCGCGCTCACCATGCCCGGCCCCTGCCCCCAGCGGCCCCGGGACGACGTGCCGCCGACCCTCGCCGACCGGGCCACGGCCCTGGGCACCCTGCTCATCCGCCCCGGCGTACGGGAGTCGTCGGCGCTCTCGCCCGGGTCGGGGATGATGGCGGCTCGGTTCGCCGAGGTTCATCGGGCGCTGGCCGGTGACGCCCTGCCGCCGTACCTCCTGGCCACCCCCACGCACGCCGACGGCCGGCTGGAGGCCGCCGAGCTGGTGTTCCGGCTGGAGGGGTACGAGCGCGACGGTGCGGAGGCGCTGCCCCTGGACCTCCGGCAGGCTCTCCTGCGGCTTCCCAGGGACACGCCCGGGGACGTGGTGGCACGGGCCTCCCACCTGAAGAGCCCGGCCGGACGCGCCGCCGCCGGTTGGCTCGCGGGCACACCCGGCGCCCGGCCGCCCGAACCACGGGTCACCCTGCGCTGGGAGCCTGGCGGCGCGGGCGCCCGGGTGGTGACCGTGATCACGGGCCTTCCATTCGCCCTACGCCCGCAGGAGCCCTCTGCCGGGGACCAGGCACCCATCGGCGGCACGGGACACGGCGGGTGTGATGTGTTGCTGGCGGTCATGCCCGGCCATCGGGAGGTGGTGGCCGCGCAGCTCGTCGGGGACCTCACCGTGATGCCGTCGCTCGACGACCTTCGGGCGCTGGCCATGGCGGGCGGTCCGGCGGGCGACGCGGTGGCGCTGATCCTGGCGCACCACCTGTGCGGGGGACCGAGAAGCGGGGCGGTGGCGCCGTTGCTGTGGCTGGCGGCGTCCGGAGACCTGCCGGGCGGCGCGGTGGGGAGGCAGCTCGCGGCGCTGTTCCGGCACGGCGACGGCCATTCGCCGGCGGGTGCGATGGCGGCGCTGCGGAGCGCCGCCCGGCAGGGGGCGCACCTCCAGGTGTGGGAGGCCGTGGCGGCGCTGCTCGACGCCTGCCTGCCCGGCCCGGGGGTGCGGGCCACGGGCACGCACACCCGACTGGTGACGTTCGCGGCGGAGGCGGCCGCCTGGGCAGGCGCCCGGGGCGCGTCCCCGGCCGTGGCCCGGCTGGCCGCCGGGACGCGCGTGACGGGCCTGGTGCGCGAGGCCCGCCGCCTGCACGCCCAACTCACCACCTGACCCCGAGCCGCCCTGACCCCCGAGTTGCCCGGAGCCCCGGGCCCCGGGCTCCGGGAATGACTCAGGGGGTGGCGTGGTTATACACCACGTAGCCGGTGTGTCCAGTGTCCCCGGGCCTCACCTATTGCCTTCGCGGACTACCGTTCGGCTGGAGCCGCGTTGTGCCTTTCGCCGAGAGGCGACCTGCACACCGGTGCACACGTCGGGACGCCCGCCTTCCCCAGGGAAGGCGGGCGTTTCGGCGTTCAGGTGGAGTTGACGTACTTGCGGGGCCGCAGGGCGTGCGCGCGCAGGGCGGCGAGGGCGGCGAACTGGCCGGTGCGGGTCAGCCGGATGGCCAGGTCGTCGCCGAAGGCGAGGTCGAGGGCCGTGAGCTGGCCGACGAGGGCGGTGATCGGGGCGGACACGTCGTCCAGGCCCGTCGCCGGGTGCCAGCCCTCGCCGCCGACGACCTCGGCGACCCGTTCGCGGAGCTGGGCGGGTGACATCAGGACGCCGTCGGCGAGCAGCATCAGCGCCGCCTCCCGCGCCGACACCTCGAACTCGTGCTCGCCCCGGGCCAGCAGCAGCCGGGTGACCGCATCCCACATGTCGTCGGGTGAGGCGAGCAGGGCGCGGCCTCGGTCGGTGATGGCCAGGCGGGAGCCGTCGCGGCTGAGCGCGCCGAGGTCACGTTCGGCGAGCTCGCGCAGGCGCAGCGCCTCCGGGGAGGGGGCCAGGCGCAGCGGCAGGTTGGTCTCGGAGGCGGCCAGCGACAGCACCTTGTGCAGGGCGGGCAGCGGCTGCGGGGTCACGGGCGCGTACAGGCGGACCTCGAAGGGCTGGGCGAGCTCGCGCCGGGCGGGGCCGCGGCCGAGGACCCAGCGGTTGAGTCGTTCGCCGTGGACGCGGTGGAGCCAGCTGTCGCCGCCGAGGTCGGTGCGCGGCTCGGTGAGCCAGCGGCGGGTCAGGGCGACGCGGTCGACGGTCTCGCCGGCGACGATGGCGAGTTCGAGCGCGGCCGAGCAGGCGACGTGGGCGCCGAGCTCCTCCGGCCCCATGATCATGCTCCAGCGCAGCTCGGGCACGTCGGGCGGGAGCACGCCGGTGGCCTCCAGCGCCTCCTGGTAGGCGGCGGTGCCGGCTTCCTCACCGTCGCGGGAGTAGGCGCGCAGGATCTGCGCGGTGGTCGGCGAGACGCACAGCGCGGCGTAGCGTTCGAGGCCGCCGAGCTCCAGCAGCTTGCCGAGCGAACCGGCCAGCCGCTCGTGGTCGCCGCCCACCTTGAGTGGAAGCGTGTACCAGAGGAATTCGCACACGTCGAGCTGGGTCACCGTCTCCAGCGGCTCGCCGCCGGTCAGCCATTCGACAGCGGTCCTGGCGTCGTCGGCGAGGTCCGGCTGGGACCGCTCCAACTCGGCGAGAAGCGCGGTGACGTCTGGTGCACTCATGCCTCGAAGTTTGCCGTATGGACCCCAGGCCTGACGATGACCGAATCCGGTGCGTATTGGGTCTTGCACAGCGACTACCCTACGAAATCACTATGTAATGGACTGTGACCAGGTTAGATCCATCGGCTGTCGAAGAGCATCCTGGCCTTCCACTCGGCGTAGGGAATGACTTCGGCTGACAGTACAGGATGAAGCCACCAGAAGTTGATCACAGCCAGCAGGGCGAAGGCTCCGACGACGGCGGCGCCGGTGGTGCGCCGCACCGGCAGGCGGCCGTCGGCGGTGCGGACCATGGGCCCGATCAGCCATCCGGCACAGAGGGTGATCGCCAGCACCATGAACGGCACCATCGGGATCGCGTAGAAAAGGAACATTGTTCGGTTTTCCGCGAAAGCGAAGTAGAACCAGGGCAGCCAGCCCATCGCGTAGGCGAGCAGCACGGCCCCGGCCCGCCAGTCGCGGGTGGCGACGTACCAGGCGATGAGCGCCACGAGCGCGGCCAGCGCGCCGAACCAGATCACCGGCGTGCCCACCCCGAGCACCGCCTCGGAGCAGTCGGCGGCCCCGCACACCTGCTGCTTGCCCTCGTAGTGGAAGGCGACGGGCCGCAGCAGCAGCGGCCACGACCAGGGCTCCGACATGTAGGGATGGGAGGTGGCCAGGTCGTTGTGGAAGCTGAAGACCTGCCACTGATATTCCACCCAGGAGCGGGCCGAGTCGATCACGAAGAAGAACGGGTTGCCCGACGAGGTGGCCTGGTCCCACTTGCGCCCGTAGCCGGTGGCGGTGACGAACCAGCCGGTCCAGGTCGCCATGTACGTGACGAACGGCACGACCGCGAAGCCGATGAGCCCGTTGGGCACGTCCTTGTTGAACGCCCCCTGGTAGGGGTGGCGCAGGCCGACCGCCCGGCGCGCCCCGAAGTCCCACAGCAGCGACATGACGGCGAAGGCCACCGCGAACGCCAGCCCCGACCACTTGACCGCCATGGCCGCCCCGAGGCACACCCCTGCGGCGATCCGCCACGGCCGCAGGCCGAGCCACGGCCCCTGCGGCGACAGCGGCGAGCTCTCGTACCAGTCGACGAGCTTCTCCCTGGCCCTGTCGCGGTCGACGACGAGGCAGGCGAACGCGGCGAGCACCCAGAACATGAGGAAGATGTCGAGCAGTGCCGTGCGTGAGAGCACGAAGTGCAGTCCGTCGAGCGCCAGCAGCAGGCCCGCGAAGCAGCCCAGCAGCGTCGATCGGGTCATCCGCCGGGCCACCCGGGCCAGGATCAGGATCGACAGCGTGCCGATGACGGCGGCGGCGAAGCGCCAGCCGAACGGCGTCAGCCCGAACAGCCACTCACCCGCGCCGATCATCCACTTGCCCAGCGGCGGATGGACCACGTAGGAGGCGCACGGCCCGAGGTCGTCGGTGCACTTCTGCCAGATGTCGGTGTTGCCGGCCAGGATCGCCTTGTCGGCGTCCTTGATCGTGACGCGCTCGACCAGCCAGGTGATCAGCGAATAGCCGTCCTTGGCGTAATAGGTCTCGTCGAAGACGATCGCGTTCGGGTGCCCGAGCCCCATGAAGCGCAGTACGCCGCCGAAGACGGTGACGAGCAGCGGCCCGATCCAGCCCCACAGCACGCGGCCCCGCATCGGGGGGACCATCCGCGAGCGCACGGAGGAGACAGGGGGACTGCTCTCGCCAGGCTTCGGCTCGCCGCCAGAGGTCTGGTACGGGAAATCGGTCACCGCCATTCGGCCATCGTACGGTGCGGAAGCCGGTGCTTACCCAAGAAACACGGGGCAATCCGGATGCCCTGCCACAATGGTCGGGTGACACGACAGGGCAGGTTGGTGCTGGCAGGAGCCCCGATAGGCCAGGCGGGCGACGTCTCGCCGCGGCTGCGTGAGGTGCTGGAGAGCGCCGACGTGGTGGCCGCCGAGGACACCCGGCGGTTGCGCAGGCTCGCGGGCGAGCTGGGCGCGGAGATCGGCGGCCGGGTCGTGTCCTACTACGACGCCAACGAGGCGGGCCGCGCCCAGGAGCTCGTCGAGACGCTCAAGGACGGCCGCACCGTGGTGGTCATCACCGACGCGGGCATGCCGGGCGTCTCCGACCCCGGCTACCGGCTGACCCGGCTGGCGATCGACGCCGGCGTCACGGTGACCGCGCTGCCGGGGCCGAGCGCCGTCACGACCGCGCTGGCCGTCTCCGGGCTGCCCAGCGACCGGTTCTGCTTCGAGGGCTTCCCGCCGCGCAAGACCGGCGACCGGGCGCGCCGCCTGGCGTCGCTGGCGCGGGAGGAGCGCACGATGGTGTTCTTCGAGGCGCCGCACCGGCTGGACGTCTCGCTGGCGGCGATGGCCGAGGCGTTCGGCGCCGACCGCCAGGCGGCGGTCTGCCGTGAGCTGACGAAGACCTATGAGGAGGTACGGCGCGGCGGCCTGGGCGAGCTGGCGGCCTGGGCGGCCGACGGCGTGAAGGGCGAGATCACGGTCGTGGTCGCCGGGTTCACGCCCGACGAGGGGCCGCCGGACATCGCCGCGCTCGTGGCCGAGGTGGACCGCCGGGTGGCCGCCGGCGAACCCGCCAAGACCGCCGTCGCGGACGTGGCCAAGGGCGCCGGCGTACCCAAACGCGAGCTTTATGACGCGGTTCACAGAAGATCCGCGACGCCATAGTGTGCGCATCGTGAAGAACTGGGGGGTTTCGCGGCGGCGACTGGTTCCGCCGATGCAGGAAGGCATGCCGTGGAGCTGGCTGGGGCCGGTGCTCGTGGCCGTCTTCGGGGGGATCCTCCGCTTCATCCGGCTCGGCGACCCGCACGCGGTCGTCTTCGACGAGACGTACTACATCAAGGACGCCTACGCGCTGCTCAAGTACGGCGCGGAGCGCACGATGCTCGGCACCGCCGAGAACCCCATCGCCGACAAACGGCTGATCACTGGCAACCTGGACATCTTCCAGTCGTGCGCCGACGCCCACGACTGCGCCCTCTACGTGGCGCACCCGCCGCTGGGCAAGTGGATGATCGCGGTGGGCGAGTGGCTGTTCGGCATGACGCCGTTCGGCTGGCGGTTCATGGCCGCGGTAGCGGGGACGCTGTCGATCCTGATCCTGGCCCGGGTGGCGCGGCGGATGACCCGCTCGACGCTGCTGGGCTGCTTCGCGGGCCTGCTGCTGGCGCTCGACGGACTGCACTTCGTGCTCTCACGCACGGCACTGCTCGACATCTTCCTCATGTTCTGGGTGCTCGCCGCGTTCGCCTGCCTCGTCGTCGACCGCGACAGGGCCAGGGAGAAACTCGTCGACTGGTACGAGAGCGGTCCCGTGTCGGGGCTCGGGCCGAGGCTGGGGGCGCGGCCGTGGCGGATCGCCGCCGGGGTGTGCCTGGGCGCGGCCTGCGCGGTGAAGTGGTCCGGCGTCTTCTTCCTGATCGCCTTCGCCGTCATGTCCCTCATGTGGGACATGGGGGCCCGCCGCGTCGTCGGATCGCGGGAGCCGTACCGGGCGAGCCTCACCCTGGACGCGCCCGCCTGGCTGGCCGCTCTCGCCGCCGTGCCCGCGGTCACGTACGTGCTGTCGTGGACGACCTGGTTCGTCACCGACAACGGGTGGGGGCGCAACTGGGAGCAGGCCACCTCGTCGGGGCCGCTCTTCTTCGTCATCGACTCGGCCCGGTCGTGGCTGAAGTATCAGTTGCAGGTGCTCGGCTTCCATACCGACCTGACCCTGTACCACCCCTACATGTCCGAGCCGTGGACGTGGCCCGTGCTGTTCAGGCCGGTGTCGTTCCACTATCCGACCGGCATCCCGCCGTCGGCGTGCGGCTCCGACGTCTGCTCGCAGGCCGTGCTCGGCGTCGGCACCCCCGCCCTCTGGTACGGCTCGGCGCTGGCGCTGCTCGGCCTCATCGCCTGGTACGTCGCAAGCCGCGACTGGCGGGCCGGGGCGGTGCTGCTGACCTACGCGGCAGGCTGGCTGCCCTGGTTCTACTACGCGCTGGCGCAGAACCGGACGATGTACCTGTTCTACATGATCCCCCTGGTGCCGTTCATGGTGCTGGCGGTCACCCTCGTCGCCGGGCTCGCGCTCGGCAAGGCGGACGCCGCCCCGGCACGGCGCGCCGCCGGGGCCGCGGCCGTCGGGGCGTTCGCGCTCATCGTGCTGATCAACTTCGGCTGGCTCCATCCGGTGCTGTCGGCCGAGACCATCACGCAGGCGGAGTGGTGGTCCCGGATGCTCGCCGAATCCTGGGTGAAGCAGGCGCCCAAGTGACGCCCCGCCGCAGCGTGATCGCCGCCGCGATGCACGCCAGCGGCACGGCCGGGAGCACGTAGCGGTAGTCGAACTCGGCCGTCGCCGCGGGCGCCAGCAGCAGCCCGAACGCGCCCAGCCACGGCAGGATCACCGCGCCGCCCAGCTTGCGCCAGCGCACCACGATCCCGTAGAGGCCGATCAGCATGATCCCGCCGAGCATGATGCCGCGCAGGTAGAACACCTTCTGGTAGCCGCTCATGATTTCGGCCCAGGGCGAGACGATCTTGGTCTCGGGCGGCCCCTGCTCGTACGCGAACGCGTCGGTGTGGGTCCAGCCCTGGTAGGACGGCCAGCTGGGCAGCCGCTTGGGATTGCCGGTGCTGTCGAGCTCGTAGTAGGGCTTGAACTCGTACATGTTGAACGTCGCGACATCGGGGAAGACCGGCCGGCCCCAGTGGAAGGAGCGCAGGAAGTCGCGCGCCACCACGCCCAGGTAGTCGCCGGGCTGCGACATGATCGCTCGCATGGCGAACGCGCTGGCCGCGTCGTTGGTGATGTCGGTGAACTTCTTGCCGGTGCCCCAGCGGTGCAGCACCTCGCCGGTGCCCTCGCCGTCGCCGCTGCCCTGGCCCCACAGGTACCACTGCGCGTAGTCCTTGCGCTCGTGCACCGGGTCGTTGATGCACAGCAGGACGAGCTCGACCTCCTTGTAGGGGTCGATGTTCATCTTGTCGCAGTCGGCGAAGATCGCGGTGCGCATGTAGAGGATGAGCCCGTCGCTGTTGGTCATCGCGAACTTGCCGAAGCTGGCCGCGAACCAGCCCATGTAGGCGGCGACCGGCACCGCGCAGGCCGTCACCACGGCCGCGACGGGCTTCCAGCCGGTGCGCTTGACCAGCAGGTAGAGCACCACGAGCGCGAGGATCGGCAGCCCGATCGAGCGGGTCAGCCAGGTCAGCGCCAGCAGCAGCCCGACGACCGCGCCGATCTTCCACGACATCTGCCGGTTCCACAGCACGAGCGTGATCACGCCCACCACGAGCAGCGTGAACATGGTGTCGGACATGATCAGCTGCTCGAGCTGGATCTGGTAGGCGTCGAACAGCACCGGCGCCGCCGCCAGCGTCGCCCCCCACTTGGGCAGCCTGAACTTGCGCCGCAGCAGCGCGTAGATCAGCGCCGCCGTGGCCAGGCCCATCAGGTGCTGGGTCAGCGTGACCAGGGTGAAGCTGTGGAACGGCTTGAGCAGCAGCATCCAGAACCCGTAACCGTCGGGCCTGATCGGGTGCGGCCGGGGGTGCAGCGCCACCGACACGTACTCGTAGGAGTCGTTGAACCACATCGCCGGGCCGTAGCCGAGCATGGTGATCAGCCGCAGCACCGCACCCGCGGCGAACGCTGCGGCGAACACCCGATGACGGCGCAGAAAAGCCCGCGCACGAGCCGTCCGGCCTGGGGCGGAGTGGTCCACAGGGGTAATCTCCGCGACGCTCACCATGCTGTAAAGAATGCCAGTCGTTTCGGTGACTTGCCCCGACCATCGACGGGCACACGGCATGATGGTGTGCTGGAAGAGCATTGACTGAAGGGTTGAGACGTGGAACTGACGGTGGTCATGCCCTGCCTCAACGAGGCGGAGACCGTGGAAGTCTGTGTGCGCAAGGCACTGGCGTGCATGGAGGAGCACGGCATCGAGGGCGAGGTCCTGATCGCCGACAACGGCAGCACGGACGGCTCGCAGCAGCTCGCCCGTGACGCCGGTGCGCGTGTCGTCCACGTGGATGAGAAGGGCTACGGCAACGCCCTGATGGGTGGCATCCGCGCCGCGCGCGGCCGCTACGTGATCATGGGTGATGCCGACGACTCCTACGACTTCACCTCGTTGCTCCCGTTCGTCGAGCAGTTGCGCGACGGCGCCGATCTCGTGATGGGCAACCGGTTCAAGGGCGGCATCTCGCCCGGAGCCATGCCGCCGCTGCACCGCTACCTGGGCAACCCGGTGCTGTCGTTCGTCGGCCGGCTGTTCTTCCCGTCGGCGATCGGCGACTTCCACTGCGGGCTGCGCGGCTTCCGCCGCGACTCCATCCTCAAGCTGCAGTTGCAGACCGGGGGCATGGAGTTCGCCAGCGAGATGGTGGTGCGCTCGACGCTGTCCGGGCTCGACGTGCGCGAGGTGCCCACGACGCTGGCGCCCGACGGCCGCTCCCGCCCGCCGCACCTGCGCTCCTGGCGCGACGGCTGGCGCCACCTGCGCTTCCTGCTGCTCTACAGCCCCAAGTGGCTGTTCTTCTACCCGGGCATCCTTCTCATGGTGCTGGGGCTGGTCGCGGGCACGGCGCTGACGTTCGGGCCGGTGGAGATCGGCGAGCTGGCCTTCGACGTCGACACGCTGGTCGGCGCGTCGGCCGCGGTGGTGATCGGCTTCCAGGCGGCGCTGTTCGCGCTGTTCACCAAGGTCTACGCGGCCGAGGAGGGCTTCCTGCCGGAGTCGTCACGGGTGCGCAGGCTCATCGACATCGTCAGCCTGGAGAAGGGCCTGATCGTCGGCGGGCTGCTGGCCCTGGCCGGTCTGGTCGGCCTGGTGGCGTCGCTGGTCCACTGGCAGGTGCGCGACTTCGGCGAGCTCGACCCGCGCGAGTCGCTGCGCCTGGTCGTGCCGTCGGCGACCGCGCTGATCATGAGCTTCCAGACGATCTTCGCGTCGCTGTTCATCAGCATCCTCGGCATCCGCCGCACCCGCGAGTCGTCGATCGACGTCGCCGCCAAGGTCGCCGAGGAGGCCGCCGAGGCCGTGACCCGTGAGGAAACTTCAGCAACCTCGCGATAGCGATTCGTTCGAGGCGCGCGGCGTCGGCCCGTAGGCTTGGACCCATGTCCCAGCACATTTTGACCGCCGTCGCGTGGCCGTACGCTAACGGCCCCCGCCACATCGGGCACGTCTCCGGGTTCGGCGTGCCGTCCGACATCTTCAGCCGCTACCAGCGGATGGCGGGCAACAAGGTGCTGATGGTCTCCGGCACCGACGAGCACGGCACGCCGATCCAGGTGCAGGCCGACAAGGAAGGCGTGTCGGCCAGGGAGCTGGCCGACCGCTACAACCGCGTCATCGCCGAAGACCTGACCGGGCTGGGGCTTTCCTACGACCTGTTCACCCGCACGACGACGAAGAACCACTACGCCGTCACGCAGGCGATCTTCAAGGGCCTCTACGACAACGGCTACATCTTCCCCAAGACCACGATGGGCGCCATCTCCCCGTCGACCGGGCGCACCCTGCCCGACCGCTACATCGAGGGCACCTGCCCCATCTGCGGCTTCGACGGCGCGCGCGGCGACCAGTGCGACAACTGCGGCAACCAGCTCGACCCGATCGACCTGATCAACCCGGTCAGCCGCATCAACGGCGAGACCCCGGTGTTCGCCGAGACCGAGCACTTCATGCTCGACCTGCCCGCCTTCGCCGAGGTGCTCGGCTCCTACCTGCAGGCCAAGCAGGGCGAGTGGCGGCCCAACGTGCTCAAGTTCGCCCTCAACCTGCTCGGCGACCTGCAGCCGCGGGCGATCAGCCGCGACCTCGACTGGGGCGTGCCGATCCCGCTCGACGGCTGGCGCGACCAGCCCAACAAGCGGCTGTACGTGTGGTTCGACGCGGTCATCGGCTACCTGTCGGCCTCCATCGAGTGGGCCAGGCGCTCCGGCGACCCCGACGCCTGGCGCCAGTGGTGGCAGAATCCCGACGCCCGCGGCTACTACTTCATGGGCAAGGACAACATCGTCTTCCACGCCGAGATCTGGCCCGCGATGCTGTTCGGCTACAGCGGCATCGGCGCGCGCGACGGCTCGCCCGGCGCCCTCGGCGCGCTCGACCTGCCCTCCGAGGTGGTCTCCAGCGAGTTCCTGACGATGGAGGGCAGGAAGTTCTCCTCCTCGCGGCAGGTCGTCATCTACGTGCGCGACTTCCTGGCGCGCTACGACGCCGATGCGCTGCGCTACTACATCGCGGTGGCCGGCCCGGAAAACCAGGACACCGACTTCACCTGGCAGGAGTTCGTCAACCGCAACAACGGCGAGCTGGTCGCGGCCTGGGGCAACCTGGTCAACCGGTCCATCTCCATGGCGGCCAAGAACTTCGGCGCGGTGCCCGAGGCCGGCGACCTGACCGACGCAGACCGGGCGCTGCTGGAGCGCTCGCGCGGCGCGTTCGCCCCGGTGGCCGCCGAGCTGGGCCGCTCCCGGTTCAAGAACGCCATCACCGAGGCGCTCGACGTGGTCCGCGACGCCAACAAATACCTCGCCGAGCAGGAACCGTGGAAGCTCAAGGACGACCCGGAGCGGCAGAAGTCGATCCTGCACGTCGCCCTCCAGGTGGTCGACGACGCCAAGACCATGCTGACCCCGTTCCTGCCGAGCTCCTCCAACAAGGTCCACGCCATGCTGGGCGGCGAGGGCGTCTGGTCCGGCATGCCGGAGATCCGCGAGGTCGACGAGGACGGCGGCACCCCCTACCCGGTGATCACCGGCGACTACGACGGCGCGGCGCGCTGGGAGCACCGGCCGATCAAGCCGGGCACCCCGCTCGCGCCGCCCGTGCCGCTGTTCAAGAAGCTCGATCCGAAGGTCGTCGACGAGGAGCTGGCCCGGCTGGGCGAGTGAGGCCGTAGTCGGGCAGGGAGACGGCCTCGGCCGTCTTCCGCACCGACCTGGCGATCGCCTTCTTCCACGGCATGTAGGGCATCAGCTTGTAGCTCTGGTTGACGAACCATGCCATGAGCCTGCTGTCCGGCACCATGAACTTGCTGACGCCCTCACCGGACTTCTGGCATGCGGTGGCGTAGCCGCGCATGACCTGCTCGTAGCGGGCGAACGCGGTCCGATGGTCCGCACCGGCCGCCGCGATCTCGCCCGCCAGCACGTACGCGCCCACGAGGGCCAGGCCGGTGCCCATGCCCGACAGCGGCGACGGGCACCAGGCGGCGTCCCCGAGCAGCGCCACCCGGCCCCGCGACCAGCTCTCCAGCCGGACCTGGGCGGCGGAGTCGAAGAAGAAGTCCGGGGCCCGGTCCATGACCGCCAGCAGCCGGGGCGCCTCCCAGCCGACGCCGGCGTACGCCTCGGCCAGCAGCCGCCGTTGCGCGGCCACGTCCCGCCGGTCGTGGTCCAGCGGTGGCGAGGCGAACCAGAACATGGCCTTGGCCTCGGTGTTGTCCCTGGCGCTGTAGACGCCGACCGTCCGGCCCGGCACGTTGTAGGCCAGGCCGCTGTGGTCCAGGCCCAGGTAGTTGTCCAGGGTGAACACCGCGCAGTAGAGGCCCAGGTGCCGGACGAACTGCCGCTCCGGGCCGAACGTCAGCGCCCGCACGTTGGAGTGCAGCCCGTCCGCGCCGATCACCAGGTCGAACCGGCGCGGCGCCCCGGCCTCGAACGTCACCTCCGCGTCGGCGGAGATCGAAGTGATGGAGTCGCCGAACACGTACTCGGCGTCGTCCCTGGTCGCGTCGTACAGGATCCTGGCCAGGTCGCCCCGCAGGATCTCCACGTCACCGGCGAATAGGTCCTCGGGCATGGCGGTCAGCTTCTTGCCGGCCTCGTTGACGTTCCAGGTGGCGCCCATCCGGGTCCGCTCGCGCTCGACCGCGTCCAGCAGGCCCATCCGGCGCAGCACCGTCAGGTGCGCCTCGCCCCGGAAGTCGACCGCGTATCCGCCCTCACGCAGGGCGGGCGCCCGTTCGACGACCGTGACGCGGTGGCCGTGGCGGGTGAGCCAGAAGGCGAGGGCGGGACCGGCGACGCTCGCGCCGGAGACAAGGATGTCCATGCGGCCGAGCCTGCCCGGGGGCGCTCACCGGACGCTCACCGTGCCCTCACCGTGTCGTCACCGGCTATCGAGCGCAGCGGTGAGGCGGCCACGACCTCCTCGGGGACCCCGGCCAGGACGCACGCCTCCACGATGCCCAGCCGCGCCCCCTCGTCCTTGACGCGCGCGTACCGCTGCTCGCCGAGCACCGCGCGCGCGGTCGCGGCGGCCCGCGCCACCTCGGGGTCCGCGGATTCGGTGCCGCGGATGCCGGCCGCCACCCCCAGCAGCCGCGCCGCCAGCTCCGCCGCCGGCGGCGAGGTGTCCGTCTCCAGCGCGGCCAGCGCCTCGATCGGCCGGGCGCACTCCGGTACCGCGCCCACCAGGAGCGACACCTCCACAGCCTCGACGTACGCGGCCCTGGCCGCCTCCGGGTCGCCCTCGGCCCGCGCGAGTTTCCCCATGCCGACCAGCAGCCGCGCCCTGCTGCCCGAGCTCTTGAGCCACTGCGGATCGGCCAGCCGCAACGCCTGCTCGTAGAGCCCGCGCGCCCCCGCCAGATCCCCCTCCGCGTACGCGGCGTCGCCGAGCCCGCGCAGCGCCGACGCCACATAGGTCGGCAGTCCCACCCGCCGCGCCACCTCGGCGGCCCGCTCGTAGTCGGCCCTGGCTCCGGCCGGATCGTCGCGGATGCGGTAGTCGCCCCGGTTGCACAGCAGATCGGCGAGGTCCTCGGCGGCCCCGAGCTGTTCGGCCAGCGCCACCGACTCCTCGATGCGGGCCAGCGCGGTGGCGTCGTCGCCGCGCACGCTCGCCATCCACGCGAGCGCGTCGAGCACCAGCGCCGCCCCCCACCGGTCGCCCAGGGCCCGGAAGACCTCCAGCGCCGCGCCCAGCCCCTCCTCGGCCGCGCCGAAGTCCGCCGCCGCCATCTGCGGGTACGCCCACACCAGCCCGGCGACGGCCCGCTCCCACGGATCCGGGCTGGCGGCGGCCTGCCGGATCACCGCCATCGTCACCTGCGGATCCCTGCTCCCGGCGGCGACCATCGGCCACAGGAACGCCAGCAACGGCCGGCGCCGTCCCCGTTCCTGGCCGGCCACCATCGTCTCGGCCGCCCGCTCCCAGGAGTCGCGGACGACCGTCGTGCGGCTGCCGCTCGCCGCCGTCAGCAGGCACAGCACGTAGTCGTCGCCCAGCCCGGGATCGGGGACGTCACCGGCGGCCTCCAGCAGGGCGAGCGCGGGACCGGCACCGGCGCCCCGCATGCCGCGCATCCACAGATAGGACGACATCGCCCCCAGCAGACGCATCCCTGTCGCCACCTCGCCCGCCTCGACGGCCCACCCCAGCGCCGCCAGCAGGTTGTCGTGCTCGGCCGCCAGCCGCTCCAGCCAGCCGAGCTGCCCGTCGCGCCGCAGGTGCGCGTCGGCCTCCTCGGCCAGGGCCAGGAAGTGATCCGCGTGCGCCCGGCGTACGGCGGGAGCCTCGCCGGCGAGCCGTTCGGCGCAGAAGGCGCGGATGGTGTCCAACATCCGGTATCGGCCACCGGTGACCTCGACGAACGACTTGTCCGCCAGCGAGCCGAGCAGTTCCTCGGCTTCGGGCAGCGCGCAGACGTGGGCCGCCGCCCCGGCCGTCGCGCCGCCCGAGAAGACCGTCAGGCGGCCGGCCATCGCCTGCTCGTCCGCGGTGAGCAGGTCCCAGCTCCAGGCGACGACGGCGCGCAGCGTCTGGTGGCGGGCGTCGGCGGTGCGGCTGCCCCGCGACAGCAGGCGGAAGCGGTCGTCGTGGGCGAGCCGCCCGGCCAGCTCCGCCGGCTCGTGCGTCCGGGTGCGGGCCGCCGCCAGCTCGAGCGCCAGCGGCAGCCCGTCGAGCGCGGCGCAGATCCGCGCCACCGCCTCGCCGGGCGCGAACCCCGGCCGGACCGCCGACGCCCGGTCGGTGAACAGCCGTACGGCGTCGCCGGGCGCCAGCGGCCGCACCGGCCACAGGTGCTCGGCCGTGACGTTGAGCGGTTCCCGGGTGGTGGCCAGGACCCGCAGCCCGGGGCAGGCGGCCAGCAGCCGTTCGGCCAGCGCGGCTGCGGCGTCCACGAGGTGCTCGCAGTTGTCGAGCACGAGCAGCACCGGCCGTTCGCCGATCACCTGGGTCAGGCGGCTCTCGTCGGCGGGGCCGCCGGGCCGTACCGGGCCGAGCAGGCCGTTCTCCCGGACGCCGAGCGCGGTGAGCACCGTGCGGGCGATGGCGCCGCCGTCGGTGAGCGGGGCCAGCGAGGCCAGGCACACGTCCTCGTACGACCGGGCCACCTCCACCGCCAGCCGGGTCTTGCCCGCGCCGCCCGGCCCGAGCAGCGTCACCAGCCGCGTCTCCCCGAGCAGCGATCGCACCGCCGCCACATCGCGATCCCGCCCGACGAAGCTGGTCAAAGGCGCAGGAAGCGCTTGCCGGACAACCGGCCCACCGGACAGGGCGGAGACGGGCGGTGGAGGGTCGCCGTCCAGGAGGGATCGGTGCAGGCGGGCCAGGCCGGGGGACGGGTCGGCGCCGAGCTCTTCGGCCAGCAGGCGGCGGGCGCGCTCGAACGCCACCAGCGCCTCGGCCTGCCTGCCCTCGGCGTGCAGCGCGCGCATGAGCTGCCCGCGCAGCCGCTCGCGCAACGGGTGGCGCTCGATCAGCTCACCCAGCTCCGGGATCACCTCCTGCGCGGCGCCGCGCAGGAGGTCGGCCTCGATCCGGTCCTCAAGCGCCTCCAGCCGGCGCTCCTCCAGGGCGGTGCCGTACGCGGGGTCGAGGTCGGCGACGGCGGGCCCGCGCCAGAGGGACAGCCCCTCCCGCAGCAGCCCCCCAGCGAGCCCGGGATCAGTGAGGAGCGCCTGCCGGCCCTCGGCGGCCAGGCGGAGGAAGCGGTGCGCGTCGACGTCGTCAGGGCCGGCCGCCAGCCGGTAACCGGAGGCCGACAGCTCCACGGTGACGCCGTGGCCCCGCAGCCTGGACACCTGGGACTGCAGGGCGTGCCGGATATTCCCGGGCGGGCGCTCGCCGTACAGGATGTCGATCAGCCGTTCCCGCCTCACGACCTGGCCCGGGGTGAGCAGCAGGCAGGTCAGCAACGCGCGCCGGGCGGGCCCGCCGAGCGGGACCTCGGAGCCGTCCGCGCGCCAGGCGCGGGTGCTGCCGAGGATGCCGAAACGCATGGGACCACCTTAGGAGGCGTGAGCCGGGTCCCGCCCGTGGCGGGCCGTCTCAGCCCTTCCTGACCGCCTCGCCCACCTGGGCCGGCGAGGTGCGCCAGGGGGCGCCGTGGCCCGGGAGGACCCAGGACGCCGACAGCCCGGCGATCCGGTCGAGGGAGGAGAGCGCTTCGTCCGGGTGGTCGGTGAAGGGCGCGGGCTGCGGGCCTTCACGCCCGGTGAGGACGTGCCGGGTGGTCAGGGCGTCGCCGACGAAGACCGCGTCGGCGATCGGGACGTGCACCGCCACGCTTCCCGGCGAGTGTCCAGGCATGCCCACGATGACGGGGTTCCCGGGCAGGTCCAGGACGTCACCGTCGCTGATCTCGGTGACCTCGCTGACGTAGCGGGTGCGCAGGCCGTTCTTGCGGATGGAGTAGCCGAAGAAGCCGAGTGTCGGGCCGAGGCGCATGGGTCCGAAAGCGACCTTGGGCTTTTCTCCCGTGCGGGTGCGGACGGCGTCGCCGGCGTGCACGAACACCGGCACGCCGTGGTCGGCGCGCAGGCGTTCGGCGAAGCCGATGTGGTCGGAGTCGCCGTGGGTCAGGACGAGGCCGCGGATGTCGTCGGCGGACTTGCCCAGGGAGCGGAGTTCGTCCTGCAGATCCCGCCAGTGGCCGGGCAGCCCCGCGTCGATGAGCGTGATGCCGTCGGGGGTGTCGACGAGGTAGCACGCCACGAGATCATTACCGAGGCGGTGCAGGTGAGGAGCGAGTTTCATGCTGCTTCTTTCAGGGCCGTACGGGATCGCCGATAGCTAAGATAATTAGCTATGATGGCTAACGTCAATAGCTATCGTTGTGGAGACATACGATGCCGACCCCTGAGAAGACCTCGTTCGCCGAGATCGTCGCCGCGGGGCGCGAGCTGCTGGAGGCGGGCGGTCAGCAGGCGCTGACGATGCAGAGCGTCGCCGCGCGGGTGGGGGTGCGCGCCCCGTCCCTGTACAAGCACGTCGGCAACCGCGCGGCCCTGCTGACCGCCGTCGCCGAGGCCACGATCGACGACCTGATCGCCCGGCTGGAGTCGGCCGGCGGTTCTGTCGAGGGAGTGGCGCGCGGCTACCGGCGGTTCGCCCAGGCGTGGCCGGAGGGGTTCCGGCTGATGCTCTCCGCCGACGTGCCGCCCGAGATCCTGGCCCGTGCGGCCGCCCCGCTGCTGGAGGAGTCGAGAAGACTCGTCGGCGAACGGCGGGCGCTCGATGCGGCCCGCCTGGTGACGGCCTGGGCCACCGGCTTCATCGGGATGGAACTCAACGGCGCCTTCCGGCTCGGGGGCGACGTCGACGAGGCCTTCGAGTACGGCCTGGCCGCCATCCGCCGGGCGCTGGCGGACGGCCACTGAATCGCCTGCGGACGGCTCCCGCGTGCGGACGGCTACCTTAGGAGGCGTGAGCAAGATTCCCGCCGCCCCGGAGCCGCTGTCCGCCCAGGTGTTCGACAGTCACTGCCATCTCGACATCATGGTGGGCGACCGGCAGGCGTCGTCCGGCGACCCGGTGGCGCTGGCCGCGCAGGCGGCCGAGGCGAGCGTGCGGAGCATCCTGGACGACGCCAGGGCCGTGGGCGTGACGAGGCTGGTGACGATCGGCTACGACCTGCCGTCGTCGCGGTGGAACGCCGAGGTGGCCGCCGCGCACGAGGGCGTCTACGCCGGGGTGGCGGTGCACCCCAACGAGGCCCACGACGCCACCCCCGAGGTGCTGGCGGAGATCGAGGCGCTGGCCGGGCGGCCGGAGGTGCGGGCGGTGGGGGAGACCGGCCTCGACTACTTCCGTGACTGGGCCTCGAAGGCGGACCAGCACGCCAGCTTCCGCGCGCACGTCGAGATCGCCAGGCGCACGGGCAAGGCGCTGGTGATCCACGACCGCGACGCGCACGACGACGTGCTCAAGGTGCTGGCCGAGGCGGGCCCGCCGCCGGTGGTGGTGTTCCACAGCTTCTCCGGCGATGCCGAAATGGCCAAAAAGTGTGCCGAGGCCGGATATTTCATGTCGTTCTCCGGGCCGGTCACGTACAAGAACGCCGGCTACCTGCGGGAGGCCGCGCAGGTGGCCCCCGCCGAGCTGATGCTGGTCGAGACCGACGCCCCCTACCTGCCGCCGGTGCCGCACCGGGGCAGGCCCAACGCCCCCTACCTCATCCCGCTCACCCTGCGCTGCCTGGCGGAGGTCAAGGGCGTCCATCCGGACGCGCTGTGCGAGACCATCAGCGCCAACGGAGTCACGGTCTTCGGCGAGTGGTGACCATGTTTCGGTAGAGCCGCGGCGGCGGCGGTTCCGCCGTCACTACCGTCGGGCGCCTCAAGCTCAACCGGAGGTCGCCCGTGCGAGGAAAGCGGCGTGCCCCGCGTCCCAAGATCCCCTGGCGCTCGCCGTGGACGCCCGTGGTCTGCCTGGCGGGCCTGCTGTCCGCCGGCGCCATCGTGGTGATCGGCAACATGGCCAAGGACGTGGTGCTGGTGGTCGACGGCGAGCCGAGGGCCGTGCGGAGCTTCGCCTCCTCGGTCCTCGAACTGCTCGGCGATCACGGGGTCAAGATCGGGCGGGGCGACGTCGTACGGCCCGCCGCCCACGCGGAGGTCATCGACGGCGCGCGCATCGAGGTCCGGCGCGCCCGGCCGATCACGCTCACCGTCGACGGCCGCACCACGCAACGCGTCGTCACCGCCACCACCGTGCGCGGCGCGCTGGCCGAGCTGAAGATCCCGGCCGGCCGGCTGTCGGCCCCCCGACACCGGCACGTGCCGCTGTCGGGGATGGAGCTGACCGTCTACACCAAGCGCACCGTGTACGTGTTCGCCGGCGGCAGCACCCGCCAGGCCCGCACCACCGCCCGGACCGTGCGCGAGGTGCTCAAGCAGAGCGGCATCCCGCTGCAGCCCGGCTACCAGGTACGGCCGCCCGCCCACACGTTCCCGGCGGAAGGAACGGTCATCACGGTCCTGCCGCCGCGCACCGTGCCCGTCGGGCTGGAGGTCATGCGGCTGAACTGGGCGGCGCTGGCCCACTGCGAGTCACGCGGCAACCCCAAGGCGGTCAACCTGCACGGGCCGTACTACGGGCTTTACCAGTTCAGCCTGCCGATGTGGCAGCTCGTGGGCGGCACCGGCATGCCGCACGCCTGGCCCGCCGAGGAGCAGACGTACCGGGCGCAGCTCCTCTACCAGAAGGTCGCCGGCAAGTGGGAAGGCCAGTGGCCGAACTGCGGGGCGCACCTGTTCGGCTCGTCAGCCGGCCAGTGACACGCCGAAGTCGGTGCCCCGCGGCGGCCGGACCGTCTGCAGGCCGTCGGCGTTGCGTGCGGCGACCGCGACCGAACCGTACGGGGCGGCGTCCGGCTGGCCGGCGTACAGCTTGTTGCCGCTGAAGGCCAGCGCCCAGCCGGACAGCCCGCCGGCCGGCGCGAACCGCCGGTCGTCGGTGCCGCTGGCGGCGTCGACCACGCGCACGCCCCCGCCGTACGGCGCGCCGATGGCCAGCCTGCCGTCATCGGAGGCGGCCAGCGCGAACCCGAACGCCTCGTCGCCGCCCTGCCGCACCCGGGCCTTGGGGGCCAGCTTCTCGTCGTAGAGCTGCACGTACCCGGGCCCGGGCACGCCCACGGCCGGCCCCACGCCCTCGACCCAGGCCACCGCGTAGCCGAAGCGGTCGTTCGTGGCGTCGGTGGGGGAGTCGAGCTTGACCGTGCCGAGCCGCGCGGCCAGCACGTCCTCGACGACCACGACCGAGCCCGAGTCGACCTTGCCCTCGTCCACCTGCAGACCCGCGCCGTCGTCGTTCTCGTACGGCACGCCGACGACCAGGCCGTCGCCCGGCGCCATGGCCAGCGACCAGCCGAACTGGTCGCCCACCTCGCTGTTGCCCCGCACGTCCACCGACTGCTGGCTGATCCGGCGCAGCCCTCCGGCGCCCTTGCGGACGTAGACGGAGCCCGCGTCGGCGAGCGGCCCGTCGTCCTCGTACGGCGCGCCGATCGCCACCAGGTCGTCCCTGGCCGCCAGCGACCAGCCCAGCCGCGCGCCACGCTGCGGCCCCGGTGCCACCAGCCGTTGCGGGGCGGCCGCGCGCCCGCCGTAGACCACGTACGCCGCGCCCGCGTCGACGTTGCCCGCCACGTCCGTGTACGGGGCGCCCACGACCAGGTCGGCACAGGCGTCGGCGTCGACCTTGGCGAGCGCCACCGACCAGCCGAAACCGTCGCCCTCGGTCAGTCCCGGCACCTCCACGGGCACGAGCCTGCCGGCGGAGAGCACGTAGGCGGCTCCCCGCCGGTCCGCCGCGAACGGGTCGCCCACCGCCACGTCGTCCACCCCGTCGCCGTCGAAGTCGGCGGCCCCGCCGCAGGCCGACACGGTCGTCTGACCGGACAGCGGGGCGACCGCGAGCAACAGGGCCAGCAGGATCTTCACAGCCTGACCTCGATCTGGTCGCCGTCCTTGAGCATCGTCGCCGACAGGGCCACCGGCTTGCGGTAGAGCGGCAGGTCGAACACGAAAACGCCGTCGATCCGGTCACCCGGCGCGATGGCGGCGACCGGCAGCTTGCCGTCGAGCGGGTCGTGGCGGCCGCCCTGGTCGTCGCGGAGCGTGACCACCGGGTCGCCGATCTCCCGCAGTCGGCCGCCCGGGTTCAGCATGGTCCAGCGCAGCACGCAGAGCTGGCCCTGGGTCTGCGTCCTGCCGTCGTACTCCTTGAGCCCGCACTCCGGCGCGCTCGGCACGATCACCATCGGGTCGTCGAACTCCGCACCCAGCGTGAACCGGCGGCCCACGTCCCCGGCAGGCTGCCCGGCGGCGACCGGCGACGCGCTCGTGGCCGGCGCGCCGCCGCCGCGGCCGGACGTCGCGATCAGCACGCCGCCGGTGACGGCTATGGCCAGCAGGGCGGCCGCGGCGGCGATCAGCCACCGGGTGCCCCGAGGGCGCTGGTAGCCGGGATCGGTGGCCGTGTCGCTCGGCGGAAGCGTCTGCCCCGCAGGCACTACGGCCCCCACCTTCGCAACTCCGCCACCTGGGGGCCCCGCCGGCCGCACGTCCTTGAGCCGTGCCACCTCCGCGGCCCTGGCCGCCTCCTCCAGGCGGACGATCTCCTCCTGACGCGCGGCCTCCTGCCGCAGGGCCTGGCCCGGATCGGCCGGTTGCGCGGCGGTGGGCGGGTCGGGGCGGACGGCGGTTGTGTCGCTGGGGGGCGGTGTCGCGAAAGTTGCGGTGATGTCCGGCTCGTCCACCACGTTCTGCGGCGGCCGCCACTCGGTGAGCATCTCGGTCGCCACCAGCGTGGGCGGATTGGCCGGCGTGGGCGCGGCGCCTCCCACCAGGGCGAGCACCAGATCCTGCGCCGTGGGCCGCCGGGCCGGCTCCATGTCGGTAGCCAGCCGCACCAGCTCGTCCAGCGGCGCGGGCAGCGTACCGAGGTCGGGCTGCAGGTGCAGGACCCGGGTGGCGAGCGTGATCGGGTCACCCCGCCCGAACGGATGCCGCCCGTTGCCCGCGTATGCCACCAGGCAGCCCCACGCGAAGATGTCGGCCGCCGGGGTGACGCTCTGCCCGCGCACCTGCTCCGGCGCCCACCAGCCCGGACTGCCCAGCAGCTCGCCGGAGAGCGTGAACCCGGTCTCCCGGTCGAGCGCCCGCGCGATGCCGAAGTCGATCACCCTCGGCCCCGACAGGGACAGGATGACGTTGGCCGGCTTGAGATCGCGATGCACCAGCTCGGCGACGTGGATCGCGGCCAGCGCCGCCGCCACGCCCAGCGCCACGCCGTGCAGCGGCCCGGGGTCCAGGGCCCCGTACGTGGTGATCTGGTCGGAGAGGGGAGTTCCGGCGATGTATTCGGTCACCATGTACGGCCTGCCGTCGCCGGTGTTGCCGTTGTCCAGCACCTGGGCCGTGCAGAACGACGCGACGCGGCGCGCGTTGTCGACCTCGGCGTGGAAGCGGGCCGCGAACCCCTCCTGATTGGCGAACTCCGCCTTCACCACCTTGACCGCCACGAACCGCCCCGAGGGCGCCCGGGCCAGGAAAACGGTCCCCATGCCGCCCTCGCCCAGCCGTCCGAGCAGCCGGTACGGCCCGATCTCCCGCAGGTCCGTGGGGCGAAGCGGGGCGGCGCCCGTTGGCTCCATGAGGGACGTCCCTTCCTGTTCCACCCATCCTCCCCTCACCGGCCCCCGTTCGCCATCACAGGTTCTTCGATGCGGGAGACTGTATGGATGATGAGGCTGCTGGGCCCCGCAGAAATACGTATTTTGGCGAACAAGCTAGATCTGCGGCCCACCAAAAAGCTAGGCCAGAACTTCGTGATCGACGCCGGGACCGTCCGGCGGATCGTCCGCGTGGCCGAGGTCACGGCCGACGACGTGGTCATCGAGGTGGGCCCCGGCCTCGGCTCCCTCACGCTCGCGCTGCTGCCCGAGGCCCGCCACGTGGTGGCCGTCGAGATCGACCCGGTCCTGGCCGGGCAGCTTCCGCTCACCGTCGCCGAACGCGGCCTTTCGGACAGGCTCACCGTCGTGGGCGCCGACGCGATGAAGATCACCGAAGCCGATCTCGCCGGCTTCGCGCCCACCGCCCTGGTCGCCAACCTGCCCTACAACGTGGCCGTCCCGGTGGTGCTGCACCTGCTGGAGGTGCTGCCCTCGCTGCGCAAGGGGCTCATCATGGTGCAGCTGGAGGTCGCCGACCGGCTCGCCGCCGCACCGGGCTCCAAGGTGTACGGGGTGCCGTCGGTCAAGGCGGCCTGGTACGCCGACGTGCGCAGGGCGGGGCCGGTGGGGCGCACGGTGTTCTGGCCGGTGCCGAACGTGGATTCCGGGCTGGTCTCACTCGCGCGCCGCGAGCCGCCGGCCACCACGGCGTCGCGGGAAGAGGTGTTCGCGGTGATCGACGCCGCCTTCGCGCAGCGCCGCAAGACGCTCCGCGCGGCCCTGGCCGGCTGGGCGGGCAGCCCCCCGCTGGCGGAGACGGCGCTGCGGGCGGCCGGCGTCGACCCCTCGGCGCGGGGCGAGCAGCTCGACGTCGAGGCGTTCGCCCGCATCGCGGAGCACCGCCCTTAGGACGCTGTCCACAGCTTTCGCGCCTCCGCGGCGGCTTGTCCACAGAACCGGGTTCGGCTCGATGGCGCCCCGGGCCGCCGGACGATCCTGGGGCCTCCTCGTTCGACGACAGGAGGCTGACCATGAGCGTTCCGACGCGGCCCAAGACCGGCGGCACCCCCGCCACCACCCCAGTCCCAACCGCACCGACCGCACCGACCGCACCGACCGCGCCGACCGGTGTCGCCAGTGCGGGGCCGGCTGCTCTGGCGGCGCTGGCGGGGCCGGCTGCTCTGGCGGCGCTGGCGGCGTTGGCCGCGATGGCCGTTCTGCCCGCGCCGGCCTCGGCGTCCGTGCCGGGCGATACGTGCCCGACCGCCGTCGCCTGCGCGGTCATCCGCCTGAAACCCGGCGCGCCCACCACCAAGGGCGCCATCGCCGCGGCCGCTGCCCTGGGCCGGCTCGGCACCCCCTTCTCCTGGGGCGGCGGCTCCCCGTCCGGCCCCACCAGAGGCATCGGCAGGGGCGCGTCGACGGTCGGCTTCGACTGCAGCGGCCTGACCCTGTACGCGTGGGCCCGCGCGGGCGTCCGCCTCGGCCACTACACCGGCAGCCAGTTCCGCCAGGGCCGCCGCGTCCCGCTGACGGCCCTGCGCGAGGGTGACCTCCTCTTCTTCGGCGGCGGCACCGGCGACCCCACCCACGTCGGCCTCTACGTCCGGGGCGGCGTCATGGTCCACGCCCCGAAGACCGGCGACGTGGTCAAGACCACCCGCTTCCTCGACAACCCCTACTTCCGCGCCACCTACCGGGGAGCCGTCCGCCCGGGCTGACGATCCGCCGGCCGCCCCGCGCAAGCCTCGACCAGCGCCCCGACCAGGGGCGCCAGCACATCCCGGTCCTCCGCCCGCGCGGGCTCGTACTCGGTGATCCCCAGCCCGGCCACCGGATGCCGCTCCGCGACCGCCCGCACCATGCTCAGCAGTTCCCCGGGCAGCAACCCGTCCGGCACCGGCGATCCCACACTCCCGAATACCGCCGGATCCAGCACATCGAGGTCGACATGCACGTACACCACCTTGTCCTCGCCGACGGCGTCCATCAGCGCCCGCACGTCGGCTCCCCGCACATGCCGCACACCCGTCGCCCTGACCCACTCCGTCTCTCCCGCGTCCAGCTCGCGCACCCCGGCGAGCACGATCTGCCCCGGGTCCAGCGGCTGCGCGGCCACGAGGCCCGCCGGCCCCTCCCCGGCGAGGGCGCGCAGCACCATCCCGTGAAACGCCCCCGACGGCGACGACTCAGGGGTGTTCAGGTCGCCATGCGCGTCGAACCACACCACCACGAGCCGATCGCCGTGCGCGCGCCGTGCCGCCTCGACCGGGGCGAGCTCGACCCCGCAGTCACCTCCGGCGACCACCACCAGGCCCGCCTCACCCGGGCCGCCCGCCGGCGGGAGTGCCGCGCGCACCCGGGCGGCCGTCTCGACCAGGTCGTCGTCCACCACGTCCACCCGCACCCGCGCGTCGGCCGCGACCATTTCGGCCAGCAGCCGCGCGCCCTCACGCAGCCGCTCCGCCGTCGGCGCCCCGGACCCCCGCCATTGCGGCACCTCGACAACGGTCACACCACTCATAGCGCACACTCCTCGCAACTCACCTGCGGACGGCACCATCATGCCTCCCTGCGTCGCGGGTGTCTGACCTCCGGGTATGCCGCTCCCGCGCCGGCGAATCCCGGACGGCGCCGTGGGGCGTCCCCGACCCCGCTAACATCGAGTGTCCTCGCCCCGACGGTAGTGAAAGTGGCAGCAGAATCCATGAGTTCGGTGACCGTACGGGTGCCCGCGAAGGTCAACGTGCAGCTTTCCGTCGGCCCGCTCCGCGAGGACGGCTACCACGACCTGGTCAACGTCTTCCACGCCGTCTCGATCTTCGATGAGGTGGTGGCGAGCGAGTCGGAGACCGTGAGCGTCTCGGTGACCGGCGAGTGGGCCGACCGGGTCCCGGTGGACGAGGACAACCTCGCCGTCCGCGCGGCCCGCGCCCTCGCCAAGCACGGCGGCCGCACCTACGGCGTCGACCTCGTCATCCACAAGTCCATCCCGGTGGCGGGCGGCATGGCCGGCGGCAGCGCCGACGCGGCAGGGGCGTTGCTGGCCTGCAACGAGCTGTGGGGCCTGGGCCTGCCACGCGAAGACCTCATGGAGATCGGCGCCGACCTGGGCAGCGACGTGCCGTTCGCCCTCATGGGCGGCACCGCGGTCGGCACCGGCCGGGGCGAGCGCCTCGCCCCGCTCACCACCCGCGGCGCCTTCCACTGGACCTTCGCGATCGCCGACGGCGGCCTGTCGACCCCCACCGTCTACGCCGAGTGCGACCGGCTCCGCGCCGCCGAGTCGTCGGAGATCCCCTGGCCGGAGGTCGACCCCGACCTCATGGAGGCGCTGCGCACCGGTGACCCGCACGGCCTCGCCCTGCACCTCACCAACGACCTCCAGCCCGCCGCCCTGACCCTGCGGCCCTCCCTGGCCACCACCCTCGCCGCGGGCCATGCCGCGGGCGCCCTCGCCGCGCTGGTCTCCGGCTCCGGGCCCACCTGCGCCTTCCTGGCCGCCGACGCCGCCCACGCGACCCGCCTGGCCCAGGCCCTCTCCCAGACCAAGGGCATCCACGCCGCCATCCCCACCTCCGGCCCCGCCCCAGGCGCCAGACTCATCTGACGGCTGCGCCGTCTGACGGCTGCGCCGGCCGGACATCGGTAGTGGTCGGGCGGGTGAGTCCGTCTGGTGTCGTCGCCCTGCCCGGCGCCCTGCCTGTCGCCTTGGCCGTCGCCTTGGCCGACCCGGTGCCGGATCGGGCGTACGCACGGGGCCGGCGGGCGGAGTCTCGCGCTCCCGGTGAGCCGATACGCTTGGAGGACGATGAACCTGGTCAATCTCGAGTCAGTCTCCCACGCCTACGGGCCCAAACCGCTGCTCAGCGAGGTCTCCCTCGGGGTCGAGGCAGGCGAACGCATCGGCGTCGTGGGCCGCAACGGCGGCGGCAAGACCACGCTGCTCAGCGTGATCGCCGGAGACGTCCGGCCCGACAGCGGGCGCGTGACGCACACCCGGGGCCTGAGGGTCGGCTTCCTGTCGCAACAGGACCTGCTCGACCCCTCACACAGCGTGCGTGAGACCGTGCTGGGCGAGCTGGCCGAGCACGAGTGGGCCGGCGACCAGCGGGTCCGCGAGATCCTCGGCAACCTGATCGGCGACCTCGACCTCGACGCCAAGGCCGGCGACCTGTCCGGCGGCGAGCGCAGGCGCACGGCGCTGGCCCGGCTGCTGATCGGCGAGCACGACCTGATCATGCTGGACGAGCCCACCAACCACCTCGACATCGAGGCCATCGCCTGGCTGGCCGCCCATCTGGCTGGCCGCAAGAGCGCGCTGGTGGTGGTGACGCACGACCGGTGGTTCCTCGACGCGGTCTCCACCCGCACGTGGGAGGTCGTCGACGGCAAGGTCGAGCGCTACGAGGGCGGATACGCCGCGTACGTGCTGGCCAAGGCCGAGCGGGCGCGCATCGCCCAGGCCGCCGAGGAACGCCGCCAGAACCTCATGCGCAAGGAGATCGCCTGGCTGCGCCGCGGCCCGCCCGCGCGCACGTCCAAGCCCAAGTTCCGGATCGATGCGGCGCAGGCGCTGATCGCCAACGAGCCGCCGCCTCGTGAGAGCGTCGAGCTCATGCGGTTCGCCGCCGCGCGCCTCGGCAAGACCGTCTACGACCTGGAAGACGTCACGCTGCACGCCGGCGGTCCCGACGCCGGGCCGCAGGTGCTCGATCACTGCACCTGGCAGTTCGGCCCCGGCGACCGGATCGGCCTGATCGGCGTCAACGGCTCCGGCAAGTCGTCGGTGCTGCGCCTGCTCGCCGACACGATCAAGCCCGATGCGGGCCGGGTCGTGCGCGGCAAGACCGTACGGCTCGCGCACCTGTCCCAGGAGCTCGCCGAGCTCGACCCGACGCGCCGGGTGCTGGAAACCGTCGAGTCCGTGCGCAAGTACATCCAGGTCGGCAAGAAGGAGTGGACGGCCTCCCAACTGCTCGAACGCCTCGGCTTCAAGGGCGAGGCGCAGTGGAAGGTGGTCGGCGACCTGTCCGGCGGCGAGCGCAGGCGGCTGCAGCTGCTGCGCCTGCTCATGGACGACCCCAACGTGCTGCTGCTCGACGAGCCAACCAACGACCTCGACATCGAGACGCTGAACGAGCTCGAAGACCTGCTCGACGCCTGGCCCGGCACGCTGATCCTGGTCACCCACGACCGCTACTTCCTGGAGCGGGTCACCGACCGGTGCGTGGCGCTGCTGGGCGACGGGCGGCTGTCGTTCCTGCCGGGCGGCGTGGACGAATACCTCGAACGCCGGGCCGCGGGGACCGCCGTGACGGCCCGCGTCGCAGGCACCACCGGCCAGCCGGCCGTCCAGTCCGCCAACCAGACCGCCCAGCCGGCGCCCCAAACGGCGTCCTCCTCCTCCGACACCGCCACGGGCCTGTCGGCCAAGGAGGAACGCGAGCTGCGCAAGGAGCTCAACCGCCTGGAACGCCAGCTCGACAAGCTCAGCGGCCAGGAGGCCAAGCTGCACGCCGCCATGGCGGAGGCGGCCAGCGACTACGCCAAGCTCGGCTCCCTCGACGCCCAGCTCCGTGACATCCACACCCAGAAGGACACCGTCGAAGCCGAGTGGCTCGACCTCGCCGACCGCCTCGGCGACTAGCTGTATCGACCACGAGCGCAGTCCCCCGGGCCCCGGGACACCCCCGGGCGCCGGCCCACCCCAGGCCCTCCCACGGCGGTCGCTCCTGCGGGCGTCCGGCTCGGGCGTTCAGCTCGGGCGTCCGGTTCGGGCGTCCGGTTCGGGCGTCCGGTTCGGGCCTTCGGCTCGGGCGGCCGCCTCGGGGTGTCGCCTCTGCGGGCGTCCACCTTGAGGCGCCGCCTCTGCAGGGTTCCTCTGCTGGTCGCGGGCACGGTGGTAACCGTGACGGGCTGGTGGTGGCGGCTTCACGGCCGTCCATCGGCGGGCGGTCCATCAGCGGGCGGTCCATCAGCGGGCGGTCCATCAGCGGGCGGTCCACTCGCGGGCGGTGCATCCGTGGGTGGTCCATCCGTGGGCGGTGCGTGGGCAATCCACCCGCAGGTGGACCATCCGTGGGCGGTTCACCCGCGGGTGGACCATTCGTGGGCGGGGCACTCGTGGGCGGTCCCTCCGTGGGGGCGGGCGTCCCCGTAGCCGTGTGGGCGCGGGCGTTCTTCGCGGAGGTGTCCGCGCCGGCGTTCAGCCGGGGTGCGGACGTCTTTCGCGGCAGGGTTCCCTCTGGGGGTGAGTCGTGGGGTCTGGGGATGGAACGGGGGGAGGATGCCGTGGTCAACGTCGCCTGACCGGTCGAGCGGTGGAGCGCGCGGTCGCGGGAAAGGCCCGGAGGCGGCGAACGGGCGCCGGGCCGCCACAGGGGTCGCGCTCGGAGGGGGCCGGAAGCGGTAACCCAGCTGCGGTCAGCCCGGGCAGGCCGAGGACGTTCGCGCGCCGGGCGCATCACCGGCCACGAACCGGGGAGCGGTCAGGAGTCGAACGGGGCGAGGAGGGTGCGCAGGAGGGCGGCGAGGGTTTGCTGGTCGGCCGGGGCGAGGGAGCACAGCAGGTCGCGCTCGCGGCGCAGCAGGTCGGAGAAGGCCGCGTCGACGCGGGCGAGGCCGGGGTCCGTGAGGGAGACGAGGACGCCGCGCCGGTCCTCGGGGTCGGGCCGGCGGCGGACGAGGCCGGCCTGGGCGAGGCGGTCGATGCGGTTGGTCATGGTGCCGGAGGTGACGAGCGTGGCGCGCAGCAGGGCGCCGGGGCTGAGCTCGTACGGCTTGCCGGCCCGCCGCAGGGCGGTCAGCACGTCGAACTCCCAGGACTCCAGGTCATGTTCGCCGAAGGCGGCCCGTCGCGCCCGGTCGAGATGTTTGGCCAGCCTGGACACCCGCGAGAGCACCTGCAGCGGCTCGACGTCGAGGTCGGGGCGCTCGGCTCGCCACGCCGCGACGAGACGGTCGACCTCGTCCTGCGCATCGTGCGTCATGACACGAGTGTACTGTCTTGACATCGAGATACATATCTCGATACCAATTATCTTCATGTCAAGAGATATGTGGGACCCGGCGACGTACGACAGGTACGCCGACGAGCGGTCGCGGCCGTTCTTCGAGCTGCTCGCCAGAGTACGGGCCGACAGCCCCGATTATGTCGTGGACGCCGGCTGCGGCACCGGCGAACTGACCATCGAGCTCGCCCGGCGCTGGCCGGAGGCGGAGGTGGACGGCTTCGACTCCTCACCGAACATGATCGCCAGAGCTCGCGCCCTCGGCGACGCCACGCCCCGCTTCACCGTCGCCGACGTGACCACCTGGCATCCCGACCGCCCCGTGGACGTGCTGGTCTCCAACGCCGTCCTGCAGTGGGTCCCGGAGCACCGCGACCTCGTCGAACGCTGGGTCGAGGCGCTGAGCCCCGGCGGCTGGCTGGCCTTCCAGGTCCCCGGCAACTACCACGCCCCCAGCCACGCGGTCATCCGTGAGCTGTGCGCCTCGAAGACATGGGCGGACCGGCTCGGCGACTACGACAGGGGCGACCCGGTCGGCACCGCCGTCGACTACGCCGACCTGCTGAGCGGCTGCCGGGTGGACGCCTGGGAGACGACGTACGTGCACATCCTCCAGGGCGAGACCCCGGTGCTCGACTGGGTGTCCGGCACCGCGCTGCGCCCGATCCTCGACAGGCTGCGCCCGGACGAGGCCAGGCGCTTCAGCGCCGAGCTCGCCGAGTTGCTGGCCGCCGCCTACCCCGCGAGGGAGTACGGCACGCCCTTCCCGTTCCGCCGGATCTTCGTGGTGGCCCAGAAATGATCACAGCGCTGCACCACGTCCAGCTCGCCGCGCCGGCGGGCAGCGAGCCCGAGCTGAGGGCGTTCTACGAGGGGGTGCTCGGCCTGCGGGAGGTGCCCAAGCCGCCGGAACTGGCCAAGCGCGGCGGCGTCTGGTTCCGCGGCGAGGGCGTGGAGGTGCATCTCGGCATCGAGGAGGACTTCAGGCCGGCCCGCAAGGCGCACCCGGCGTTCCTGGTGTCAGACCTGGACGCGCTGGCGGCCAGGCTGCCCGGCGCGGTGCCTGACGAACTGTTCCCCGGCTATCGGCGCATCTACGTCCCGGACCCGGTGGGCAACAGGATCGAGCTGCTCCAGGCCCGGTGATGTTCATTTCGGGGTGACATCATGGTCCGGAAAATCGGATTTTTGCGAGGTGTCGTGAGCATCGAGATCGAGGACAAGTTCGACGTTCCCCCCGGCTTCGAGGTGCCGGACCTGACCGGTCTGGCGGAGGTCGTCGGCCCGAAATCCTTCCAGCTCGTCGCTCTCTACTACGACACGTCCGATCTGCGGCTGGCGTCCAGGGGCGTCACGCTCCGGCGCAGGCGGGGCGGCGCCGACCCCGGCTGGCACCTGAAGCTGCCCAAGGCCAAGGGGGTGCGCCAGGAGATCACCCACCCGCTGACCCGCAGCACCAAGACCGTCCCCCAGGAGCTGGCGGAGCTGGTCCGCGCCTACACGAGGGGCGCCGAGCTCCGGATCGTCGCCGAGCTCGACACGCGCCGGAGCATCACGGTCCTGCACGACGGCGGGACCAAGCTCGTCGAGATCGCCGACGACCGGGTCAAGGGCACCGTGTTCGGCGGCGACGGCGACACCGTCACCCGCTGGCGCGAGGTCGAGGCCGAGCTGCTGGAGGGCGACGCGAAACTGCTGGCCAAGGTCGGCAAACGGCTGACGAAGGCGGGCGCCACGCCGTCGGCGGCCTCCAGCAAGCTGGCCAAGCTCCTCAGCCCGCCGCCGGTGCCGCGCGCGAACCTGGAGCCGGGCACCGCCGGTCACGCCGTCGCCGGCTATCTGGCAGGCCACGTGGCGGCGCTGCTCTCCCAGGACCCCCGCGTGCGACGGGCCGAGGACGACGCCGTGCACCGGATGCGCGTCGCCGCGCGCAGACTGCGCAGCGCGCTCAAGGCGTTCAAACCGGTCGTCCGGGGCACGGCCGAGCTGCGGGAGGAGCTGCGCCGGCTCGGCGAGGTGCTCGGCGAGGCTCGCGACCTGGAGGTGACCAGGGCCAGGTTCGCCGCCGCGCTGGACCGGCTGCCCCCCGAGCTGGTCACCGGCCCCATCCGCGTCCGCCTCGGCGACGACCTGCTCGAACGCGAGGCGGAGGCGTACGGGCGCATCCGCGAAGAGCTCAGCGGCGAGCGCTACTACCTGCTGCTGAACGCGCTCGACGAGCTCGTGGCCGCGCCCCGCCTGACCAAGGCCGCCGCCGAGCCAGCGGACCGGCTCAGGGACGTGGCCGAGACCGGTTGGGGCCGGGTTACCGGGGCGTACGAGACCGCGCGGGCCATCGCGGACCCGCAGGCGCGCGAGCTGGCCATGCACGACGTGCGCAAGGCCGCCAAGCGTGCCCGCTACACCGCCGAGGCGCTGCGGGGCCCGCTCGGCAAGTCGATGGCCAAGCTCGCCAAGCTGGCGGAGGCCGTACAGGAGGTGCTGGGCACGCACCAGGACGGCGTCGTCGCGCAGGAGACGCTCGCCCGGGAGGCGCGGGCGGCCAGGGAAGCCGGCGAGGACACGTTCACGTACGGGCTGCTCGCCGGCCTGGAACGGGCGGCCGCCGAGCGGGCGCACGCGGAGTTCCCCCGGGTGTGGGCGGAGACGACGGAGGCCGCCGGGAAGCTCACGTCACGTAGCGCTCCAAGCTGACCACCCGCTCGCCCAGCCGGTGCAGCACGGCGAACGCGCCCTTGCGCAGGTGCACGTCCGCGCCGCTGAGCGAGGCGATCAGGTGCGGCAGCACCTTGCCGTGACTGCACACGACGGCGGGCGCGGTCAGCTCGCCGGCCAGCGCGGGGGTCTTGCGCGGGTCCTGGCTCTCCTCGCTGAGGAGCGCGTCGCGGGCGATGTCCATGCCGTACGGTTCCAGCGTCTGGACACAGCGCAGGCTGGGAGAGCTCAGCAGGATCGCCGGCCGGTAGGCGGGCAGGACGGTGGCCAGCGTCGCGGCCTGGGCCAGGCCGTCGGGGTCGAGCGGCCGCCGGGCGTCGTCGCCCTCCCACGCCTGGCGGGAGCCCGCCGAGCCGTGCCGCACCAGGACGAGCGGGACCGTGGCCAGCGGCGCGGCGCGGAGCGCGCGCAGCAGGTCCGCGTCCCGTGCGTAGGTCAGCAGGTCACGTGCCCGATCCAGCGGCAGCCAGCGCAGCTCGTCCACCTCCTCGCCGGGCGTGAACGGGGCCTCGGCCGCCACCCGGCCGGCCCAGTAGTCGACCCGCTTGTGCCGGGCCCCGTGCAGGTAGTGGACCGGAGGCAGGGCGCGGTCGAGCGTCACGGTCAGCCCGGTCTCCTCGCGCACCTCGCGCAGCGCGGCGGCGATCACGTGCTCGCCGGACTTGAGCTTGCCCTTGGGGAAGGTCCAGTCGTCGTAGCGCGGGCGGCGGACGACGGCCACCTCGGGGGAGCGCTCGTCACCGCGCCACACGACGGCTCCGGCCGCCCGGAGCGGGTCAGTCGTCAATGGTCCTCCAGCGGCGCGTGGCGATCAGGCGGCTCTGCAGGTCGTCGCCCTGGTGGCGGACCCAGGCGCCGTCGGACCCGAGCCACCAGGTGCTCGTGGTCTCGGCCATGGCCTGGTCCATCAGCTCGATCAGGTACGCCTTGTGCTGCGGCGAGGTGACCTTGACCAGGGCCTCCACCCGGCGGTCCAGGTTGCGCCGCATCAGGTCCGCGCTGCCGATCCACACCTCGGGCCGCCTGCCCAGGCCGAACTCGTACACCCGGGAGTGCTCCAGGAAGCGTCCCAGCACCGAGCGGACGCGGATCGTCTCCGACAGGCCCGGGATGCCGGGCCGCAGGGTGCACACGCCGCGCACCCACAGGTCCACCGGCACGCCGGCCCGCGACGCGCGGTAGAGGGCGTCGATGATCGGCTCGTCCACCAGCGAGTTCGTCTTGATCCTGATCCGCGCCGGGCGGCCGGCCTGCTGGTGGGCGATCTCCCGCTCGATCCTGGCCAGCAGCCCGCCGCGCAGCGAGTGCGGCGCGACCAGCAGCCTGCGGTAGGCGGAGTGGTTGGAGTAGCCGGTCAGGTGGATGAACAGGTCCGTGACGTCCTCGCCGACCAGCGGGTCCGCGGTGAGCAGGCCGAAGTCCTCGTAATGCCGGGCGGTCTTGGGGTTGTAGTTGCCGGTGCCGATGTGGCAGTAGCGGCGCAGCTCGCCGGACGCCTCCTGCCGGACGACGAGCGCGAGCTTGCAGTGCGTCTTGAGCCCGACCACGCCGTAGACCACGTGGCAGCCGGCCCGCTCCAGCTTGCGCGCCCAGGAGATGTTCGCGTGCTCGTCGAACCTGGCCTTGATCTCCACCACGACCACGACCTGCTTGCCCGCCTCGGCCGCGTCGATGAGCGCGTCCACGATGGGGGAGTCGCCGCTGGTACGGTAGAGCGTCTGCTTGATCGCCAGCACCCTCGGGTCGGCGGAGGCCACCTCGATGAACCGCTGCACGCTGGTCGCGAACGAGTCGTACGGGTGGTGCAGCAGCACGTCGCGCTCGCGCAGCACCGCGAACAGGTCGTCGGCGGAGCTGATCGCCTCGGCCGGCACGAACGGCCGGTAGCCGAGCTCGCCGCGGTCCAGGTCGGCGATCGCGTGCAGTCCGGTCAGGTCGAGCGGCCCGGCGATCCGGTAGATCTCGTGCGGGGCCAGCTCCAGCTCCTCCACCAGCAGGTCGAGCACCTCCTGGGTGATGGTGTCCTCGACCTCCAGCCGCACCGGCGGCCCGAACCTGCGCCGCCGCAGCTCCTTCTCCAGGGCCTGCATGAGGTTCTCGGTGACGTCCTCGTCGACTTCGAGGTCCTCGTTCCTGGTCACCCGGAAGACGTGGTGCTGGACGATCTCCATGCCCTTGAAGAGCTGCCCCAGGTGCGCCGCGATGACGTCTTCCAGCGGTACGAACCGGTCCTTCGACGCCGTCACGAACCGGGGCAGCTGCGAGGGCACCTTGACCCGGGCGAACACGGTGTGATCGCTGGCCGGGTTGCGCACCACCACGGCCAAATTCAGGCTCAACCCTGAAATGTACGGAAACGGGTGGGCGGGGTCGACGGCCAGGGGCGTCAGGACCGGCCGGATCCGCTCACGGAAGAGTTTGCGCAGCTCGGTGCGCTCCTCGCGGCCCAGCTCGTCCCAGCGGACGATCTCGATGCCCTCGGTCGCGAGCTGCGGGCGGATGTGCTGGTGGAAGCTCGCCGCGTGCCGTCTGGCCAGATCGTCGGCGATGGTCGCGATCCGGGCCAGCTCCTCGCTCGGCTTCAGCCCGCTCTTGGTGCGCAGCAGCAGGCCGGTCGCCATGCGCCGCTTGAGGCCGGCCACCCGGACACGGAAGAACTCGTCCAGGTTGCTGGCGAAGATCGCCAGGAAGCGGACCCGCTCCAGCAGGGGCAGCGACGCGTCCTCGGCCAGCTCCAGGACCCGTTCGTTGAACTGCAGCCAGCTCTCCTCGCGATTGAGGAACCTCTCCTGTGGCAGGGGTAGATCGTTACCGGAATGCAGCAGTTCAGCGGACATACGTGGAATATGCCCGGTCCGGTTGAACAGAACGTTAACTTCCCCGCAACGACTTATTCGCTCTGCTCGCCCTGGCCCAGCCGGGCCGCCAGCTCGGCCAGCCTGGCCTCGCGCTGGCGCAGCTTGTCCTCGCGCTCGCGAGCCTTCTCGGACTCCTTCAGCAGCCGCTCGCGCTCCTTCTCGGCCTCCTTGAGCAGCCGCTCGCGCTCCTTCAGCTCACGCGCCCTGGCCTTCTCCGCCTCGCGCAGCTCGCGCTGGCGGACCTTCTCGGCCTCCTTGAGCTCGCGCTCACGCGCCTTCTCCAGCTCACGCAGCTCCTTCTCGCTGGTGCGCGGCACGACGGCGGCCTGGGTCCGGGTGGCCAGGGTGATCGTGGGCTGCGGGTTGAGCCCGGTCAGGCCGTTCCAGGCCAGGTTGACCAGGTGCGCCGCGACCTCCTCGCGGCCCGGCTTGCGTACGTCCAGCCACCACTGGCCGGTCAGCGCCACCATGCCGACCAGCATCTGGGCGTACATCGGGGCGAGCTTGGGGTCGTAGCCCCGGCCCACGAACTCGTCGGCCAGCACGTCCTCCACCTGGCTCGCGATCTCGCTGATCAGGCTGGCGAACGTGCCGGTGCCCGACGCGGCGTGCGAGTCGCGGACCAGGATGCGGAAGCCCTCGCTGCTCTCCTCGATGTACTGGAGCAGGGCCAGCGCGGCACGCTCCAGCTTGACCAGCGAGTGGGTGGCCGAGAGCGCCTCGGTGATCATGACCAGGAGCTTCTGCATCTCGCGGTCGACGACCACCGCGTAGACGCCCTCCTTGCCGCCGAAGTGCTCGTAGACCACCGGCTTGGAGACCTGTGCCGTGGCGGCGATCTCCTCGATGGAGGTCCCGTCGAACCCCTTCTCCGCGAACAGGGTGCGACTGATCAGTATCAGTTGCTCCCTTCGTTCTCTTCCGGTCATGCGCCTGCGAGATCGGGATTCGGTCACACTCTCCATAATGGCGTGCTGTCAGGAGATTCTCTTCGCCGCCAGGCGCTCGGCAGTGGGCCAGCGGACGTCGTGCGCCCAGCCGAGCCGTTCGAAGATCCGGATGAGGCCGGCGCTCAGGTCGATCTGGCCCTTGAGCGCGCCGTGCCTGGCGCAGGTCGGGTCGGAGTGGTGCAGGTTGTGCCAGGACTCGCCGAACGACGGGATGGCCAGCCACCACACGTTGCGCGACTTGTCGCGCACCTGGAAGTCCTCCTCGCCGAACACGTGGCAGATCGAGTTGATCGACCAGGTGACGTGGTGCAGCAGGCCGATGCGCACCAGCGAGCCCCAGAACAGCGCGGTCAGCGCGCCCTGCCAGGACCAGGTGACGAGCCCGCCGATGACGCCCGGCAGCAGGATCGAGGTGAGGGCGAGCGCGCCGAACCACCGGTGCAGCTTCATCACGTCCGGGTCCCTGACGAGGTCCGGGGCGTACTTCTCACGGTTGACCCGCTCGGCGTCGAACAGCCAGCCCATGTGCGCGTAGAGCAGGCCCTTGGACATGGCCTTGAAGCCGGGGCCGAAGCGCCACGGCGAGTGCGGGTCGCCCTCCTTGTCGGAGAACTTGTGGTGCTTGCGGTGGGTGGCGACCCAGTCGAGCACCGACATCTCCAGCGAGAGACTGCCCGCGATGCCCATGGCGATCTTGAGCGGGCGCTTGGCCTTGAACGAGCCGTGGGTGAAGTAGCGGTGCAGTCCGACCGTGACGCCGAGGCCGGAGACGACGTAGAAGACGGCCGCGATCACCACGTCGCTCCAGCCGATGAGCCCCCATCCCCACGCGACCGGCACGGCGACGGCGATCGCGATCAACGGGAGACCGACGACCAGCGCGAACGTCAGCAGTTCCGCCTTGGTGCGCGGTTCGGGTTCGAAGTCGGGCTTCGGTCCAGGGGTGGAGCGTTCGGCGAGAACGGTCATGGGCTGCCTCTCACGAGCTGTTTGCGGAGATTGTCCTGGCTACGCAAACGTAACCTACGCCATCGTAAGTAAGGAAGCCCTAAGGAGCGATGTGTGTTTCGCAACGGGCTGCCCAACGACATGCGTGGGTTCCATGGCTTGCGGCTTTTGGGACGGTCTGTTATGCCGCTTCACTGCCCAGGGATCGCGCTCGCAGTCCGATCGGGGACGAATATGGGCGCGGAATCGGTATCGTAGGGGGTGCGTCGGACGCCACGGTGTCCGATTAATCCCGGATCGTCTAATCGGCAGGACAAGTGGTTTTGGTCCACTTTGTAGGGGTTCGAGTCCTCTTCCGGGAGCCTTTCGGGTGTCCCCCCTCGCGAGAGAGCCCAGGGCGGGCAGGTATCCTCACGGTGTCGGGAGGGTAGCGGTGCGGTAGCCGCAGCCCTGAACCGTCCAGCCACAGGGAGCCTCAGTCCGTGAGTGTGCCGCGCCCGGCAGCCGTCGTCGTCCTCGCCGCCGGCGAGGGAACCCGGATGAAGAGCCAGACCCCGAAAGTCCTGCACGAGCTGTGCGGCCGAGCCCTGGTCGACCACATGCTCGCCGCCGCCCGCGACCTCGGTCCCGAGCGGCTCATCGTCGTCATCGGCCACGCGCTCGAACGTGTCGGCGCCCACCTGGCCGAGACCAGCCCGGACGCCCGCGCCGTCGTCCAGCGTGAGCAGCGCGGCACCGGCCACGCGGTCCGCACCGTGCTGGAGGAGGTCGGCGCCATCACCGGCACCGTCCTGGTCACCTACGGCGACGTGCCGCTGCTGCGCACCGAGACCATGGCCGAGCTGCTCCAGCGGCACGAGGCCGACGGCAACGCCGTCACCGTGCTCACCGCCGAGGTGCCCGACCCCACCGGTTACGGCCGCATCGTCCGCGACTCCGGCGGCGCCGTGCTGGAGATCGTCGAGGAGAAGGACGCCAGCCCCGAGCAGCGCGCCATCAAGGAGATGAACTCCGGCATCTACGCCTTCGACGGCGAGCTCCTGGCCGACGCCGTCAAGCGGGTGTCCACCGACAACGCCCAGGGCGAGGAATACCTCACCGACGTGCTGTCGATCCTGCGCGGCGACGGCCACCGGGTCGGCGCGCACGTCGCGGGCGACCACGCCGAGGTCGAGGGCGTCAACGACCGGGTCCAGCTGGCCCTCGCCCGCAAGGTGCTCAACCAGCGCCTGCTGGAGGGGCACATGCGCGCCGGCGCCACGATCGTCGACCCGGCCAGCACCTGGATCGACGTGGGCGTCACCATCGAGCCCGACGCCGTCATCCACCCCGGCACCCAGCTCCACGGCAGCACGGTCATCGAGGCCGGCGCCGAGGTCGGCCCGGCCACCACGCTCACCGACACCCGGGTCGGCGCCGGCGCCGTCGTGCGCAACGCCGTCGCCGACAGCGCCGAGATCGGCCCGGAGGCCAGCGTCGGCCCCTACTGCTACCTGCGCCCCGGCACCGTCCTGGGCCGCAAGTCCAAGGCCGGCACCTTCGTCGAGATGAAGAACTCCCAGGTCGGCGAGGGCTCCAAGGTCCCCCACCTGACCTACGCGGGCGACGCCACGATCGGCGACGACGTCAACATCGGCGCCGCCGTGGTCTTCGTCAACTACGACGGCGTCACCAAGAGCCGCACCATCGTGGGCGACGGCGCGTTCGTCGGCTGCGACACCATGCTCATCGCCCCGGTGACGATCGGCGACGGCGCCTACACGGCCGCCGGCTCCGTCATCGACGGCGATGTGCCGCCCGGCGCGATCGGGGTGGCGAGAGCGCGTCAGCGCAACATCGAGAAATGGGTCTTGCGCAGGCGCGCGGGCACGAAGTCGGCAGCGGCGGCCGAGCGGGCGCTGGCCGAGCAGCGACAGCAGGAGAGCAGCAGTGACCAGCATTAAACAGCCGGGCGAGAAGAACCTCATGCTCTTCTCCGGCCGGGCCTATCCGGAGCTGGCCGAGGAGGTCGCCGAGCACGTCGGCGTCTCCCTTACCCCCACCAAGTTGATCGACTTCGCCAACGGCGAGATCTACGCCCGCTACCTCGAATCCGTCCGGGGCTGCGACGCCTTCGTGATCCAGAGCCACACCGGGCCCATCAACCAGTGGATCATGGAACAGCTCATCATGGTCGACGCGCTCAAGCGGGCCTCCGCCAAGCGCATCACCGTGGTCATGCCGTTCTTCGGCTACGCCAGGCAGGACAAGAAGGGCCGAGGCCGCGAGCCCATCACCGCCCGGCTGATCGCCGACATCTTCAAGACCGCCGGCGCCGACCGCCTCATGTCGATCGACCTGCACACCTCGCAGATCCAGGGCTTCTTCGACGGCCCGGTGGACCACCTGTTCGCCATGCCGGTGCTGGAGAGCTACCTGAAGAACAAGCTCGACCTGGCCAACACCACGATCGTCTCGCCCGACACCGGCCGCGTGCGGCTGTCGGAGCGCTGGGCCGACACGCTCGGCACCCCGCTGGCCTTCATCCACAAGCGGCGCGACCTCGACGTCGCCAACTCGGTGAAGGTCAGCGAGGTCGTCGGCAAGGTACGCGGCCGGACCTGCGTCCTCATCGACGACATGATCGACACCGCCGGCACCATCTGCAAGGCGGCCGACGCCCTCTACGAGCAGGGCGCCACCAACGTGATCACGGCCGCCACGCACGCGGTGTTCTCCGACCCGGCCGTCGACCGGCTGAAGAACTCGCGCATCTCCGAGGTCATCGTCACCAACACGCTGCCGCTGGCGCAGGCCAACCGCTTCGACAAGCTCACCGTGCTGTCCATCGCGCCGCTCATCGCCCGCGCCATCACCGAGGTGTTCACCGACGGCTCCGTCACGAGCCTGTTCGAGGGAGACACCTGAGCCGGTAGGCTGTGAGGGTTGCGCTCGTAACGCCTTCCGCTAGGGCGGGTGAGGGGGAGCGCAAAACCCCATCGATCTCTGCATCCCTAGGAGATGTCGTGTCTGAAGTTCGTATCGCCGCCGAGCAGCGCACCGAGTTCGGCAAGGGCGCAGCGCGCAAGATCCGCCGCGCCGACAAGGTGCCCGCCGTTCTCTACGGCCACGGCATCGACCCCAAGCACCTGACCCTGCCGGGCCACGAGGTGCTCCTCGCGCTCCGCACGCCCAACGTGCTGATCCGCCTCCAGGGTGAGGGCGTGGACGAGCTCGCGCTGCCCAAGGGCGTCCAGCGCGACCCGATCAAGGGCTTCGTCGAGCACGTCGACCTGCTCCTGGTCAAGCGCGGCGAGAAGGTCACCGTCGAGCTCCCGGTCATCGCGGTCGGCGACGTCAACCCCGACGGCCTGTTCGACCAGCAGCTCATGAGCATCGCCGTCGAGGCCGAGGCCACCCACATCCCGACCGGTGTCGAGGTCGACGTCGAGGGCCTGGAGGTCGGCGCCTCCATCACCGCCGGTCAGCTCGACCTGCCCGAGGGCGCCACGCTGATCGCCGACCCGGACACCCTGGTCGTCCAGGTCATCGCCAAGCAGGCCGAGGCCCCGGCCGAGGAGGCCGAGGGCGAGGAGGCCGAGGGCGAGCCCGCCGAGGCTTCCGCCGCCGAGTAACGATCCCGGTCACGGGGCAGCCGGCGTGCCGGCTGCCCCTTTTCCGCTTGAGGGGAAGCACATGGACCGCTGGCTGATCGTCGGGCTCGGCAACCCCGGTCCCGAATACGCGGGCAACAGGCACAACGCGGGCTTCATGACGCTCGACGAACTGGCCGCCAGGGCCGGCGGGCGGTTCAAGGCGCACCGCAGCCGCGCCGAGGTGCTGGAGACGCGGGCCGCCGTGCTCGCCAAGCCGCTGACGTACATGAACCTGTCCGGCGGGCCGACCAAGGCGCTCGCCGACTTCTACAAGATCGGCCCCGACCGGCTCATCGTGATCCACGACGAGCTCGACGTCCCGTATGGGGCGCTGCGCGCCAAGCTGGGCGGCGGCGACAACGGCCACAACGGGCTCAAGTCGATCACCAAGGTCCTCGGCACCCGCGACTACCTTCGCGTACGGTTCGGCATCGGCAGGCCGCCGGGCCGGATGGACCCGGCCTCGTTCGTGCTGAAGGGCTTCGCCACCGCCGAGCGCAAGGACCTGCCCTTCCTGGTCGACCGGGCGGCCGACGTGGTCGAGTCGCTCATGGAACGCGGTCTCGACGTCACGCAGAACGAGTTCCACCGCGCCGATCTGAACATTTCCGGCCCTCCACGCTGATCCCCTCATAGCGTCGTTCACGCTTTGCCTGGCTGCACGTAGGGCTACGCTCTAGTGACTTTCCGTTGACGAACGTCACCTGGAGGCTGCGTGCAGGACGGGTTGCTGACCGTCGCCGGATCCGGGCCCAGCGCCGCCTGGCGGGCCGGGCCGCGCGTGCCCGGCTGGGTGCGCGCCTACCAGCTCCGGGCGATGGGCGCCGACCTGCTCGCCGCCGGCATCGGCTCCGCCGCCGCGTTCTGCTTCCGGTTCGGCCAGCTCAGCGCCCACGCCCTGCCCTACCTGATGGTCAGCGTCGCGCTGCCGGTCGTGTGGCTGTGCGCCGTCGCGCTCAACCGGGCCTACGAGCCGCGGCTCATCGGTGAGGGCTCGGAGGAGTTCCGCCGGATCGTGCGGTGCGGGGCCGCGCTGACCGCCCTGCTCGCCATCGGCTCCTACCTGACCAAGGCCGACGTGGCCCGCGGCTACGTGGTGCTCGCGCTGCCGCTGGTCACGCTGCTCACGCTGGCGCTGCGCCATGGTCTGCGGCGTTCCCTGCACCGGCGGCGCGAGCGCGGGGCGTGCCTGCGCCGGGTGGTGGCCGTGGGCCACGCCGCCTCCGTCGACGAGCTGGTCCGCCTGTTCCGCAAGGAGCGCTACCACGGCATGGAGGTCGTGGCCGCCTGCCTGCCCGACGACGCCGCGCCCGACAGCGTGGCCGAGGTGCCCGTCGCCGGCCACTTCAGCGACGTGCCGCTGGTCGTCGAGCAGGCCGGCGCCGACACCGTGGCCGTGCTCGCCTGCCCCGAGATGGACGGCCTGGCGCTGCGCCGGCTGGCCTGGCGGCTGGAGGCCACCCAGACCGAGCTCGTGGTGGCCCCTGCGCTCATGGAGGTCGCCGGGCCGCGCACCATGATCAGGCCGGCCGCCGGGCTGCCGCTGCTGCATGTCGAGCATCCCGAGCTGACCGGCGCCCGGCAGCTCGTCAAGAACGTCTTCGACCGGCTGATGGCCGCCGCCCTGCTCGTGCTCCTCGCGCCGCTGCTGGCCGGGCTGGCGATCGCCGTCCGCGCCACCAGCCCGGGCCCGGCGCTGTTCCGGCAGGTCAGGATCGGCAGGGACGGCAAGCCGTTCACGATCGTGAAGTTCCGCACGATGCGGCGCGGCTCCGAACATCAGAAGATCACCCTGGTCAGCGAGGGCGACGGCCCGCTGTTCAAGATCCGCAACGATCCCCGGGTGACACCGCTCGGCGTGATTCTGCGCCGCCACTCGCTGGACGAGCTGCCCCAGTTGCTCAACGTGCTGCGCGGTCACATGTCGCTGGTCGGGCCGCGTCCGCCGCTGCCGGAGGAGGTCGCCGGTTACGGTGACGACGTGCGCCGGCGGCTGCTCGTGCGGCCCGGGCTGACGGGGCTGTGGCAGGTGAGCGGCCGGTCGGATCTGTCGTGGGAGGAATCGGTCCGCCTCGACCTGCGTTACGTGGAGAACTGGTCCCTCATGCTGGACCTGCAGATCCTGTGGAAGACTTGGTCGGCCGTCGCACGCGGGCAAGGAGCTTACTGATGACGATTCGCGACGACCACGCCCTCGCCGCCGACCTGGCGACCGAGGCGGGGGAGCATCTGCTGGAGGTCCGCGAGCGCGTGGGGTTCGGCGACCAGGCCGCGCTGAAGGCCGCCGGTGACCGGGCCGCCCACGTGTTCCTGATGGAGGCGCTGGCCAGGCTGCGGCCCAGCGACAGCGTGCTGTCGGAGGAGGCCACCCGCGAGGAGCGGCTCGACCCGCGCCGGCTGGCCGCCGACCGGGTGTGGATCGTCGACCCGCTCGACGGCACCCGCGAGTTCTCCGAGGAGGGGCGCGCCGACTGGGCCGTGCACGTCGCGCTGTGGGAGCGCGGCACGCTGAGCGCCGGCGCCGTGGCGCTGCCCGCCCAGGGCCGCACGCTGAACACCGCCGAGCCGCCCAAGCTGCCCGCCTACGACGGCGGCCGCTTCCGCATCGCGGTGAGCCGCACCCGGCCGCCGGAGTTCGTGCAGAAGCTCGCCTACCTCGCCGGCGCCGATCTGGTGCCGATCGGTTCGGCCGGGGCCAAGATCTCCGCGGTGCTCACCGGTGAGGTCGAGGCATACGTGCACGCCGGCGGCCAGTACGAGTGGGATTCCGCCGCGCCGGTCGCCGTGGCCCTGGCCGCGGGGGCCCACGCCAGCCGGGTCGACGGCTCAACCCTGACCTACAACCAAGGCGACCCCTCCCTACCGGATATTCTGGTTTCCCTACCGGACTTGGCGTCTACCCTGCTCGCCGGGATTCGGGACCTGCACCGCTAAAAACGCCCCGAGGAGAGCGCACATGCTCCAGCGCGACTACACGACGTCGCAGCTCGACGTACTCGAAGCCGAGGCCATCCACATCATGCGCGAGGTGGCTGCCGAGTTCGAGCGCCCTTGTCTGCTCTTCTCCGGCGGCAAAGACTCCATCGTCATGCTCCGCATCGCGGAGAAGGCGTTCTGGCCCGCGCCCATCCCGTTCCCGCTCATGCACGTCGACACCGGCCACAACTTCGACGAGGTCATCGAGTTCCGCGACCGCCGGGTCGAGGAGCTGGGCGCCAAGCTGGTCGTCGCCTCGGTCCAGGACTCCATCGACCAGGGCCGGGTCACGGAGCAGACCGGGCGGCGCGCCTCCCGCAACCGCCTGCAGACCACCACCCTGCTCGACGCGATCGAGGAGCAGCGCTACGACGCCGTCTTCGGCGGCGCGCGGCGCGACGAGGAGAAGGCCAGGGCCAAGGAGCGGGTCTTCTCCTTCCGCGACGAGTTCGGCCAGTGGGACCCGAAGAACCAGCGGCCCGAGCTGTGGAACCTCTACAACGGCCGCATCGCCCAGGGCGAGCACATCCGCGTCTTCCCGCTGTCCAACTGGACCGAGCTCGACGTGTGGGACTACATCAGGCGCGAGGGCATCGAGATCCCGTCGATCTACTTCGCCCACACCCGTAAGGTGTTCGAGCGCGACGGCATGCTGCTGCCCGACGCCGACGTGGTGCAGCGGGGCGACGACGAGCCGCTGTTCGAGGCCGTGGTCCGCTACCGCACGGTGGGCGACATGACCTGCACCGGCGCCGTGCAGTCCTCGGCCGCGACGGTCGAGGAGATCATCGAGGAGATCGCGGCCACCCGGATCACCGAGCGCGGGGCCACCAGGGCCGACGACCGCGCCTCGGAGGCCGCCATGGAGGATCGCAAGCGGGAAGGCTACTTCTAGACCGATGGACATTCTGCGTTTCGCCACGGCGGGAAGCGTCGACGACGGCAAGTCCACCCTCATCGGGCGGCTCCTGTTCGACTCCAAGGCGATCTTCGAGGACCAGCTGGAGGCCGTCGAGCGCACCTCGCGCGACCGCGGCACCGAATACACCGACCTGTCGCTGCTGACCGACGGCCTGCGCGCCGAACGGGAGCAGGGCATCACGATCGACGTGGCCTACCGCTACTTCGCCACGCCGCGGCGCAAGTTCATCATCGCCGACACGCCCGGCCACATCCAGTACACGCGCAACATGGTCACCGGCGCCTCCACCGCCGACCTGGCCATCATCCTCATCGACGCCCGCAAGGGCGTGCTGGAGCAGTCGCGCCGGCACGCGTTCCTCACCTCGCTGCTGCGCGTGCCGCACCTGGTGCTGGCCGTCAACAAGATGGACCTGGTCGACTACTCGCAGGAGCGCTTCGAGGAGATTCGCGAGGAGTTCACCGCCTTCGCCTCCAAGCTCAACGTCAACGACCTGACGTTCATCCCGATCTCCGCGCTCAACGGCGACAACGTGGTGTCCCGCTCCGAGAACATGCCCTGGTACCAGGGCACCTCGCTGCTGCACCACCTGGAGAACGTGCACATCGCCTCCGACCGCAACCTCACCGACGTGCGCTTCCCGGTGCAGTACGTGATCCGCCCGCAGCGGGCCACCGACCACGCCTTCCACGACTACCGCGGCTACGCCGGCCAGGTGGCGGGCGGCGTGCTCAAGCCCGGTGACGAGGTGGTCCACCTGCCGTCGGGGCTCACCACCCGGATCGCCTCCATCGACACCTTCGACGGGCCGGTGGAGGAGGCGTTCCCGCCCATGTCGGTGACGCTGCGGTTCGAGGACGATCTCGACATCTCGCGCGGTGACATGATCGCGCGGCCCAACAACCAGCCCAACGCGGCCCAGGACCTGGAGGCGATGGTCTGCTGGATGGCCGACACCTCCAAGCTGACGCCGCGCTCCAAGCTGACCATCAAGCACACCACGCGCACCGCCCGGGCGCTGGTCCGCGACCTGCAATACCGCCTCGACGTCAACACCCTGCACCGGGACGAGGAGGCCACCTCGCTGGGCCTCAACGAGATCGGCCGGGTGACGCTCCGGGTGACGCAGCCGCTGTTCGTCGACGACTACGGGCGCAACCGGCTCACCGGCGGCTTCATCCTGGTGGACGAGACGACCAACAGCACGGTGGCGGCAGGGATGATCATGGAAACTCGCTGATCTTCTCCTGGACGGCCGGGCGCGGGGTTCTCCGCGGCCGGCCGTTCCGCGTTAGGTAGATCATTTTCCGTTCCTTGGTCGAACGATTACTCTCCGCGCTAGTCTCTGCACGTTCCGTGTTGGCGATGCGAGAGACCATCCCCTTGAGCGATCCGCGCGTGATCTTCCTTGGCGGCCTCGGCCGCAGCGGCACGACGCTGCTCGAACGGCTCCTGGGCGAGCTGCCGGGCGTCGTGCCCCTGGGCGAGGTCGTCCATCTGTGGGAGCGGGGCGTGCTGGCCGACGAGTCGTGCGGGTGCGGCCGCGCGTTCAGCGTCTGCCCGTTCTGGGTGCGGGTCGGCGACAAGGCGTTCAACGGGTGGACGTCCATGCTCGCCGAGCGGGTCGTGGCGCTGCGGCGGCGGGTCGACCGCACGCGCCGGATGGCTCGCATCGCCCACGCGGACCTGCCGGAATACGTGCGGGCCTACCGGCGCGTCTACCGGGCGGCGGCCGAGGCGGCGGGGGCGCGGGTGGTGGTCGACTCCAGCAAGCACGCCTCCCTCGCCTACTGCCTGGTGGAGGCCGGGGTCGACGCCCATGTCGTGCAGGTGGTGCGCGAGCCCAGGGCCGTCGCGCACTCCTGGAGCAAGAGCGTGGCCCGGCCCGAGGACGGGCGGCCGATGACCCGCTGGGCCCCCCTGCGCACGGCCGTCCACTGGAACGCCCAGAACCTGGCACTCGAAGTGCTCGCCCGGCGGGGGGCGCCCGTCACGCGGATCCGCTACGAAGACCTGCTGGCCGCGCCGGAGGCGACGCTGACGGGGCTGGCCGGGGCGCTCGGGCTGGCCGAGTTCCGGCTGCCGTTCCTCGACGGCACGACGGCCTACCTGACCACCAGCCACACCTCCTCGGGCAACCCGATGCGGTTCAAGGTCGGGCGCGTCGAGCTGGCCAGGGACGACGCCTGGCGGCAGGGGCTCCCGCTGCACCATCGCGGCCTGGTGGCGGCCCTCACGTGGCCGCTCAGGGCGCGTTACGGCTACGGGAGGGCGACGGCATGAGCCGTCCCGTCGGCGTGGTGATCCCCACCCGGGGCGACCGGCCCGCCCTGCTGCGCGAGGCCGTCCTGGCGGCGCTCGCCCAGGACCACCCGGTCGACGTGGTCGTCGTCGCCGACGGCGTGCCCGCCGAGACTGTGCGCCCGCAGGTGCCCGGCCACGACCGGGTGCGGGTGGTGGGCAACCGGCTGAGCCCGGGGCTGCCCGGGGCGCGCAACACCGGCATCGCGGCCTGCGACACCGAGCTGGTCGCCTTCTGCGACGACGACGACCTCTGGCTGCCCGGCAAGCTCGCCGCCCAGGTGCGGCTCGTCGAGACCGGCGCCGAGTTCGTGAGCTGCGGGATCGAGGTCGAGTACGGCACCCGCCGGGTGACGAGGCTGGCCGGGACCGACCGGGTGACGGCCGCCGACCTGACGCGCTCGCGCATGGTGATGGTGCATTCCTCGACGTTCCTGTTCAGGAGGGGCACGCTCTGGGTCGACGAGAGCGCCCCCGCCGGCCAGAACGAGGACTGGGACCTGGCGCTGCGCGCCGCCGGGCGGCACCCGATCGCCTGCGCCGACCGGCCGCTCGTGCGGGTGCGGTGGGGCGCCTCCCACTACGTCGCCCGCTGGGCCGACCGGATCGCCGGGCTGGAGTGGATGCTCGCCCGGCACCCCGATCTGGCCGTGGATCCACGCGGCGCGGCGCGGATCTACGGCCAGCTCGCCTTCGGCCACGCGGCACTCGGCCACCGCCTCGACGCGGCGCGCTGGGCGGGCCGCGCCCTGGCCGCCCGCCTGGGCGAGCCCCGCGCCCCCATCGCCCTGGCCGTCGCCGCCGGCCTCGTGCCCGCCTCCCGTGTCCTCGCCCTGCTGCACCGCCGGGGGCACGGCATTTGACCCCCGTCCCCTCGCCTACGGATCTCACCATGCCCCTGTCCCGTACGAACGCCATGCCCGAACTCCGCACGGACCTGCCGTCCACGCGATCCCGCAGGGTGGTCGTGGGCGGGGTGGGGGTCGACCCGTTCACCGAGGCGGAGGTCGTCGCGTGGGTGACGGCCGAGCTGGAGGCGGGGCGCGGGGGGCACATCGTCACCCCCAACGTGGACATCTGCCGGACCCTGGCGCGCGACGCCGGGTTGCGGGAGCTGGTGCGCGGGGCCGAGCTCGTGGTGGCCGACGGGATGCCGCTGGTGTGGGCGTCGCGGATCTCCGGGACCCCGGTGCCCGAGCGGGTCACGGGCGCGGACCTGGTGTGGTCGCTGAGCGAGCAGGCCGCCCGCCGTGGATGGCCCGTCTACCTGCTCGGCGGGCCGCCCGGGGCCGCCGAGGGGGCTGCCGGTGAGCTGGTGGGCCGCAGTCCCCGGCTGGAGGTGCGCGGGGTGGACACGCCGCCGTACGGGTTCGACGCGCGTCCGGCCGAGCGGGAGCGGGTGCGGCGTGCCGTCGTGCGGGCGCGGCCCCGGCTGGTGTTCGTGGGCCTCGGGTTCCCGCGTCAGGAGTTGCTGATCTCCGAGTTGCGGCGAGACCTGCCCGATGCCTGGTTCCTGGGGTGCGGGGCGGCGATCGCGTTCGCCGCCGGGATGGTGCCGCGGGCGCCCGGCTGGATGCGGCGCGCCGGGCTGGAGTGGGCGTTCCGGCTGGGCGCCGAGCCGGGGCGGCTGGCCAGGCGTTACCTGGTGGACGACCTGCCCTACGCGGTGCGGCTGCTGCTCGACGCCCGGCGCGGTGTCACGGCACGGCGGTCAGGGCTCTGATCCGGGCGATCTCCGGCGGGGTGAGGCCGCGGGCGGCGGTGCGGAGGGCCAGGCGGGAGTCCATCGGGCGGTAGGCCGTGCGCGACAGCCCCGACCAGGCGAAGCCCCGGTCGACGCCGGCCGGGGCCGTGCAGGCGCGGGTGATGCGGCGCTCGGCGGCCGGGGTCCAGGTGAGGCCGGCGTGCTCGTACAGGGCGCGGAAGCCGGGCAGCGGGTCGGCGGCGAGGTCGTCGTAGGACGTCACGAGGATGCCGGGGACGCCCGACAGGATCGAGCGCGTCACCCGCCACAGCGCCGCCGCCTTGGCCAGCCGGTCCTGGGAGCCGACCAGCGGGCGCAGGAGCTCCACCTCGGGGTGGTCGCGGACGAGCAGGGGCTGTTCGAGCAGTTCGTGGAAGTAGACGGTCCAGCCGAGCCGCCGCCAGCTCGCCACGAACGCCACCGGGTCCCGCACCAGTGCGATCACCCGGCAGCCCAGCCGGGCGGCGAACCAGCCCGCCGACAGCACCGCGAACGGGTCGTCCAGCAGCGCCCGCCGCCCGGCCAGCCGCCCGAACCCGAACGCGGCGCCGTAGCGGATCATGCGCGCCACGTCGTACGGCGAGCGGTTGGCCCGCAACTGCGCGCCCCAGCGGTAGCGCAGGGCGGTGGTGTCGCGGAAGGCGGGCAGCCAGGCAGCGGCGTTGTCGTCGCAGATGTACTGGAAACGGTGGGTCACCTCGGCGCGCAGGACTCCGGGGCAGCGGCCGGGCGGGTGCTGCGGGTTGAGCGGCTCGTTGACGTAGACGAGCTCGCCGCCGGCGGCCAGCATCTTGCCGGTCCAGCTCGTGCCGCTCCTGGGCAGGCCGGTGACCAGCACGGGAGCGCTCACGCCGCCGCCCAGGCGCGGAAGCGGAGGGCGGCCAGGCTGTGGCGGCCGAAGGGGCGCAGGCCGTAGCGGTGGTGGAGCTGCCAGAGCGGCAGGGCGTTCTTGACCAGCAGCCCGCCCGCCCAGCCGAGCGCCGCGCCGAGCGCGCCGTGGGCCGGGATGAGCGCCAGGTCCAGCAGCACCGTGACGCCGATCGCGGCCAGCAGGTTGAGCAGGCTGCCGGTGGTGTGCCCGGCGGCGGTCAGCACGACGTCGACCATGCCGCACGCCGTGGCCGCCATCATGGCTGCCGCGAGCACCAGGGCCACCGGCGCGGCGGTGTCGTAGCCGGCGCCGAACAGGTCCAGCAGCCAGGGCGCGAGCGCGGCGTAGCCGAGCCAGACGGGCCACGTCAGCAGCACCAGCCACATGGTCGTGACCTGGTAGAGCTCCCTGGCCCGCACCAGGTCGCCCTCGGCGAGCGCGGTCACCAGGCGGGGCTGCACGGCACGCGAGAGGCCCTGGTTGGCGAGCTGGCCCACGATCTTGAACCGGGTGGCGGCGGTGTAGACGGCCGCCTGCACGGGCCCGCCGAGCACGGCCACGAGCACGATGTCGAGCCGCTGGAACACGGCCTGGATGGCGCCCGCCGCCGACCGGGGCGCGGTGTGCCGCCACAGGTCGCGGCCCGTCCCCGGCAGGTACGGCGCCCTGGGCGCCCGCCCGCGCAGCGCCAGCCCCGCCAGCACGGCCACGAGCAGGTACGGCGCCGCCCAGGCGAGAGGCAGCGCGGAGGCGTACGTGAAGGCCGCGGCCGTGACCAGGACGAGCTGGCCCACCGGCAGCACGATCCCGTCGAGCAGCACCGTGGGCCGCATGGCCCCGAACCCGCGGGTGGCCGCGAGCAGCACGTCGGCCAGCGCCATCGCCGGCAGCGCCCAGGCCAGCGGCCCGAGCTGCGGGTACAGGACCAGCCCGGCGCCCGAGGCGGCCACCACGACGGGCACCACGGCCGCCCGGACATAGCCGGAGACGCCCAGGTAGCCATATGTCCCGGCCCGCGCGATGAAGTAGACCAGCCCGTTCCCCGCGTCCAGCTTGGCCACCCCGGCCGCCATCAACGCCAGCGCGGTGACCATGAAGAACTCTCCGGCCCGCGCCGGGGGCAGCCCCCTGGTCACCACCACCACGAGCGCGAACTGGGCCAGCGCCCCCACCGCCGCCCCGGCCAGCCCGGCCGCCCCGCTGCGCGCCAGACCGGTCACCGCCACGAGGGCTCACCGCCCAGCCAGCGCACCAGCCGCGCGTCGTCCTCCTCGAAGCGGTCACGCAAAGCCCGCCGCACCGACTCGGGCAGCGGTCTCGGCAGCGCCCGCCCGTTGTGCCGCTCGAACGCCGGATAGCCGATCCGGGGCACCCCCAGGAAGTCCAGCACCCGGTCGTAGGCCTGCTCGGGCGCGGCGAAGAACCGGTGACTGTCGAGCACCAGGATCCGCTCCCGCCCGAACAGCGGCTCCAGCCGGTCGAGCTGCGCGGCGTAGCGGCCCCGCGCCAGGTAGGCGTGGTGCTGGTGCGAGTGGTGCACCGAGTGCGGCCGGGCCCGCAGGCTCTCCTCGGCCCCGGCCAGCCGGGTGTCCTCCAGTTCGAGCGCGTACTCGAAGCTGGACTCGGTCTCGTACCCCCGGGCCAGCTCGTGGGCGTGCGCCGAGCACGCCCGCTCGACGGGATCGCGCACGAGCACGATCAGCTTGACCCCCGGCAGGTCGGCCGCGATCCGCTCGCCGGCCAGCGGATGGAACAGGTAGTAGGGCGACGACTCGAACGCCTGGGGCCGCGCCCCGAACCGCCGGGTCAGCAGCGAGGTGCCCACGCGCAGCGGGAAGTGCCCCCGGTACCACGACAGCCCGCGCCAGTAGGCGGTGTCGAAGTAGTGCACCCCCTTGTGCAGCACCGGTTTGAGCAGCAGCGGGTGCTGCGCCAGCGCCCGGTAGAGCGAGGTGGTGCCGCACCGCTGCGCCCCGCTGATGAGGAACGACGGCAGGACCCGGGCTCCCGCGGTGAGCCGTCCGGCGCCGCGTGACACGGACAGCACCGGCTGCTTGATGGACTTCACAGGATCGGCTCCTCGTGGTCGATGAGCGGGCTGAGCCAGCGGTCCGGCGGCCCGAGCGGCTCGTGTCCGTCGGCGGCGTGCCGGTCGGCCAGCGCGACGAGGTAGAGCAGCGCCGTCCGCCTGGCCTGGGCGGCCGACAGCCCGTAGGGCGCCAGCACCCGCAGTGCCTGGGCGAGGCAGGCGCGAGCCGCGGTCGCCGGGTTCATCCGCCGCAGTGCCCGCTGGAAGAAGTGGTGCACCGCGTCGAACCCGTGCGGGACGCCGGTCGCGTAGCGCTCCCAGTCCCACACGAGCAGCCGCCCGTCGGCGGCGGGCGCCATGTTCCACGGCGACAGGTCGCCGTGCCAGGCGCCGTCGCCGGTGGCGGCGATCTCCTTGACGGCGCGGACGAGCAGCGCCTCCGGCACCCGGCCGTGCCGTACGGGCAGCGGTGACAGCGCGAGCACGCCGAGCCCGCGCCACGTGCCGTGGTGGAGCACGGTGGGCACGACGACGCTCTTGAGCGGCTGGTCGGCGAGTCGGCCGAGGACGGCGGCCTCGTTGTCGACCAGCGCGCGCGCCCGTTCGGTGTCGCCGATCTTCACGTACGCCAGCCGTGACCCCGCCGAATAGGCCTCCAGGACCGGCTTGCGGTTGGCCCGGCGCGCGGGCCGCACGTGCAGGACGGTCTCGACAGGCGCGCCGAACACCTCGCCCAGATGGGCGTCGATCGACCCTTCGGCGGACAGCATCACCCGCGGCCCCGGATGCCACCACCGGCGCGGCGCCAGCCGCCGGGGCAGGTACGGATGGGGCAGCACCGTGTACGGGCGCGGCGATCCGGAGCCCGGGTAGAGCAGGTCGAGGGTGTCGCCGAGATAGCGCAGCCGGATCCTATGGTCGTGCATGCGTGTTCCTCCACAGGAGGGCGAACGAGACGAAGTAGAGGCTCAGCGGCGTGACCAGCCCGTCGTAGACGAACATGTAGAGCAGCACCAGGCACATCACCAGCACGCCGGCCAGCCCGATCGGCGACCGGTCGGACCAGTGGCGGCGGATCGCCCCGGCGAAGAACGCCACGTAGAGCACGGCCCCGGTGAACCCCTGGGTGATGATCAGCAGCCAGAGCTGCCCGTCGGCGCCCAGCGGCGGATGGCCGCAGCCCGCGCACCAGCCGGTCTTGCCGGTCGTGATCGTGCGATGGTTGCCCATGGCGTTGCGGGTGTTGCCGTAGCCGGCGATGGGGGAGTGGGTGGCGGCGTCGATCGTGGCCGACACGGTGAAGGCGCGGATGTCGTTGGAGTGCGGATTGTCCAGCCGCTGGCTGACGAGCCCTGCCAGCGGGCTGAGCGCGAACACCAGCGCCGCCGTGGCCGCCCCGGCGCACAGCGCGATCCTGGTCCGGCCGCCCACCCGCACGATCAGGTAGGCCACGGCCAGCCCGAGCCCGATCCACAGGCCGCGGTTGAGCGAGTAGACGATCGGCACGGCGGCCAGCGCGACCAGCACCACGGCCGTCACCCGGCGGCGCCGCGAGCCGTACACCCACCAGCCGACCACGAACCAGATCAGCAGCACCGACACGTTGCTGCCCCAGGCGTTGGCCCACTCGTACGGGGCCTCCGGGCGCGGCATGGAGTAGCCGAGCACCTTCTGCGTCTGGGAGGCCGTCGGATGGATGAGGTTCTGCACGAACGGGTTGTCGGCCAGCCAGCCCGGCAGCACCATCTCCACCGGCGAGGTGAAGGAGAACCCGGGCGCGAGCAGCCCGAGCAGCCCGCCCGCCACGGTCGTCACGAACAGCACGCCGAGCATCCGCACCAGCCGCAGCTGCGGCAGCTCCCGCTCGGTGAGGTTGCCCAGGTAGAGCACCATGATCATGAGCGCCAGGTAGAGCGCCAGCCGCATCCCGTAGGCGACCAGCCGGCCGGCGCCGAGCTCGCCGTAGGTGCCGGGCGGCATCTCGCCCAGCATCAGCGCGCTCACCAGGTAGCCGGCGATCAGCAGCGCCCACAGCCCGAACCCGCGCGGCACCCGGACCGGCCGCCGCCGCCACAGGATGACCGCCATGGGCACGGCCAGCACGACCACCGACAGCCCGCCGAAGCCGAGCGCCCACCAGAGCGGATAGCCGAGCAGGAACGCGCCGACGGGCCAGGCGGGCCCTCTCACGTCGGCTTGCCCAGCGTGTTCATCGGGGTGGTCAGGGCGCCGCCCTCGGTCAGCTCGCCGCTCGCGACGAGCTTGCCGAGCGTGTTGGGCCGGCGCGTGTCGGGCGCCGGCGCGGGCGTCAGGTCCGTCGTCGTCACCGCGCCGATGACGGGCACGCCGTGCCGGTCGAGCTGTCGTACGGTGGCCGCGACCCGTTCGGCGGTGGCCTCGCCCAGCCCGATGAGCAGCACCGCGGCGTCGGCCCTGCCGAGGTCGCCCACCTCGGCGCCGTTGAGCACCGACAGCGGGGCGCTGGCGGCCAGCGGCGCGATCACGGACGCCGTGCCGAGCTCGGCCGGCACGGCCCTGACCAGGAGCCACTTGCCCGGGCACGCCGCGACGACGGCGGTGATCAGCTCGGCCGGCCGGGCCAGGTCGGCCAGCGCGGGCAGCCCGGTCAGCCGTTCGACGTCGGCGGCGGTGCGCAGCCGGGTGTCGAGCCGGTCGCGCACGCTCGCCGCGCCGGCTCCGGTGAGCAGCCCGGCCACGAGCCCGGAGGCCAGGTAGAGCGGCAGGCTGGGCGAGCTGGGCTCCAGCGGCGGCTCGGCCCGGCTGATGACCGAGCCGGGGGTCACCGGGACCGTCTTGAGCGCGTCGTACTTGAGCGTGAGGCTGTTGACCTGCCGGTTGAGCACGCCCTGCCGGTGGGCCGCGAGCGCGTGCTCGGCGGTGCCCCTGCGCAGCTCGCCGAGTTGCCCGATGACCTCGCCGAGGGCGGTGTTGACCTGCTTGAGCTTGGCGAGGATGAGCTTCTGCTGGGCGGTGATGGCGGCCTGCGCGCTGTCGGCGCGGTTGGCCAGGTAGGCCTCGGCGTAGGCGCGTGACTGGGCGGCGGCGGTGGCCGGGTCGGGCGCGGTGACGGACATGAGCAGGACCGCCGAGTTGGGCGGCACCGTGACCTCGACGGGCTCCGGCTCGGTGACCTTCGCGGCTTTCGCGGCCGCCGCCGCGACGACGGCGGACCGGGCGATCTGCGCCTCGGTGTCGAGGTTGAGCTGCTCGCGCTGCCTGCTGGTCACCTGGTTGCCCTGCTCGGGCACGCCCACCGGGGTGACCAGCACCTGGGTGGTGGCCGTGTAGGCGGGCGGGGTGAGCCTCATGAGCGCCAGCCCCATCGTGCCGCCTGCCAGGAAGCAGCCCAGGAAGAGCAGCCAGCGCCTGCGGAGCAGCGAGAGGTGCTCGCCCAGATCGGTGCCGGAGCGGTGGGCCGGGCAGTCCGGCGTCGAGCTCATGAGGCGCGTCTCCCTGGAATGCTTGCGGATTGTCGCGCTTCTGCGACTCTGCGTCACGTGCCGAGGTGTGCGCCCACTATAGGCGGGCCGGATATTACCCAGGTCGATTACCCAAGATTTTCTCCCGTACGGGCGACAATTCGTCCTTCTTTAACCCGCGATAAAGGGATTTGTGCGGCGGTCGTACCGGCTCTGATCTGCGGTCTCGGCTGACGTCCCGGCAAGGGCGTGGCATGGTTCAGGGTTGACAGCGCGGGGGCTTGAATGAGGGGGGCGGGTCGTTTTGCCGCATAATTCGCCACATATCATTGCGCGGGCTCTGGTGCCGGTCTTGGTCGTCGTGCTGTCCGCCTGTTCGGGGGTCGACGGGGCGCCGGTGTCGGCCAGGTCGAGCCTGCCGCCGGTCGTGGCGACCCCGCCCGAGTGCGCCGTCACCAGCCGGCTCATCCCGTCCTGCGGCGCCTGGTGGGGGATCGCGCCGGAGATCTTCACCGGCGCGGGCGTGACCCGGGCGCTGGAGAGCGCCGAGGAGCGCATGGGCGCCAAGGCCGACATCCTGCACGTCTACCACCGGGGCAGGGAGCTGTTCCCGACCGACGAGGAGATCCGGCTCGCCCGCGACCCGGCCAGGCCCCGGCTGCTGCTCGTCAACTGGAAGCCGTCCTTCGGCCACACCTGGGCCGAGATCGCCGACGGGGCCATCGACTCCCGGATCGACCGGCTGGCCGGCTACCTGCGGCGGACCTTTCCCGAGCGGTTCTTCCTGACGATCCACCACGAGCCCGAGAACGACGTGCACGCCGCCACCGGCTCCGGCATGCGGGCCGCCGACTACGCCGAGATGTTCCGGCACGTCGTGCTCCGGCTGCGGGAGCGCGGGGTGAAGAACGCGGTCACCGTGATGACCTACATGGGCGCGCCCAACTGGGCGTCCAAGTCGTGGTTCGAGGAGCTCTACCCGGGTGACGACGTGGTCGACTGGGTGGCCATGGACCCCTACGCCGACGGCCGGGTGAACGACTTCGGCACGCTGGTCAACAAGATGCGCGACGACTTCGACGAGTGGCCCGGCTTCTACCGGTGGATGCAGTGGCGCTTTCCCGGCAAGCCGGTCATGGTGGCGGAGTGGGGGGTGTTCGAGCGGGCCGCCGACCCGGCGTTCAAGCGGGCGTTCTTCGAGTCGGTGCGCCGGCAGATCCGCCGCTACCCGCAGATCAAGGCGCTGGTCTACTTCGACTCGCCGCACGCCCCCCGGGGCAACACCAGCTTCGACACCGAGGCGACGGCCGACCGGGCGTTCAGCGAACTCGCGAGAGATCCGCACTTCCGCGCGACGCGCGTGCCGCGGCCCTGACCCGCCACCGCCAGCCCGCCACCGTGACCACCGTGGCCGCCACGAGCGCCACCACGGTGACCGCGTTGGGGACGTCGAGCAGTTTCAGCGCCGAGGCGAGCAGCACGATCGCGAGCATCGCCCTGATGAGCCCGCCCGGCGCCCGGGAGGAGATCCGCGCGCCCAGGTAGACGCCCGGGATCGAGCCGATGAGCAGCGAGAGCGTGAGATCCGCCTGGAAGTCGCCGAACAGCAGGTGGCCGAGCGCCGCCGACACGACCAGCGGCACCGCCTGTACGAGGTCCGTGCCGACGAGCTGGTTGGCCTTGAGCGCCGGATAGAGCGCGATCAGCGCCACGATGATGAGCGACCCGGAGCCCACGGACGACACCCCGACGACCAGCCCGCCTACCATACCGACCAGTAGGGTCGGTATTGGGCGCACGACGATCTCGCGGGCCTCCGCCGTGCCGCCCCGGTCGCCCAGCAGCGCCTTGGCGGCCAGCCCGGCGACGGCCAGCAGCAGGGCGACGCCAAGTGCGTACTTGACCCCGTCGCCGACCGCGAACGCCCGCGCCAGGAAGACCCCGCAGAACGCGGTCGGCACCGAGCCCGCGCACAGCCAGCCGACCAGCTTCAGGTTGACCGTGCCCCGGCGCAGGTGGACGACGCTGCCGACCGGCTTCATCACCGCCGAGGCCACCAGGTCGCTGGAGACCGCGGCCAGCGGCGGGACGTTGAAGAACAGCATCATCATCGGCGTCATCAGCGCGCCGCCGCCCATGCCGGTGAGCCCGACGACGATCGCCACCAGGAAGGAACCGGCGATGAGCGGGAGGTCGATCACCGCACCCACCCGCCGCCGCGCAGCGTGTCGAGCACCCGCCCGACGGCCGCCTCGATCGAGAGGTGCGTGGTGTCGATCGTCAGATCGGCGTCGTCCGGCTCCTCGTAGGGATCGGAGACGCCGGTGAACTCGGGGATGAGCCCGGCGCGCGCCTTGGCGTACAGGCCCTTGCGGTCGCGGCGCTCGCACTCCTCCAGCGGCGTGGCGACGTGCACGAGCAGGAAGTCGGCGCCGACCGACTCGGCCATCTCCCGCACTTCCGCCCGGGTCGCCGCGTAAGGGGCGATGGGCGCGCAGACGGCCAGCCCGCCGTGGCGCGCCGCCTCGGCGGCCACGAACCCGATCCGCCGGATGTTGAGGTCGCGATCGGCCTTGGAGAACGTCAGCCCCTTCGACAGCAGGTGACGCACCACGTCGCCGTCGAGGTAGGTCACCGTGCGGGTGCCCAGCTCCAGCAGCGCGTCGCGCAGGCCGCGGGCGATCGTGGACTTGCCCGATCCGGACAGCCCGGTGAAGAACACCACCAGCCCCCGCCTGTGCGGCGGCCCCGGGATGCGCACCGGCTCGGGCCCGGCCAGGTGCTCGCTCGCGCCGTAGGCGAAGGCCACGTGCTCACGCAGCTCCAGGTCGATCTCGGGCTCCTCGCGCGGCGCCAGCGGCACCGGCACCACCAGCGTGCCCTCGGGCAACTGGTCCCTGGCCCGCAGCGCGGCCCTGACCACGCCGGGCCCGGCCTCGCCGTACGCGAGGGGGAGCAGGAGGATGACGGCGTCGAGCTCCTTGGCGGTGGCGACGATCTCGCCGAGGTCGTCGAGCGGCCCGCGCATGGTGACGGCCAGTGCGTCGCGCCCGCCCAGCTCCACGCGGACCTCGTCGGGAGTACGGCGCAGCCGCGCGAACGGGCCGTGCTCGGCCGCGCCGAGGCCCTTCACCGGGCCGGCGGCCAGCCCGTCGTGACCCCGCTCGGTCACGCTCAGCACGGCCAGCGGCACGCCTTCCGGGTCGAGCAGCGTGACCTCGTCACCCGGGGCCGCCTCGCCGGGCAGGGTGATGGTGACGGGCGCGGGCCACGGGGTGCCGTCGGCAAGCGTGCCGCGCTCGTGCACCGTGTGCAGGTCGTCATGGCCGAGGAACCCGGTCAGCGGCTGGAACGCCCCGGACAGCAGCAGCTCCAGGTCGGCCAGCTCGCGCGCGTCGGGGGTCCACTCCACGATCCGTCATCCCAACTATTCCGATTACATTGGTAGGAAAACATACCACTGCTCTCGGCGGGACCGCTAGATGAGGCGGGCGAAGTGATACTCGGGCTTCCTGATGACCATGGTGATCTCGTCGTGGGTGGCAGGGTATCGCCCCCGGGTCAGCCGGGCGGTCAGGCCGACGAGCGCCCCGCCCACCCGGCCCATCGCGGGCCCGCTGGTGGCGGTCTCCTCGTCGGTGATCAGCAGGCCCCGGGTCAGGCAGAACGCGTGCATCCCGTCGGCGGAGGCGAGCGGCCCGTGCACGACGGGCAGCGGCCCCGGGGTCCCCGGGACGACGAGCCGCCGCCACAGCAGCCGCCGCAGCCAGGCCGGGGTGAGCCGCTCCAGCAGCGCGTAGGCCGACTTCCTGTCGCGCATCCGCAGCAGCACCAGGCCGCCGGGGCGCAGCGACTGCAGCAGCCGGTCGAAGACCAGCTCCGCGTGCTCGATGCGCTCCAGCAGGAACGAGAGCTGGATCACGTCGAAGGAGCGGGGCGGCAGCGCCGCCGAACGCAGGTCGCCGAGCGCCCAGGCGACGAGGTCGGCCCGCTCCTCGACCACCCCGCGTATCGCGGGCAGGTCCTCGTCGACCCCGGTGACACGGACGTCGATGCGCCCCAGCCCCAGTGGCTCGTCGTGGGCGCACCCTGCGACCAGCACGTCGAGGCGCCGGCCGAGCTGACCGGTCCACTGCTCGCGGATCCGCTGAACAAAGAGATCGCCCCCTTGGGCGACCGACCGCACGTCAGACATGTGACCCACAGTAATCAATAACTGGCGTGGAGTAAGGGACATCGGTCTCTCGCGAGCGTTTCCGTACCACCGGCGGCGGACGGTTGGCGAGCACCGGCCAGTAGTCTGGAATGACCACACCCCCGCTGCCGTTCGGCCGGGGGTAGTCGTGTTGCCATCATGGGGCGAACTGATGAGTCTTTCCGGACTGCTTGACCTTGTCTCCGCCGATCCGAACCTGGCCGCCGCCCTCGAACGGGGCGGCGGCGTGGGCCTGGTCGCGCCCGCCGCGCTGCGGCCGTTCGGCGTGGCCGCGCTGGCCGGGCACGACCAGCGCGCCGTGCTGGCCGTCACCGCGACGGGCCGGGAGGCCGAGGACCTGGCGGCGGCGCTGACCAGTTTGATCGAGCCGACTTCGGTGGCCGTGTTCCCGGCCTGGGAGACGCTGCCGCACGAGCGGCTCTCGCCCCGCTCCGACACCGTGGGCCAGCGGCTGGCCGTGCTGCGCAGGCTGGCGCACCCGGTCAAGGGTGACACCGCCGCCGGGCCGCTCAGTGTGATCGTCGCGCCGATCCGGGCGTTGCTGCAGCCGATCGTGAAGGGCCTGGGCGATCTGGAGCCCATCCGGCTGCGCGCGGGTGACGACGCCGATCTGGACGAGGTCGTGGCCAACCTGGTCGGCAACGGCTACCACCGGGTCGACATGGTGGAGAAGCGCGGCGAGGTCGCGGTGCGCGGCGGGCTGCTCGACGTGTTCCCGCCGACCGAGGAGCACCCGCTGCGGCTGGAGTTCTGGGGCGACACGGTCGAGGAGATCCGCTGGTTCAAGGTGGCCGACCAGCGCTCGCTGGAGGCGGCGGAGGAGGGGCTGTTCGCGCCGCCCTGCCGTGAGCTGCTGCTGACCGGCGAGGTGCGGGCCAGGGCGCGGGAGCTGGCCGAGCGCCACCCGGCGCTGGCCGAGGTGCTCGACCAGCTCGCCGAGGGCACGCCGGTCGAGGGCATGGAGGCGTTCGCCCCCGCGCTGGCCGGGGACATGGACCTGCTGATCGACCATCTGCCGGCGCGGGCGGCGGTGTTCGTCTGCGACCCCGAGCGGATCAGGAGCCGGGCCGAGGAGCTGGTGCGCACCTCCCAGGAGTTCCTGGAGGCGTCCTGGATCAACGCGGCGGCCGGGGGCGAGGCGCCGATCGACCTGGGCGCCGCCGCGTTCCGCTCGCTGGAGGAGATCCGCGACCACGCCGGGGCCCTGGGGCAGCCGTGGTGGACGATGGCGCCGTTCGGCACCGGGGTCGAGCTGGCCGCGCACGACTCCGAGGCGTACCGGGGCGACACCCGCAGGGCGCTGGAGGACGTCAAGGGCTGGCTGGCCGAGGACAAGGCCGTCGTGCTGCTCAGCGAGGGGCACGGCCCGGCCGAGCGCATGGTCGAGGTGCTGAAGGGCGTCGACGTCCCCGCCCGTCTGACGAAATATCTGGACAAGGCGCCGGAGCCCAAGGTCGTGCACGTCTCGACGGGGCTCATCGAGCACGGCTTCGTCACCCCCGGCCTGGCCGTCCTCACCCACCTCGACCTGGTGGGCCAGAAGGCGTCCACCAAGGACATGCGCCGCCTGCCGTCGCGCCGCCGCAACATGGTCGACCCGCTGCAGCTCAAGATCGGCGACCACGTGGTGCACGAGCAGCACGGCGTCGGCCGCTACATGGAGATGGTCCAGCGCACCGTCCAGGGCGCCACGCGCGAATACCTGGTCATCGAGTACGCCAAGGGCGACCGCCTCTACGTGCCGACCGACCAGCTCGACGAGGTCACCCGCTACGTGGGCGGCGAGGCGCCCACGCTCAACCGGATGGGCGGCGCCGACTGGGCCAAGGCCAAGTCGCGCGCGAAGAAGGCGGTCAAGGAGATCGCCGGCGAGCTCATCCGCCTCTACTCGGCCCGCATGGCCTCGCCCGGCCACCCCTTCGGCGCCGACACGCCCTGGCAGCGCGAGATGGAGGACGCCTTCCCCTACGCCGAGACCGGCGACCAGCTCGAAGCCATCGACGAGGTCAAGCGCGACATGGAGCGCGGCGTTCCGATGGACCGGCTGATCTGCGGCGACGTGGGCTACGGCAAGACCGAGATCGCGGTCCGGGCGGCGTTCAAGGCGGTGCAGGACGGCAAGCAGGTGGCCGTGCTGGTGCCGACCACGCTGCTGGTGCAGCAGCACATGTCGACGTTCACCGAGCGCTTCTCCAGCTTCCCCGTCACGGTCAAGCCGGTCTCCCGCTTCCAGACCGACGGTGAGGTCCAGGCCACCCTCGACGGCCTGCGCACCGGCGCCGTCGACGTGGTGATCGGCACCCACCGGCTGCTCAGCCCCGAGGTCAGGTTCAAGGACCTGGGCCTGATCATCATCGACGAGGAGCAGCGGTTCGGCGTCGAGCACAAGGAGGCCATGAAGCACCTGCGCACCCAGGTCGACGTGCTGGCGATGTCGGCCACGCCGATCCCGCGCACGCTGGAGATGGGCCTGACCGGCATCCGTGAGATGTCCACCATCCTCACCCCGCCGGAGGAGCGGCATCCCATCCTCACCTTCGTCGGCCCGTACGACGAGAAGCAGATCGCGGCGGCCATCCGGCGCGAGCTGATGCGCGACGGGCAGATCTTCTTCGTGCACAACCGGGTCGCCTCGATCAACCGGGTCGCGGCCCGGCTGCGCGAGCTGGTGCCCGAGGCGCGGATCGCGGTCGCGCACGGCCAGATGAACGAGCACCAGCTTGAGAAGATCATGGTCGGGTTCTGGGAGCGCGAGTACGACCTGCTGGTGTCCACCACGATCGTGGAGTCCGGGCTCGACGTGCCCAACGCCAACACGCTCATCGTGGACCGGGCCGACAACTACGGCCTGTCGCAGCTCCACCAGATCCGGGGCCGGGTGGGCCGGGGCAGGGAGCGCGGTTACGCGTACTTCCTCTACCCGCCGGAGAAGCCGCTGACCGAGACCGCCCACGAGCGGCTGGCCACGATCTCGCAGCACACCGAGATGGGCGCGGGCATGTACGTGGCGATGAAGGACCTGGAGATCCGCGGCGCCGGCAATGTGCTCGGCGCCGAGCAGTCCGGCTTCATCGCGGGCGTCGGCTTCGACCTGTACGTCAGGCTGATGGCCGAGGCCGTGCAGGAGCAGAAGGCCAAGCTGTCGGGCGTCGAGGTGCAGGAGGAGCAGCACGACGTCAAGGTCGAGCTGCCGATCAACGCGCACATCCCGCACGACTACGTGACCTCCGAGCGGCTGCGGCTGGAGGCCTACAAGCGGATCGCGGCCATCTCCGCGCCGATCCACATCGACGAGGTGCGCGAGGAGCTGACGGACCGCTACGGCAAGCCGCCCGTCGAGGTGGACAACCTGCTGGAGGTCGCCCGGTTCCGGCTCAGGGCGCGGCAGGCCGGGCTGACCGACGTCACGCTCCAGGGGCAGAACATCAAGTTCGGTCCCGCCGTGCTGAAGGAGTCGCAGCAGGTCCGGCTCGACCGGCTCTACAAGAAGGCCATCTACAAGCAGGCGGCCGAGACGCTGCTGGTGCCGGTCCCCAAGACGAAGCCGCTGGGCGGGCAGCCGCTGCGGGACCTGGACCTGCTCAAATGGTGTGGCGACCTGGTGGAGGCGATGTTCCTCGAGCCGGCGCGGGTAAGCTAGCGGCGATTTTTGTCGAAGGGATGCACGTGAAGTCGATACGAGCGGTTTTGGCCGCTGCCGCGGCGGGAGCCAGCCTCCTCGCGCTGACCGCCTGCTCAACGCCCGTCGAGGCCGGCGCGGCGGCCGTCGTCGGCAACCAGCGGATCTCGGCCAAGGATCTCAACCAGAACGTCCGGGAGTTCGAGGCCGCGCTGAAGAAGGCCAACATCACGCCCGAGCAGCTCGGCGTGCCGGTCACCCAGTTCGTCCTGTTCCGGATGACCAACCAGGCCCGCTACCAGCAGCTCGCCGACAAGCATGGCATCACGGTCACCGAGACCGAGATCGAGGCGGCGCTCCGGCAGCCGGGCCAGCAGCAGTCGCCCGAGATGAACCTGCTGTCCAAGGGCGTCTCCCCGGCGAACGCGCGCCCCTACCTGCGGGCCGAGCTGGGCGCGGCCAAGCTGATCGAGAAGCTCGGCGGCACCGAGAGCCAGCAGGCGGCGGCCAAGTGGAGCGAGGAGTACAACGCGATCAAGACGCAGTTCAGCCCTCGCTACGGCAGCTTCCAGCAGGACGCGGGCTTCGTCGACCCGGGCCGCTTCGGCAAGCCGGTGCAGCCGCCCCAGCAGCAACAGCAACAGCAACAGCAGGGTTAGGCATGCCGCTCGTCGTCGTCACCAGCTCGCCCCGGGTCGCGCCGGGGCTGCTGAGCCACCAGGCGTGGCAGGCGCTGCGTTCCGGCCCGGTGCTGACCGGAGCCGACGGCCATCCCCAGCTTCCCTACCTGGCCGAGGCGGGGATCGAGGTCGCCGTGGTGACGCCGGACGCCGCCTCGCTGGCCCGGCGGGCGGTGGCGGAGAGCGTCGTGTGGCTCGCCTCCGGCGATGACGAGGACTTCATGCGCGCGCTCGGCCACGCCGCCGTCGCGCTGCCCGACCCGCCGCTGATCGAGGTCGTGCCCGGCTCCTACGACCTGCCGGGCGCCCGCGTGCTCGACCTGGTCGCGGTGATGGACCGGCTGCGCGTCGAGTGCCCCTGGGACCGCAAGCAGACCCACGAGTCGCTGGTGCCCTACCTGCTCGAAGAGGCGTACGAGGTGCTGGAGACCATCGAGGAGGCCGACTACCCGGCCCTCCGCGAGGAGCTCGGCGACCTGCTGCTCCAGGTGGTGTTCCACGCGCGGGTGGCCGACGGGTTCGACATGGACGACGTGGCCGCCGGCATCGTGGACAAGCTGGTGCGGCGGCACCCGCACGTGTTCGGCTCGGTCCGGGCGGAGACGGCCGACCAGGTCAACGACAACTGGGAGGCCATCAAGGCGGCCGAGCGGGCGTCCAAGGGCAGCGAGTCGCTGCTCGACGGCGTGCCCATGGGCCAGCCCGCGCTGTCGCTCGTGGCACAGCTCGTCCGGCGGGCCGAGCGCGGCGGGGTGCCCGAGAGCCTGGCGGCCGCCGTCGGCCAGGGGATCGCCCGCGAGCTGTGGGACCTGGTGCGCCGCGCCCAGGAGGCCGGCCTCGACGCCGAGGCCGAGCTGCGAGCGGCGGCACGCGCCTACCGCGGCAGGGTGCGCGCCTGGGAGTCGCGAGAGGGCCGATAGGCTCTGAGCCCATATTGCCTTTCGATTTAGGAGCGCATCCCGTGGCTACCATCGAGGTCGTATACGCTCGCGAGATCCTCGACTCCCGGGGCAACCCGACGGTCGAGGTCGAGGTGATCCTCGACGACGGCAGCACCGGCCGCGCGGCGGTGCCCAGCGGCGCGTCCACCGGCCAGTTCGAGGCCGTGGAGCTGCGCGACGGCGACGAGCGCTACGGCGGCAAGGGCGTGCAGCAGGCCGTGCTCGCCGTCACCGACGAGATCTTCGACGAGATCCACGGCGTCGAGGCCGAGGACCAGCGCATCGTCGACCAGATCATGATCGACCTGGACCGCACGCCCAACAAGGCCAAGCTGGGCGCCAACGCCATCCTGGGCGTCTCGCTGGCCGTGGCCAAGGCCGCCGCCGACAGCGCCGAGCTGCCGCTGTTCCGCTACGTGGGCGGCCCCAACGCGCACGTGCTGCCCGTGCCGATGATGAACATCCTCAACGGCGGCGCGCACGCCGACACCAACGTGGACATCCAGGAGTTCATGATCGCGCCGATCGGCGCCGCGACGTTCCGCGAGGCCGTCCGCATGGGCACCGAGGTCTACCACGCGCTCAAGGCCGTGCTGAAGGAGAAGGGCTACGCCACGGGCCTGGGCGACGAGGGCGGCTTCGCGCCCAACCTGCCGTCCAACCGCGACGCCCTCGACCTGATCCTCGTCGCCATCGAGAAGGCCGGCTACCGGCCGGGCGAGGACATCGCGCTGGCGCTCGACGTGGCCGCCTCCGAGTTCCACAAGGACGGCGTCTACACCATCGACGGCAAGGGCCTGTCCGCCCAGGAGCTCATCGCCTTCTACCAGGACCTGGTCGACAACTACCCGCTCGTCTCCATCGAGGACCCGCTCGACGAGGAAGACTGGGAGGGCTGGCACGCGATCACCGAGGCGCTCGGCGCCCGGGTGCAGCTCGTCGGCGACGACCTGTTCGTCACCAACCCGGAGCGGCTGGAGCGCGGCATCAAGGCCGGCACCGCCAACGCGCTGCTGGTCAAGGTCAACCAGATCGGCACGCTGTCGGAGACCCTCGACGCCGTCGACCTGGCCCACCGCAACGGCTACAAGTGCATGATGAGCCATCGCTCGGGCGAGACCGAGGACACGACGATCGCCGACCTGGCCGTGGCGGTCAACTGCGGTCAGATCAAGACCGGCGCGCCGGCCCGCTCCGACCGGGTGGCCAAGTACAACCAGCTGCTGCGCATCGAGGAAATCCTCGACGACGCCGCCCGTTACGCGGGTCGGGGCGCTTTCCCGCGATTCCAGCGCTAGTTTCGGGTACGGCCCGCGGTGGGCGAGTCCTGCCGCGGGTCCCGTCGCCGTCTGAGGGGGTAGTGCGTTGGCGAAGAGACCGCAGCTGACCGGGCGGGCCGCCATCCTGGCGATCGTGGTGTGCGCGATCGCGATGAGCCTGGCCTACCCCGTGCGCGAGTACATCGCCCAGCGGCGCAACATCGCCGAGCTCCGCGAGGAGAAGTCGAGGGTGGAGGCCGAGCGCCAGCGGCTGGTCGCCGAGGCGCAGCAGGTGCGCGACCCCAACTGGATCAAGCGCACGGCCAAGGAGCGGCTGCACTACTGCGGGCCGGGCGAGAAGTGCTACGTGGTGATGGACGCCGATCCGGGCAAGGGCCGGACGGCGGTGAAGCAGCAGGCGGCGCCGCCGCCGTGGTATCAGACGTTGTGGGAGTCGGTGCAGGCCGCCGACAACGGCACCGGCCGCAGGGCGGGTGTGCACGAATCAGCCGGTGTCACCGGCACGGGGGAGAAGGACAGCGTTGGAAAGCAGTGACGTCGAGGCGGTCGAGCGGCAGCTCGGGCGGCCTCCCCGAGGGCTGCGCGAGGTGGCGCACCGCTGCCCGTGCGGCAACCCCGACGTGGTCGAGACCGCGCCGCGGCTGCCCGACGGTTCGCCGTTCCCCACGCTCTACTACCTGACCTGCCCCAGGGCCGCCTCCGCGATCGGCACGCTGGAGGGTTCCGGCCTGATGCGGGAGATGCAGGACCGGCTGGCGGGCGACCCGGAGCTGGCCGCCGCCTATCAGGCGGCGCACGACGACTACGTCGCCCGGCGTGACAAGGCCGCCGAGGAGGAGGGCCTGGAGCCGCTCCCGCGTGACATGCAGAGCGCCGGCGGCATGCCGCTGCGGGTCAAGTGCCTGCACGCGCTCGTGGCGCACGAGCTGGCGGTGCCCGGGAGCAACCCGTTCGGCAGGGAGGCGCTGGACGCGCTCCCCGACTGGTGGAGTGACGGACCATGCGCGTAGCCGCCGTCGACTGCGGCACCAATTCCGTGCGGCTGCTCGTCGCCGACGTCGGCGACGACACGCTGACCGACGTCGAGCGGCGGATGGAGATCGTCCGGCTGGGCGAGGGGGTGGACCGGACCGGGCGGCTGTCGTCCGACGCGCTGGAGCGCACGTTCGGCGCCATGCTGCGTTACCGCGAGCTGATCGACCGGCACGGGGCCACCGCCACCAGGGTCGTGGCGACCAGCGCCACCCGCGACGCCGACAACCGCGACCGGTTCACCGACGGCGTCCGGGAGATCTTCGGCGTCGCGCCCGAGGTGGTGACGGGCGCGGAGGAGGCCGAGCTGTCGTTCAGCGGCGCCACCCGGGGCCTGCTGCGGCTGTCGCCGGAGACCGAGGTGCCGCAGGGCCCGCTGCCGCCCTACCTGGTCGTCGACATCGGCGGCGGCTCGACCGAGTTCGTGGTCGGCTCCCGGCACGCGGAGGCGGCGATCTCCGTCGACATCGGGTGCGTGCGGCTGACCGAGCGCCACCTGCGCGACGCGGGCGACCCGCCGTCCGCGCCGGCGCTGGAGGCGGTGGTGGCCGACATCGAGGCGGCGCTCGACCGGGTCGAGGCCGAGATCCCGATCCGGCAGGCGCACACGCTGGTCGGGCTGGCCGGTTCCGTGACGACGGTGGCCGGCATCGCGCTCGGCCTTCCGGAGTACGACTCGGCGCGGATCCATCATTCGCGGATCTCCGCCGCGCAGGTGCACGAGGTGACGCGGCGGCTGCTGGCGATGACGCATGGTGAGCGTGCCGCGCTCGCGGTGATGCATCCGGGACGGGTCGACGTGATCGGGGCGGGGGCGTTGATCCTTGACCGCCTTGTGCGGCGGTTCGCGTTTTCGCAGGTAGTGGTGAGTGAGCACGACATTCTCGATGGAATTGCGTGGTCCATGGCCTAAAAAGTGGCTAAATCGGGACATAACTCGCTTGCGTTCGTGTTGAGGGTGCAATCAGTTCTGTGCTTTAGTGATCGTGCATTACGGGGGCTTTGCCATATTGCGCGACACAGATGGTTGTCGGCGTGGCAACCGTTCCCGAGCGCATCTCTTCCCTCACGGAATGGAGCCTCATTCATGAAGTCCTCTGTGTTAGCGCGGAAGGTGGCGGCGTTCGGCGCCTCCACGTTCGTGCTGGCCGGCCTGGTAGCGGGGCTGGTCTCCAGTCCCGCTCAGGCTGCCACGGCCTCCTCGGCGACCGCAGGTGCGGCGGCCACCAAGACGAAGGCCAAGGTCTCCGTCTCCACGCCCAAGGTGTCGGAGCGCGACTACGTCGGCGCCTGCCCGGTGTCGGTGACGTTCTCCGCCACGGTCAAGGTCTCGAGCAAGGCCAAGACCACGCTCGCCTACCGCTGGCTGCACGGCGACGGCTCGAAGAGCACGGTCAAGACCGTCAAGGTCAAGGGCAAGAAGTCCGTGAAGGTCACCGAGAAGGTCACCTTCAAGGGCGACGTCAAGGGCTGGCAGGCCCTGCAGGTCCTCGGCCCCCGCAAGGTGACCTCGAAGAAGAGCTACTTCTCGGTCAACTGCATGAAGCTCGAGGGCACCCGCGACGACGTACGGGTCTCGGCCCGCGCCTGGGCGAGCCCGTCCCACTACGTGGGCTCGTGCGACACCGGCAAGCGGATCCACTTCACCGGCCGGATCAGTGTGAACCGCCCGGCCTGGGTGCGCTACCGCTGGGTCGTCAACGGTGACGTCGTGGACTACGGCAAGGTCAAGGTCTGGGACTCCCGCAAGGTCTACGCGGGCATCACGGCCCGTCACAGCCAGCGCGGCTCGGCGGTCCTGCAGATCCTGAGCCCGGACCGCGAGTCGTCCAACCGGGCCTACTACAAGGTCTGGTGCAAGGACTACACCCCGCCGGCTCCGGCCGTGAAGGTCTCCGTCTCCGACCTGGTGACCGCGACCAACCACGACGGCTGCAAGGTGAGCGCGCACGCGAACGTCAACCTCACCCGTGGCGCCGACGTCCGGTGGGCCTGGTCCGTCAACGGCCGGACGGTGGAGCAGGGTTCGCGCTACTTCGGCAGCGGCTCCAAGAACGTCTCGCTCTCCCAGCGGGCGCTGTACGGCGCCGCCAAGAACGGCGGCAAGATCACGCTGTCGGTCCACGGCCCGAACAACGGCGACTCCATCACGCAGTCCTACTCGGCGTGTGAGGAGCCCAAGCCCGAGCCCTCCTACGAGGTCTCCGGCGCTTCGGTGACCGCGAGCGAGACCACCTGCCCGGCCGGCAACCTGTCCGGTTCGGCCACGGTGCCCGGCAAGAACGGTTTCAAGGGTCAGGCCGTGTGGACGTACGAGGGCACGCACCTCGGCTCCGCCAACATCGGTGACGGCTCCACCACGGTCTCCTTCCAGCAGGGCTTCAACAGCCTGACGAAGGACGGCGTGGCCGAGCTGAAGATCTTCGACCCGAGCGGCAAGCTCCTGAAGGTGGTTTCGGCCTCCTTCAAGGCGCCTTGCATCCAGGTCTGAGTTCGCTGAACCGGGTGGCGCCTGGCGCCACCCGGTTTTTCTTTTGCCACTACTGCGCTATACACAGTAGTGTGCATGGCGTGGATAGCAGCCAGTTGCTCAAGGGCGTGCTCGACCTGGCCGTCCTGGCGGTGCTCGACGACCGCGACGGCTATGGCTACGACGTCGTCCGCAGGCTCAGGGAGGCCGGGCTCGCCGAGGTGGGCGACGCGTCCGTCTACGGCACGCTGCGCCGCCTGTTCAAGGCCGGCGCCCTGACCTCGTACGTGGTCGCCTCCGACGAGGGGCCGCACCGCAAGTACTACGGGCTCAACGACACCGGCCGCCGCCTGCTCGCCTCGTCGGCCGCGACCTGGACCTCGTTCGCCGCCACCATGGACTCCCTGTTGAAGGAGGGGCCGCATGACTGATCACGACGCTTACGCGCGGGCCGTACGGGAGGCGCTGGCGCGCCATCCCGAGCGTGAGGAGCTGCTGGAGGACCTGGACGACCATCTGGCGGAGATCGCGGCCGAGTCGGACGCGCCGCTGGAGGACCGGCTGGGCCCGCCCGCCGCGTACGCCGAGGAGCTGCGGGCCGCCTACGGGGGCCGTCCCGAGGCCGGGAAGGGGCGCAGGGGGCCGCGTGAGATCGTCGCCGGGTTGCGCGCCCGGGTGCGGCGGCACAGGCTCTACGGGCGCGTCACGGGCTTCCTGGGAGAGTTGCGGCCGGGCTGGTGGGTGCTGCGGGGCTACGCGCTGGCCATGGCGGGCCTGGCGCTGGCGACCGGCCCGCGCCCGGCGTCGGCCGGGACCCGGCTCGTCCCGGGCGACGCGGTCGAGTTGCTGGTGGTCGTCGCGGCCGTCGCGGCGTCGGTGTGGTTCGGCGGGCGGCGCGGGGGATGGCCGGTCGTCTCGCTCGCCGTCGCCGTCGCCGTCAACGTGGTGGCCGCCGTGGCGCTGGTGGCGGGGATGGTCGCCGGGGCCTCCGGGCCGGTCGTGCAGCAGGCGTTCGCCCCGGTGCAGCAGTCGCGGCAGCCCGACGTGGTGCTGGTCGGCTCGGGGTCGCCGTTCGTCGGCGACGTCAGCAACATCAAGCCGTACAAGGACGGCAAGCCGCTGACCGGCGTGGACCTCTACGACCAGGACGGCAGGCCGCTCGTGCTGTCGCCGGAGGAGCACGGCTTCGAGCTCGACCCGTCGTGCGGCGAGGTGCTCCGCAACCGCTACCCGCTGCCCCTGGTGACCGTCGAGCAGGCCGAGGAGCGGCGCCTGCGCGAGCAGGAGGGCGAGCAGGCCGACGTCGTGCCCGCGCCCTCGGCCTGCGCGACGTCCGAGCCCGGCTGATCGGGCACCATCGGTGTCATGAGCTTCGTACCTCCCGGCACCGGCTGGCCCGACGACCCCGCGACCGCCGCCACGCCGGTCGCCGCCGATCCGGCCGGCGTGCGTGAGCTGGCCGGTTCCAGCCGCGACCTGGCCGCCCTCACCGCCCGGCAGTCGGTGTGCCGGGCCTGCCCGCGCCTGGTGGCCTGGCGTGAGGAGGTGGCCGAGGTCAAGCGGCGGGCGTTCGCGGACGAGACCTACTGGGGGCGGCCCGTCGCCGGGTGGGGGGACGAGCACCCCCGCATCCTGCTCGTCGGCCTGGCCCCGGCCGCCCACGGCGGCAACAGGACCGGCCGGATCTTCACCGGCGACCGCAGCGGCGACTGGCTGTTCGCCTCCCTGCACCGCACCGGCCTGGCCGTGCAGGAGACGAGCACGTACGCCGGTGACGGGCAGAGGCTGGTCGGCACGCGGATGCTGGCGTCGGTGCGGTGCGCGCCGCCCGCGAACAAGCCGCTGCCCGAGGAGAAGGCCACCTGTTTCCCCTGGATGTCGCGGGAGATCGCGCTCGTGGCCGGTTCCGTCCGGGTGGTCGTGGCGCTCGGCGGCTTCGCCTGGCAGGCCATGTGGCCGGCGCTGCGGGAGGCGGGCTACGCGCTGCCGCGCAGCCGGCCGCCGTTCGGGCACGGCGTGGAGGTCGAGGTCTCGTACGGGAGCGCGCCCGTGACGTTGCTGGGCTGCTACCACCCCAGCCAGCAGAACACGTTCACCGGCCGGGTGACCGCCGAGATGCTCGACGACATCTTCGCCAGGGCGGTCGAGCTGGCGGTGTGACGCGTCGCACCGTCTCCCCATTGGCCTTCGGGGATAAGCGTGACGTAAGCTTGTGAATGCTTTCACAAGCTATCCATCAAGGGATGGGGCCATGAACAAGCACATCTTGATCGTCGGCGGCGGCTACGTCGGTCTCTACACGGCACTGCGTCTGCAGCGCAAGCTCTCGCGGGAGCTCCGCGCCGGCGAGGTGCGGATCACGATCATCGATCCCCAGTCCTACATGACCTACCAGCCGTTCCTGCCGGAGGCGGCGGCGGGCAACCTGTCGCCCCGGCACATGGTCGCCCCGCTGCGGCGGGTGCTGCCCAAGGTGGGCATCCTCAACGGCCGGGTGACCAAGGTCGACCACTCGGCCCGCACGGTCACCTTCCAGCCCGCCGAGGGCGCGCCGCGCGAGGTCGCCTACGACGTCATCGTCATGGCCGCCGGCTCGATCTCGCGCACGCTGCCGATCCCCGGGCTCACCGACATCGGCATCGGCTTCAAGACCGTGGGCGAGGCCATCGCGCTGCGCAACCGGGTGCTGCACCTGCTCGACGTGGCCGAGTCGACCGAGGACCCGGAGGTGCGCCGCAGGGCGCTGACGTTCGTGGTGGTCGGCGCGGGCTTCGCCGGCGTAGAGGCGCTGGCCGAGCTGGAGGACATGGCCAAGCACTCCACGCGCTACTACCGCAACATCAAGCCCTCGGACATCCGCTGGGTGCTCGTCGAGGCGACGAACCGGGTGCTGCCCGAGGTGGGCCCGGAGATGGGCAAGTGGACGCTGGAGCAGCTGCGCGAGCGCGGCATCGAGGTCAAGCTCGACACCCGGCTCGAATCATGCATCGGCGGCCACGTGGTGCTCAGCGACGGCTCGGAGTTCGAGGCCGAGACGCTGGTGTGGACGGCGGGCGTCAAGCCCAGCCCGGTCGTCGCCGACAGCGACCTGCCGCTCGACGAGCGCGGCCGGCTGAAGACCACGACCAAGCTCACGCTCGCGGGCACCCGCGACGCGTTCGCCGCCGGTGACGCGGCGGGCGTGCCCGACGTGACCAACCCCGGCCAGTACTGCGCGCCCAACGCCCAGCACGCCGTCCGCCAGGCCAAGGTGCTCGGCGACAACATCGTCCGTCACCTTCGCGGGCACGAACTCGTCGATTACCGCCACAAGTATGTCGGATCGGTCGCCGGCCTCGGCCTGCACCAAGGCGTCGCCAACGTCTACGGCGTCAAGCTTCGCGGATTCCCTGCGTGGTTCATGCACCGCACCTACCATCTGTCGCGGGTGCCTACGCTGAACCGCAAGGTCCGTGTCGTCGTCGACTGGACCCTGGCCCTGTTCTTCAAGCGCGAGACGATCTCGCTGGGTGAGATGGAGCACCCGCGCGACGGGTTCAGGGCCGCCGTCGCCACCATGCGACGCTAGCCCAGGCACGGCAGCGCCCCGGCGGTCCCGCCGGGGCGTTTTCGGCACCCACGGACAGAAACACGAAAGGGGTGCCGCCGGTGGGGCTATCAGCGGTGACCGTGCTCGGCGTCGACAGGCCCGGCGTGATCGCCGCGGTCACCGGTTCGCTCGCCGACTGCGGGGCCAACATCCACGACTCGACGATGACGCTGCTCGGCGGCCACATCGCGATGATGCTGCTCGTCTCCGGCGACCTGAGCTCCGACGAGCTGCTGGAGAAGCTCTGCGTGCCCGACACGGTGGTGACCGCCTCCGCCGTCGAGGCCAGGCGCTACTTCCGCGGGCAGTCCAAGGGCATCGGCTACGTGCTCACCGTGCACGGCCCCGATCGGCCGGGCATCATCTCGGCGATCAGCGCCGTGCTGGCCGACGACGGCGGCAACATCACCGGCATGAGCACCCGGCTCTCGGGCCGCCTGTACGTGCTCATCGCCGACGTCGAGCTGCCGGAGAAGGTCGACGTGGCCGCCCTCATGCGCAGGCTGGCGAACGCCGGCGCGGGCCTCGACTCGGAGATCACCTTCCGCCCCGTCGAACCGGACCTGTTGTGAACGTCCGGCCGGGGACCGCCCGCGCGCTCCTCGGCGCCCCGCACCCCGTCCTGTCGTCGCCCGCCGAGCAGGTCGACCCCACCGCCCCGGAGGTCGTGGCCGCCGCGGCCGACCTCCTCGCCACCCTGCGCGACGAGCCCGCCAGGACCGGCCTGGCCGCCCCGCAGATCGGGCTGAGCTGGCGGCTGATCGCCTTCGACGCCGGCCGCCATCCCCGGAGCCGTTCCTCGGCCGGAGAGCTCGTCATGGTCAATCCTCGCCTCACGGGGGCGTCCCGCTGGGACCGCGGGCGCGAGGGCTGCGCCTCCATAGCGGGTCTTTTAGGAGATGTACGGCGAGCGTCGCGTATCACCGTACATGGGCGTTTGCCAGGAACCGGGAAGCCCGTCACCATCGAAGCGGATGCATTCGAAGCTAGGTGTATTCAGCACCAACTGGACCATCTGGACGGCGTACTCTTCCTGGACAGAGTGTCTGGAGCCCTATCACTTCACCGCAGACTTCACACTTGTGACGCCTGATGCGAAGTTGTGCTCCTCGGAAGCATGGTCCGTTTCGTATGATTGCGGCGCCCCCGTAGCCCAATGGCAGAGGCAAACCCCTTAAAAGGGTTGACGTGCGGGTTCGAATCCCGCCGGGGGCACCGGCTTCTACCATGGGAAATGCTTCATTTATCGGCCCGACGACCTTGGGAACTTCCGCGGCGTGGCGTTCGTTGTCCCCCCGGCTGAAGTCTCGAAACTACATAGATCCGAGCGCGAGTTGACCTAGGTGCCGTCCGGTCCCATAGGCTCGGCGCACAGGAGGCAGCGATGGAGAGCAAGAACCCCGTTTTCAGCAGATCACGGCAGTCGGCGGGCTGGGGCGGCCAGGCCCCGACGCCTGACCAGCTGCAGAACATGTACGACGCCCCGTCGTACAGCCCCCCGGCGCCCCCCGCCCACCGCACGATGACGATCGACGACGTCGTGGTCCGCGGCTTCATGACGCTGGGCACCCTCGTCGTGGCCGCCGGCGCGGCGTGGTACCTCAAGGTGTCCATCCCCGTCGCCATCGGCGCGGCCCTCGTCGCGCTGGTGCTCGGCCTCGTCGCCTCGTTCAAGCAGAGCACCAACCCGGCGCTCATCCTCGCCTACGCCGCCTTCGAAGGCGTCTTCCTCGGCGCGCTCAGCCGGGTCTTCGAGTCCGCCACCAGCGGCATCGTCGTGCAGGCGGTTCTGGGCACCGCGATGGCGTTCGGCGGCGTGCTCGCCGTCTACGCGCTGCGCATCGTGCGCGTCACCCCCAAGATGGTCAAGTACGTGATCGCCGCCGCGGTCGCCGCGCTGGGCCTGGTCCTGGTCAACCTGCTGGCCGGCTTCTTCGTCGAGGGCGGGCTCGGGCTGCGCGAGGCGGGCCCGCTCGGCTACGTCTTCAGCGCCGCGATGATCCTGCTCGGCTGCTTCTTCCTGCTCCTCGACTTCGACGCCGTCGAGCAGGGCGTCAAGCAGGGCGCGCCGGAGAAGTTCGCCTGGCAGTGCGCGTTCGGCCTCACGCTGAGCCTGGTCTGGATCTACCTGGAGGTGCTCCGGTTCCTCTCGTACTTCACCAGTAGCGACTGACCGAGAGTCACCGAAGGGCCCCGCCGGATCCGGCGGGGCCCTTTCGCTGTGCGACGGGAAATCTACCTGCCGTGACAAGATCCTCCCACGTTGGGGCCTTGCCATATGCCTGCCGGTGTTGCAGTGTCAAGCAAAGGACCTTAATCCGTGGAGGTGCCCATGTCCTTGAACCACTCACCGGAGACGCAGACAAAGCTCATCGCCAGAGTCCCTGCCATCACGGGACGCGAACTCCCCGAGTGGTTCCAAGCCATCGACAACGGCCCGGCTTTCCTGAGGTGCGCGGAGCGGGCCAACTGGCTTGCCGACGAGCACGGGCTGACCCACGGCTACGCCGCCGCGATCGTGCACGAACACGAGCGGTACCGCCGTAACCGCATGGGCTTCATCTAAGCCCTCCCGACGACCCGCGCCCGTGCCACGCACGGGCGCGGAATCATGACACGGCCCCCGCGCGCTGGCACCCACGGACCCGAACGCGCGATCATGGCCGCATGGACCTCGACAAGGCACGCGACTTCCTGGCCCGCAACCATCGGGCCATCCTGCTGACCAAGCACGCCGACGGCCGCCCCCAGATGTCCCCGGTGGTGGTGGGGGTCGACGACGAGGGACGCGTCGTCGTCAGCACCAGGGAGGCCGCCGCAAAGACCCGCAACGCCCGCCGCGACCCCGGCGTGGCCGTCTGCGCCTTCACCGACGGCTTCTTCGGCGACTGGGTCCAGGTCGAGGGCACGGCGGAGGTCGTCTCGCTGCCGGAGGCCATGGACGACCTGGTCGCCTACTACCGGGGGGTGTCGGGCGAGCACCCCGACTGGGACGACTACCGCGAGGCGATGCGCCGCGAGCACCGCGTCATCATGCGCATCACCCTCGACCGGGCCGGCCCCGACGTCCACAGGTGACCGTCCTCGTACGGTGAACCGGCGGGCGTCGCCCGGACGCCCGCCGGACGGGTCAGCTCAGGCGCTCCAGGATCATCGCCATGCCCTGGCCGCCGCCCACGCACATCGTCTCCAGGCCGATGCTCTTGTCGTGGTGCTGGAGGCTGTTGATCAGCGTGGAGGTGATGCGGGCGCCCGTCATGCCGAACGGGTGACCGACGGCGATCGCGCCGCCGTTGACGTTCAGGCGGTCCAGGTCGATGCCCAGGTCCTGGTACGACGGGATCACCTGGGCGGCGAACGCCTCGTTGATCTCCACCAGGTCGACGTCCTCGATCGCCATGCCGGCGCGCGAGAGCGCCTGCTTGCTCGCCTCCACCGGGCCCAGCCCCATGATCTCCGGCGACAGGCCCGTGACGCCCGTCGACACGATCCGGGCCAGCGGCGTGATGCCCAGCTCGGCGGCCTTCACGTCACTCATCACCACGACCGCCGCCGCGCCGTCGTTGAGCGCGCAGCAGTTGCCCGCCGTGACGGTGCCGTCGGGACGGAAGACCGGGTTGAGCGAGGACACCTTCTCGTACGTGGTGCCGGCGCGCGGGCCGTCGTCCTTGCTGACCACGGTGCCGTCGGGCAGCGTGACCGGCGTGATGTCCTTCTGCCAGAAGCCGTCGGCCAGCGCCTTCTCGGCCAGGTTCTGCGAACGTACGCCGAACTCGTCCTGCTCCTTGCGGCTGATCCCCTTGATCTGGGCCAGGTTCTCGGCCGTCTGGCCCATCGCGACGTAGATGTCGGGGACCGTCCCGTCCTCACGCGGGTCGTGCCAGGTGCGTCCGCCCTCGCCGAACGCCTTCGTCCTGGCCCGGGCCTCACCGAACAACGGGTTCATCGTGTCGGGCCAGCCGTCGGAGTTGCCCTTCGCGAACCGCGACACGGTCTCCACGCCGGCCGACACGAACACGTCGCCCTCTCCGGCCTTGATGGCGTGGAAGGCCATCCTGGTGGTCTGGAGCGACGAGGAGCAGTAGCGGGTGACCGTGGTGCCCGGCACCCCGTCCAGCCCCAGCAGCACCGCGACCACGCGGGCCATGTTGAACCCCTGCTCGCCGCCGGGCAGCCCGCACCCGAGCATGATGTCGTCGATCGTCCCCGGGTCGAGCTGGGGCACCTTGGCGAGCGCGGCCTTGATCATCTGCACGGTCAGATCGTCGGGACGAATCTCCTTGAGCGACCCCTTGCCGGCCCGTCCGATGGGCGAGCGGGCGGTTGCGACGATGACTGCCTCGGGCATGGCCCCTCCTTTGTCAGCACAGTGACTAGAACTATATTCCAATACCTCTCCGTCATCACGCCCCACCCACGCATTCTTACCGCCGGGCGGCGGTTCAGGCAGGTGGCCGGGGGTGTGCCTGTCGCAGGATGCCTGCCGGGAGCTGGTCCGACGGGCTCGGCGCCACGACCACTCGCCGAGCTTGGTCGAACGCCGCGTCCCGACGTGCCCGGGGTGCGCGCGGCCGCCACCAAGCCGCACCGGCGCCCGGTCGAGGCCACGCCTTTCTGGGGTGTCCCCGAGGGCGCACCTTTGGAGGGACGCGCCGGGCCCCCGGGGAGTGCGGCCCCGGGGTGGCCGGTGGTCGAGGGGGGCAGGCAGGGGTCAGCCGTACATGCCTGGGGTGGTGGCGGTGCGGTCGTTGGTGGCGTGGACGTGGCCCTTCTCGTCCCGCCAGAGCCGCCAGCCGTCCTGGCTGCCGGTGAACCAGGAGGGCGGGGTGGCGGCGTCGGGGATGCGCTTGCCGGTGGACAGGTTGTACTCGCACAGGGCGGCGGTCGAGTAGAAGCCCGGTGCCTGGCCGCGCAGGGGGAGGGGCTTGGGGTCGGTGACGCAGAAGGACCAGCCGCGCTGGTCGTCGACGGGGACGGACTTGCCGGTGACGAGGTCGAAGGCGGACCCCTTGTGGCCGTGCTTGAGGAAGCCGAGCTTCTCCATGCGGCTGGGGAAGGCCAGCCACCAGCCGGAGCCGGGCACGTCGGAGGCGGTGATCTGGCCGACGACGCGGCCGGTCCCGGAGTCGAGCCGGGCGAAGCCGCCGTAGGCGCCCTGCTGGTCGACGGGCCGTACGACGGGGGCGAAGCCGGGGCTGCCCGAGGGGTAGACGCGGACGACGGAAGGCCGCATCCAGTTGATCGTGCCGTCGCTGATCTTGATGGAGAACAGGCCGAACGCGGAGACCTTCTTCGTCTGCGGGTTGGTGTAGGGGGCGACGTAGCCGATCAGGTTGTCGCCGGTGGCGCCGAAGGCCCAGCCGCCCGACATGTCGATGCCCGGGCCGAGCGCCTGCTCGATCGGCTGCTGCCACTGCAGTTTGCCGGTCTTCAGGTCGTACGACTCGATCATGGGGTTGGCGGCGAGCCGGAGCATGAGGACGCGGCCGGCGTCGGACCACTCGACCTCGGCGATGCCGGGCAGCTTCCACAGCTGCTTGCCGGTGGCGGGGTCGAGGACGACGACGCGGGCCTTGGACAGGGCGGTGTGTTCCGACAGGCAGACGTAGGGCCCGCAGCGCTGGGGGCCGAAGGTGGAGTGGATGGGCCGGGTCCACTTCTGCCGTCCGGTGCGGGCGTCGCGGGCGACGAGGGTGGCGTTCCAGTTGCCCTTCTTGGCGGGGTCGAGGGCGGCGATGACGGCGCCCTTGCCGGTGTCGACGAGGGCGGGGGGCGAGACGCCCATGCCGGGGAGGCGGCCCGCCATGGTGGCGGGGTGGGCCCAGAGCTTCTTGCCGGTGGCCTGGTCGAGGGAGACGGTCTCCAGCGTGCCGTCGGGCTTCATGGTGGTGGTGGTGACCACCCCGCCGGCGGCGGCCATCCGGCTGACGGCGTTGATCTCGTTGTTGTGCCAGGTCGGGAAGCTGGCGGTGGCTGCGTCGCTGTTGGAACAGCCGGCCAGGGCCAGGGTTCCGGCGAGGGCGAGAGCCGGTGTCGCGAGAGGCCGGAGCACGGGCAATTCACTCCAAAGGTGGACGACGAGTGACGGCCCCGGTTCGGAGGGTGACCGGGTTCAGGCGTCGTTCAGCCCCTCCCCGAGTCGCCGGCGGAACAGGTTGACCCACTTGCCGTGGGTGCCGCTGGCCCGCCCGTCGACCCGGGTCGCGGAAACCTCGGTGCCGGGCTCCTCCGCGGCCGTGGCCGCCGCAAGGTAGATCGGTTGCAGTCCTTCGCCGCGCGCGGGCCGAGGCTCGGGCCACAGTCCCAACGCGGCGCATACAGAAGGTAGCACCGCGTAAGCAGCCTGTGCGTAACCTCGGTCAGATGGATGGAAACGATCCGGTCCGAACATCTCGCCCGGGTTTGCGTGGAATTCCTCGCCGAGGAGGTCGGCGAACGCCACCGTACGGCCGCCGGCGTCGACCACGCCGACCGTCTGGGCGGCGGCGATCTGGCGGCTCCAGCGCCGCGCCACCCAGCGCAACGGCTGCGCGATGGGCCGGATCGTGCCCAGGTCGGGGCAGGTGCCGACGACCACCTCGGCGCCGGCCTCGCGCAGCCGCCTGACGGCCTTGGTGAGGTGGCGTACGGCGGTGGCGGGCGAGGTCTGGGTGATGACGTCGTTGGCGCCGACGAAGATGACGGCCACGTCGGGCCGCAGTTCCAGCGCCGCGTCGACCTGCTCGGCCAGCTCGGCCGAGGCCGCCCCGGACTTGCCGACGACGCGCAGCCGTACCGGACGCTCGGCGACGGCGGCGAGGCCGCACGCGATGAGCACGCCGGGGGTCTTGCCGGGATCGGTGAGGCCGAGGCCGACCGAGGTGGAATCGCCGAGCATGGCCAGCTTGAGTGGTTCGCCGGGGAAATCGCCGTAGTCGCCGTCGGAGGGCGGGCCGTCCATGCCGTGCGGGCGCCCGATGGTCTTGCGGGCCAGCATGCCCTCCGCGATCAGCAGGCCGTAGGCGGTCGCGCCGAGCGCCGTCAGGCCTCCTCCCCCCAGCGCCGCGGCTGTTGCGATCCTGCGCGCCGCGCGCGCCATGCCCGCTGGCCAGACCACGTGTGTCCTCCCAACCGAACTCGGCGGTAGCGTTTGCATGAAACTAGCCGAGGGCCTGCCAACCGTACGGGATCTCGGCCCCGGACCAGCTGACCAAGCTTCGGTAAAGAAGGTGAACACCTCGGTGCGCGTTTATGATTCCCTGGTCGAGCTGATGGGCAACACCCCGCTCGTCCGGCTGCACAAGGTCTCGGCGGGGTTGCCGGCCCAGGTGCTCGCCAAGGTCGAGTATTTCAATCCCGGCGGCTCGGTGAAGGACCGCATCGCGGTCCGCATGATCGAGGCCGCCGAGGCGTCCGGCGAGCTGCGCCCGGGCGGCGTGATCGTCGAGCCGACCTCGGGCAACACCGGTGTGGGGCTGGCCATCGTGGCCCAGCAGAAGGGTTACCGGTGCCTGTTCGTGGTGCCGGACAAGGTCGCCGGTGACAAGATCTCCGTCCTGCGGGCGTACGGCGCGGAGGTCGTGGTCTGCCCGACCGCGGTCGCGCCCGACCACCCGGAGTCCTATTACTCCGTCTCCGACCGGCTGGCCCGCGAGATCCCGAACGCCTGGAAGCCGGACCAGTACTCCAACGTCAACAACCCCGACTCCCACTACCACTCCACCGGCCCGGAGCTGTGGGAGCAGACGGACGGCGGCATCACGCACTTCGTCGCGGGCATCGGCACCGGCGGCACGATCAGCGGCACCGGCCGCTATCTCAAGGAGGTCTCCGGCGGGCGGGTCCGGATCATCGGCGCCGACCCGGAAGGCTCCGTCTACTCGGGCGGCTCCGGCAGGCCGTACCTGGTCGAGGGGGTCGGCGAGGACATCTGGCCGGCCACGTACGACACGGAGATCTGTGACGAGATCATCGCGGTGTCCGACCGCGACTCCTTCATCATGACCCGCAGGCTCGCCCGCGAGGAGGGGCTGCTGGTCGGCGGCTCGTGCGGGATGGCCGTGGTCGCGGCACTCCAGGTGGCGGCCAAGGCGGGGCCGGACGACACCGTCGTGGTGCTGCTGCCCGACGGCGGGCGCGGCTACCTGTCGAAGATCTTCAACGACGACTGGATGGCCGACTACGGATTCCTGACCACCGCGTCCGAGGAGGGCCGGGTCGGCGACGTGCTCGCGCGCAAGGGGCCGGGGCTGCCGGAGTTCGTGCACGCGCACCCGCACGAGTCGGTCGGCACGGCCATCTCGATCATGCGCGAATACTCGGTGTCGCAGCTCCCCGTCATGAAGGAGGAGCCGCCGGTCATGGCGGCCGAGGTGGTCGGCTCGATCGTCGAGCGCGACCTGCTGGAGGCTCTCTACCACGGCAAGCTCTCCTCCGACGACCTGATCTCGCAGCACATGTCGTCGCCACTGCCCATGATCGGCAGCGGCGAACCCGTGTCCCGCGCGGTCGAGGTGCTGGAGAAGGCCGACGCCGCCGTGGTGCTGGAGGACGGCAAGCCCGCCGGGCTGCTCACCCGGCAGGACCTGCTCGCCTTCCTGGCCGGCCGTTAGGGCTTTCTGATCGACTCGATCACGGTGCCGAGGCCCTCCTGGCCGCGCCCTTCGGCGTCGGCGCGCCGGAACAGCCTGCGCAGGGCCTGCGGCACCGTGGTCTCCAGCCCGGCGGCCTCCAGCGCCGCCACGGCGTGGCCGAGACCTTCGGCCTGCATGTGGAGGCTGTTCAGCTCGCCCGGGTAGACCCCGGCCGCGGTCTCCTCGGCCAGGATCTTGGCGAACCCCATCGGCCCGTCGGAGCCCAGACCGGTGAACATGTCCCTGGCGAACGGCAGGAACTCCGCCGGGGCCACGCCGGCCGTGCCCAGCAGCGCCAGCGCGTGCATGTAGCTGGTCGTCGACGACCAGAAGATCAGCAGCTGGGCCTGGTAGTACAGCATCGCCAGGCCGTGGTCGTGGCCCACGTAGGTGACGTCCGACAGCGCCTCCAGCGTGGCCGCGTACCGGTCGAGGACCGCCTTGGGGCCGCTGTAGAAGGTGTACGCGCCTGGCCGGCCGATGCCGGGCGGCGGCACCATGATCCCGCCCGTGATCAGCGTGCCGCCGCGCGCCGCCACCCACTCGGCCGCCTCCCGCAGCACCTGCGGGGAGTCCGAGCTGAGGTTGACCACCACCTTCCCGTCAAGCCTGGCGTCATCGAAACTGTCGTACATCGCCTGATAACTGATCTGGCTCACCACGAGCAGCTCGCCCGTCGCCGCCGTGTCCGCCTGCTTCGCCCCCTTGGCGACGAGCTCGTCCGCCTTGCTCGCCGTACGGTTCCACACCGTCACGTCGTGGCCCGCGGCCAGGAACGTCTCGGCCATCGTCATCCCCATCGGCCCCAGGCCGATCACTGTCACTTCGCTCATGACCCTCACCCTGGCGGGAGGCGCTTCGGAAATCCTTCCGGCCCGCTACGGGTTAGCACTGGCGTGGTGAGATTCGGGGTGCTGGGCCCGCTGGCGGTGTGGGACGACGACGGCGGGCCGGTCCGCGTGCCCGAGGCCAAGGTCCGGGCGCTGCTGGCCGACCTGCTGGCGCACGGGGGCGGGCCGGTGCCGGTGGACCGGCTGGTGGACGACCTGTGGGGCGCCAGGCCGCCACGCAACCCCGTCGGCACCCTCCAGGCCAGGGTCTCGCAGCTGCGGCGCGCGCTCGGCGACCCGGGGCTCGTCGTCCACGGCCCGGCGGGCTACCGCCTGGCCGCCGCCGACGTGGACGCGGCCCGCTTCCGCGATCTCTGCGTACGGAAGGCCGCCGGGCCGGGGGAGCGGGCGGCCCAGCTCGACGAGGCACTGGCGCTGTGGCGGGGGCCGGCGTACGCCGACTTCGCCGACGAGGGGTTCGCCCGGCCGGAGATCGCGCGCCTGGAGGAGATGCGCCTCACGGCGCTGGAGGAGCAGGCGGAGGTACGGCTCGCGCTCGGCAGAGGCGTCGACCTGGGCGCCCTGGTCGCGGCGCACCCGCTGCGCGAACGGCTCGTCGCGGCCCACATGCGGGCGCTGTACCGGGGCGGGCGGCAGGGCGAGGCGCTGGCGGCGTTCACGGCGCTGCGCGAACGGCTGGCCGACGAACTGGGCATCGACCCGTCGCCGGACCTGACCGCCCTTCACCGGTCGATCCTCGACCAGGACCCGGCCCTGGGCGCCCTTCACCGGGGGCCGGCCCTGGGCACGCGGCGTGACCTGCCCGTCCCCGTCGGGAACCTGATCGGGCGGGACGCCGAGGTGGCCGAGCTGAACGGGCTGCTGGCGGCGAACCGGCTGGTGACCCTCACCGGGCCCGGCGGCGTGGGCAAGACCCGGCTCGCCCTGGAGACGGCCCTCGGCGCCCGCCCGGGCCTGGCGGACGTGGTGTGGCTGGTGGAGCTGGCCGGGGCCGTCGACGTGGGCGACGCGGTGGCCGACGTGCTGGGGGTACGCGACGAGGGGCCGGCCGGGCTGGTGGAGCGGGTGGCGGGCGCGCTGGCCGGCAAACGGGTGCTGCTGGTGATGGACAACTGCGAGCACCTGGTCGAACAGGCCGCCGAGATGGTGTCCGCGCTGCTCAGAGCGGTGCCGGGGCTGCGGGTGCTGGCCACGGCGCAGGAGCCGCTCGGCGTCACCGGCGAGCTCGTCCGTGTCGTACAGCCGCTGACGGAGACGGCGGCGGTGCGGCTGTTCACGGCGCGGGCCGGGATCGCGGCCGGCCCGGCCGTCGCCACGATCTGCCGGCGGCTCGACGGGATCCCGCTGGCGCTGGAGCTGGCCGCCACGCGGGTGCGGGCGCTCGGGGTGGACGAGCTGGCCCGGCGGCTGGACGACCGGTTCAGGGTGCTGACGGCCGGGATGCGGGACGCGCCCGCCCGGCAGCGGACCCTGCGGGCGACGCTCGACTGGAGCTGGGAGCTGCTGGCCGAGCACGAGCGGATCGTGCTGCGGCGGCTGGCCGTGCACGCCGACGGATGCACGCTGGAGGCGGCCGAGGAGGTGTGCGCGGAGCCGGGCGTGGACGTGCTCGACACGCTGGCGCGGCTCGTCGACCGGTCGCTGGTCACGCCGGGGCCGCGCTACGGGCTGCTGGAGTCCGTGGCCGCCTACTGCGGCGAGCGGCTGCGGGAGGCGGGGGAGCAGGAGGCGATCCGGGAGCGGCACGCGCGCTACTACACGGCGCTCGCCGAGCGCGCCGAGCTGCGGGGGAGCCGCCAGCGGGAATGGCTGGCGCGGCTCGACCGGGAGGCGGCCAACTTCCGGCTCGCGCTCGCGGGTCCCGAGCCGTTGCGGCTGGTCAACGCGCTGGCCTGGTACTGGTTCCTGCGCGGCAGGCTCGGCGAGGCGCGCCGGTCCATCGCCGCGGCCCTGGCCGCCGCCGGGACGGTACGGGACCGGGAGGCGGCTGAGGCTTCCGTGTGGCTGGCCGGGATGACGCTGGCCACCGGGGAGGCGGCGCCGGACATCCGGCGCGACGGGCTCGACGCGGCCGGGCGGGCGCTGGCGGACTGGTTCCCCGCGCAGGTGCGATGGGCGTACGGCGACCAGCGGGCCCATGTGGAGGGGGTGGAGCGGGCGTTGCGGACGTTCGACGAGCTTCGGGACAGGTGGGGTGTCGCGGTGGCGCTGCAGTTGCGTTCCAAGCTGGCGGCCGTGCGCTCCGACCTGGAGGTGATGCGGCGCGACGGCGAGCGAAGCTTGGCGATCTTTCGGGAGCTGGGTGACGGGTGGGGCCAGATCGAGGCCATGGACACGCTCGACCGGCTGGCCGAGATGCGCGGCGACTACGCCGAGGCCGCCCGGCTGCGCGAGGAGGCGCTGCGGCTGGCCGAGGAGCTCGGGTTCGAGGTGGCGTACCGGCTGTCCGCGGTGGGCCGGGTGGCGCTGCTGGAGGGCGCCTACGAGCGGGCGGACGAGTATCACGAGCGGGCCCGCAGGCTGGCCGTGGAGCAGTCCTACAAGTCGGCGGAGGAGCACGCCGTGCTCGGGCTGGCCATGAGCGCCCGGCGGCAGGGGCGGTACGAGGAGGCCGAGGCGTTGCTGCTGCCCTGGCTCGGCTGGCTGGAGGAGGTGCGCGGGACGCCGGGGATCGCGTTCGTCATGGCGGAGCTGGGGTTCGCCGCTGAGCAGCGGGGTGACGTGGTGACGGCGGCGGCCCGGCAGCGCGAGGGGTACGCGGCCGCGCGGGCGTCCGGCGACCCGCGGGCGGTGGCGCTGGCGCTCGAAGGGCTGGCCGGGGCCTCGGCCCTGGCGGGCGACGCCGTACGGGCCACCGCGCTGCTCGGCAGGGCGGCGGCCGCCAGGCGATCCGTCGGCACCCCGCTGGCCGCAGGGGAGCGCTTCGACGTCGACCGCATCACCGCCACGGCCCTGTCCGCCCTGGGCGAGCCCCGCTTCCGGCAGGCGTACACCTCGACGAGCGAAGCGGGACCGAGCGGGGACGCAGACACGGGATCGAGCGCGGGACTACGGTGAGGCGGGTGGCGGGTCAGGCCGGGAACTCGGCGAGGACTTCCCAGGCGCCTTCCTGAGTGGGGCCGGCGCGGAGGCGGCCGCCGAGGGCCTCGACGCGCTCGGCCATGCCGACCAGGCCGAAGCCGCCGCCGAGCCGGGCCACACGGGGGTCGGCGGCCGAGCCGTAGTTGCGCACCCGCAGCACCACGACGGCCTCGTACCGCTTGAGTGATGCCTCGATCCACCGGGTGTGCGGGGCGTGCTTGCGCACGTTGGTGAGCGCCTCCAGCAGCACCCGGTGCAGGGTCGTGATCACCTCGGGCGGCAGCGCGCCGTCGCCGAGGCCGGAACCGATCTCGAACGCCACCTTCGGCCCCTCGGCCGAGAACCGCTCGGTGAGCAGCCGCAGGTCGGCCAGGGAGGTGCCGGGAGCGCGGGACGCCTCGTCGGCCCGCAGCACCGTCACCATGCGGCGCATCGACGTGAGCGCCTCGCTGCCGGCCGAGGCGATCGCGTCGAGGGCGGGCACGACGGCGTCCGGGCTGGACACGGCGACCGTGCGGGCCGCCTGGGCCTGCACGACGATGCCGGTGATGTGGTGGGCCACCAGGTCGTGCAGCTCCCTGGCCAGCTCCAGCCGCTCGGCGCGCCGTACGGAGTGGACGGCCTCGTTGCGGCGCTCCTGCTGGAAGCGCAGGTAGCCGCCCGCGCCCGCGACCGTCGACCAGCCGACGAACAGCATGAAGGAGAAGGCGAACGCCTGGTTGCCCTCCGAGCGCCAGATCGTCTCGGCCATCAGCACGATCAGCCCGGCGCAGGCCAGTATCGCCGCGTTGCGCACCGGTTCGACGTGACGGAGCACGCCGATGATCAGGATGAGGGTCGCGCCGGTCTCGGCGGTGCCCGGCACGCCCACCACCCCGTCCAGGCCCAGGACCAGCGACGTCACGAACGACAGGCCCAGCAGGACGGCGAACGACTCGACGCGGTAGCGGCGGCGCAGCACCACGGCGGCGATGCCCGCGACCCCGCAGAGCACCGTGAGGTACTGCAGGCCGCCGGAGCCCACCGCGATCACGAGGTCGAGCAGGAGCAGCATGCTCAGCCAGCCGAGCATCGCGATCTCGCTCAGCCGCCGGATCCAGTAGACGGCGCGTTTGGATTCCCCCACGGCGTTGAGCCTAAGCCGCAAGTCGGACAGCTCGTATCGTCCGATCGGCCGACCCCGGGGCGGCCGGACCGGCCCTTCAGCCGAGGTGGCGGCAGGGGGCGGGGGCGCAGCATGGAGCCATGGTCTTCATCGGATTCGTACTGCTGGGCGTGGGACTGGTCATCGGAGTGCTGCTGGCGCTGTCGGACCCGGTTCTGCTGTCGCGCATCAACGGCGAGGACGCCGAGGGACAGAGCGGCCGGCACATCCCGGTCGTCAAACCGCAGGAGCGGGAGGAGGAACGCCCCGCCGCGTCCGTTACCGTGGCCGTATGACCAACGGTTTCGAAACCCTGGCGATCCACGCAGGTCAGGAGCCTGACCCTGTGACCGGCGCGGTGGTGCCCCCGATATACGCCACGTCCACCTACAAGCAGGACGGCGTGGGCGGCCTGCGCTCCGGCTACGAATACAGCCGGTCGGCCAACCCGACCAGGACCGCCCTGGAAGAGGCGCTGGCCGCCGTGGAGGGTGGCGCGCGCGGGCTCGCGTTCGCCTCCGGGCTGGCCGCCGAGGACACCCTGCTGCGTACGGTGTGCAAGCCGCAGGACCACGTGATCATCCCCAACGACGCCTACGGCGGCACCTATCGGCTGTTCGCCAAGGTCAACAAGCGCTGGGACCTGCACTTCGACCCGGTGCCGCTGGGCGACCTCGACGCGGTGGCCGCCGCGATGACGCAGAAGACGCGGATCGTGTGGGTCGAGACGCCGACCAACCCGCTGCTCGGCATCGCCGACATCGCCGCGCTCGCCCAGCTGGCCCACGACAACGGCTCGCTCCTGGTCGTCGACAACACCTTCGCCTCCCCCTACCTCCAGCAGCCGCTCGCGCTCGGCGCCGACGTGGTCGTGCACTCGACCACCAAGTACGTGGGCGGCCACTCCGACGTCGTCGGCGGCGCGCTGATCGCCCGCGACAAGGGGCTGGGCGAGGAACTCGCCTACCACCAGAACGCGATGGGCGGGGTCGCCGGGCCGTTCGACGCGTGGCTGACGCTGCGCGGGCTCAAGACGCTGGGCGTGCGGATGGACCGCCACTGCGACAACGCCGAGCGGGTCGTCGACCTGCTGCTCGCCCACCCGCGCGTGACGCAGGTGCTCTACCCGGGGCTCGGCGAGCACCCCGGCCACGAGGTCGCCGCCAAGCAGATGAAGCGGTTCGGCGGCATGGTGTCGTTCCGGGTGGCCGGCGGTGAGGCGGAGGCGGTCGGGATCTGCGACCGGACCGAGCTGTTCACGCTGGGCGAGTCGCTCGGCGGCGTCGAGTCGCTCATCGAGCACCCGGGCCGGATGACGCACGCGTCGGCGGCGGGCTCACCCCTGGAGGTGCCCGCCGACCTGGTGCGCCTGTCGGTGGGCATCGAGACGGTCGACGACCTGCTCGCCGACCTGACGCGGGCGCTCGGTTAGCTGCCCGGCACCACCATCAGGAAGAGGATCACCAGCCAGATCACGGTCAGCAGGCCGCTGATGGCGGCGATCCGGCCGATCTGCACCTTCGCGTCGTCGTCCGCCTCCTCGCTCTCGAGGGCCTGGACGGCGCCGCGCAGGTCGCGGTCGACGATGACCAGCAGCACCACGGCGACGAGGAACAGCGTCATCGACGCCGTCATGTACCACTCGCCGAGCAGGCCGCCGCCCATCACCACGCCGAGCACGATGCCGAACACCAGCACGCCCAGCGAGCCGACGCTGTAGATCCTGGTCATGCGCTGGATGGTGCGGACGACGGGCACGTTCTTCGTACGGATCGCGCGCGGCGCGGCGTGGGTGGCGGCGGTGATCGGCCCGATCGTGAAGATCGCGAAGCCGATGTGCAGCCACAGAAGCAGGTCCGTCATGCGGAAGAGACTAGTCCCCGGCGATCTCGGTGGGGGACTCGACACTCTCTTTGCCGTCCGGGGAACCTCGCATGATCAGCTCGGTGACGGCGATGGTGAACGCCATCACCAGGATCAGGAAAATCATGGCGAGCACAAGACACCCCTCCTTCCCCGTGACGGACGTAAATATCGTCCGTAATGACTAGACGGGCTGGCAACGGAATAAGTTCGTCGCGGGTATGGTGGGTGGCCGCTGGTCTTTCCTTACCGTTTGGGCACAAGGGGGTGCCGTCCGTGGCCATCAGGCACGTCGAGCCGTATACCGACGAGTGGCTGCAGCAGCCGATCTGCTATGTGCGGCGAGTCGTCGAGCTGCTCGGCGCCGAGGCCGACGGCTGGTGGGAGGGCCCCTGCGAGCCGCGCGAGGCGACCGTCAGGCTCGCCGACGGCGCCGCGCTGGTGTGGGACGAGGAGAGCGGGTGGCGGCTGGGCCGCTACGTCTCCGGCGCCCCCGGCGAGCACACCGAGCTGACCGGCGTCCGCTATCTCGGCGGCGGGCTGCTGCCCCGGCCGGAGCGGGTGCCCGAGGCGCTCGCCGACGCCCGCGCCGGAGTGGGCGCGAGCAGCGCCTGGCGCCCCTGCTACCGCTCGCACCGCAACTGCCGCGACGGGTTCGACGTCGCGCTCGACTTCTACACCCGGCTCGTCGAGGCCTAACGCGCCCGGCGCACCCGCAGGAAGTCGCTCACCACGTACTCGCCGAGCCGGTCGGCGCTGGGCGAGAAGACCCGCCCGCCGTTGCGCCGCGCCACCTCGTCCACGAACTCCTTGAGCCGATCGTCACCGGCCAGCATGAAGACGTTGATCGTGGCGCGCCGCCTGGTCATCTTGTCGACCTCCGACAGCGTGAGTTCCAGCGTCTCCGGCGACGGCGGCCACTCGAACGCCGAGCGGCCGTTGCGCAGCAGGTGCGCGGTCGGCTCGCCGTCGGTGACCACGAGCACCACGGGCTCGAAGTCGGGGTGGCGGTCCAGGTGCCGGCCGGCGATCAGCAGCGCGTGGTGCAGGTTGGTGCCCTGGACCATGTCCCAGTCGAGGCCCGCCAGCTCGTCCGGCTGCAGGACCCGGGCGTAGTTGGAGAACCCGATGATCTGCACGGCGTCCTGCGGGAACTTGGAGGCGACCAGGGCCTGCAGCGCCAGCGCGGTCTGCTTGGCGGCGGCCCAGGTGCCGCGCAGGGCCATCGAGTAGGACAGGTCGACCAGCAGGCAGACGGCGGCGGCGCTGCGCCGCTCGGTCTCGGCCACCTCGAAGTCGTCCACGGACAGTTTGACCGCCGTACGCCCTCCGCCCGCCTGGTCGGTGCGCAGGCCGCCGGCGCGGACGGCGTTGACCAGGGTGCGGACCACGTCGACGGGCTGTTCGTCGCCGAAGCGCCAGGGCCGGGAGGACCCGGTGAGCTCGCCGGCCGAGCCCGCGTCGTGCTGGTCGTGGTCGCCCCGGCGGCCGGCGTCGAGTGAGGCGAAGACGCGGCGCAGCGCCGTCTCGCCGAGCCGCCGCACCGCCTTGGGGGTGAGCTCCAGCTTGCCGCGCCGGCGCAGCAGGTAGCCCTGCTCCTCCAGCTCCCGCTCGATCCGCTTGAGCGCCTCCAGGTCGTCGACGGCGGAGCGGCCGAGCGCGCGGCGCACGGCGGCCTCGTCGATGTCGTCGAGCCGGGCGCCGGGGTAGTCCTGGCGCAGCGCGCTCTCCAGCTGGCTGAGGTCGGCCAGCTCCTCCAGGGCGGTGACGGCGTCGCCCATGCCCAGGGGCTCCTCGCCGGTGAGCCGTTCGGTGGCGTCCCAGGCCAGGTCGGGGCGGCGCGCGTACAGGGACTCGCCGAGCCGGCGCATCTGGTCGGCGAGCCCGGCCTGGTCGAGGGTCTGGCTCATGAGGTTGCCGAGTTCCTCGCGCTGGCGCGGGGTCATCGAGGCGAGCATGCGCTGGGTGGCGGCGGCCCGCCGGGCGAGGATGTCGACGAGCTCGTCGAGGTTGCGCGGCTTCTCCGGAAAGAGCTCACCATGTTTCGCCATGAAGGCGTCGAAGTCCGCCTGCGTGTGTTCGCCGCGAGCGTCCTTCTCCAGCATCTCGTTCAGGTCCGCCATCATCTGGCGGACCCGCTCCATCGCGGCCGGGTCCGGGTTCGCCAGCGCCTCGCGCAGCCCCCTGAACTGCGCGTCGAGCACCTCCCGCCGCAGCAGGTCGCGCAGTTCCTCGAAGGTCTGCCTGGCCGCCGCCGAACGCCACTGGTAGGAGCTGAGCTCCTGGATGGCGCCGGCCGTGTCGTCGGGAAGCGCGTCGAGCTCGGCCTCGCGCAGCCGGGCGTCGTCGGCCGGATCGGGGAACAGTTCGGCCCGCTCCTGCCCGATGGCCTTGTCCAGCAGCGCCCTGGCCTTCTCCAGCGTGCCGTCGAGCCTGCCGCTCTCGCGCAGGTCGCGGCGGCGCCGGCGGACCTCCCTGAGCATGTCGTCCAGGCCGCGGCGGTCCTGGGCGCCGGGCAGGCCCCGCTTGAGCAGGTCGCGCAGGGCGTGCACGGGTGTGGAGCCGGACAGGATGGCGTCGCCCATCTCGTCGAGTGCCGCACGCACGTCGTACGGCGGGGCCAGGGGGTCGGGGCCATCGTGGTACTCGCCATAGCGGTAGGCCGTCACGCCCCCACGCTAACCCGAGATGCCCTGCTATGCGTCCCCGAACACCTCCCACACCTGGAACACCTGGCCGCTGCGAGGCTGGTAGTCGATCTGGACCAGCACCGGATGGCGGAGCTTCTTCAGCGCGGCGGTGAAATCGCCGGCCCCGCAGTGCTTGGTGCCCAGGCCGTCACGGTCGGCGTTGACCGGCCTGCCGGTGAGCCAGCCGGAGTCGCACCGGGAGGTGACCCGGCTGAAGGTCAGCGCGTGCGTGTAGCCGAGCTTGACGGTCTTGCCGCCCCTGGTGAACAGCAGCGTCCGGTCGCCGGACCGCTTGACCGTGCCGCGCACCACGCTGAGGTTCGACGGGTACGGCAGGAACTCGGTGACCTTGACCGCCTGGCGGCCGGTGTAGTGGACGCGCACGGCGATCGGGCCGGACGCCAGGCCGGTGGCCAGGTCGGCGGGCTTGCACCGGGTCCTGCCGAAGTTCTTGGCGTCGAGCGCGACGTGCCCCTCGGTCTCCTTCAGGTGGCAGGCGACCGCGACCCGGAGGTAGGCGGCCTTGGTGTAGCCGAGCCGCAGTTCCTTGGCTCCCGGGATGGCCTTGAGCTTGTACTGCTTGCGGGCGGCCGTGGCCGACTGCGGCAGGATGCGCAGGTGGCCCGTGCCGTCGGCCCAGGCGTGGCCGTACACGACCCGGGTCGTCCCCGCGGAGACGGGGGTGGCGCAGGCGCTCAGGGCGCACAGGGCGAGGGCGGTGGTGGCGCTGGCGAGCAGTCGCATTGGGCGGTTCCCCCCGGACGAAACGGTCAGTCGTCCTTTGAGACGTGCGGAACCGCCCAGATGTTCACGTCCGGTAGACGGCGACCCCGTCGAGGTCGTCCTTGGACAGCCGGCGCATGAGGTAGAGGCCCTCCATCGCGAACTCCAGCGCCGCCGCCGCGTGCCCGGGGGACTCGTCGCCGGCGCCCATGCCCAGCCGGGACATGATCTTGGCCAGCCCGTCGACCGGGCCGATGCGGCGCAGCAGCTCACCGGCGGCGATCAGCTCGCCCGACTCCACCTGGGTGCCCTCGGCGAACTTGTCGGTCAGCGGCGCCAGGTCCATCCCGCCCAGCCGGGTGCGGAACGTCTCGGCCGTGGCGCGGCGCAGCAGGTGGGCCAGGATCTCGGTCTCCCTGCCCTCCTCGCTGACCTCGAACTCCACCTTGCCCCGCAGGCTGTGGACGACCGGCGCCAGGTCGCACACCCGGGCCACCGCCTGGTCCTCGCCGGCGATCGCGGCCCTGCGCACGGCCGAGGCCGCGGCGGTCTCGGCGGCCGCGATCGAGAAGCGCGCCGACACGCCGGAACGGGCGTCGACGGCCGTGGACTCGCGGACCAGCCGGGTGAAGCGGGCGATCGCCTCGATGAGGTGCTCGGGCACGTCGGCGCCGATGTCCGGCATGGACTCCTGCCGGATCAGCGTCAGCTCGTCCTCGATCGAGAGCGGGTAGTGGGTGCGGATCTCGGCGCCGAAGCGGTCCTTCAGCGGGGTGATGATCCGGCCCCGGTTGGTGTAGTCCTCGGGGTTGGCGCTGGCGATGAGCAGGATGTCGAGCGGCAGCCGCAGGTTGTAGCCGCGGACCTGGATGTCGCGCTCCTCCAGCACGTTGAGCAGCGAGACCTGGATGCGCTCGGCCAGGTCGGGCAGCTCGTTGACGGAGAACACGCCCCGGTTGGTGCGCGGGACCAGGCCGTAGTGCACGGTCTCCGGGTCGCCGAGGGTGCGCCCTTCGGCGATCTTGATCGGGTCGATGTCGCCGATCAGGTCGCCGACGGAGGTGTCGGGGGTGGCGAGCTTCTCGCCGTAGCGCTCGTCGCGGTGCTTCCACGCCACCGGCAGCTCGTCGCCCAGCTCGGCCGCGAGTACCCGGCAGCGGCCGCAGGCGGGCGCGTAGGGATGGTCGTTGATCTCGCAGCCCTCGACCACCGGCGTCCACTCGTCGAGCAGGCCGGTGACCGTGCGGATGAGCCGGGTCTTGCCCTGGCCGCGCTCACCGAGCAGGACCAGGTCGTGCCCGGCGAGCAGGGCGCGTTCGAGATGGGGCAGGACAGAGTCGTCGAAGCCCACGATGCCTGGAAAACGAGGCTCGCCCGCCCGGAGCTTGACCAGCAGGTTTTCGCGGACCTCGGCTTTGACGGTGCGATGAACGTGGCCGCTCTCTCGCAACTCGCGGAGGATACGAGGCTGATGCACGGGATCGACCCTACGTCCCCGGCGCGCGATGTGGCAGGGGTTTCGCATCTGGCGGAGATTTCGGATCTTGACTATTGCGTGGCGGTTCGTGTGCGTGCTTGTCCCTTTAGTGGGGAGAATCGGGCCTAGGGAACTTGGACCTGCCGAGGGAGGCGAGAGGCGTGGCAGTGATGACGAGCCGCTTCGCCGACGGCCTCGCCGTGGATTCCGACCTGGTCGAAGCCGCGGAGAGGGCTGTCGGCCAGGCCCTGGCGAGGCTCAGCGGTCAGGCCGACCTGGTCTGCTTCTTCATCTGCGGCGACGATCCCGACGACGTCGCCAGAGCGGGGGAGCGGGCGATGCGGCTGGCCCCCGAGGCGCACGTGATCGGGTGCAGCGCCACCGGCGTCATCGGCGACGGGCAGGGCGTGGAGCTGACGCCCGCCGTGAGCGCGTGGGCGGCCACCCTCGACGGGGCGGAGCTGACCACGTTCGCGCTGGAGACGCTCACGGCCGAGGACCGGTTCGTGGTGGTCGGGCTGCCCGAGCGGACGGCCGACGACCATGTGGCGATCCTGCTGGCCGACCCGTACTCCTTCCCGACGGACGCGTTCGTCGAGCGTTCGGTGGAGGTGCTCGGCGACCTGCCGCTGGTCGGCGGACTGGCCAACGGGCTGCAGGGCAGGGGGTCGGTGCGCCTGTTCGCCGACGGCGAGGTCTACACCGAGGGCGCCATCGGCGTGCTCATCAGCGGCGCGGTGCGGGTGAGCACCGTGGTCAGCCAGGGCTGCCGGCCGATCGGGCCCAGCATGGTCGTCACCCGCTGCGAGGAGAACCTGCTGCTCGAACTGGCCGGTCAGCCCGCCCTGTCCCGGCTGGAGGACATCGTCAGCGACCTCGACGAGGACGACCGCGAACTGGTGGCCGCCGGTCTGCAGATCGGCCTGGCCATGGACGAGTACGCCGAACGGCACGAACGCGGCGACTTCCTCATCAGAGGCGTGATCGGCATCGATCCGGAGCGGGAGGCCGTGGCCATCGGCGACATCGTGGACATCGGGCGAACCGTCCGCTTCCAGGTGCGCGACGCCGCCACCGCCGACGAGGACCTGTACGACGTGCTCGACGCGCACCGGGAAGAGCTCGGCCGCGTCGACGGGGCGCTGCTGTTCTCCTGCAACGGGCGCGGGTCGGCGATGTTCGGCACCGCCGACCACGACCCCGTCGCGCTGCGCGACACGCTCGGGCCGATCGGCGTGGCCGGCTTCTTCGCCGCCGGCGAGGTCGGGCCGGTCGCCGGGCACAACCACGTGCACGGCTTCACCGCCTCCGTGCTGGTGTTCTCCTCGGCGAGCGGCGGGTGATCCTCGCCATCGACATCGGCGGCACCAAGATGGCCGCCGCGCACGTGGACGAGGACGGCGCCGTGCTGAGCACGCGCAGAGCGGCCACCCCGCAGGACGCCGACGCCGAGACCCTCTGGAAGACCCTCGCCGACCTCGTCGAACCGCTCGCCCCCGGCGTCACGGGCGTGGGCGTGGGCTGCGGCGGGCCGATGACCTGGCCCTCGGGCGAGGTCTCACCGCTCAACATCCCGGGCTGGCGCGACTTCCCGCTGCGCGCCCGGCTGGCCGGCCGCTTTCCCGGCCTCCCCGTACGCATCCACAACGACGCCATCTGTGTCGCCGTGGCCGAACACTGGCGGGGCCACGGCCGGGGCGTCGCGGACATGCTGGGCATGGTCGTGTCCACCGGCGTGGGCGGCGGGCTCGTCCTGGGCGGCCGGCTCATCAACGGCGGCACCGGCAACGCCGGGCACATCGGCCACATCGTGGTCGAACCCGACGGCGGGCCGCCCTGCGGCTGCGGCGGCCACGGCTGCCTGGAGGCCGTCGCGCGCGGCCCCGCCCTCACCGAGTGGGCACTGGCCCGCGGCTGGACCCCGGGCACGGCCGCCGGCGACGGACTCTATCGGGAGGACCGCGCCGTGACCGGCCGCGCGCTGGCCGCCGACGCCCTGGCCGGGGACCCGGTGGCGCTCGCGGCGATGCGCCGCGCCGGACGGGCGCTCGGCATCGCCATCGCCTCCGCGACACACCTGTGCGACCTGGACCTGGTCACCATCGGCGGTGGCCTCTCCCAGGCCGGCGAGCCGCTGTTCGGTCCCCTGGAGGAGGCGTTGCGCGAGCACGCCAGGATGGCCTTCGCCCGCCGCCTCCGGGTGCTGCCGGCGGCGCTGGGGCAGGAGGCCGGACTGGTGGGGGCGGCGGCTCTGGTGCTGGTGGGGGACCGGTACTAGGAGAGGCCCCATTCCTCCTGGAGCCGGGCCGAGGCGGCTCGGTGCCGCGGGTTGAAGGCGGAGAAGAACGCCTTGCCGCATTCGAGGTCGTCGAGAGCGGACGTGATCTCCTCGCGCAGGTACGGCCTGGCCTCGTCGGGGGTGAGCCTCGGCATGACCGGCAGGTCGGGGGTGGCGTCGGGATACTGCCTTCTGCCCAGCTCCCACAGCTTGCCGAGGAAGCGATCCTGCTCCAGGGTGCCGATGCGGCCGGGCTTCTCCGTCGGGACCGGATACCCCTTCGAGCGCAGGCATACGGCGTAGTCGTGGGCCAGCGCCACCAGTTCGGGGTCGTTGTCGAACTCGCGCTCGTCGAGCGCCTGGTGGGCCCGCGCGTGCTGCCGGTGGAGGTCCTCCATGCCGGTGACGTCCTTGCCGAAGACGGCCTTGATCGCCCGGGTGTAGCAGACGCGGTCCGCTTCCCGGTAGGCCACCTGCTGGCTGGGGGACAGGGCCTCGATGTACTTCTCGTTGGGAATGTGCGGGGGCACGTCCACGCCCGCAGCCTCCTCCGTCGTGGGATAGACGTGCCCGGAGAAGACCGTGTAGCCGTACTTTTGCCGATATTTTAGTAAAGACGGGTAATGGCCGTCGGCGCGGCGGAGGACCTCCGCCGACGGCGTGAACGCCGGCACCGAGGGCCTGTACTTGAAGCCCCGGTCCGCCATGCAGGCGGCCATCGCGAACTCCTGCTGCCACCGCTTGCCCGTGCCCCCGGCGTGGCCGCCGGACGCCGTACAGCCCACCAGGGTGAAGGCCGCCACGGCCGCCAGGACCCTCACAGGACGAGCTTCCGCCTGGTGGCGAACGGCGTCGCCGCCGCACCGAGAGTCAGGACGGCCAGCAGCCCCCAGTGGGCGATCTCCTGGCGGGAGGCCGTGGACAGGTGCTCGCCCAGGTCCGCCGTGGCCGGCAGGAAGTAGGCGGCGGCCGCGACGGCCCACCGGCCGTCCCGCGTCACGTGCCCCGCGTAGACGGCGGCCACCAGCAACGCCGCCTCCAGGACGACCCGTACCACGGTCTGAGCGCCGGGGGCGGCCAGGTCACCCCACCCCGGGTCCGCCCCGGCCGCGACCGGCAGGGCCAGGAGCCACCACCACGACCGCCTGCGCGGCGGGTCGGCGCGGGCGGCCAGGACGAGCAGGCCCAGCACCACGAGGGCGCAGGAGGTGGCGGTGGCGACGGGCCCGGCGTTGCCGTACAGGGCGGGCCCGCCCTCCCAGGGGCCGCCGGGGAGGACGGGCAGGAGCGTGCGGTCGAGCCACGGCTGCCCGAGAGTGATCGCCACGCTCTTGCTGCCGGTCAGCGCCAGCACGGGCAGCGCGAGCCGGACCCACCCGCGCAGGACGGCGAGGAGGCCGAGCGCGGACAGGGCGACCCACAGGCCGGTCTCGGCGGTGTACGGGATCAGCGCCGCCAGATTGACCAGCGCCAGGGCCACGACACCGAGGTGCAGGCCGTCGGCCCAGGCCGGCCCCCGCGCCGCCTCGGTGAGCCGCGCGCGCATCCCTCCGGCGACCAGGGCGGCCGCCTCGCGGGCCGGAGGGAGGGCGCGTCCGGGCTCGGCGGTGTCGAGGAGCACGTCGAGCAGTTCGTCGCCGTGGTCGGAGCGGTAGCCGGAGGGGTAGGCGCGCAGGAGTAATCGGTAGCGCCGCTCCAGCCGGGTCATCCCGCCGTCGCTCCGAGCTGGCGCCGGGTGACCACCGAGGCGGCCTGCTGCATGCGTCTGGCCTCGGCCTGGACCAGGCCGGTGCCCTCGTCGGTGATGCGGAAGTAGCGGCGCTTGCGGCCGTTGACGACCTCTTCGCGCTCGACCTGGATGACGCCGGCGGCCGCGAGCCGGTCGAGCGCGCCGTAGAGGGTGCCGACCGCCAGCGTGATCCTGCCGTCGGACAGCTCCACCACCCGCTTGAGTATCGCGTGGCCGTGCAGCGGGCCGTCGAGGAGGGCGGCGAGCACGAAGTACGCCTGCTCACTCAGGCCCGTCGATCCCTTCGGCATGCGGGCACCATACTTCGATGCCCGAAGTGCGGCAAGGCGATCAGGCCGGGCGGCGCGGCTGGAAGAGCCAGGCGTCGAAGAGGGGGTCGAGCTGCTTGCCCGACAGGCGTTCGGCCAGCGCGACGAACTGCTCGGTGGTGACGCTGCCGTAGCGGTGCTCGGCGGCCCAGGTCTTCAGCAGGGTGAAGAACGTCCGGTCGCCGACGGCCTCGCGCAGCGCGTGCAGTGTCATGCCGCCCCTGCTGTAGACGGACTCGTTGAACAGGTCGGCGGGTCGCGCCCGGCCGGGCGGGTAGGCCCAGATCGGGTCGGTGGCCGGGCGGGCGTGGTAGGCGGCGAAGATCTGGTCGGCGGTGCGCCCGCCCTTGTGCTCCGACCACAGCCACTCGGCATAGGTGGCGAAGCCCTCGTTGAGCCACAGGTCCTTCCACCGCTTGATGCTGAGGCTGTTGCCGAACCACTGGTGGGCCAGCTCGTGCGCGATGATGCCGTCGTCGGGCTCGAAGCCGCCGTAGATGGGCTTGGTCTGGTTCTCCAGCGCGTAGCCGGCGGAGAAGTCGTCGACCACGCCCCCGGTGGAGCCGAACGGGTAGCGGCCGAAGACCGTGCTCCAGTAGTCGGTGATCTCACCCGAGACCTTGTGGAACTTGTCGAGCGTGCCGTCGAACTTGGGGTCGACGGCCGCCAGGTTGGGGATGCCGCCCGCCGTGGTGCCCTTCTTGAGGCGGAACTTCCCGATGGTGGCGGTGGCGAGGTAGGTGGTCATCGGGTGGGTCTCGCGCCACCGGAACGTCGTGCGGCCGCCCGTGGTGCGCGGCTCACCGCGCATCTCGCCGTTGGCCAGCGCGGTCACGCCCTCGGGCACGGTGATCTCGAAGTCGAAGGCGGCCTTGTCGGCTGGGTGGTCGTTGCCGGGGAACCAGGTCTTGGCGCCGTTGGGCTCACACGCCACGAACGCCCCGTCGGGGGTCGGGACGAAGCCGTAGGTGCCCAGGTTGGTGGAGTCGCGCACCGGCTCGGGCACCCCGGAGTAGGCCACCCGGGCGGTGAACGGCACCCCGCGAGACAGCGGCCTGGCGGGGACGACGGTCAGCTCGTCGCCGGCCCGGGTGAACGTGGCGGCGGCCCCGTCGACCCAGATTCCGCTCACGGTGAGCCCCTTGAGGTCGAGGTTGAACCGCGACAGCGGCATCGTCGCCGTGGCCCGGATCGTCGCCTCGCCGTCGAGCTGCTTGCTCGCGGGCGTGTAGCCGAGCTTGAGCGCGTAGTGCGCGACGTCGTAGCCGCCGTTGCCGTCGGTGGGGAAATCGGTGTCGCCGATGCCGGGCGCGCCCGCCTGGGCCTCGGTGCGGGCCTCCCCGTTGGACGGCCCGCACGCCAGCACGCTCATCAGGGCGGCCAGCAGTGCGGCCCGCCTCCCGGTGTCCCTCATGAAGCGACTCCCCTTCGTGATCGCATGCCTACGTATCGTAAGCATCCACGAAGGAGCCGCTGATCACCACCGGTTCAGAGGTTGCCCCTGCGCTCCTGCTCGCGCTCGATGGCCTCGAACAGCGCCTTGAAGTTGCCCTTGCCGAAGCCGAGCGAGCCGTGCCGCTCGATGAGCTCGAAGAAGACCGTCGGGCGGTCCTGCACCGGCTTGGTGAAGATCTGCAGCAGGTAGCCGTCCTCGTCCCGGTCGACCAGGATCTTGCGCCTCTGCAGTTCCTCGATCGGCGCGCGCACGTTGCCGATGCGGGCGCGCAGCTCCGGGTCCTCGTAGTACGAGTCCGGCGTGTCGAGGAAGTCCACCCCGGCCGCCCGCATGTGGTCGACCGTGGTCAGGATGTCGTTGGTGGCCAGCGCGATGTGCTGCACGCCCGGTCCGCCGTAGAACTCCAGGTATTCGTCGATCTGCGACTTCTTGCGGCTGACGGCCGGCTCGTTGAGCGGGAACTTGACCTTGCGGGTGCCGTCGGCCACGACCTTGGACATCAGCGCCGAGTATTCGGTGGCGATGTCGTCGCCGACGAACTCGGCCATGTTCGTGAAGCCCATGACGTTGCGGTAGAACTCCACCCACTCGTCCATCTTGCCGAGCTCGACGTTGCCGACGCAGTGGTCGACGGCCTGGAAGAGCCGCCCGGTCCTGGTGGCGGGCGGGGCGACCAGCGGCTCGGCCGCGGCGTAGCCGGGCAGGTAGGGGCCGCCGTAGTTTGACCTGTCGACGAGCGTGTGACGGGTCTCGCCGTAGGTGGCGATCGCCGCGAGCACGACCTTCCCGTGCTCGTCCTCCATGGTGTACGGCTCGGCCAGGCCGCGGGCGCCCCTGGCGACGGCGTGCTCGTAGGCCGCCTCCACGTCCGGCACCTGGATGGCCAGGTCGATGACCCCGTCGCCGTGCTCGGCCACGTGGGCGGACACGCCGGTGCCGGGCCGCACCGCGCCCCGGAACTCGAACGTGGCGCTGCCCGAGGTGAGCACGTAGGCCACCTCGTCCCGGCTGCCGTTCTCGGGCCCGCGGTAGGCCGTCAGCCTCATGCCGAACGCGGTGGAGTAGTAGTGGGCGGCCTGCTTGGCGTTGCCGACGGCGAACACCACGGCATCCATCCCGTTGACCGGAAAGACATCACTCATACCACCAACTCTCGATTTATCTGGGCTGGTTGTGCAAGAGTTGCGTAGATGAGTGGACAATCTGCCTAATCGGCGGCGTGAAGTGCTGGAGAACCTGTGACTATTGACCACCTCGACGCGCGCCTCATCGCGCTGCTGGCCGACGAGCCGAGGCTGGGAGTGCTGGAATGCTCACGCCGGCTCGGGGTGGCGCGCGGTACGGTTCAGGCCCGGCTCGACCGGCTGTTGTCCCGGGGGGTCATCACCGGCTTCGGTCCCGACGTGTCCACCGTGGGGCTGGGCTACGACGTCACGGCGTTCGTCCTGATGGAGATCCGCCAGGTCGCCGGGCACGACCCGGTGGCCGACCGGCTGGCGCTCATCCCCGAGGTGCTGGAGGTGCACACCATCACCGGCGGCAGCGACCTGCTCTGCCGGGTGGTGGCCCGGACGAACTCGGATCTGCAGCGCGTCATCGACCAGATCGTCGACGTTCAAGGAGTTCTCCGGACTTCTTCGATCATCGCCCTGGACACCCCTGTTCCGTACCGAGTGTTGCCTTTGGTGGCCGATGTCCCGCGCAGAGAGGTCCAGCGGCCGTAGCATCCACTCAGGGACGATGCACCGTTATCGATCGTTTACCCTTGACGTTCGCGCTGATGACCAGGGGAGGGCGGCACGATGCGAAAGCGGCGGGTGCTGCGTTTTCTGCTGATCACGGCAGGCGCCGGCATGCTCGTGCTGGCCGCGCTGTTCGGCATCGCCTGGGCGATGACCCCCATCCCCGACAGCACGCAGAAGGACGCCACGGCCCAGGGGTCGGTCATCTACTACCGCGACGGCAAGAGCGTCATCGCCCGCCAGGGCATGAACCGCAGGGTCGTCACGCTGGACAAGGTGCCCAAGCACGTCCGCGCCGCCGTCATCGCCGCCGAGAACCGCTCCTTCTACGAGGACGGCGGCGTCTCGGTCAAGGGCACGACCAGGGCGCTGTGGTCCACGCTCACCGGCCAGCAGCTCCAGGGCGGCTCGACCATCACCCAGCAGCTCGTGCGCAACTACTACAGCGGCCTGAGCCAGGAGCGGTCGGTCACGCGCAAGTTCAAAGAGATCATGATCTCGCTGAAGGTCGACCAGTCCAAGTCCAAGGACTGGGTGCTCGAGCAATACCTCAACACCATCTACTTCGGCCGCGGCGCCAACGGCGTCCAGGCCGCCGCCCAGGCCTACTTCGGCAAGGACGTCGAGGACCTGAGCGTCGCCCAGGGCGCCTACCTGGCCGCCGTCATCCAGCAGCCGAGCCGCTTCGCCGACCCCGAGGGCGCCGACCTGGCCGCCGCCGAGGCCCGCTGGCGCTCGATCGTCGAGGCGATGGTCCAGACCCGCGCGCTCACCGCCGGTGAGGCCGCCGAGCAGAAGTTCCCCAAGCTCAAGGCGCCCAAGAAGCCGTTCCAGCTCAAGGGCCAGGCCCAATACATGCTGGAGCAGGTCACCGCCGAGCTCAACCGGCGCGGCTACACCGACGAGGACATCAACGGCGGCGGCCTGAAGATCGTCACCACGTTCGACAAGAAGCTCATGGAGGCCGCCGAGCGCGCCGTCAAGGAGACGCTGCCCGACGGCACCCCGAAGAAGCTGCGCACCGGCCTGGCCGCCGTCGACCCGGCCACCGGCGAGGTCGTCGCCTTCTACGGCGGCAGCCCCGACAGGTCCAAGTACGACAACGCGTTCTCGGCCAAGGTGATGGCCGGCTCCACGTTCAAGCCCTATACGCTGGCCGCCGCGCTCGACAACGGATTCGGCCTGTCCACCAGGGTCAACGGCAACTCGCCGATGCGGGTGGCGTCCGACCCGGACAACCCCATCCCCAACGACAGCGGCCGCTCCTACGGCCGGATCGACCTGGTCTCCGCGACTCAGAACTCGGTCAACACCGCCTTCGTCGACCTCGCCCAGAAGGTCGGCCCGGAGAAGGTCGCCGCGACCGCCGAGGCCATGGGCCTCCCGGCCGCCCAGCTCGACCAGCACGTCCAGGCCGCCACGTTCCCGCTGGGCGTCGCCTCGGTGAGCGCCGTGCAGAACGCCTCGGGCTTCGCCACCCTCGCCAACGGCGGCGTCCACATGGAGACGCACGTCGTCAAGAGCGTCACCGACGCCGGCGGCATGAAGGACGTGGTCAAGCCGGAGGCCACCCGCGCCGTCAACGAGCAGGCCGCCGCCGACGCCACCTACGCGATGCAGCAGGTCGTGCAGTACGGCACGGGCACCGCGGCGCGGCTCTACGACCGTCCCGTCGCCGGCAAGACGGGCACCACCGACGACTCCCGCGCGGTCTGGTTCAACGGCTTCACGCCGCAGCTCGCCGTGGCCGTCGACATGTTCCGCGACGACAACAAGACCGTGAGCATCCCGGGCTACGGCGTGCAGTTCGGCGGCCAGCTCCCGGCGCGGATCTGGCGGGCGTTCATGGCCGAGGCGATGCAGGGCGAGCCGGTCGAGCGCTTCCCCGAGCCGTCGCGCTACGGCTACCAGCCCGACTACGGCGCGCCCGAGCGCGACCAGCGCCGGCCTGAGACGCTGCCCACCGACGAGGCGCCGGACGACTGGACGGAGACCCCGCCCTCGCCGGACGCCACCGAGCCGCCGATCCCCGAGCCCTCCACCCCGCCGGACGACAACCCGGACGAGCAACTGCCGGAGGTCCCGGACGAGCAGCCGGGCCCGCCGACCGGGGCCCCGGCCGAGCCCACGGGCGGCCCTCCCGAGAACGGCGGCCGCCCGACACCCGCCGCCTAGCGCGCTATTCGGCCAGCCGGTCGCGCAGCGCCGCGACGGTGGTGGCCGGCATCTTGCAGGTGAAGCCCCGGCACACGTAGGCGGCCGGCGCGCCGGCGATCAGACCCCGCCCCTTCAGCAGCGGCACCGTGCCCGCCACCACCTCGCCGGACGGCGGCGTCCCCGCCACCGCCGACGCCGGGTCCAGCGCCGCAGGCGCGCCGGACCCCACCGCCACGACGGCTCCCGGCGCCCCCGACAGGTACGCCTCCCGGTGCAGCTCGGCCGTGCGCGGATCGTCCGGCGGGCCGACGACCGCGACCTCGACCGGGCCGTCGAGCGCCGCCCGCGCGACGGCCAGCCCCCACCCGGCGAACCGGGCGTGCTTGCCGGCCAGGACCGACACCGTGCCGAGCGCGGCGTGCGCGGCCTCCCGGTGCCGGGCGGAGCCGGTCAGCGCCGCGTAGGACAGCAGGGCCCCCGCCGCCGCGTACTGGCCCGACGGGGTGGCGTTGTCGGTCGGGTCCTGGGGCCGCTGGAAGAGCCGCTCGGCGTCGTCGGCGGTGTCGTAGAACCCGCCCGTGCCGTCGCCGAACCTGTCGAGCACGGTGTCGAGCAGTGCCCCGGCCAGCCGGAACCAGCGCGCCTCCCCGGTCACCCCGTGCAGCGCGATCAGGCCCTCGGCCAGGTTGGCGTAGTCCTCCAGCACGCCCGCGTTGGCCCCGGCCCGCCCGTCGCGCGAGGTGCGCAGCAGCCGGCCCCCGTCGACGTGCACCTCGTCGAGCAGCGTCGCGGCGGCCGTGGCCGCCTCGACCAGGTCGGGCCGCTCGAACACGATCCCGGTCTCGGCCAGGGCCGCGATGGCCAGCCCGGTCCATCCGGCCACCACCTTGTCGTCGCGCCCGGGCCGTACGCGCTCCTCCCGGGCGGCGAGCAGGCGCGCCCGCACGCTGTCGAGCCGGGCCGTGTCGGCGGGATCGGACAGCATTTGCAGCACCGACGTGCCGTGCTCGAACGTGCCCGTGACCTCGAACACCCCGGCCGCCCACGCGCCGTCGTCGTCGCCGAGCACCTCGCGCAGCTGCCCGGGTGTCCAGACGTAGAACTTGCCCTCCTCGCCCTCGCTGTCGGCGTCGAGGGCCGAGGCGAACCCGCCCTCGGCCGTACGCATCTCGCGCAGCAGCCAGTCGGCCGTCTCCAGCGCGACCCGCCTGGCCAGCGGTCCGCCGCCCGAGGTCCACCAGTGCGTGTAGACGCGCAACAGCAGCGCGTTGTCGTAGAGCATCTTCTCGAAGTGCGGCACCACCCAGCCGGCGTCGACGCTGTAGCGGGCGAACCCGCCGCCCAGCTGGTCGTAGAGGCCGCCCCTGGCCATCGCCTCCAGCGTGCGCCCGCTCATCTCGCGCTCGCCCGAGCGCAGCAGGAACTCCAGCACCATCGACGGCGGGAACTTCGGCGCCCCGCCGAACCCGCCGCGCACCGGGTCGAACGACTCGCGCAGGTTGGCCACGGCCTGCTCCAGCGTCTGCGCCGTCGGCGCGGGCCCGCTCGGCAGCGAGGTGTCGGAGTTGAGCACCTCGACCACCTTCGCCCCCTGCTGGAGCACCGTCTCCCGGTCGTTGGTCCAGGCGTTGTGCAGCCCCAGCAGCAGCCGCTGGAACTGGGGGCGGGGGAAGTAGGTGCCGCAGTAAAAGGGATGCCCGTCGGGCGTCGCGAACACGGTCATCGGCCAGCCGCCCTGCTGGGTCATGGCCTGCGTGGCGCTCATGTAGACGGCGTCGACGTCGGGCCGCTCCTCGCGGTCGACCTTGATGTTGACGTAGTGCTCGTTCATCAGCCGCGCGGTGGCCTCGTCCTCGAAGCTCTCGTGCGCCATCACGTGACACCAGTGGCACGCCGAGTAGCCCACGCTGATCAGCAGCGGCACGTCGCGGCTGCGGGCCTCCCGCATCGCCTCCTCTCCCCACGGCCACCAGTCGACCGGATTGGCGGCGTGCTGCAGCAGGTAAGGAGAGGTCGAGCTACCGAGCCTGTTCACACAGCCAGGCTCTCACACCGCCGGGATCCACCCGTTATCCGCCGACCGGTGTTTGGGACGGCGGCAGGGGCGTAGTTTACGGATCGTGGATCTCGACTTCGTCTGCGCACACGCCGGGCGCGCCCCGGCCGCGCTCACCCGGCGCGACGTCGCGCGCGCCCTGCTGGCCGTGGCCTCGGGGGTGGCGCTGGTGGCGCTGCCCGACCTGCGGCGGGCGATGATGGCCGCCGGCAACCCGTTGTCCGTACGGTTCTGGGAGTCGGCCAGGTCGGCGCTGAGCTCCATCGAGTCGGGCGCGGCCACCGTGGGCGACGTGCAGCGCTGGGTCGAGTCGACGGGGACCGAGCCGATCCTCATGACGCCGAGCTACTTCGTGTGGCCGGAGGAGGACGAGCGCGGGCCGGTGGCGCAGGAGATGTTCGGGCGGCTGGTGGCCCACCTGGAGGAGCGGGTGCGGTCGGGCGAGATCGACCCCGACGCGCTGGTGGCCGGCGACCAGCCCGCCCGGCGCGCGTACGAGGAGCTCCAGGAGCAGTGGCTGGCCACGCCGCTGGCCGACGGGCGGGTGCCCGGGTTCGCGGTCAGCGACGAGCAGGACGAGGAGCTGTTCGCGGCGTTCGACGAGGAGGAGGCGTTCGCGCTGTCGGAGCTGCAGCGCATCCTCGGCGAGCTGGACAAGCTGCCGGAGCTGCCGATCGCGGAGCTCGACCGGGCCGCGACCCGGCTGCGCGAGCTGCTCGGCGAGCCCGGCTATCCGGGCAACGTGCTGCGGGCCTGCGCGGGCTTCGACGACCGGCCGATCCCGGTGGACGAGGCGGAGCTGTGGCTGGCGGTGGCGGCGGGCATCGCCGGGCCGATGTCGGACCTGTCGGAGGAGGCCAATCTGCTGGAGGAGTTCGCCGACCTCGACCGCGAGGTCAGCGTCGAGGACTCGGTGCTGGCCAACCTGTGCGCGCTCCAGCACGCCGACTGGCTGGCGGCGGTGGCCGCCCTGACCAGGCTGGGGCCGGGCGCGCCGGCGTCGCCGGAGCGGATCGCCCAGCTCGTCGCCGAGTCGGAGGACATCGACGGCTACGACGAGGACCCGGGTGACCTCGACGCGACCGAGGCGTTGTTCGTGCCGGTGGTCGCGCTGTGGGCGCAGCTCGGCATCGTCGACGAGGACGAGACGCTCACCCGGCTGGGCTGGTGGGGTCTGCCGAAGGCGCTGGAACGCGCCTGGTCACCCGCTGACTGAGTCGTCGAGCAGGCCCTTGAAGTCGGGGTGGCGCTCGATGTAGGAGGCCACGTAGGGGCAGAGCGGCTGCACGGTCAGCCCGGCGTCGCGGGCCTCCTCCAGGGCGTGCTTGACCATGCGGCCGGCCAGGCCCTGCCCTTCGTGCTCGGGCGAGACCTCGGTGTGCGTGAAGACGATCTTGGTGGGCAGCAGACGATAGTCGGCGAACCCGGCGACCTTGCCGTCGAGGAGGATCTCGAAGCGGCTTTCCGCCGAGTTGTCGACCACTTCAATCGGCATCTTTCACGCTTTCCTGCCGTAGCTCGGCCTCGTGCGGGACCTCGATCTTCGAGATCTGCTTGTTCATCGACTTGATCAGCATATACAGCGCCAAGCCGATGAGGGCCACGACGGTGAAGCCGAGGATGCCCGGACTGACATCACCTGCTGCTAGAACGGTCACACATCCAGTCTGCCACCCGGGGGCGGTGCTCCGACCGGCGGCTCAGTGGCAGGCCGGGGAGGTCTCCTCGGCGTGGATCCCGGCGAACAGGTCGTCCTCCGGCAGCTCGGTGTCGACCAGCGAGCGGGCCAGGTGGTAGTCCTCGGTCGGCCAGATCTCCTGCTGCAGCTCACGCGGGCAGACGAACCACCAGCCGTCGGGGTCGACCTGGGTGGCGTGCGCCTTGAGCGCCTCGTCGCGGATCTCGAAGTAGTCGCCGCACGGCACCTTGGTGGTCACCTCCCACTTGGCCGGCCGGTCCTCCCAGCGGGAGATCCAGTCGGCGTACGGGGAGCCCATGCCGCGCTCGTTCATCGCCTCGTGCAGCGCCTCGAACCGGGCCCGGTGGAAGCCCATCTGGTAGTAGAGCTTCAGCGGCTGCCACGGGTCGCCGGTGCCCGGGTAGCGGTCGGGGTCGCCGGCCGCCTCGAACGCCTCAACCGACACGCGGTTGGTCATGATGTGATCGGGGTGCGGGTAGCCGCCGTCGTCGTCGTACGTGATGATCACGTGCGGCCTGAACTCGCGCACGGCCGCCACCAGCGGCGCCGAGGCGTCCTCCAGCTTCTGCAGGCGGAAGCAGCCCTCGGGCAGCTCCTCCTCCTCGCTCTCCGGCAAGCCCGAGTCGACGAAGCCCAGGAAGCGCTGCTGCACGCCCAGGATCTCGCGGGCCCGGGCCATCTCCGCCCTGCGGACCTCGGCGATGTTCGCCACGATCTCCGGCCGGTCCATCTTCTCGTTCAGCACGGAGCCGCGTTCACCGCCCGTGAGCGTACAGACCAGCACGTCAATGCCTTCGCGGACATAACGCGCCATGGTGGCTGCGCCCTTGCTCGACTCGTCGTCGGGGTGGGCGTGGACGGCCATCAGCCTCAGCGGTGCACTCACGGGCTCGATGTCTCCTCAGTAGGGACCGATCAGTTGCCCAGAGAGGTTAGTTTCTGCTGGGCGGTCGCGAGGGCGTGACCCCCGCGGGCGACAATTGTCTCGGATAACGCTCAGGGAGTGCAGGGAGATTCCGCCATGGCCACCAGAGATGTCGGGAACGGACCCGTTCTCGGCACACCCGCCGACTTTCCGGACCGTCCCGAGCGGGGCGGGCGGCTCGTCGTGCACATCGTGATCGGGGTGCTCGTGGCCATCGTCGCGGGTGGCTGGGGCTACGTGATGTGGTCCATGACGGGCACCGCGACGGGCGCCAAGGCGCAGGTGGTCTCGTTCCGGATCGATGATGCGGCCCGGGCCGAGGTAACCTTCACGGTGCACAAGCCCGACGACAGCTCGGCGGTGTGCCGGATCAGGGCCACGGACGTGAACCACGGGGAAGTAGGCAGCAAGGAAGTAAGAATTCCGGCTGGTGAGGGTAGTAAGCCCCGCAAGGAGAGCCTGGACACCAGTGCCCAGGCGACATCCGTCCACGTCCAGTACTGCAATCTCGTATAGTGAGACATTTGGGGAAGCGTTCCAGGCGTTGACTTGTTAGCCTTTCGCAATTCAACCGTACGCGACCTTCAGTGATCTCAGGGCCCCCTAGGCAAGCAAGGAGAACCCGTGGCCGACTCTCGCGATGAGAACGTCACATGGCTGACGCAGGAGGCGTACGACCGCCTGAAGGCCGAGTACGAATATCTCTCGGGGCCCGGGCGTGTCGACATCGCCAAGAAGATCGAGGCCGCGCGTGAAGAGGGCGACCTCAAGGAGAACGGCGGCTACCACGCGGCCAAGGACGAACAGGGCAAGATGGAGGCCCGGATCTTCCACCTCCGTCAGATCCTGGACAGCGCCCAGGTGGGCGAGGCCCCCAAGACCGAGGGCGTGGTCGGCCCCGGCATGACCGTGACGATCCGCTTCGTGGGCGACGACGACGAGGTGACTTTCCTGCTGGCCTCCCGCGAGGAGAGCGGCGCGCCGATCGACGTCTACTCGCCCAAGTCCCCGCTGGGCGCGGCGATCAACGGCAAGAAGATCGGTGAGAAGGCGACCTACAGCATGCCCAACGGCCGCCAGAACACCGTCGAGATCCTCGAGGCTGTGCCGTACATCGGCAACTGACCCCCGAAGACCGGCACCGCCGGGCCCACGACGGCCCGGCGGTGTTCACGCGTGCCCCGTCGGGGATCCGGCAGGACCTCAGCTTCCTGGTCGACACCCGCAGGCGGCGTGACCATCGCAGGCTGATCCCGTTCATCGTGGTTGCGCTGGTGGCCGTGCTGACGGCCGACGTGCTGCTGCTGGCGGAGGTCAGGCGGCCGCAGGCGCCGCCCGTCGCGGATCCGGTACGGCCCCGCCCGGAGCCCCGGCAGAGCCTGATGGCCAAGACGAAGACGGTCGAGCCGGTCAAACCGCTCGGCACGCTGCACAAGCCGCACCTGTTCGTGGTGACCCGCAAGCCGTTCACGAGCAAGCAGTTAGCCAAGATCGCCAAGGTGCCGGGCGTGCGGGCGATGGAGCTGGCCGACGCCGCCAGCGTCACCCTCGACGGCAAGCGGGTGCAGACGCTCGCGGTGTCGCCGTCCACGTTCCGGGCCTACACCCCGAAGGTGACGGCGTCCTCCGATCCGCTGTGGGCCAACGTGGCCGCCGGTGACGTGGCCGTCTCGTTCGTGCTGGGCAACGACGGCGGGCTGTCCCTGCACAGCAAGGTGAGCGGGCCCAGGGGGCCGCTGCGGATCGGCGCCTACGCCACCACCGGGCTCGGCGCGGTGGACGCGGTGGTGTCCAGGGAGACCGGGCGGGCGCTCGGCCTGCCGCGCGACAACGCGCTCATCATCAGCGCGCCCAAGGCCGACTCGGCCGACCTGCAGCGCCGGGTGATGAAGCTGCTGCCCAAGGGCACCCAGTCGGCCATGGTCAACCCGGTGCTGCCCCCGCCCCAGACTCGCGAGCGCAACTGGCCGACCGGCTCGTTCATGACCGGTGAGCAGCTCACGGCGGCGCTCACGGCGGCGGCGTCCAAGCTCGGCCGGCCGTACGTGTGGGGGGCCGAGGGGCCGAGCACGTTCGACTGCTCGGGGCTGGTCCAGTGGGCCTACGGCCGGGCCGGGGTGCGGATGCCGCGCGTGACGCACCAGCAGTGGCTGGCCGGCCCGCAGGTGCCGCTCTCCCAGGCGCAGCCGGGTGACCTGCTGTTCTGGCGCAACGACCCGACCAACCCGGCCTACATCTCGCACGTGGCCATCTACTGGGGCAAGGGCAAGATGCTGCACGCCCCGCGCACCGGTGACGTGGTCAAGATCGCGCCGATCAGCACCCGCAACCTGGCCGGCGTGGTCAGGGTGAGCCCGCAGGCCGCCGGGCGGGTCTGAGCGCGTACTCACGCAAGGCGTCGCTCCTCAGGCGCGTGCATTTCCGAAGCAACTGTGTAATGTTGATTACATGGCAAGCGATGATGTGACGGCGCAGGTACGCGGCTGGTTCACCGGGCGGCTCCCCGAGGGCTGGTTCACCGGTGCGCCCGAGGTCGTCAGGGACCGCGAGGAGATCGCGGTGCTCGGCACGCTGCCCGATCCGCCGGCCGGCGTGGACGAGTCCGAACGGGCCGCGCTCGTCGAGGGGATGATCGGGCGCTTCCGTGAGGAGACGCGGGAGCGGCGGATCGAGATCGCCAAGGAGGCCGAGCGCAGGTTCCGGCAGAAGGTCTCGTGGGGCGTCGTGTGCGGCGGCGAGACTGTGATGTTCACCACACTCTCTGTGCCCGTTATGACCAGATTGCGGCAATCTGAGCGGCAAGTTCTCGACACGCTCGTGGCCGCCGGGGTGGCCCGCAGTCGCAGTGACGCCCTCGCCTGGTGCGTCCGCCTCGTGGGCAGGAACACCGACACCTGGCTGGCCGAGTTGCGCGACGCGCTGCAGCACGTCGACCGCGTCCGCTCCGCCGGCCCCGATCCGCATTCCTGAGACACGCAGCGAAAACCGTCCCGGTATTGGACTAAACCATTTCCGGAATTGGTTTAGACCATCGGCATTGGACTGAACCAGTGCTCGCACGAGTTTCTTTTAAAGCGTGCGCCGATGGGTAGGCTCCCCCAATCGTCGAGGCCGCTGCCTGCGGTGACACCCGTCGCAGAGGTCTATGCCAATTGGCTTTCGGGTGCCGTCGTCGTTAATGATGAGCGGGCCCTGAGAGAGTGGAGGAGCCGCAGTCGTGTCCGTTTCCGTGGAAGTCCACGCGCCGACCAGCAATCGCGAATTGGCCGCGTGGGTGAAAGAGATAGCGACCCTTACCGAGCCGGACCGGATCGAGTGGTGCGACGGCTCCGAGGAGGAGTGGACGCGCCTGACGAACCTCCTCGTGGAGCAGGGCACGTTCACCCGGCTGGCCAAGCGGCCCAACAGCTTCTACGCCAAGTCCGACCCGAGCGACGTGGCCCGGGTCGAGGACCGCACGTTCATCTGCTCCGAGCGCGAGCAGGACGCCGGGCCGACCAACAACTGGATCGCGCCCGCCGAGATGCGCCGGACCTTCGGTCAGCTGTTCAAGGGCTGCATGCGCGGACGCACCATGTACGTGGTGCCGTTCTGCATGGGCCCGCTGGGCGGCGAGATCTCGCAGCTCGGCGTCGAGATCACCGACTCGCCGTACGTCGCGGTGTCGATGCGGATCATGACCAGGATGGGCGAGCGGGCGCTGCGCCTGATCGAGGAGCGCGGCGACTTCGTCAAGGCCGTGCACAGCGTGGGCGCGCCCCTGGAGCCCGGCCAGGACGACGTGCCGTGGCCGTGCAGCTCCACCAAGTACATCAGCCACTTCCCGGAGACCCGCGAGATCTGGTCCTACGGCTCCGGCTACGGCGGCAACGCGCTGCTCGGCAAGAAGTGCTACGCGCTGCGCATCGCCAGCGCCATGGCCCGCGACGAGGGCTGGCTGGCCGAGCACATGCTCATCCTCAAGCTCACGCCGCCCACCGGCGAGACCCGCTACATCGCGGCCGCCTTCCCGAGCGCCTGCGGCAAGACGAACCTGGCGATGCTCCAGCCGACCATCCCGGGCTGGAAGGTGGAGACCGTCGGCGACGACATCGCCTGGATGCGCTTCGGCGACGACGGCCGCCTGTACGCCATCAACCCGGAGGCCGGCTTCTTCGGCGTCGCGCCCGGCACCGGCCAGGTCACCAACGCCAACGCGATCAAGACGCTCTGGGGCAACAGCATCTTCACCAACGTCGCGCTCACCGACGACGGCGACGTGTGGTGGGAGGGCCTCACCGAGGAGGCGCCGGCGCACCTCACCGACTGGAAGGGCCGCTCCTGGACCCCTGACAGCGGCGAGCCGGCGGCGCACCCGAACGCCCGCTTCACCACGCCGGCCTCGCAGTGCCCGACCATCGCCCCCGAATGGCAGGACCCCAAGGGCGTGCCCATCTCGGCGATCCTGTTCGGCGGCCGCCGCGCCACCGCGGTGCCGCTCGTGACCGAGTCGCTGAGCTGGGAGCACGGCGTCTTCCTCGGAGCCAACGTCGCCTCCGAGAAGACCGCCGCCGCCGAGGGCAAGGTCGGCGAGTTGCGCCACGACCCGTTCGCCATGCTGCCGTTCTGCGGCTACAACATGGGCGACTACTTCGGCCACTGGATCAGGATCGGCCGCCGCAAGGGCGCCAAACTGCCGCGCATCTACTACGTCAACTGGTTCCGCAAGGACGCGGACGGGAAGTTCATCTGGCCCGGCTTCGGCGAGAACAGCCGCGTCCTGAAGTGGATCGTGGAGCGCCTCAACGGCGAGGCGAAGGCCGTGCCCACGCCGATCGGCCTGCTCCCCGAGTCGCTCGACACCGAGGGCCTGGACCTGGCGGACGAGGACCTGCGCACGCTGCTGAGCGTCGACCGCGAGGTCTGGCGGGAGGAAGCGGCGCTGATCCCCGCCCATTTCGACACCTTCGGCACGCATCTGCCCAAGGAGCTCTGGGAGGAGTACAACGCCCTGCTCGACCGGCTCGGGTGACCTTGCGCCGTGCGGTGCGGCCGTTCTAGCTTGGCCGTACCGCACGGGGGGTGCCAGATGGACGACTTACTGATCGTCGCCGTCATCGCCGCGACGGTGCTCGTCATCGCCGCCGAGCCGATCGCCGACCGCGCGCGCCGCCGCGTCACCGAGACGCGGCCCAGCGGCGCCGCGCACCAGTTGTCGCACCAGTTGTCGCACCAGTTGTCGCACTACGAGCTGGCCTATCTGGCCGGCGGGCCCAGGCGGGCCATCAACACGGCGCTGACCGTCCTCGCGACGGCCGGCGCCGTCCGCGTCTCACGGGCCGGCGTCAGCCTCGTGTACGGCGCCGCGCCGTCGCCGGTGCCCCTCGAACAGGCGGTGATCGACTTCCTGGCGGGCAGGGCCGGCGGCTGCCCGGCCGCCGAGCTGCGGCGGGGGGTCGCCGGGCACCGGGCGGTGACCGGGCTGGCCGACGACCTCGTCCGCCGGGGGCTGCTCGTCCCCGAGGGCGCGCTCGACCCCGCGCGCAGGCGGGTGCGCTGGCTGGTGGCCGCCCTTCTGGTCGCGATGGGCATCGACGCGACCGCCATCGCGCTGGCCGTCGGCGGCCTGATGGAGGATCTGGGACATCTGCCCGTACTCCTGCTCGCGAGCGCGTTCGCCCTGATCTTCGGGGTGGGCGCGATCGTGCGTCAGCGCCGCCGGCTGCGCGGCGTCCTGACCCGTGAGGGACGGCTGGTGCTGACGTCGGCCCGCTCGTGGCACCCGCGCACCACACGCGATCACAGCACCCTCGCCCCCGCCGGCGGCCTGCCCGTCGCCCTGTACGGCCTGGCCGAGACCGGCGACCCGCTGATCACCGACGAGCTGTCCAGGGGCGACCCGAGCGGCGACGTCACCGGGTCCTGCGGAAGCCACGCCGACGGGTCGTCGAGCTTCGGCGACAGCCCGGGCGGCTTCGGCGGCGGCGACTTCGGCGGCGGCGGTGACAGCGGTGGCGGTGGCGGCGGCTGCGGAGGAGGCGGTGGCGGCTGCGGGGGCGGTGGAGGCTAGGTGTTTGACACCTTTACGGCGCAGCCGTTCCGCCGGGGCCGATCGTCTACTGGATACGAGTAGAGGAGGTCGTCTTGGATAGTTTCGCCGGGTTGGTCCTCACCGCGATCGTCTGCGCGGCTCTCGTCGCGCCCATCGTCCGAACCGCCTCCGCCCTCGCCGAACTGGACCGCAACCTGCGTGCCGGAGGCGGCCCCACCGCGCGTGACCTCGGCCCCTACGAGCTTGCCTACCTGGCGGGCGGGCCGAGGCGGGTGGTCAACACCGCACTCGCCGTCCTGGCCCGCGCCGGGCGGCTGCGCGTCTCGCGCGGCGGCATGCTGCATGCCGTCGACGGCCGGTCCGGCTCCGCCGAGCCGGTCGAGCGGGCCGTGCTGGAGGCCGTAGGGGAACGGCCGGCGGGGATGTCGGCCACGGCGGTGCGTCACTCGGTCGGCAACGGGCCCGCGGTCGAGGCCGTCCAGGACCAGCTCGTCCGCCTCGGGATGCTCATCCCCGACGACTCCCAGGTCTCGATCCGTGGGCTGCTCACCCGGCTGAAGGCACTCTCGGTGGTGTCGCTGCTGGTCGGGCTGGTCGTCTTCTTCGCCGTGCCCGGGAGCGTGGTCCTGGGGGTCGGCGCGGCGGTGCTCGCCCTGACCGGCGCCGGCGGGCTGGTCGCGGCCCGGCGCCGCCGGCGCGCGCTCGGCCACCTCCTCACGGACGCCGGTCAGGAGCGGCTCCGGACGGCCCGGTCGGCGCATCCGGCAGGTGTCCTGTCGCCGGCGGTCGCGAGCGCCATCGCCGTGCCCGTCGCCCTGAACGGCCTCGGCGAGGCGGGCGACCCCGAGCTGGAAGCCCAGCTCTCCGAACGCGACCACGACGTCCCGTACGGGCACAGTTGCGCGGGAGGTTCCTGCGGCGGCTCGGCCGGGATCGGCGGCGGCGACTTCGGCGGGTCGGGCTCCGACGGCGGGGGCGGGGGGGGGTGGCTCTTATAAACATATCC